>JAZQUT010000045.1:0-6096 GCA_045631405.1 Acutalibacteraceae bacterium | reverse complement strand
AAATGGTGTAACTATTGGTTCCATGTTCTCCATCTTAATACAAACTCAGGTAAAATGAGTAAATCAAAGGGTGAATTCCTTACAGTTTCACTTCTTGAAGAAAAGGGCTATAACCCTCTTGCATACAGATTCTTCTGCTTGCAGTCCCATTACAGAAAGCAGCTTGTTTTCTCTTATGAAAATCTTGACGGCGCCGCAACTGCTTATGATAAGCTTCTCAAGAAAATTGCAGGTCTTAATCCCGTTGACAGCGATGAGCTTGATATGGCAGCAGTTGAAAAGCTTCAGGGTTCCTTCAAAGCAGCTCTTGATAACGATATAAATACATCTCTTGCAGTTACTGCAGTTTATGATGTTCTCAAAGAGAAAACAAACGATAAAACAAAGATTTATCTTCTTAACGATTTCGATAAGGTTCTTTCTCTTGATTTGGTTGAGGGTGCAAAGAAGCTTAATGAAACAACAGATAATAGTGCAGAGCTTGATGACTTTGCAAAATATGTTGAAGAGCAGATTGCTTTGAGAGTTGAGGCAAAAAAAGCTAAAAACTTTGCAGAAGCAGACAGAATCCGTGACGAGTTGGCATCAAAGGGAGTTACACTTCTTGATACCCGCGAAGGCACAAAATGGACTAAAGAATAAAAGGAATAAAAATATAATTATGACAAGTAAAGAAAGAGCAAAACTTCGTGCAGAAGCAAACGGACTTGACCCTATTTTTCAGATTGGTAAAGAGGGCGTTACCGATGCAGTTATTGCACAGATTGAAGATACATTTAATACAAGAGAGCTTTTCAAAATCAAGGTTCACCTTGAAACCTCTCCCGAAGGCCCTAAGGAGCTTGCAACAAAAATTGCCGAGGCAACAGGTTGCGATGTTGTTCAGGTAATCGGCGGAACAATTGTTGTTTTCCGAATTAACCTTATTCTTCGTCAGAAAGCGGCGGAGAAGAAAAAGCGTCAACAGGAAAAGGCAAGAAAAGAAGCTCTTGAAAGACGTACTGAAAGAACAAGAAAGAAATACAGCAGGTAAAAATTATGAGCGAAATTGTTACCGTTAATAAAAAGAAAAAGGTCGGTTCTTTTATAATCGGTCTTCTGGTTCTTGCCCTTGCAATTACAGGTGCCGTGAGCATCGGTAAATTTGCAATAGATAAATTCTATTCGGGTGAGGAAGAGGTTGTTGATTATTCAGGTTATGCAGAGTTTTTAACCTGGGTAGTTGGCGTTGACCCCGATTCTTTCTCAGATATAACAAAGGCAGATAAAAATGCACTTCTTAATATTGCAATATGTACTCTTTTAACAGATGATGTTAAAACAGGGGATTATAATGTAACCGAAAAAGGTCTTGTAGTTCCTGCGGAGGATGTTGCAGGTTATTATCTTAAAATGTTCGGACCCGATGTTGAAATAGTCCATTCAAGCGTTATGGGTTACGGTTATGAATTTACCTATGATGCAAGTGCAGATACCTATACTGTACCTCTTACAGGCGTAACCCCGTCCTTTACAGTAAGAATTGAGTCTGTTGAAAAAACAGGTGGTCTTGCAATTCTCCGCGTAGGCTATGTTGGCACAAATAACATCGAGGTTGCCCCCGATGGAACAATCGCCGCAACCCAACCTGATAAATATGCCGATATTACTCTCAAAGAAACCGAAACAGGCTATAACCTGATATCAGTTATGGCAGTAACAGTAGGCGAGCATAATTAAAATATTGAGCGAATAACTTGGCTTACACGACGACGCTGTATATGGATACTTCGAGACTGGTAAGCCGTCGTTTTGATAAAGGTTAAATAGGAGATATGATTATGAAAAGAATAATATCATTACTAATGTGTATTGTTTTGGTTTGTAGTATGCTTACTGTTACTGTAAATGCAACGGAGAATTACTTTGCTACATTCCATTCAGAGATTCAGAAGCTTTGGTTTGCTGTTGTTTTCGGTGGTGGCGAGGATAATATTTATGAATTCACGCCCCGTCAGATAAAATGGGTTACTGACTATAAAATTGATAGAGAAAAGTATAATTCATACGATAAGCTGATTGAATATTCTTATGGCGACAAGACATATTCATATACTCTTCGTTATTATGCAATTCCTGCAGATGTGTATGAGGCTCAGGCTTTGAAGCTTTTCAATATAAGCGATATAAGCATCTTGAGAAACGATATTGATAATGACCCCAAATACAATGCAGAAACACATACCTACGATATGCCTGATGCTGGCGGTATGGGCGATAGCATCACCTATGCAACAAAAGGCTATAAGAGTCTTGGTAACGGTAAATATGAGGTTTATGGCTACACTGTTGAACAGGCTTATGAAGTACCCGAGGGTGCGATTTTAGGCATTGATTATATCATTATGCCCTACGGAAACGCTGCAGAAATTGTTAAATGCTTGAGAGTTACAATTGAATACAACGGAGCAGATGTTAAATTCCTTTCTTGGGAAACAATTGCGCTTGAGGAAATTCCTGCCGATGATGATTTGGTTTTTGTTTGTGAGCATACTGCAAGTGAATGGATTGTTGACAAAAACTCAACATGTACAGAAACTGGTTTAAAACATCAGGAATGTATTGACTGTGGAGAAATCCTTAATACTACAATTATTTCTGTAACAGATCATACTGCAACGGATTGGGTAATTGATAAAAACCCAACTTGTTTTAGTGAGGGCTCGCACTTTAAATATTGTAAAGAGTGTGGAATAACCCTTGAAACAGAAAAAATTGCAAAGAAGAGTCACAAAGCAGGCTCATGGGAAACAACTAAAAAAGCTACAGTAGATACAGCAGGTACAAAGGTTAAGAAATGTACTGTATGTAAAGAGATAGTTGAAAAAGCAAAGATTGCTCAGCTTAAATGTTCAAAACCCAAGCTCAGCAAGATTGAAAATACAGCTGATGGTGTAAAAATCACTTGGGGTAAAGTAAGCGGTGCTGATAAGTACTATGTTTACCGTAAAACAAGTGGTGGTTCTTATAGCAAGATAGGTACAGCAACTAAAACTTACTATACGGACAAGAAAGCTTCCTCAGGCAAGAAATATTATTATATTGTTAAAGCTGTAAATGAGGCAGGTAGCTCTGAAGCTTCAAACTCAAAGTCAATCTTACACCTTTCGGACCCAACCTTGAAAACACCTAAGAGCATCAAAAAGGGTATTACTCTTAATTGGAGCAAGGTAACAGGTGCACAGGGTTATGTGATTTACTATAAAACCGGTTCAGAAAGCTATAAAAAGCTTACAACCGTAAAAGGTAATTCAAAGGTTAAATATACCCATACAAAAGCAAGAAAGGGTAAGACTTATATCTATAAGGTTAAAGCTTATTACAGCAAGACCTACAGCGCATACTCGAATGCTAAAAAGATAAAAGATAAATATTAAGAGAAAACCGTCCTCGCAAGAGGGCGGTTTTTTAGTGGCAAGTTGAAAGTTGCAAGTGGCAAGTTTCGGGACCTGCGGTCGGCGATTATAATGTTTGGAAGCGAAGCTTCCCGGAAATTTGCCACTTGCCATTTGCCACTTTCAACTTCATTGTCTATCTTTACCAAAAAAATCTTTGTTATATTATGGGTTTTTTACCTTTAAACTATGGAAAATTCTGAAAATATGTGTTACAATGAGCGATGGTGTAATAACTCTAATTGCGCCAAAATGCGCAAAAAATTTATTGGAGGTAAATTATGAGCAAGAAATTCGTTTATTTGTTCTCAGAGGGCGACGCTTCAATGCGTGAACTTCTCGGTGGTAAAGGTGCAAACCTTGCAGAAATGACTAACATTGGTCTTCCTGTTCCTCAGGGTTTCACAATCACAACTGAAGCTTGTACTCAGTACTATGAGGACGGCAGAAAAATTAACGATGAAATCCAGGCACAGATTATGGAATACATCGACAAAATGGAAGGCGTTGTTGGCAAGAAATTCGGCGACAAAGAAAATCCCCTTCTCGTTTCTGTTCGTTCCGGTGCTCGTGCATCCATGCCCGGTATGATGGATACAATCCTTAACCTTGGTCTTAACGAAGAAGTTGTTGAAGTTATGGCTGCAAAGTCAGGCAACGCTCGTTGGGCTTATGACTGCTACAGAAGATTCATCCAGATGTATTCTGACGTTGTTATGGAAGTTGGTAAGAAATACTTCGAGCAGCTCATCGATGAAATGAAAGAAGCTAAAGGCGTAACTCAGGATATCGAGCTTACTGCTGAAGACCTCAAAGAACTTGCAGGTCAGTTCAAAGCTGAATACAAATCAAAAATCGGTAAAGACTTCCCCTCAGACCCCAAAGAACAGCTTATGGGTGCTGTTGAAGCAGTTTTCCGTTCATGGGACAACCCCCGTGCAAACGTTTACCGTCGTGACAACGATATCCCTTATTCATGGGGTACTGCTGTTAACGTTCAGGCAATGGCATTCGGTAACATGGGTGATGATTGCGGTACTGGTGTTGCTTTCACTCGTGACCCCGCTACAGGTGACAAAGGCCTTATGGGTGAATTCCTTGTAAACGCTCAGGGTGAAGACGTTGTTGCTGGTGTTCGTACTCCCATGCCCATCGCTGAAATGGCTGAATAATTCCCCGAGGCATTCGCAGAATTCACAAAAGTTTGCCCTATCCTCGAAAATCACTACAGAGATATGCAGGATATGGAATTTACTGTTGAAGCAGGCAAGCTCTATATGCTTCAGACAAGAAATGGTAAGAGAACTGCAAAGGCTGCTCTTAAGATCGCTTGTGACCTCGTTGACGAAGGCATGATCGACGAAAAGAAAGCTGTTGCTATGATCGATCCCAGAAACCTTGACACTCTTCTTCATCCCCAGTTCGATGCTAAAGCACTTAAGGCTGCAACTCCTGCAGGTAAGGGTCTTGGCGCATCTCCTGGTGCTGCTTGCGGTAAGGTAGTATTCACTGCTGAAGACGCAGAAGCTTGGAACGCTCGTGGCGAAAAGGTTGTTCTTGTTCGTCTTGAAACATCTCCCGAAGATATCACAGGTATGAAAGCTTCTCAGGGTATCCTCACAGTTCGTGGTGGTATGACATCTCACGCAGCTGTTGTTGCTCGTGGTATGGGTACTTGCTGTGTATCTGGTTGTGGCGAAATCAAAATGGACGAAGAAAACAAGAAATTTGAACTCGCTGGCAAGGTTTACAACGAAGGCGACTACATCTCTATCGATGGTTCAACAGGTAACATCTACGACGGCATCATCCCCACAGTTGACGCTGAAATCGCAGGTGAATTCGGCAGAATCATGGATTGGGCTGACAAATACAGAACTCTTAAGGTTCGTACAAATGCTGATACTCCCGCTGATGCTAAGAAAGCTCGCGAGCTCGGTGCAGAAGGCATCGGTCTCTGCCGTACAGAGCATATGTTCTTCGAGGCAGACAGAATTGCTGCATTCCGTGAAATGATCTGTGCTGACACAGTTGCAGAAAGAGAA
This sequence comes from Acutalibacteraceae bacterium, assembly GCA_045631405.1. Taxonomy (GTDB): domain Bacteria; phylum Bacillota; class Clostridia; order Oscillospirales; family Acutalibacteraceae; genus DTU089. Next base: position 617 of record JAZQUT010000045.1, on the reverse strand, counting down.
GCAGCTCTTGATAAGATTCTTCCTTATCAGCAGGGCGACTTCGAAGCTCTCTATGAAGCTCTTGAAGGCAACCCCGTTACAATCCGTTTCCTTGATCCCCCTCTTCATGAGTTCGTTCCCACTGAAGAAGCTGATATCAAGGCTCTTGCAGATGCTCAGGGCAAATCCGTTGAAGATATCAAAGCTATCATCGCTTCTCTTCACGAGTTCAACCCCATGATGGGTCACCGTGGCTGCCGTCTTGCAGTTACATATCCCGAAATCGCTGCAATGCAGACAAAGGCTGTTATCCGTGCAGCTATCAATGTTCAGAAGGCTCACGCTGACTGGAATGTTGTTCCTGAAATCATGATTCCTCTCGTAGGCGACGTTAAAGAACTTAAGTTCGTTAAGAAGGTTGTTATCGATACTGCTGATGCTGAAATCGCAGCTGCAGGCGCAGACCTCAAATACGAAGTTGGTACAATGATCGAAATCCCCAGAGCTTGTATCACAGCTGACGAAGTTGCTAAGGAAGCTGACTTCTTCTGCTTCGGTACAAACGACCTTACTCAGATGACATACGGCTTCAGCCGTGATGACGCTGGTAAGTTCCTTACAGCTTACTATGACAGCAA
>JAZQUT010000044.1:0-60372 GCA_045631405.1 Acutalibacteraceae bacterium | reverse complement strand
CAGCTTCTTGCATCTGCAACATGAGTTTCGATTGCGATAAGTTTGAGCTTTTTCATAAACTCTTCTGCTGCTTTTCTTCCGCCCTTAACACTGAATGAAACAACACCGCAAGAACCATTGGGGAGATATTTCTGAGCAAGGCTGTAATATTTATCGCTTTCAAGACCGGGGTAGGTTACCCAGTCAATCTTGTCGCTTGATTCAAGGAATTTCGCAACTGCAAGACCGTTTTCACAATGGCGCTTCATTCTTACATGGAGGCTTTCAAGACCTAAGTTAAGGTAGAAAGCATTCTGAGGAGATTGAATTGAACCGAAGTCTCTCATGAGCTGAGCAGTTGCCTTTGTGATAAATGCGCCCTCTTTACCGAAGCGCTCTGCGTAGGTGATACCATGATAGCTATCATCAGGAGTGCAAAGACCGGGGAATTTATCAGCGTGAGCCATCCAGTCAAATTTACCTGAATCAACAATACAGCCACCAACTGCTGCACCGTGGCCATCCATATATTTTGTTGTTGAATGAGTAACAATATCTGCGCCCCATTCAAAAGGACGGCAGCCAACGGGAGTTGCGAAGGTGTTATCTATGATAAGAGGAACACCGTGAGCGTGAGCTGCTTTTGCGAATTTTTCAATATCAAGAACAGTAAGAGCAGGGTTTGCGATTGTTTCGCCGAAAACTGCTTTAGTGTTGGGACGGAATGCTGCGTTAAGCTCCTCCTCTGTGCAGTCAGGTGAAACGAAGGTGAAATCAATACCCATTTTCTTCATTGTAACTGCGAAGAGGTTATATGTTCCACCGTAAATTGTTGAAGAAGAAACAACATGGTCGCCACAGGTTGCAATATTGAAAACTGCATAGAAGGATGCTGCCTGACCTGAAGAGGTGAGCATTGCTGCTGTACCACCCTCAAGCTCGCAGATTTTTGCAGCAACTGAATCGTTTGTGGGGTTCTGAAGACGGGTATAGAAATAGCCACTTGCTTCAAGGTCGAAGAGCTTACCCATATCCTCGCTTGTTGCATATTTGAAGGTTGTGCTCTGGATTATCGGAATCTGTCGGGGCTCGCCATTACCAGGTGTATAGCCACCCTGAACACATTTTGTTTCGATTTTATAATCACTCATTTGTATCGTCCTTTCGAGTATATTGCTTTGTTATTTTTATCAGTCTGTAAGGAATATGCACCAATAGAATGTGTGGCCATCCTTGGTGTAAGCTCCTATACCGAATTTTTTGAAGTTTTTGCTTAAAAGAGCTTTTTTGCTCTGCTCAATTTTTTCAAGGGCTGCAAAGGTTTCCTTGTAGCCGAAGGATGCAGGGATTATTATTTTGTCTGCAAAGGTGTAGCTTATGCCTTTTTCGTCAAGAAGTTTGTAATAATATGAGCCGTCCTCGCGAGCTAATGCAGTACCTGTTTTGGTTGCATATTCCTCGGCAGCCTCTCTTGCAGCGTTGCAAAGAGGAGTTGAAAGCTTTAACGATGAAACACCCTCATTAATTCGCATCTGGTTGACTTTTTCAAGGAATGCGTCAGCGTTTTCGTTAAACTCATAGCCTTCCATCTGTCTTTTTAATTCCTGACCTGCTGCAGTTCTTAAAATGAAACGGGCATCAGCTGTATCAATATCATTGTTTTTTATGATATCGGCACACTCGAAATCCATTCCTGTAAGTTCGTCCTCATAAATGCCTGCTGCAATTGAAAGAGCGATGATAGCATCCTGAGTTGTGACATAGGAATCGTTGTTGAGGTCACCGTAATATCTTTTGATTTCTACTGCCCCAAAGGGCATAGAGGTAAGAACTATGATAGCAGCTATAACGACTGCAATAACTGATATTTTAAAAGCTTTTTTCATAGAACCACCTTTCTTAAAGACATATTTACCTTATTTTATATATTGATAGTTTATTATACAATATATAAAAAGAAAATGCAACGAGTAATTTGTGAATTAATCGTTGCATTTTTGAATGTGGAATGCGGAGTTCGGAATGCGGAATGATAGTGTGCGATTTGGTTTATTCTCCTATCAAATTACATTCTGTTAACTCACCGTTATTGAGAATAAAGCCCTTTGCTTCAAATGGGGTGAAGCTGATTTTAAATTCTTTGCCGTTGATAGTGAAAATTGTGGTTTCATTTTTCTCTGCTGTATTGAAAAGGCGAATTAAATAACTGCCGTTTTCTGTTTCCTTGTAAGAAGAAAGAAGAATTTTTGAGTTGTCAATTTTACACTCGGTTTCCTTTTTTTCGCCGTTGCCCGACGGGAAGAAGGAAAGGGCAAAGGGTGGCTGATTGAAGATTTCTGCTTCAACATCAATGTTGTCAAACTCGGGAGTTAATCTGTAAGAAAAATCTCTTTCGCCCATATCAATGTGATTGTGAAATCTGTCATCGTCGGTAATGGGTCGCTGATTTATGGGATGAGCAGAATAAACGGGAGTTCTCATAAGGGTAATGTTGAGGGTGTTGTCTCTTGCGCTACCACCATATGTACTACTGTTTATAACTGCCAATGTTTTTTCTTCATCCTTGAAGGCGCACCATTTCTGATAGGTTACCTCTTTTTCTTCCTTGAGAAGCTCCTCTCTGCCGTAAGCAGTCTGACCGATAAATGTGGGGTCAGCAAAGGCTGTGTCGAATGAAAGCTTGTAGAGAGTGTTTACATCATTTGCAAGGATTTTAACATCAATATCAATATATGTGTCAGCCTTGGGGAGCGAATAGGTGATGATTGCAAAGGAACTACGATTTTTGAAGGTAGCCTGAATCTTTGCTCTGACATCACCGTTTTCGATGATGTGGACATTTTCGCATTTTGCATCAGGATAGCCTGCGAAGCTGTTTGCTTCATCCTTTGAAAGCAGGGTAAACTGACTGATTTTTTCATAGAAGCCGTCGTTAGTCATGCCCCAAGGGTCTTCGTTATCCTTGTAAACAAGGATTTTGCCACTGTTCTCCTTGAGAAGATTTATACCGTTTGCTTCGTATTTATCAATAAGACCTGTTTCTTTGTTAATAAGAACAGAGATTTTTTCGTTTTCAAAAATGAAATGAGTGTCGCTTTCTCCTAAGGGAGCAATAGGTCTTTTGTCAATTTTATGAACTGCCAATTCGCAGTCAAAGCGATTGATGCTCATAGGCTTCAGCTCTGTTCTGAAGCAAATTCGCTTTCTCCAGTCCATAGTCAGACTGCTTGCTTCCTTTTCGTTCTGACAGGGGAGATAATTGCCCTTTTCGTCACGGATTTTTACAAGGGTCGTTTCGCCTTCGTTCCAGTTCTGGTCAGCAAGCTGGAATTCTACCTGAATTTCTCTTGTAACAGAATAGGGGTGGGGGTTGAAAACAATAACGGGAATTTCTCCATCGATTGCCTTTTTCTGACTCTGACAAAGCTTGAAAAAAGCTTTAGCAGTAAGGCGAGAGACGATTTCTCTGCCGTAGCCTAAGAGTCTGAGAACCTCGGTTTCGCCGTCCTTGATCATTGTACCGGGGAGAATATCGTGGAACTGACTGAATAGGAGTGCCTTTTCTGCTGATTTAAGCTCGTTCTTATCATAATCAACGCCACTTAATGCAAGCATTTTCTCACAGGTTACAAGCTCGTTTTCCAAGGCTCTGTAGTTCTTTTTAACCTGTGCCATCGTTGTGTAGCAGCCGACCATACAATGAACGAGAGATTTGCTGTATGTGTTTAATTCTTTAACATCAACCTCGGAAAAATAGCTTTCGCAATAGGAGTGCTGGACTATTATTTCGGGGTGAGTTTTTATATATTCCTCAATGCTATCGAGGTCAATTTTTGAGGGTCCACCACCGTGGTTTCCTACGCCCCAAAGCATAAGATTTGCGCCATCGTGGGATTCCTCAAGGAATTTATCAATCTTCTGAGTGACCTCGCCACGAGCGCAGTTATAGCCACCCCACATTGAATGACCGATGATTTCGCTACCGTCATAGCCCTTCCATATAAAGTCAGTGTCATCGCCGACAATATTGTGGGGGCGCATAAATAAATATGAATGGTAGCCCGTTTTCTTTAAAATCTGAACAAGGCCACGAGTGTGACCGAAGGGATCAAAGTTTATGGCAGTAGAGGGCTTAACACCGAATTTCTCCTTGAAATAAGCGTTGCCAACCTCAATTTGTCTGAGGAATCCCTCGGCAGAGGGCATAGTGCAGTCGGGCTGAAGATACCAGCCACCCATAATGCGCCATTTGCCTTTTTTAACAAGCTCCTGTATTCTCTTGAAAAGCTCGGGCTCATTTTCCTCAACCCATTCGTATAACACGGATTCGTTGTGGTTGAAAATGAAATTATCATATTTTTCGCAGAAATCTGCAGCAACACGGAAGGTGGAAATTGCTTCTGCTACGCCTTCGTTTTTCGCCCAGAGCCATATTGGGTCAAGATGGGCGTTACATAATAAATGAAATTTTTTCATAATCAGAATCCTTTACATTGGAAATTGCTCCAGCTACCGTCGGTGGCGAGAGCGCCGTTACTGCTAAAGGTATAAAGAGCTTTTGCGTCGCCCTTAAGCCAGCTGTCGCACCAATCGAGAATATATGATGTGTATTTTTCGGGGTTGGTGCAGCAGGTGGTGTGGATTGCCTTGTTAAGTGAAGCGTAAACTGCAGGCCCCTTTGCAGCATCGTATGCAGGCTGAATCCATTGAGATGCTAAAACTATCATATCGCTGCCACCTGCAATAAAGAGAGTGGGGGTTGAATTGAGCTCTGCTTCCTCAACATAGTTACTGCCTGCAAGAGAAACAGCGCATTTGATTCTTGAATCCTTGACTGCAGCGTTTACGGAGCTTCTGCCACCCTGAGAGTGACCGATAACACCCAGAGCCTTTGTGTTCACTTTTTTATAAGCAAGGCTTGAAGAGTCACTGTTAAGAGAAATAACAAAATCGAGAGCATCAATCTGTGCATTTCCGTCAGCTGCCATTGTTTCGCTGCTTGCGATAACAATATAGCCACCCTTTGCAAGCTCTGTGAACATACCTGTGTACATAGAGGGCTGACAGGCTGTGCCGTTAGCCCAGGAAAGAACAGGGTAGGTCTTCTTTGAGGATTTTATATTTTCGGGGTAGTAAATGTAATAGGTTCTGCCGTCAGCCTCGTGGATCTCCTCGGATGTTGAGGTGCTCGGAGCCTGAGTTGCTGCCTGAGTCTGCTGAGGTGCGTTGGTTTCGGGCATCTGCTGAGCAGGTGTGTCAACAGTACCCTGTGTTTCAGGAGCCTGAGTTTCGGCAGGAGCAACAGAAGCTGTTGTATCAACAGCTGCATTGGTTATAGCAGATGTATCAGCTACTGTGTCAGAATAGGTAGCATCTGAGCTGACAGTTTCATTAGGTGCAATATATTGCTGGGTTGTTGTGGTTGTTGTTTCTTCAGTAGTATCCTTGCCGCATGATGCTACTGAGAAAAACAAGGTGAATACTAATAATATTGATATTATAGCTTTGACCTTTTTCATTTTTATTTCCTCCTCAGAAATTTATATAGGTATTATATCAAATAAAAGAGTAGGGTTCAAGGCAAAAAGAAAAAACCACTTCCGAAGAAGTGGTTTTGCTTTTTATAGTGAAGAGTGAATGGTGAAGAGTGAAAAAGTAAAAAATAAAAAAGATACCCTTTCGGATATCCTTTTTATTTGGCGCAGAAGGAGAGACTCGAACTCTCGCGCCGGTTTCCCGACCTACGCCCTTAGCAGGGGCGCCTCGTCACCAACTTGAGTACTTCTGCATTGGTAACTGAAATCAGTTATTTAATTGTCCCCTAAGGGTGGCGCAGAGAGTGGGATTCGAACCCACGGTACGTTTCCGTACGACGGTTTTCAAGACCGTTCCGTTATAACCACTTCGGTATCTCTGCATATGTTAGCCTTGATATATTATCACACATAAACTAAATTGTCAACACTTTTTTAAAATAAGTTGTTAAAAACTTTTTTAAAAAATTTTAAATAAACTATTGACATTCGGGAAATGTAATAGTATAATATCACTCGTTCTTAGCGGGATAGTGTAACGGTAGCACGACAGACTCTGACTCTGTTTGTTGGGGTTCGAATCCCTATCCCGCTGCCAAAAACCACTTCTTCGGAAGTGGTTTTTTATTTATGTCCGCAGGACATAACTCTGTTACGAGTGAAGCGAGTACTTCATTTTACTGCTTGCAGTAAACTTCATTGATCGCTTGCGGACATAAATAAATGAAGTTACCTTTGGTAAATGAAGGCTATGCAATGAAGTGACTTTGTCAACGAAGTTGCCCTGACGGGCAAATGGATTGAAAAGGTTAGTTTACTGTGTTATAATTACAATATATAATAACATTGGAGGTTGTGTTTATGAAATGTCCGTATTGTTTAAAGGAAATGGCTTGTGGTTATTTTCATAATGCTGAAAGACCTATTCAATGGATACCTTATGGTAAAAAGTCAACTGTACTTAACTTTAGTGTTGCAGAAGGGGCGGTTGCCTTTGGAGAAAAATATTCTCTTATAAAAGGTTATGTTGCACAAGCATATTATTGCGACCAATGCGATATAGTTATCGCAAAAACGGATAATCAGAATAATGATAATGGTTGAAAGATGTGGTATTAATGAATATTTACTTTTTTATGTTAGAGGCTGTTCCAAGTGAAAGTAATCCTGAAAGTAAAGAACTGGGTGGAGCTTTCGTGAATTGTTGGGTGAAGGCTGAAACAATGGAGAATGCTTTTGATGAAGCGGTGAAGTATCTTGAAATTCAAGGTTGGGAATTTATAAGAATTGAGGATGAGTATATAACAGAAAGAGAAAGATATCTTGATAAGCCTGAATCTCTGGAATGTTATGATGAAGCTTGTGAATATGGGGCGAGTGGTATTTTTTATACCTACCCTATTGAAGACGAGCCTGAAAACTGAATATAATCTTTTTATAAGCTGCTTTTCGGAGTAGCTTTTTATTTTTGCATAATTTTAACATCTATTCACAAACTATTTACAATAAATTTTGCAAAAGTGGTTGACAAATGCTAAGGGTGGGAGTATATTATTAACAGAGTTAGCACTCGCCCAACAAGAGTGCTAACGGTGATAAAAACCGAAAAGAGGTGAGGTTGTGGCAGAGCTTTCAGGGCGTAAGCAACAGATTCTCGGAATTATAATCGAGCGCTTTATTGCAACAGGCGAGCCTGTTGGTTCAAAAGCAATCTGCGCCGAAATGGGTAACGCAGTTTCTTCTGCTACAATCCGTAACGATATGGCAGACCTTGTTGAGCTTGGTCTTCTTGAACAGCCTCATACCTCAGCAGGTCGTGTACCTTCTCAGCTTGGTTACAGATACTATGTTGATAATTTAATGACTACCTATGAATTAGGTGTTGAAGAGCAGGAGAGAATCAAAATCTGGCTTCAGTCCTTTTCAGGTGAGCCTGATAAGCTTCTTGAAAAGGCAGGTAGCATTCTTGCAGAGTTGACAGACTGCGTTGCAGTTTCATCTTCGCCTGCAGATGCAGATGCGAAAATCAAAAGAATTGAGCTTGTTCCCTTAAGCGAGCATACGGCGATGATAGTTCTTCTCGCAACCTCGGGTATTCTTAAAAGCTCAGTTGTCAGAAGCGACGCGCAAATCAATGTTGATATTGCCGAGGTCTTCTATAACATCTGTCAGAATTACTTTATCGGTAAATCTGTTTCAGACATCAATGTTATGGTTATTCAGACTCTCGTTGCTTCTCTTGGAGACAGAGTTTTCATAATGTCACCGTTTTTGTGTGCTATAGCAGACCTTTGCGAAGCAGTTAAAACAACGGAGCTTCATTTGAAGGGGCAGTCAAACATACTCAATCACGAGGAGCTTTCCGAGGATGCCTTCAGGCTGATGGATTTCCTTCGCAGAGGAACACCTCTTGAGAATATGCTTGGCTCACATAAAAAGCAGCTGAATGTTGCGATAGGTACAGAAAACCTTTACAGAGAGTTGAAAAACTCTTCAACAATTTTCTCGAAATATTCTGTAGGGGATAAGGACAGTGGTTCAATCGGTATAATCGGTCCTACAAGACTTGATTATGCAAGGCTTATTCCCAGTATTAAATATTTAGCATCGGTTATCGGAAGCCTTCTTTCCGAAACACTTGATGAGGAGTGAGGTAAAAATGGTAAACGAAGAAAACAAAGCAGTTGAGCAGGAAGAGACTGCTGAGGTTAAAAAGGAACCTAAAAAGGAAAAGAAAGTAAAAAAGAATGCAGAGGTTGACGCTCTTAAGGCAGAAATTGAAAAGCTTTCAAGCGAAATGGCTGCTCTTAAGGATTCACATCTTCGCACTCTTGCAGAATATGACAATTACAGAAAGCGCTCTCAGAGAGAAAAGGAAGCAACCTACGGTGATGCAAAGGGTAACACTCTTAAGGCTCTTCTTCCTGTAATTGACAATTTTGACAGAGCTCTTCAGAATCAGACAGATGATGTTGAGGTTTACAGAAAAGGCGTTGAAATGACCGTTACTCAGCTTAAGGAAATCCTTAAAAATATGGATGTTGAGGCTTTCGGTGAGGTTGGCGACGAGTTCGACCCCAATATTCACAGCGCTGTTATGACTGTTGAAAACGATGAGCTTCCTGAAAACTCAATCGCAGCAGTTTTTGAAAAAGGTTATAAAATGGGTGACAGAATATTGCGTTTTGCAACTGTTCAGGTTACCAATTAACAATATAAATAATAAACTTTAAATAAATTCGGAGGTAATTAAAATGGCAAAAACAATTGGTATTGACTTAGGTACAACTAACTCATGCGTAGCAGTTATCGAAGGCGGCGAGCCCGTAGTTATTGCTAACGTTGAAGGTAACAGAACTACTCCCTCTGTTGTAGGCTTCTCAAAGTCCGGCGAAAGACTTGTTGGTCAGGTTGCAAAGCGTCAGGCAGTTCAGAACCCCGACAGAACAATCGCATCTATCAAAAGACAGATGGGTACAGATTACAAGGTTAATATTGACGACAAATCCTACACACCCCAGCAGATTTCTGCAATGATTCTTTCTAAGCTTAAAGCAGACGCAGAAAGCTATCTCGGTGACAAGGTAACAGAAGCAGTTATCACTGTTCCTGCTTACTTTACAGACTCTCAGCGTCAGGCAACTAAGGACGCAGGTAAGATTGCAGGTCTTGATGTTAAGAGAATTATCAACGAGCCCACAGCTGCTGCTCTTGCTTACGGTATCGACAAGGAAAACGATCAGAAGGTTATGGTTTATGACCTTGGTGGTGGTACATTCGACGTATCTATCATTGAAATGGGCGAAGGAGTTCAGGAGGTTCTTGCAACTGCAGGTAACAACCGTCTCGGTGGTGACGACTTTGACCAGAGAATTATCGACTGGCTCGTAACTGAATTCAAAAAGGAAACAGGCGCAGACCTTTCAGGCGATAAGATGGCTATGCAGAGACTTAAGGAAGCTGCAGAAAAAGCAAAAATTGAGCTTTCAGGTGTTACATCATCTGCAATCAACCTTCCCTTCATCACAATGACTGAGGCAGGTCCTCTTCACCTTGACACAACTCTTACAAGAGCTAAATTCAACGAGCTTACAGTTGACCTTGTTGAAGCAACAATGGCTCCCGTTCGTCAGGCAATTTCCGACTCAGGTCTTAAGGTTTCTGAAATTGATAAGGTTCTTATGGTTGGTGGTTCTTCAAGAATCCCTGCTGTTCAGGACGCAGTTAAAAATTACACAGGCAAAGAGCCCTACAAGGGCATCAACCCCGACGAATGTGTTGCTATGGGTGCTGCTCTTCAGGCAGGTGTTCTCGGTGGCGATGTAGAAGGTCTTCTCCTTCTTGACGTTACACCTCTTTCACTTGGTATCGAAACTCTTGGTGGCGTTTGCACAAAGATTATTGAAAGAAACACAACCATCCCCACAAAGAAGAGCCAGATTTTCTCAACTGCAGCAGATAACCAGACATCAGTTGAAATCCACGTTCTTCAGGGCGAAAGAGAATTTGCAAGAGATAACAAAACTCTTGGTATGTTCCACCTTGACGGTATTCTTCCTGCTCGTCGTGGTACTCCTCAGATTGAGGTTACCTTCGACATCGACGCTAACGGTATCGTTCATGTTTCTGCAAAGGACCTTGGTACAGGTAAGGAGCAGTCAATCTCTATCACAGCTTCCTCAAATATGAGCAAGGATGATATTGATAAGGCAGTTAGAGAAGCAGAGCAGTTTGCAGAGGAAGACAAGAAGCGCAAGGAAGCAGTTGATATCCGTAATGGCGCAGATCAGATGGTATTCGAATGCGAAAAGCTCGTTTCTGAAAACGGCGACAAGTTCGACGAAGCAGATAAGAATGACATCAACGCTAAGGTAGAAGACCTTAAGGAAGCTCTTAAGGGCGAGGATATCGAAGCTATCAAGGCTAAGCAGGAGGCTCTTCAGGCTAAGTTCTACGAGATTTCTGAAAAGCTTTACAAGGCTGCAGGTGGTGCACAGGGCTTTGACCCCAATAATATGGGTGCAGGCTTTGACCCCAACGCTGCAGGCGCTCAGGGTGGCGACAACTACACAGAAGCACCCTTCACAGATGTTGACTAATTATTGAATATATTCTCAAAGACGGTTCTCAAAAAGAGCCGTCTTTGGCGAGTAATAAGTTCCTATAAGAGAGGAATTACTTATGGCAGATAAAAGAGATTATTATGAGGTGCTTGGCGTTTCCAAAAGCGCCACACCTGATGAGATAAAAAAAGCATATCGCCAGCTTGCGAAGAAATATCATCCCGACCTTAACCCCGATAATAAGGAGGCTGAGGCAAAGTTCAAGGAAGCAAACGAGGCTTATGAAATTCTTTCTGACTCTGACAAGAAGGAAAAATATGACCGTTTTGGCTTCGCAGGTGTTGACCCAAGCTATGGCGCAGGTCAGGGTGGTGGCTTTGGTGGCTTCGGTGGCTTTGACGGTGGAATGGATTTCGATTTGGGCGACCTTTTCGGCTCATTCTTCGGAGGTTTCGGTGGAGGTGGTGGAGCTCGCTCCAACCCCAATGCACCAAGACGAGGCAGTGATATTCAGACTAACATATATATTACCTTTGAGGAAGCTGCAAAGGGCTGTAAGAAGAATGTTGAATTCCAGAAAATTGAGGTCTGCGACGAGTGTGCAGGCTCAGGCGCAGCCAAGGGCTCTTCACCTCAGACCTGTCCTGACTGTAACGGCAGAGGTCAGATAAATGTTCAGCAGAGAACACCATTCGGCACTATCAGTACATCAAAGCCCTGTCAGCGCTGTGGTGGTAAGGGTAAATTCAATCCCAATCCCTGCTCAAGATGTAAGGGCGCAGGCAGAATCAGAAGAACTGTCAAGCAGGAAATCAACATTCCTGCAGGTATTGATGACGGACAGGTGTTTACAGTTCGTAACCTCGGTAATGCAGGCGCAAACGGTGGTCCTGCAGGCGACCTCAGAGTAGGCGTTGTTGTTAAGCCTCATCCCTTCTTTGAGCGTGACGGCTACAATGTATGGTACGAGGTTAAGGTAAGCTTTGTTCAGGCTGCTCTCGGTGACAAGCTCAGAGTTCCCACTCTTGACGGAGATGTTGAATATATTCTTCCTGCAGGTACTCAGCCCGGTGATATTTTCAAGTTGAAGGGCAGAGGTATTTCCGTTCTTAACTCCACAAGACGAGGCGACCAGCTTGTTAAGGTTACGGTTGAAGTACCGAAAAACCTTAACGAAAAGCAAAAAGAAGCGCTTATGAGCTTCAACACCACAATGGGTGCAAAGCCCGTTGACCCGGAAGAGAAAAAAGGCTTATTCGGCAAAAAGAAAAAATAAGCTATTATATTTAGCGCATAAGTCGATTTTACAAGGATTGCAATTAAAGTTGTAATCCTTGTTTTTTATTATGTACAAGTTGATGTTTTATTTAATTTATGGTATGATTATTTCAGTCTGAAACAGAGGAGATATTCTTATGAAAATTATGATTGCATCCGATATTCACGGTTCTTTAAAATACTGCCGTGAATTAGTCGAGAAATACAGAGAAGAAAAATGCGAAAAATTAGTGCTTTTAGGTGATGTTTTGTATCACGGCCCTCGTAACGATTTGCCCGAGGAATATAATCCCAAGGGTGTTATTGCACTTTTGAATGATATGGACGAGGATATTCTTTGCGTAAGAGGTAACTGCGAGGCAGAGGTTGACGAAATGGTGCTTTCTTTCCCTGTTCTTGCAGAATATGCTTTCTTTTATCACAAGGGTAGAATGTTCTTCCTTACTCACGGACACAAGATGAACCCTCAGAATTTACCCAAAATCAAAAAGGGTGATATTCTCTTCAATGGTCATACTCATGTAAGCAAAATTGAGGAATTAGAGGGTGGATATATTTATGCAAACCCCGGCTCAGTTTCTATTCCTAAGGAAAATACACCAAGAGGGTATATGATTGTTGACGATAGTGCGATTACTCATAAGAGCTTGAGTGGTGAGGTTGTTAAAGAATATATTCTTTAATGCAAAATGCAGAATGCAAAATGCAAAATTTCGGGGCGCGAAAATGCGCCTAAAAGAATATAAGGTGATAAAAATGCGAAGAGATAAAATAAATTATTATTTAGATATAGCTCAAACAGTTTCACAAAGATGTACTTGTTTGAGAAGACATTATGGTGCGGTAATTGTTAAGGACGATGAAATTATTTCTACAGGTTATGTAGGTGCACCAAGAGGCAGACAGAATTGTACCGATATGGGTGTTTGTATCAGAGAAAAACTGAATATTGCTCGCGGAGAAAGATATGAGCTTTGCAGAAGCGTTCACGCGGAAGCGAATGCAATTATAAGCGCTTCAAGAAAAGATATGATTGGAAGCACGATTTTCCTTGTGGGAACAGATGTTAAAACAGGAGAATATGTAAAGGATGCTTGTTGCTGTTCAATGTGCAAAAGAATGGTAATAAACGCAGGAATTGAAGAAGTTATAATCCGTGACGATAAAGATACATATAGAATTATAAAAGTTTCTGAATGGATTGAAAATGACGAATCTGTTGAAGGTGTGTTAGGGTATTAAAATAAAGGTGTTGCGATACTTTTACAAAGGGTGATCTTTACGGGGCAACCCACCACCATCGCAAGCGATGGTCCCCCTCCCTATGCTTGCGCACAGGGATGATAGGCTTCGCGGAAAATAAGAATAATCCCCATTGATAGTTTTTTCTATCAATGGGGATTTGTTGTTTTTGTTATTTATTATAATTCAATTTTCTCACATTCGTAACCAAGTAATTCGTTACTTACTTTATCGGGCTGGTGGCCGCCAACATAAAGAGTGATTTTGCCGTCGGGGTTTACTCTCTGACCGTCCTCGAGAACTGCTTTAATCCAATATGTATCAATATCGATTGTTACATTCTTTGCTTCGCCTGCTTCGAGGCTTGTTGATTTGATACCACAAAGCTGGAAATTGGGAGTGTAGGTTCTTGAGTCGGTGTACTGAGCATAAATCTGAGTTTTCTCAATACCTGCTCTGTCGCCGATATTCTTAACATCAACGCTTACCTTGATGCTGTCCTCTGTCTTTTCAAGGATTTTGGCATCGGTGTATTCGAACTTGGTGTAAGAAAGACCATAACCGAAGGGGTAAAGAGCATCGCCCTCGATGAAGCGATAGGTCTTACCCTTCATATTGTAGTCAATGAAATCGGGGAGAGGATGCTCGCCGTCATAGATTGTAACAGGTAATTTACCACAGGGGTTGTTGTCACCTGAAATTGTTTTAGCAATTGCAAGACCACCCTGAGAACCGGGGTACCAAGCGTGGATGATAGCTTTTGCGTGGTTTCTTACCTTTTCGCCAAGGTCAACGGAGCTACCACACAAAATAACAACAATAACATTTTCGCAAGCATCGCAAACCATTTCTGCAAGCTTCTGCTGAGTTTTGGGAAGATAGATATTTTTCTTATCGCCACAAGCAGTATAATCATTGTCAAAGCCTGTGTCCTCGCCCTCAATTGAGCAGTCGAGACCAAGTGCGAGAATTGCAATATCTGCTTCTGCAGCAGCTGCAGCGCCATCGCTGAGCATATTGCCGAAGCCACTCCATTCATTGATTTTTTCGTGGCAGTAGTTACAGCCTCTTTCAACTGCGATATCAGCATCTGTGAAAACTCTTCTGATACCGTCTGCAACTGTGATGTATTCAGAGGCATAAGCGTTGTAGTTACCCTCGAGAGCAGTAACGGAAAGAGCATTTGGACCGATAACTGCAATTTTCTTTTGGGTGTTTTTATCAAGGGGGAGATAGCCGTCATTCTTAAGAAGAGTTACGCAGTTTTCTGCTGCTCTTAAGTTAAGCTCTCTGTGCTCCTTGCAGTCAAGCTTTGAATAGGGGATGTCTGAGAAGGGTCTTATCTCTTCAAATTCTCCTAAAAGGAAGCGAATCATATAAAGTCTTTCGGCAGCCTCTGTAATCTGCTCCTCTGTAATAAGGTCCTCCTCGTATGCATCAACGAGAGCATCGTAGGTCTGACCACAGTTGAGGTCACAGCTGTTTTTAAGAGCTACTGCAGCTGCCTCTGCTCTTGTTTCAACGAATTTATGGAATTCATAAATGTCCTGTAATGCGCCACAGTCAGAAACGAAATAGCCGTCAAAGCCCCAGCTTTTACGAAGAACCTCACCCATAAGATAATCGTGAGCACAGCAGGGCTTGCCGTTTGTTCGGTTATATGCACCCATAACACCTGCAACGCCTGCCTTAACTGTTTTTTCGAAGGCAGGGAGATAGGTTTCATAAAGGTCATGGGGAGTTGCAATAGCGTCAAAGCCGTGACGATCCTTTTCAGGTCCTGAATGAACTGCAAAATGCTTTGAGCAAGCAGTACCCTTATAAAATTCACCATCGCCCTGAATACCCTTGATGAAGGATGTGCCAAGGGTTGCAGTAAGGAAGGGGTCCTCGCCGAAGGTTTCCTGACCACGGCCCCAACGGGGGTCACGGAAAATATTGATATTGGGTGCCCAATATGTAATACCCTTGAAAATATCGTGGTCGCCATATTCAACATGCTTGTTATATTTAATTCTGCCCTCTGTTGAAATTACATCTGCAATTTCCTCAATAAGCTCGCCGTCAAAGGTTGCAGCCATAGCGATTGTATGGGGGAAAACTGTCGCAGTTCCACTTCTTGCAACACCGTGTGCGCCCTCGTTCCACCAGTTGTAAGCCTTGATGCCAAGTCTTTCAATAGCAGGGGAGGTATAGAGAAGCTGTGTCATTTTTTCTTCTACTGTCATTTTTGACACAAGCTCTTTTGCTTTGATTTTTGCTTCGTTCTTTGTCATCTGGATTTCTCCTTCTTGGGAAAATATATAATGAATTAAATATACTCCAATTATATATTATAGTCAATGAATGAAAGATACAAAAAACAAGGGTGAAAGTGTGACAAAGTGACAAAAGAAAAGCAACAAGTCGCCTATTTTAAGGCGACTTGTTGCTTTAGGTATTTTATGAAACAAATTTATATACAGTCTTAAAGTCCGATTCGGCGATGAATATGGGCGAATAAGATGTTTAAGACGGAATATCAAGAAGAAGAACAGGGCTATCAGATAGCCTGCATGTTCTGCATATTCTTGTAAAGGCCGTTAAGCTTAATGATCTTTACAAGCTTGCCAAAGGAGAAGCCCTTTTCTTCTTCGATCTGTTTGAGAAGCTTTTTCTCAAGTGCGCGATAGTTTGCCATATCGGGGGACTCCTTTCTTTTGATTACAATGCTATTATACTGATTTTTTCAAAAAAGTCAAGTGATAATGCACAAACAAAAAGATGTGAGTTTGTGCATTATGCACAATGGGGTTTGTTGGCGATTTATCTTTGTCTTACACAAAAGTGACAAAAAGAGTTTAAAACTTTTGTATAATATGCACAAGCTAAAAAAGAGAAATTAACACATTATGACGAAAAAGTTGAATAAGTTTTATGGGGGATAAAAAAAGTTTGTGAAATTTTTTTCACAAACTTTTTAATGATTCACAGTAATTCTCTGTTGTATAAGCCGTTGGTTTTCTTGCCCTCGGGAGCCTTACCACTTGAATATGCCTGATAGATTTTTTTACATTCCTCTTTTGTTTCAATTGTGAAATAGAAGGTTACAAAATCAAGACCTGAAAGGCTCTTGTCACCGATATAAAGGGGCACGCTGTTATGCAGAACGGAATATTTTTTGTTCTGACACAGGAGGGGGAATTCAATGCCCTTTCTGTCAGTAAGAGTGGAGCTGCCGTTACATTTCAGGCAACCGTCCTCTGCCTTTTGAGGACAGGCTCTGAACAGCATAATGGGAAGATAGCCGTAAATATATGCTCCCTTCTGAGCCTCGGTGTTAATGCTTTTAATACCTCTTTCTGAAAGCTCAAAGGAGAGGGTGATATCCTCAAGTCCCATTTCCTTATAAGCCCTCGCAGAAACGGAGTTGGTTATATTGAGTCCGTGAGATCCGTAAATTTTAAACCCTGCTTTTTTTAGAAGGGCGATACCACCGATGTTACCTGTTACACCTCTTACGATGCCTGTTCTTTTAATTGCAGTGAGCTTTTTGAGAACCTGAGCCTCATCCTTGGGGTATATGAGCTGAGGTAATTCTACTGCGATTTTTACAGGTAAAAGCTCGATTTCCTCAAGGTTATCAAACACCTCGTCAAGAGGTAGGGTAACTAAATCTGCTTTTGCAAAGGTGTCACTGTACTGAGAAAGCCTTTCAAGACGGATTCTTGCCTTTGGTGATTTGTAATCGGGCTTTGTATATGAGCTTTCAGGAGCTACATCATTGATTATATATTCCTTTTTTGAAAGCTTCTCCTCAAGAAGAACTGCTGCATCTCGTCTTAAAGCATTGATAGCAGAGGCAGGGAGGGTGAGTGCATCATCGTTTTCAAAGCCCATGGAGTCAAGATAAAATGATGTATCGCCTAATTTTGAAAGATTTCTGAAGGCGATTTCCTCGGAAAGAGGAGCAGATCGTGGCTCCTGAGGGATTTCACCCTTAACCTCAACGGATGCACCCTTTGAGGTTAAAAGCAGTGTTGCATGCTCGTCCTTTTTGAGAATAAGCTTTGCACTTGCTTTGTTGGGTCTGATTTCGTTTTTATAAGAGGCTTCAAGCTCCTTTAAAACATTATTGGCAGAGGTTACATCCTCCTTGACACGATAGCCGAACATATCAACAGTTCTTTTGCCTTGGAGATAGCCGTCTGTAAAGCCACTACGGGAGAAAACAGAGCGAAGAGTAATGGCATCATAGGGCTCCTTGTTAATAGCCCTTTTCAGACTGCTTACTGCAGCAGCAACATACTCGGGTCGCTTCATTCTGCCTTCAATTTTAAAGGAATCAATGCCTGTTTCCATAAGCTCCTTAATACTGTCAAGGTATGACATATCCTTAAGGGAGAGGGCATATTCTCTGCCGTGGGCATTGACCCAGTTAAGTCTACAGCCCTGTGCACAAAGTCCTCTGTTGCCACTTCTTTCACCAAGCATAGCAGAAAGATAGCAGTTGCCCGAGGTGCTCATACAATGGGCGCCGTGAACAAAAACCTCAAGCTCGGCTTTGACTGATTCTCTGATTATTTTCATTTCCTCCAAGGAAAGCTCACGGGCTAAAACAATTCTTGAAAAGCCCATTTCCTCAAGGAGCTTTGCACCTGCTACATTATGAACTGCCATCTGAGTTGATGCGTGAAGAGGCATATCGGGACAGATTTCCTTAACTGCTTTAACAGTTGCGAAATCCTGAACAATTACTGCATCTGCGCCACTTTTGGCAATTGCCTTAATGGTGTCATAAAGCTCGTCAATTTCCTTGTCAAAAATAAGGGTGTTAAGAGTGACGAAAACCTTTACATCACGAAGACGGCAGTAGCTGACGGCATCCTTTAAATTTTCAGTTGTAAAATTGTCAGCATTACGACGGGCGTTGAAATTATCAACACCCAGATAAACTGCATTTGCGCCACTTCTTACAGCAGCCTTCAATTGTTCTTGTGCTCCGACAGGAGCTAAAATTTCAAACATAGTTTTGTTCCTTGGAAAGTTTTTTTATAAAATGCAGAATGCAAAATGCAGAATGCAGAATTATTGGGTGCTGCGCACGGCAATTATATATCAGTGATGATTTTTGCTTTCTCTGTTCTCACTCTCAGAATATCACCCTTCTTAACCTCTGCGTCGCAGTCAAGGGTCAGGAATTCCTGTGGATGACAAGCGCTTTCGCACTCCTCGCCCTTTTCGTTGACGATTTTTGTTGCAGTGAAGCTCATGCCGAAGGTTTCGGGGGAGAGAACCTCAATTGTATCGCCAAGCTTGAAGAAGTTTCTTTGCTGAATTTTCAATTTTCCGTCCTTGCAATCCTCGAGAGCAACACCTGCAAAGGTGCAGTCCCAATGGTAAAGACCATCATTTTTATGGCCGTGAACGAGGTTTCCGAAATAAAAGCCACTGTTATAGGGACGGTGGCTGATAGCATTAAGCTCGTCCTCCAAAAGCTCAAGAGGAGCAGATTTGTCAATTGCTCTTCTGTAAGCATTAACAACATGGGAAACATAGTATTCAGTTTTCATTCTGCCCTCAATTTTGAAGGAGTCAACACCTGCATCGGCAAGCTTGTCAAGAAAGCCGATAGCCTTCATATCGTGGGATGAGAGAAGGGCTGAATGGTCGGGGTATTCCTCTAATTTCATATATTCATTGGGGCGATTTCTTTCAACAAGATAATATTCCCAACGGCAGGGCTGAGTGCATTCGCCTCTGTTACCACTTCTGCCGTTCATATATGAGGAAATAAGACATCTGCCTGAATAAGCCATACACATAGCACCGTGAACAAAGGCTTCGATTTCAAGCTCCTCGGGGATTTTTGAGTGCATTTCTGCGATTTCGTCAATGGTCATTTCACGGGCAACAACAATTCTTGATGCGCCCAATTCGTGATATGCCAATGCAGAGGCATAGTTGCAGCAGTTTGCTTGCGTGCTGATATGCACCTCAAGGTTGGGAGCTGCCTGCTTTATTGTTCTTACTGCGCCTAAATCTGCAACGATAACGGCATCAACACCAAGTCCGTAAAGATTACGGGCATAGTCCTTGAGAGGCTCAATTTCGCTGTTTTTTGTGAAGCTGTTTACAGTAACATAAAGCTTTTTGTTTTTTGAATGCAGAAGCTTTACGGCAGCGTCAATATTTTCTTCTGTAAAGCCAGCTTTTTCTGCTCTGAGCTGAAGAAGGGGACCACCGATATACACTGCATCTGCACCGAAGCGCTCGGCAGCAATAAGGCAATTCATATCTCCTGCAGGAGCGAGAAGCTCGGGCTTTTTGTTGTGGTTTATCATATTTAATACCTCGTGAATTTAATTCGGAATTAGGAATGCGGAATGCGGAATGAAGGGGAAGCTACGCTTCCGAACATTATGAAAAATATAATCCGTAACACACCGATTTCTACTTTCAATTTTCAACTTTTCATTTTACACTATTTCCCTGCAAAAAACAAGTCAAAACTATATATAAAACATTATATATATACTTGATTTTTTGTGGTTTGCTGTGCTATAATATTCTCCTATTATAGGTTATTATGTTTAATTCCCAAGTTATTCCCGAGGAGATGTTAAAATGAAGTACGATGTTGCTGTCATTGGTGCAGGTGTTGTTGGTTCTCTTATCACAAGAGAGCTTTCAAAATACAACATCAGAGTTGCTCTTCTTGAAAGATGCAACGACTGTGCTATGGGTGCTACAAAGGCAAACTCTGCAATTGTTCATGCAGGCTTTGATGCTGTACCCGGTACTCTTAAAGCGAAGCTCAATGTTCGCGGTGTTGAGCTTATGAAAAAAACTTGTAAGGAGCTTAATGTTCCTCTCAAAAATAACGAGGCTCTTGTTGTGGCTTTTTCTGAGGAGGAAATGCCCCACCTTGAAATGCTTAAGGACAGAGGCGAGCAGAATGGTGTTCCCGGTCTTCGCATTGTAAGAAGAGAAGAGCTTGTTGAGCTTGAGCCAAATATTGGTGATACTGCAGTTGGTGCACTTGTTGCTCCCACATCCTCAATTGTCTGCCCCTATGAGCTTACAATTGCAGGCGTTGAAAATGCAGTTACAAACGGCGCAGAGTTTTTGAGAAACTGTGAGGTTACAGCAATTGATTATGCTGATGACGAATTTAAGCTTACAACCTCTCTCGGTGAAATTACTGCAGAATATGTAATCAATGCTGCAGGCGTTCATTCAGGCGAAATTGCTTCGCTTATCGGTGACAACTCAATTGAAATCGTTGTTCGTCACGGTGACTATTATCTCCTTGATAAATCTCAGGGCTCACTTGTTTCAAGAACAATTTTCCAATGCCCCACAAAAATGGGTAAAGGTGTTCTCGTTTCTCCCACAGTTGACGGTAACCTTATCGTAGGTCCCTCTGCTGAGGACATTGACAACGGTGACGATGTTGCTACAACATCAATTGGTCTTGATAAAATTTATGTTAATGCTATAAAGAGTGTTCCTGCAGTTTCTCTCAGAAATGCAATTACCTCCTTCAGTGGTAACAGAGCTCATCCTAAGAGTGATGATTTTGTTATCGGTTCATCCGATGTTAATAAGAAATTTATCAATGCTGCAGGCATTGAATCTCCCGGTCTTTCTTCTGCTCCTGCAATTGCAGAGATGGTTGACGGAATTATCAACGAGCTTTCAGGTGGCTTCGAAAAGAAGGCAGAGTTTGACCCCTGCAGACCTGAGCCTGTTCGCTTCCGTCATATGACAACAGAGGAAAGAGCAAAGCTCATTGAGAAAAATAAAGCATACGGCAGAATCGTTTGCCGTTGCGAAACAATTACAGAGGGCGAAATCCTTGATGCTATTCACGCTCCTGCAGGCGCTCGCGATGTTGACGGCGTCAAGAGAAGAACAAGAGCAGGTATGGGCAGATGTCAGGGTGGCTTCTGTGGCAGCAAGGTTGTTGAAATCCTTGCAAGAGAATTGAATGTGCCTATGAACGAAATTACAAAATTCGGTGGCGATTCAAAAATTATGTATCACAAAACTAAGTAAGGAGGTAGGGCAGAATGTTGAATTATGATTTAGTTGTAGTCGGCGGCGGCCCTGCCGGTATGGCTGCAGCCCTCAAGGCAAAGGAAGAGGGCGTAGAAAAAATAGTTATTCTTGAAAGAGCTGAAACTCTCGGTGGTATTCTTGAACAATGTATTCACACAGGCTTCGGTCTTCACTATTTCGGCGAGGAGCTTTCAGGTCCCGAATACGCAGGCAGATTTATTGAGCAGGTTGAGAAAACCGATATCGATGTTTACACAGATACAATGGTTCTCAATATTTCTGACGATAATGTTGTTACTGCAGTTAACAACAACGAGGGTCTTATGCAGTTTAAGGCAATCGCAGTTGTTCTTGCTATGGGCTGCCGTGAAAGACCCCGTGGTGCTCTTTCAATTGCAGGCTCAAGACCTGCAGGTATTATGACTGCAGGTACTGCTCAGAAATATGTTAACATTGACGGCTATATGCCCGGTAAAAAGGTTGTTATTCTCGGCTCAGGTGACATCGGTCTTATTATGGCGAGAAGAATGACTCTTGAGGGTGCAGAGGTTAAGGTTGTTTGTGAGCTTATGCCTTACTCAGGTGGTCTTACAAGAAATATCGTTCAGTGTCTTGACGATTTCGGTATTCCACTTCGCCTCAGCTGCACAGTTGTTGCAACTCACGGTAAGGACAGACTTGAGGGTGTTACAATCGCTCAGGTTGACGAAAAGCTTCAGGCAATTCCCGGTACAGAGGAATATATCGAATGTGATACTCTTCTTCTTTCTGTTGGTCTTATTCCCGAAAATGAGCTTTCAAAGGATGTGGGCGTGGAGCTTGACAGAGTTACAAGTGGTCCTATCGTTGACGAATACAGAGAAACTCTTCATCCCGGTATTTTCGCTTGTGGTAATGTTCTTCAGGTTCATGACCTTGTTGACTATGTTACCGAGGAAAGTCAGATTGCAGGTAAGGGCGCAGCTGACTACATCTTCGGCAAGAAAAAGGGTGGCACATTTATTAACACTAAGGGCATCAACGGCGTTCGTTACATTGTTCCTCAGAGAGTTAATATTGAAAGCGAAGAAAATCTCAAGCTTTATTTCCGAGTTGGTCAGGTTTATATGGGTGCTAAGGTTGTTGTTGAATGCGACGGCAAAATCCTTTCATCCAAGAAAAAGGTTAAGCTTGCTCCCGGTGAAATGGAAAATGTTGTTATTACAACAGAGATGTTAAAAGATATGAACAAGGACAGCGAAATCGTTGTCAGAGTAGAAGAATAAGGAGGACAAGTTAAAATGAAAAAAAGTCTTATTTGTGTTTCTTGTCCTTTAGGTTGTCCTATTGAGGTTGAAATCGAAAACGGCGAGGTTGTTGCTGTTACAGGTAACACCTGCAAGCGTGGCGATTCATACGCGAGAACAGAAATCACCAACCCTATGAGAAGCCTTACAACCTCTGTTAAGGTTGAGGGTGGAGTTCATCCCGTTGTGCCTGTTAAGTCTGCAGGTCCCGTTCCCAAGGGCAGAATGTTTGACTGTATGGCAGAAATCAACAAGGCAGTTATCAAGGCACCCGTAAAAATCGGCGATGTGGTAATTGAAAATATCTGTGGTCTTGGTGTTGACATTGTTGCAACAAACTGCGACCCCGGAAAATAAAATACGAAAAAGAAATTAAAGGATTTTAAAATGAAACCCTATGAAATAGCAGCGGAGGTAAAGCCCTCCGAAAGACAGCTTAACTGGCAGAAAACAGAGTTCTATGGCTTTATAAACTTTGGTCTTGCAACAGTTTTAAACAGAGAATGGACTGATGGTGGAGTTAACCCCGTAAACTTTAACCCCGAAGAATTTGATGCTCAGGAATGGGTGCAGTTCTTTAAGGATGCAGGCTTTAAGGGTATGGTGCTCAATGTTAAGCACCACGATGGCTTCTGCCTCTGGTGTTCGGAGCATACTGCGTATTCTGTTGAAAGTGCAACAGAATGGGATGTGGAAAACAGAGATATCGTTGAGCTTTTAAGTAAGGAATGTGCAGAGCAGGGCCTGAAATTCGGTATTGCCATTTCACCCCTTGACAGAAACTGTCCTCTTTACGGAACAGGGGAGCCCTATAACAATTTCTTCAAAAAGCTTCTCAGAGAGGTTCTCACCAAATATGGCGATATTTTTTATGTTCGCTTCGACGGTGCAGCAGAGCCTGATAAAAATAATAATATTCAGGAATACGATTGGGAAGGCTATTATGAAATCGTAAGAGAATGTCAGCCCAATGCAGTAATCGCTCTTGTTGGTCCCGATGTTCGTTGGTATGGTAACGAATGGGGCGTAATCCGTGAAAACGAATGGAGCGTTGTTCCTGAAAAATATAGTATTTATAACGCTATCGAAAAGAGTAAGCAGCCTCAGAAAAAGCGTCAGAGAGAAGAGAAATATGAGCTTGACTTAGGCTCTCGTAAGGCTATCAAGAAGGAAGATAAATTCATTTGGTATCCCTGCGAGGTAAGTATGTCCATCCGTGACAGATGGTATTATCATAAGGATGACGAATATACTGCTAAGACAAAGGACAGACTTCAGAAGCTTTATCTTAACACTGTTGGTGCTAACTGCTGTTGGATGCTTGGCGTTCCACCTATGAAAAACGGTAAGTTTGCTGAAATGGACACCCAGATTTTAAAAGCATTCGGCTATGACCTTAAGAGAATGTTCAATTACAAGGTTTCTCAGATTGGTACAGTTGAGGTAAGCTCCTCTCTTTCTGATGAATTCAAGGGTGCGAATCTTTTAGATGCAGACGAAAGCAAAACCTGGCGTCCTGCACTTGGTGACAAGGCGCCTGAAATTACAATTACTCTTTCTCAGAAGGATATGTTTGACAAGATTGAGATAATGGAAAACATTATCAATGGTCAGCATATTGAGGAATTTGAGGTTTACATAGACAACGGCAACGGAAAGTTCAAGAAAATCGGCAAGGGTGGAGTTGTTGGCTACAAGCGAATTGTTAAAATTACTCCCACAGAGGTTACAAGAGTTAAAATCAAAATCAAATCCTACAGAGGCAATCTTGAATTGCAGTCCGTAACCTTATATTGATTTATGAAAAGAATTGCAATATACGGTGGCTCATTTGACCCACCTCACAAGGGACACAAGCTTTTAGCAGAAAATCTTGCAGGTGTATGCGATGCCGAAAGGGTTATAATAATACCCACGGCGCTGTCACCCTTTAAAAGCTCAAGCTCTGCAACAGCAGAGGACAGACTGAATATGTGCAGACTCTTTTTCAACGAGAGCTTGTTTGAGGTCAGCGACATTGAGATTAAAAGAGGTGGCAAAAGCTATACTGTTGACACCCTTACTCAGATAAAGGAAGAAAATCCCGATTCGGAGCTGTTCCTTTTTATGGGTGACGATATGCTCTTGTCATTTGACAAATGGTATAAGCACGAGGAAATTCTTCGTCTTGCGACTATCGTCTGCGCCTGCAGAACGGAAAATCTTCAGGAGCTTGAGAATATGAGGAGCTTTGTGGAGAATGTTCTCAATGCAGAGCACAGGGTTATTATCTGCGAAAGCGTCCCCTTTGAAATCAGTTCAACTGAAATAAGGTCTTCCCTGAAGGATGGAGAAAATAAGGGTCTTTCGGAAGAAATATACAACTATATCGCGGCAAAGGGGTTGTATCGATGAACAGAGATGCAGAATATATTGAAATTCTGAAGGGCAGGCTTACAGAAAAGAGATTTATTCATTCTCTTAATGTGGCAGACTCTTCAAGGGAGCTTGCAAGGCTTTATGGCTGCGATGAGGAAATCGCATATACTGCAGGTCTTATTCACGACTGCTGTAAGGACACTCCTGCAGGTCTTCAGCTATCATATATGCTTGAAAACGGTGCAGAGCTTTCTGAAATTGAAATCAGCACTGCAAAGCTTTATCACGCTATGAGTGGAAGCATTTTTATCAAAAAGGAATTCGGCATTGAGAATGAGGATATTATCAATGCTGTGCGCTATCACACAACAGGAAGAAAAAATATGAGCCTTCTTGAAAAAATTGTGTTTATCGCAGATTTTATCAGCGCTGAAAGAGACTATGACGGCGTTGAGATTATGAGAGAAAAGGCAAGCAGATCTCTTGACGAGGCAATTGTCGAGGGACTTGGCTTTACAATAAAGGACCTCATAGACAGAGGCGAAAGGTTCGTTCATCCCGATACAATCGACGCCTACAACGAGGCTATGAGTAATATTTTAAAACAAAAACAGGAGAAAAATTAATGAGTCTTGATGTTGTTAAAAAAATCGTAAAAGCTCTTGATGACAAAAAAGGTAACGATATTCAGGTTATTAAAATTGAAGAGCTTACAATTGTTGCAGATTATTTCGTAATCTGTACAGCAAACTCAAACACTCACGTTCGTGCTCTTGCAGATGAGGTTGAATATCAGCTTGAGGAAGCAGGTATCAAGGCAGACCACATCGAAGGCAGAGCAACAGGCTGGGTGCTTCTTGAGTACCACGGAGTTATTGTTCACATCTTTATGGAGGAAGCAAGAAACTATTATAATCTTGAAAGACTCTGGGAAGATGCTAAGAAAATTGACGCTAGTCAGTTTTTAGATTGATAGTGCTAAGTGCTAAATGCAAAGTGAAGGGACACAAAAATGCGCCGTGTATAATTGCCGTGCGCAGCACCCGACACTGGCATCTGGCATCTGGCATCTGGCAACTAAACCAAGAGGTAAATTATAGCTGAGAAAGTAACCCTCAGTTTTACATACAGAAAGGATAGGATTTTATGAAGTATGATTTTTCCGCCGTTGAGCAGAAATGGCAGAAAAAGTGGGAGGACGAGGGTGTCTTCCACGCACAGGATAATTCTGACAAGCCCAAATTCTATGGCCTTGTTGAATTCCCTTACCCCAGTGGTGCAGGTATGCACGTTGGACACATCAAAGCATATTCAGGTCTTGAGGTAGTTTCAAGAAAGAGAAGAATGCAGGGCTATAATGTTCTTTTCCCCATTGGCTTTGACGCTTATGGTCTTCCTACTGAAAACTATGCTATTAAAACAGGTATTCATCCTCGTAAGGTTACAGATATGAATATCGAAAAATTCTCTTCACAGCTTAAGAAGGTTGGCTTCTCATTCGATTGGAACAGAGTTGTTGACACAACTGAAGAGAGCTACTACAAATGGACACAGTGGATTTTCCTTAAAATGTTTGAAAAGGGTCTTGTTTTCCGTGACAAAACTCTTGTTAACTACTGCCCCTCATGTAAGGTTGTTCTTTCAAACGAGGACTCTCAGGGTGGTAAATGTGACATCTGCCACAGCGACATTGTTCAGAAATCCAAGGATGTTTGGTATCTTCGTATTACAGAATATGCAGATAAGCTTCTTGAGGGTCTTGATAAGGTTGACTATCTTCCCAACATCAAGCTTCAGCAGGTTAACTGGATTGGTAAATCAACAGGTGCCTTCGTAAACTTCAAGCTTGACGGCACTGACGAAATGATGAAGATTTACACAACCCGTCCTGACACACTTTTCGGTGTAACCTTTATGGTTATGGCTCCCGAGCATCCTCTTATTGACAAATATGCAGAGAAAATCGGCAATATGGCTGATATTGAGGCTTACAGAGCAGAATGTGCTAAAAAGACAGAGTTTGAAAGAACTCAGCTTGTTAAGGAGAAAACAGGCGTAAGAATTGACGGCCTTGAAGCAATCAATCCTGTTAACGGTAAAAATATTCCTATCTACATATCTGACTATGTAATGATGGGGTACGGTACAGGCGCTATTATGGCTGTTCCTGCGCATGACCAGCGTGACTACGAATTTGCAAAGAAATTCGGTATTGATATTATCGAGGTTATCAAGGGTGGCGACATTTCAGTTGAGGCTTACACAGGCGACGGCGAAATGGTTAACTCTGATTTCCTTAACGGTATGACAAAGAAGGCAGACTCTATCGAGAAAATGGTAGCAGTGCTTGCTGAAAAGGGTATCGGTGAAAAGGGCGTTCAGTACAAAATGAAGGACTGGGCATTCAATCGTCAGAGATATTGGGGCGAGCCCATTCCGATTGTTCACTGTGACAAATGTGGAATTGTTCCCGTTCCCTATGAGGAGCTTCCTCTTCGTCTTCCCGAGGTTGACAACTTCCAGCCCGGCTCAGACGGCGAAAGCCCCCTTGCAAAAATCGATAGCTATGTAAACTGCACCTGTCCCAAATGTGGCGCAGCAGCAAAGCGTGAAACAGATACAATGCCTCAGTGGGCAGGTTCTTCCTGGTATTTCTTAAGATACATTGACCCCCACAACACAGAGGCTTTCGCAGACAAAGAAAAACTCGCTTATTGGGGACCAATTGACTGGTATAACGGCGGTATGGAGCATGTTACCCGTCACCTTATCTACTCTCGTTTCTGGCATAAATTCCTTTACGATTTAGGCGAGGTTCCCTTTGACGAGCCTTATGCAAAGAGAACTGCTCAGGGTCTTATTCTTGGACCTGACGGCGAAAAAATGAGTAAGTCCAAGGGTAACGTTGTTGACCCCAACGAGGTTGTTGACTCTCTTGGTGCTGATGTTCTTCGTACCTATGTTCTCTTCATGGGTGACTATGAGAAGGCAGCTCCCTGGAGCGAAAGCAGCGTTAAGGGCTGTAAGAGATTTGTTGACAGAATCTGGAATCTTCTTGAAATTGCCAAGGATGGCGAGGAATATTCAAAAGAGCTTGAGGTTTCCTTCCACAAGACAATCAAGAAGGTTTCCGAAGATATTGAAAATATGAAGTTCAACACAGCTATTGCTGCTATGATGGCTCTTCTTAACGAAATTTATGAGGTTGGTTCTATCACTAAGGGCGAGCTCAAGACATTCGTTAAGCTTGTTGGTCCCTTTGCACCTCACGTTGCAGAAGAGGTGTGGGAGCAGCTTGGTGGCGAAGGCTTGCTTGCAGTGGCAGAATGGCCCACATTTGACGAGGCAAAAACAGTTGACTCAACAATTGAGGTTCCCGTTCAGATTTGTGGTAAGCTCCGTGCAACAATCACAATTGCAAAGGATTCTTCAGCAGAAGAAGCAATTGCCGCTGCAAAAGCAGACGAAAAGGTACAGGAATTCCTTGATGGTAAAACAATAATTAAGGAAATTTACGTTCCAGGAAAAATTATAAATATCGTTGCTAAATAAGTGAAATTCTTGCTTTTTGCGCAGAACACCCCCGACCGAAAAAGTCGGGGGTGATTTGGTTTATTGAACTTTAATTTAAAAATTTTCGTCAACCTTTTTCAAAAGGTTGTGGGGTCAAGGGGCGACGCCCTTGTCGCATTCCGCAGAATGCGAAATACCTTTGCTTTTAATAGCGCAGGAAGGTAGATAAAACAGTCCGGTGTGACTGTTTTATCGTAGGAAACCCTCGCCGGGGGTTTCCTGTAGTCCTTCAGGACTATTTTTAGTATTACTTTTACAAAGGAAACAGGGTACGGGGCAACCCACCACCATTCCGTTCGGACATAAAAATATAGGTAAGTATATTTACCCGAAATATACTTACCTAAAAAATATACATATTCAAGAATGGTCCCCCTCCCTAAATTCACCTTCGGTGAGATTTAGGGATGATAGGCTTCGCAATACTTTTACTCTATTGGTAAATTGAAACAATGTGAATGGAGCTTATTCTGTAATCTTAATACCTCGGCAGCCTTGAAGTCTGTGCCTTGTGCGAAGTATTGGTTCTGAATTCTGAGGGCTGCATTGAGAGCTAAGTCCTTTTGGGATTCGTGGCAATTGATAGCCTCGAATTTCAAATCCTCAAAATCGCTGATATCAACAACTGTGTTGGGTGTATCGGTATAATAAAAGCCTAAGGTGAAAACATTGTGGGTGTCCTCGTGGGGCTTTCCGTCAACTAAGTCGGGGACGAAGTTGAAGCCTGCATCCATAAATGCAAATTTAACTGCATTACCCACCTTAATATGATCCTCGTGACATTCGCTTGCAAGGTTGGGGTCAACTGTGAAAACTGCATCAGGCTTGATTTCTCTGATAATGGGAGTAATCTTATCAGCAATTTCTCTCGAGGTTGCTCTTGTTCTGTCGCCGAAGCCTAAAAAGCCTGCGTTTTTCATACCAAGCTTTTCCTGAGCTGCGAGTGCCTCCTTCTGTCGAACGGTATAGCCCTCGCCAGTATATGTAGAGTCAATAAAACGGTCATCGAGAACAGTAAGCTCGTAAACCTCAACGCCCTTGCTTACAAGATATGCAATTGTGCCACCTGCGCCGATCTGATTATCGTCGGGGTGGGGTTGAATAAACAATGCTCTTTTGATATGCTCCAATTTGGGAGGCGCGCAAAGCATCTGTAGGGCAGGCATAGCAGACTTAGCTGCAGTGCGAATAAATTTGGTTCTTACAGATGTTTTCTTTTTCATAAAAATCACCTCGTTTTTATATGCTTTTAATATACCATAATATATATAGGCAATTCAAGTTTTAATATTTTATAAACAAATTGTATTTTTATTGACAAAAGGGGAATGCTGTGATAAATTCTATTGTTGGTTTCCCAATAAAAAATTCAGGAGAAAACTAATGAAAAGAAATAAGAACAAAAAATCCTTGAAAAAGAGATTCAGAAGGCTTAAAACAACCCTGCTTATTATTGCAATTATTGTTGTTTATGTTTTGGTTATTCCTGCTTCTGCTAGTAAAAATCTTCCCGGTGAAATTGCAAAGGCAAGCGATATTACCAATCCATACATAACAGAGGGCAACGCTCTCGTATCAGCTCATCGTTCAGGTAAGGGTATTGCCCCTGAAAATACAATGGCAGCATTTCAGCATTGTATCGAGAGCGATGATTTCCATGTTGATATTTATGAATTTGACCTTCATATAACAAAGGACGGACAGCTTATTCTCCTTCACGATAATACCCTTGACAGAACAACCAACTCTGAAGAGCATTTTGGTGAAAAAGGTGTTGAGCCCTCAGAGAAAACCTATGCCGAGCTTCGCGAATTGAATTTCGGTGAAAACTTCAAAAATGAAGAGGGTGAATATCCGTACCGAGGCTTAAGAGAGGATGACATTCCTGACGAGCTTCGTGCAGTTCTTCTTGAGGATGTTCTTGATTACCTTGAAGATAACGGTGATTTTCAATACATAATCGAAATCAAGGATTCAGGCGAAAATGGCAAAAAAGCTTGTGATGAGCTTTACAGAATCCTTAAGGGAAAGGACCTTCTTGCTGATGTCGTTTTCGGCACATTCAATCCCGATGTAACCTCATACGCTGATAAGAATTACCCTGATATGCTTCGTTCTGCAAGTATTCCTGAGGTTCTTGCATTCCATATTCTTTCAAGCTACGGAATAGATGTGGAGAGTGATTTCTTTAAATACGAGGCATTGCAGATTCCAAAGGGCTACGCTCCTATTCTTTATCTTGATACAGAAAGAGTAATAAACTACGCTCACAGACACAATATTGCAGTTCAGTATTGGACAATAAATGACGCTGAGGATATTGAGCATCTTAATTCTATCGGTGCAGACTGTATTATGAGCGATGTTCCCGATATGGCGTATGATGTGATAAATGCGGAATGAGGAATGCGGAGTGCGGAATGAGCTTCGCTTCCAAATATTTTAATTTGGAGTAAATATGGCTAAAGTAAAGGATATGACTGTGGGTAGTCCCACGAAAAATATATTGAAGTTCTGCTTGCCGTTGATGGTTGGTAACCTTTTTCAGCAGTTCTATAATATGGCAGATACCATTATTGTAGGTCAGTTTGTTGGTAAGGATGCTCTTTCTGCGGTAGGCTCAGTTGGTTCTTTGAATTTTCTTATTGTTGGTTCTGTAATCGGTCTTTGCTCGGGTTTTGCGATTCCCGTTGCTCAGAGGTTCGGTGCTCAGGACATAAAGAGTCTTAAAAAATATGTTGCTAACATAATTTATACATCTCTTGTTGTGGGAGTTATATTTACTGCTCTTGCAGTTGCATTGACTCATCCCTTGTTAAGACTTCTTAACACACCTGAAGAGATTTATAATGATGCGTATAATTATATTGTAATAATATTTGCAGGTATCGGTGCAACAATGTTCTATAACCTGCTTGCCAGCATCGTCCGTGCATTAGGGGACAGTAAAACACCACTTTATTTCCTGCTGTTTTCCTCTTTCCTTAATGTAGGTCTCGACCTTTTGTTGATAATTGCCTTTGATATGGGCGTGCGTGGTGCAGCAGTTGCAACCGTTATTTCTCAGCTCGTTTCAGGCATTCTTTGCCTTGTTTATGTTAAGAGAAGCTTTCATATTTTACATATAACTAAGGAAACCAGAGGCTTGGATTTCAAATATGTTAAAGAGCTTCTCAGAAATGGTCTTCCTCTCGCTCTGCAGTTTTCGATTACTGCAATAGGTTCGGTTATGCTTTCTTCTTGCGTTAACAGTCTTGGTGCAGACATTATCGCTGCTATGACTATCGGTACAAAAACTCAGCTTATGATTGTGCTTCCTGCAGAAACTATTGGTATTACAATGGCTACCTACTGTGGACAGAATCTGGGTGCGAGAAAATACGAAAGAATTACAAAGGGCGTCAAAAGAGCAATTATGGTTGCCTTCGTTTATGCAGCAATCGGCTTTGTTGTTGCAAGATTCTTCGGACCGTATATTTCCCTTATGTTTATTGACAAGAGCGAAACCGAGGTTATCACTCTCGCTCAGCAGTATATAAATATGGGTAGCTATTTCTATCCCATACTTGCAGTTCTCTTTGTTTTGAGAAATGCAATTCAGGGTGTTGGCTACAGTATGACTGCTATGACAACAGGTATATTCGAGCTTGTTGCAAGAGGTGGTATGGGCTTCGGCTTTGTTAACAGGCTGGGCTATGACGCAGCCTGTGTTGCTAACCCTGTTGCCTGGGCAACAGCAGACCTGTTCTTAATTCCTGCATATATTGTTGTAATGAGAAAGGTTAAAAAGAAACTGAATAAATGAAAAATGCAAAATGCAGAGTGCAAAGTGAAGGGGAAGCTTTGCTTCCAAACATTAGATTAATTATTCAAACAACAGCTTTGTTGCTTTTAAATCAACTAAACCAATAAAAGAAAAAGGATTCAGGACAATGTCTTGAATCCTTTAACTATTTTATAATGCTGTGCGCAGCACCCGAAATTTTGCATTTTGCATTTTGCATTCTGCATTTAAAAAATATTTTTTATTTTCTTCTTGACAATTGAAAAGTATTGAGTTATAATGTAAACTCCTATAAAGTGGAATATTAT
The DNA here is from genome assembly GCA_045631405.1 of Acutalibacteraceae bacterium. Classification (GTDB taxonomy): domain Bacteria; phylum Bacillota; class Clostridia; order Oscillospirales; family Acutalibacteraceae; genus DTU089. The sequence continues at coordinate 27,924 of JAZQUT010000044.1, read as the reverse complement.
GAATTAGTGCGTTTTGACGTATCTTTTTTTACGACAGAATATTCCAGATTTTGACAGTTAATTATTTCTTTTTTTAGCCGATTTGCCTCGGTAAAAAGAGAATTTAAAATAGAACGGAGTGATGTGTCTTATGGCGAATGTAAAACCCGTAAAGCTCGGAAAGAACACTCGAATGAGTTTCGCAGGTATCAATGAAGTTATGCAGATGCCCAACCTCATTGAAGTACAGAAAAACTCATACAAGTGGTTTCTCGATATAGGGCTTAGAGAGGTTTTCCGTGATATTGATGAAATTACGGATTACTCGGGTAACCTTGTCCTTACCTTTATTGATTATCGTATGGACGAGAAGCCTAAATACACTGTTCAGGAGTGCAAGGAAAGAGATGCAACTTATTCTGCGCCCCTTCGTGTATTAGTGCGTCTTTATAACAAGGAAACAGGAGAAATCAAGGAAAACGAAGTTTTCATGGGCGATTTCCCCATTATGACCGACAGTGGTACTTTTGTTATCAATGGTGCTGAGCGTGTTATTATTTCCCAGCTTGTTCGTTCTCCCGGTGTTTACTACGGTTTCACCTACGACAAGAACGGTAAAAAGCTTTTCACATCTACTGTTATTCCTAACAGAGGTGCATGGCTTGAATATGAAACTGACCAGAACGATATCTTCAATGTAAGAATCGATAAGAACAGAAAGTTACCCATCACAACTTTCATTCGTGCTCTCGGTCTTTCTTCAAACAATGATATCCGTGAATTCTTCGGTGACGATGACAGAATCGAAGCAACTCTTGAAAAGGATACTACTAAGAATACAGAAGAGGCTTTACTCGAGGTTTACAGAAAGCTTCGTCCCGGTGAGCCCCCAACACTTGAATCTGCGGAAACACATGTCAATAACCTTTTCTTTGACCCCCACAGATACGACATTTCAAGAGTTGGTAGATACAAATATAATAAGAAGCTCGCTCTTACAGACCGTATTTCAGGCAGCGTTGCGGCTGATGATGTATTCAGCCCCTTCACAGGTGAATTGCTTATAAGCGCAGGTGAAACAATCACTGCAGAAGCAGCAGAAGCAATTAACCGTGCAGGTGTTAAAGAGGTTGTTCTTAATGTTGAGGGTAAACGCGTTAAGGTTATCTCCAACAACATGGTTGATCCTCTTGACTTTATTGACTGCGTTACAAGAGATGAGCTTGAAGAAATCGCAATCAACGAATTGGTTCGTTTCTCAGTTCTTAAAGAAATTATTGAAGAATGTGGCGATGACAAGGAAGCTCTTCTTGAAGCAATGAAGCTTCGTTGTGACGACCTTATTCCTAAGCACATTATTATTGACGATATCTTTGCATCAATCAACTATCTCAACTGTCTCGGTAACGAGCTTGGTAATGTTGATGATATCGACCACCTCGGTAACAGAAGAATCCGTTCCGTTGGTGAGCTTCTCCAGAACCAGTTCAGAATTGGTTTCACAAGAATGGAAAGAGTTGTTCGTGAGAGAATGAGCCTTCAGGCTCAGGAGCCCGAAAAGGCAACTCCCGCTGCTCTTATCAATATCAGACCTGTTATGGCGGCAATTAAAGAATTCTTCGGTTCTTCGCCCCTTTCACAGTTTATGGACCAGACAAACCCCCTTGCTGAGCTTACTCACAAGAGACGTCTTTCTGCTCTTGGTCCTGGTGGTCTTTCTCGAGACAGAGCAGGCTTCGAGGTTCGAGACGTACACTACAGCCACTACGGCAGAATGTGTCCCATCGAGACTCCTGAAGGTCCTAACATCGGTCTTATTTCCTACCTTGCAACATTTGCAAGAATTAACAAATACGGCTTCATTGAAGCACCTTTCCGTAAAATCGATAAGAAAACAGGTAAGGTTCTTGACGAAGTTGAGTATATGACAGCGGACGTAGAGGATAACTACTGCGTAGCTCAGGCTAACGAGCCTCTTGATGAAAACAATTTCTTCAAGAACGATCGTGTAACAGTTCGTTACCGTGACGAGTTCCGTGAGGTTGCTCCCTCATACGCTGACTACATGGATGTTTCTCCCAAGATGGTTGTTTCTGTTGCTACCTCAATGATTCCCTTCCTTGAGAACGACGACGCAAACCGTGCACTTATGGGTTCAAACATGCAGCGTCAGGCAGTTCCGCTTCTTAAAACAGAATCTCCCATCGTTGGTACCGGTATGGAATACAAGGCAGCTGTAGACAGTGGCGTTGTTGTTCTTGCTAAGCGTGGTGGTATTGTAAACAAGGTAAGCGCTAAGAAGGTTGAGGTTATCGCTGATAATGGTGAAACAGACATTTACGACCTTATTAAGTTTATGCGCTCCAACCAGGGTACCTGTATTAACCAGCGTCCTGTTGTTGAGGTTGGCGAAAGAGTTGAAGAGGGTAGCGTTATCGCTGACGGTCCTGCTACATCTCAGGGTGAAATTTCACTCGGTAAGAACGCTCTTGTCGGCTTCATGACATGGGAAGGTTATAACTACGAGGACGCGGTTCTTCTTAATGAAAAAATGGTTCGCGAGGACGTTTATACTTCTGTTCACATTGAAGAGCATGAGGTAGAAGCAAGAGATACAAAGCTCGGACCGGAAGAAATCACAAGAGACATTCCCAACGTTGGTGAGGATGCTCTTGCAAACCTTGACGAAAACGGTATCATCCGCGTTGGTGCAGAGGTTCATTCCGGTGATATTCTTGTTGGTAAGGTTACACCTAAGGGTGAAACCGAATGCACTCCCGAAGAAAGACTTCTTCGTGCTATCTTCGGTGAAAAGGCAAGAGAAGTAAGAGACTCCTCTCTTCGTGTGCCTCACGGTGAATACGGCGTTGTTGTTCAGGTTGAAGTATTTACAAGACAGAACAGCGATGAGCTTAACCCCGGTGTTAATAAAGTAGTTCGCTGCTACATCGCTCAGAAGCGTAAAATCAGCGTTGGTGACAAGATGGCTGGTCGTCACGGTAACAAGGGTGTTGTTTCAAGAATTCTTCCTCAGGAAGATATGCCCTTCCTTCCCGATGGTACTCCTCTTGACATCGTTCTTAACCCCCTCGGTGTTCCTTCTCGTATGAACATCGGTCAGGTTCTTGAGGTTCATTTAGGTTATGCTGCAAGAGCTCTCGGCTACAAGGTTATGACTCCTGTATTCGACGGCGCTCACGAAAGCGACATTCGTGAAATGCTTGCTGAAGCAAACCTTTCAACAGACGGTAAAACATGGCTTACAGACGGCCGTACAGGTAGAAAGTTCGATAACCCTGTTACAGTCGGCATAATGTATTACCTTAAGCTCCATCATCTTGTTGATGATAAGATTCACGCACGTTCTACAGGTCCCTACTCACTCGTTACTCAGCAGCCCCTTGGTGGTAAAGCTCAGTTCGGTGGTCAGCGTTTCGGTGAAATGGAAGTTTGGGCACTTGAAGCTTACGGTGCAGCTTACACTCTTCAGGAGATTCTTACAGTTAAATCAGACGACGTTGTTGGTAGAGTTAAGACCTACGAGTCAATCGTTAAGGGTTATAACATTCCCAAGCCCGGCGTTCCCGAATCATTTAAGGTTCTTATTAAAGAGCTTCAGTCTCTCGGTCTTGACGTTCGCGTTCTTGACAAGGAGAACAATGAAATCGACCTCAGACAGAACTTCGATGATGAAGTTGTTCTTCCTGTTGTTGATAATTCCGATTACGACGAAGCATTCTCCAATGTTAATGACACTGAGGATGCAGCGGGTTGGTCTGTAACAGATGAAGAATCAAAAGACGATTTGTTCTATGAAGAAAGCGTTGGTGCTGATTTCGAAGACGATTTCGGCGACGATTTCTCTGACGAAGAGTTTTAATGAACAAACGACTTACATCATTGAATAGGAAGAAGGGTTAATCATATATGGCATACGATTCAGTTAACGTACCTGTTGAAGATAACAACATTGATTTTGAATCGATAAAAATTGGACTCGCTTCTCCGGACCTTGTTAGAGAATGGTCTTATGGTGAGGTTAAAAAGCCTGAAACCATTAACTACCGTACTCTCAAACCCGAGAAAGAAGGTCTTTTCTGCGAGAAAATTTTCGGACCTACAAAGGACTGGGAATGTCATTGCGGAAAATATAAGAAAATTCGTTTTAAAGGCAAAGTCTGCGAACGCTGCGGTGTTGAAATCACCAAGGCTAAAGTAAGACGTGAGCGTATGGGTCACATCGAGCTTGCTGCTCCTGTATCACACATCTGGTACTTCAAGGGCACTCCCTCAAGAATGGGCCTTATGCTTGATATTTCACACCGTGACCTCGAAAAGGTTCTCTATTTCGCAAAGTACATCGTTGTTGATCCCGGTGATACTCCTCTTGAGAAGAAGCAGATTCTCAGCGAAAAGGATTACGAGGAAATGGTTGAAAGATATGACCGTGACTCTTTCAAGGCTGCTATGGGTGCAGAGGCTATCAAAGAGCTTCTCTCCGAAATTGATGTGGATGTTCTTTGCGAAGAACTCCACAAGGAGCTTGAAACTGCTGCAGGTCAGAAGAAAATCCGTGTTCTCAAAAGACTTGAGGTTGCAGAAGCATTCAAGAATTCAGGCAATCGTCCTGAATGGATGATTCTTGATGTAATCCCCGTTATTCCTCCGGACATTCGTCCTATGGTTCAGCTTGACGGTGGACGTTTTGCAACATCAGACCTTAATGACCTTTACAGAAGAGTTATTAACAGAAACAACCGTCTCCAGAAGCTTCTTGAGCTTGGTGCTCCCGGCATCATCGTTAACAACGAAAAGAGAATGCTTCAGGAAGCAGTTGACGCTCTTATTGATAATGGTCGTCGCGGCAGACCTGTTACAGGTCCTAACAACCGTGCACTTAAATCACTTTCCGATATGCTTAAAGGTAAGCAGGGTCGTTTCCGTCAGAACCTTCTCGGTAAACGAGTTGACTATTCAGGTCGTTCCGTTATCGTTGTTGGTCCCGAGCTTAAGCTCTATCAGTGCGGTCTTCCCAAGGAAATGGCAATCGAGCTCTTCAAGCCCTTCGTTATGAAGAGACTTTGTGAGCTTGGTAAAGCAAATAACATTAAATCTGCAAGAAAAATGGTTGAAAGAGCAAGCGTTGAGGTTTGGGATGCTCTCGAGGTTGTTATCAAAGACCACCCCGTAATGCTCAACCGTGCTCCTACTCTTCACAGACTTGGTATTCAGGCATTCGAGCCCGTACTTGTTGAAGGTAGAGCTATTAAGCTTCATCCTCTTGTATGTACAGCCTTCAACGCTGACTTCGACGGTGACCAGATGGCTGTTCACGTACCTCTTTCTGCAGAGGCACAGGCAGAAGCAAGATTCCTTATGCTTGCTGCTAACAACCTCCTTAAGCCCTCTGACGGTAAGCCCGTTGTTGTTCCTACACAGGATATGATCCTCGGTTCTTACTACCTTACACTTGTTAAGCCCGAAGCAAAGGGTAACGGCAAGGTATTCAGAAATGTTGACGAAGCTATGATGGCTTACGACGAAGGCGATTTAAGCCTTCACGCACCCATCAAGATCCGTATGACTAAAGAGGTTGATGGTAAGGTTTATACAGAGCTTCTTGAATGTACTCTCGGTAAGGTTATCTTTAACGCTCCCGTTCCTCAGGACCTCGGATTCGTTGACAGAAGCAACCCCGAAAATATGTTCAAGCTTGAAATCAACGACCTTGTTAACAAAAAGGTTCTTGGTAGAATTATTGAACGTTGTATCAGAGTTCATGGTACTGCAAAATCTTCTGTTGTTCTTGACAACATTAAGAAGCAGGGCTATAACTACTCAACACGAAGTGGTATCACTGTTGCTGTTTGTGATGCAACAATCCCCGAAAAGAAGAAACAGTTCCTTGCAGAAACTGAAGCTCTTATTGATACTATCGAAGAAGATTACCAGATGGGTCTTCTCAGCGATCAGGATCGCTCACGTAGCAAGATCAAGGCTTGGGAAGTTTGTACAAAGAACGTTTCTGCAGAGCTTCGTAACGCAATGGATCCCTACAACCCCATCTTTATGATGCTTGACTCCGGTGCCCGTGGTTCTGACTCACAGCTTCGTCAGTTGGCAGGTATGCGTGGTCTTATTGCTAACACTGCAGGTAAAACTATTGAAATCCCCATCAGAGCTAACTATCGTGAAGGCTTGAATATCATCGAATACTTCATTTCTTCCCGTGGTGCTCGTAAGGGTCTTGCCGATACAGCGCTTCGTACTGCTGACTCAGGTTATCTTACAAGACGTCTTGTTGACGTTTCTCAGGAGGTTATCATCCGTGAGGAAGACTGCCATTGTAGCGATGGTCTTGAGGTTTACGATATTAAAGACGGTAACGACATTATCGAACCCTTGAGCGAGCGTCTTACAGGTAGATACCTTCTTGAAAACTTCTGTGACGATGCAACCGGTGAAATCATCTGTGACACAGACACAATGATCGACGATGAGCTTGCAAAGAAAATTGCAGCTATGGTTAACGCTCGTCCTAATGAAGCAGACAGAAAAATCAAAATCCGTTCACTCCTCACTTGTGAATGTGAGCATGGTGTATGTATCAAGTGTTACGGTTCAAACCTTGCAACAGCAGGTCCTGTTACAGTTGGTGAAGCAGTTGGTATTATCGCTGCTCAGTCAATCGGTGAGCCCGGTACACAGCTTACAATGAGAACCTTCCACACCGGTGGTGTTGCTTCTCAGGCCGACATCACACAGGGTCTTCCCCGTGTTGAAGAGCTCTTTGAAGGTAGAAAGCCCAAAACACTTGCAATGCTCAGTGAAATCGACGGTAAGGTTTCATTTGAGGAAATCAAGAACAGTAACTACGTTGTTATTACTAACGACGAGGATTCCAAGAAATATCTTATTCCCTTCGATGCAAGACTTTGTCAGGAAATTCAGGAGGGTGCATACGTTAAGAAGGGTCAGCATCTTACAGAGGGTGCAGTTAACCCCCACGACGTTCTTGCAGTTCTTGGTGTTGACGCTGTTCACAACTACCTCATCAAAGAGGTTCAGATGACATATCGTATGCAGGGTGTTGATATCAACGACAAGCATATCGAGGTTATCGTTCGTCAGATGATGAGAAAGGTTAGAATTGAAGAGCCCGGTTCAACAACACTTCTTCAGGGCACTTCAATTGAAAAGCGTGAGCTTAATCACGCTAATGCTGAAGCAAAGGCTCGTTGCGAAGCAGAGGGTATGCCCTTCGTTCCTGCAACTGCAGCTCCCGTTCTTCTCGGTATCACAAAGGCATCTCTTGCAACAGAGTCATTCCTTTCAGCAGCATCCTTCCAGGAAACCACTAAGGTTCTTACAGATGCAGCTATCAAGGGTAAGGTTGATCCGCTTCTCGGTCTTAAAGAGAATGTTATTATCGGTAAGCTCCTTCCCTCCGGTACAGGTATGAAATGCTACAGTGATGTAGATGTTGTTTCAACAGCTGCTCCCGAGGAAACATTCAATTCAATCGAAATTCCTGTGGAATAAAATAAAAAATGCTCTTGCTTCGGCAGGGGCATTTTTTTAGTGAGGAATGAGGAGTGGGGAGTGAGGAGTGTAGGGGTTGCCCCGTTTCCTCTTTTCTTTGTTGATGAGGGGAATAATTAATTTAAAAATCAATTGATTTATTATTGCTCTCAACTACGAAGAGTAATCTTTACGGGGCAACCCACCACCAAGGTCAACCGGTTGCAATATAGTCGTCTCGCTCGCTCTTCACTTCGCGATACTCCTTATTGCGCCCAGAGCTTATTGTTCGCTGCATCTGCCACCGGCAGCGCTCACAAACGCTCACCCTCCCTATTGCCCGAGGGCAACAGGGATGATAAGCTTCGCAATACTTTTGTTTATTCGAATTTGTTGTTTCTTGTGAAGCTTATAATGTTTGGAAGCAACGCTTCCCCGATAATTCTGCATTCTGCATTCTCAATTCTGCATTAATACAACGAAGCATCATTTCGGAATTCTAATTTGCAATTTTGTTTTTGTTACTTTTAATGAATTTTTATAAAAAAGTTTGGTAAAACTGTTGACAAAAGGTTTCTAAAATGGTAAATTATTATCCGGTGCGTATGGGATAGGTATGCCCTGTTCCGTATTTAACCTATATTAATATCGGAGGTGAAAATACTTGCCAACATTTAATCAGCTCGTTCGCAGCGGTAGATCAACTCTTGAAAAGAAGTCAAAAGCTCCTGCTCTCGGTAAAGGTCTCAACTCTAAGAAGAATGTTTTAACAAACAACAATTCTCCTCAGAAGCGTGGTGTATGTACAGTTGTTAAGACTGATACACCTAAGAAGCCTAACTCAGCTCTTAGAAAGCTCGCCAGAGTTCGTCTCACAAACGGAATCGAAGTTTCTGCTTACATTCCCGGCGTGGGTCACAACCTTCAGGAGCACAGCGTGGTTCTTATCCGTGGTGGTCGTGTAAAGGACCTTCCCGGTGTGCGTTACCACATCATCCGAGGCACACTTGATGCCCAGGGCGTTGCAAACAGAATGCAGAGCCGTTCAAAATACGGTGCAAAACGTCCCAAAGCTGGTAAAAAATAATTTTACCAAAATTTATTCAAGGACAAATCTTCTTGCAGGCTGAATTTAATTCAACCAATGGTGAGTATTTTTATGACTATACAGAGTTGTAAAAGCCATTGGCGCCACGGGAAGCATAGTCACTCGAGTACCTAAGATATCATTAATATGAAGGAGGGAAGCGAAGTGCCAAGAAGAGGCAAGATTGCAAAACGTGATGTTTTGCCAGATCCGCTTTACAACTCAAAGCTTGTTACAAGGCTTATTAACAATGTAATGTTAGATGGTAAGAAGGGTGTCGCACAGAAAATTGTTTACGACGCTTTCGATATCATCAGAGAACAGACAGGCAAAGAACCCCTTGAAGTTTTCGAAGCTGCAATGGAAAATGTTATGCCCGTTCTCGAGGTAAAGGCTCGTCGTATCGGCGGTGCTACTTACCAGGTTCCGATCGATGTTCGTCCCGAAAGACGTGAAACACTCGGTCTCCGTTGGATCACAGTTTATTCCAGATTGCGTTCAGAAAGAACAGCTAAGGAAAGACTTGCTAACGAAATTTTAGACGCTACAAATTCTGTTGGTGCTGCATTCAAGAAAAAAGAAGACATGCACAAAAACGCAGAAGCAAACAAAGCATTTGCACATTTCAGATGGTAATTTTAACCGTTTGAATATTCTAAGTATAATTCGGAGGATATTATGCCAAGACAGGTATCTTTACAGCAGACCAGAAATATCGGTATCATGGCTCACATTGACGCTGGTAAAACCACAACAACTGAGCGTATCCTTTTCTATACCGGTGTTAACCACAAATTAGGTGAAACACATGACGGTGCTGCTACAATGGACTGGATGGCACAGGAACAGGAGAGAGGTATTACAATTACTTCTGCTGCAACAACTTGTTTCTGGAACGGCAACAGAATCAACATCATTGACACTCCCGGACACGTTGACTTCACAGTTGAGGTTGAGCGTTCACTTCGTGTTCTTGACGGTTCTGTTACAGTTCTCTGTGCTAAGGGTGGCGTTGAGCCCCAGTCAGAAACTGTTTGGAGACAGGCTGATAAATATAAGGTTCCGCGTATGATTTACGTTAACAAGATGGACATCTTGGGCGCTGACTTCTACAATGTTCTTAACATGGTAAAAGACAGACTTAAATGTAACGCTGTTCCGATTCAGCTTCCCATCGGTGTTGAATCTTCTTTCAGAGGAATTATCGACCTCGTTGAAATGAACGCGGTTGTTTACTATGATGACGTTGGTAAAGATGTTAGAGTAGAAGAAATTCCCGAAGATATGAAGGAACTTGCAGAAAAATATCGTGCCGAACTCATCGAGCATGTTGCTGAGCAGGACGATGAGCTTATGATGAAGTATTTCGAAGGTGAAGAGCTCACAATTGACGAAATCAAAACTTGCATCAGAAAAGCTACTATTGCTAACGACATGGTTCCGATTGTTTGCGGTACATCATACAAAAACAAAGGTGTTCAGAAGCTTCTTGACGCGGTTGTAGACTATATGCCTGCTCCCACAGATATCGAAGCTATCAAGGGTGTAAACCCCGATACTGAAGAGGAAGAGGTTCGCGAATCAACTGATAACGGTCCCTTCGCAGCTCTTGCATTCAAGATCGCAACAGACCCCTTTGTTGGTAAACTTTGCTACTTCAGAGTTTATTCAGGTAAAATCGAAACAGGTTCTACCGTTTATAACTCAGTAAAAGACGATAACGAAAGAATTGGTAGAATTCTTCAGATGCACGCTAACGACCGTAAGGATATTGACTGCTGCTATGCAGGTGATATCGCTGCTGCTGTTGGTATCAAGAGAACAACAACAGGTGACACTCTTTGCGATAAGAACCACCCCGTTATTCTCGAATCTATGGAATTCCCCGAGCCCGTTATTCGTGTTGCTATTGAGCCCAAGACCAAAGCTGGTCAGGAAAAAATGGGTATCGCTCTTGCAAAGCTTGCAGAAGAAGATCCCACATTCAAATGCTACACAGACGAAGAAACAGGTCAGACAATCATCGCTGGTATGGGTGAGCTTCACCTTGAAATCATCGTTGACAGACTTCTTCGTGAATTCAGAGTTGAAGCTAATGTAGGTAAGCCTCAGGTTGCTTACAGAGAAACTATCACTGCTGAAGCTCAGGCTGACACTAAGTTTGCTCGTCAGTCAGGTGGTCACGGTCAGTACGGTCACGTTAAGATTCGTATCGAGCCCAACGAAGGCAAAGGCTACGAATTCGTTAACGCTATCGTCGGCGGTGCTATCCCCAAAGAATTCATCGGTCCTGCTGAAGCAGGTATCAAGGGCGCTATGCTCTCCGGTGTTCTTGCAGGCTACAACGTTGTTGACGTTAAGGTTACTCTTTATGATGGTTCTTACCATGAAGTTGACTCATCAGAGCTTGCCTTCAAGACTGCAGGTTCTATGGCTTTCAAGGAAGCTATGAGAAAAGCTGCTCCCGTTCTTATGGAGCCCATCATGAAAGTTACTGTTGTTGTTCCCAATGACTACATTGGTGACGTTCTCGGCGACCTTACTTCTCGTCGTGGACTTCCCCAGGGTCAGGAAGACAGAAACGGTGCTGCAGAAATCATCGCTCACGTTCCTCTTTCAGAAATGTTCGGTTACGCTACAGACCTTCGTTCCAAAACACAGGGCCGTGGTCAGTACGTAATGGAGCCTGCTCACTATCAGGCAGTTCCCAGAAACATTGCTGAAAAGATTATGGACGAAAGAGCAAAGAACTAAAAATATAGCCTAAGGCTTGGTTTTTAGTAAGTTTTTTCAAAAAACTATTGAATTATTACGGTATATTTGATAAGATTATATCGTGCAAATTTTGCTAATTTCTATTTTTAAGGAGGAAATTTCCAATGGCTAAACAGAAATTCGAAAGAACTAAACCCCATATTAACATTGGTACTATCGGTCACGTTGACCACGGTAAGACAACTCTTACAGCTGCTATCACAAAGACTCTTTCTCTTAAGGGCTACGCACAGTTCGAAGACTATGCAAACATCGATAAGGCTCCCGAAGAAAGAGAACGTGGTATCACAATCAACACAGCTCACGTTGAGTACGAGACAGACGCTCGTCACTACGCTCACGTTGACTGCCCTGGCCATGCTGACTATATCAAGAACATGATCACTGGTGCTGCTCAGATGGACGGTGCTATCCTCGTTATCGCTGCTACTGATGGTCCTATGGCTCAGACAAAAGAACATCTTCTTCTTGCTCGTCAGGTTGGCGTTCCCTACATCGTTGTATTCCTTAACAAGTGCGACCTCGTAGACGACCCCGAACTCCTTGAGCTCGTTGAAATGGAAGTTCGTGAAACTCTTGACGAGTACGAATTCCCCGGTGACGATACACCCATCATCAAGGGTTCTGCTTTCCAGGCTCTTGATTGCGCATCAAATGACCTCAGCGATGCAGTTTACGCTCCTATCCTTGAGCTCATGGATGCAGTAGATAGCTACATCCCCACTCCTGACCGTATGCAGGACCTTCCCTTCCTTATGCCTGTTGAAGACGTTTTCACAATCACAGGTCGTGGTACTGTTGCAACTGGTAGAGTTGAGCGTGGTACAGTTAAGATCGGTGACGAGCTTGAAATCGTTGGTCTTAAAGAAGAAAGCAGCAAGACTGTTTGTACAGGTGTTGAAATGTTCCACAAGATCGTTGACGAAGCTATCGCTGGTGACAACATCGGTGCTCTTCTTCGTGGTGTTGACAGAAAAGGTATTGAACGTGGTCAGGTTCTTTGCAAACCCGGTTCAATCAAACCCCACACAAAGTTCAAAGGTCAGGTTTACGTTCTTTCTAAAGATGAAGGCGGCCGTCATACACCTTTCTTCAACAACTACAGACCTCAGTTCTTCTTCAGAACAACTGACGTTACAGGTACAATCTTCCTTCCCGAAGGCACAGAAATGTGTATGCCTGGCGACAACGTTGAAATGAGCGTTGAACTTATCACTCCTATCGCTATCGAAACAGGTCTTCGTTTCGCTATCCGTGAAGGTGGTAGAACAGTTGGTTCAGGTGCAGTTACAGAAATTATTGAATAATTTTTATAACAATACCGAGAGAGTGGCTTTTGCCACTCTCTTTTTTCTTCTTGCAAAAACAGGAAACCCCCGGCGAGGGTTTCCTACGATAAAACAGTCACACCGGACTGTTTTATCTACCTTCCTGCGCTTATTAAAGAAAAGAGTTTCGCATTCTGCGGAAAGCGACAATGGGCTTTGCCCCTTGACCCCACAAGCTTTTGAAAAAGCTTGACCAAAACTTTTATAACTGGTGACTGGCGACTAATACTGTTCTATATCTTGACTTTTATCATACAAAATAGTAAAATAAATCCATATTATTTAATATTTAGGAGGCAGTTATGGCAGAATTCTTTTTGAATGACTTCATAGTTAATGTTGACGTTGCTATTTATCAGTTCGTTGACAGCATTATGGGTCCTGTTTTAAACGAAATTATGACATTTATCACTCATCTTGGTGATACACCCGGCATTATCTGGTGGGTAATCGGAATTATTTTACTTATTCCCAGAAAAACAAGAAAGCTCGGTATTCTTCTTATCGGTGGTCTTGCAATTGCATCTCTTATCAACAATGTTGCTCTTAAGAATCTTATTCAGAGACCTCGTCCTTACCTCATTGATCCTGAGGTTTGGAAGAATGCAGGCTATGAGTTCGTATGGCCCGACCTTATTCATAAGAGTGAAAGCTGGTCATTCCCCTCAGGTCACACCTCAACATCAATCGGTGCAGCGTTTGCAATGTTCCTTGGTTGCTTTAAGAACAAGAAATACCTTGCAATCGGTATTCCCACATTGATTCTTTCATTCCTTATTGGTTTCTCAAGAATCTATGTTCATGTTCATTACCCCACAGACGTTATTGCTGGTGCAGTAGTAGGTCTTATTGGTGGCTTCCTTGCATACCTTCTTATTGCAAAGGTTCTCGTTCCTAAGGTAGTTCCTGTTATCGAGAAGAAGCTTAACAAAAAAATTATCGAAGACTAATTTTGTGGATGTAAAAAAGCGCAGACCACATAAAACTATATAATGATTGTAATTTGTCGAAACGCAGTCGCGTTTCGCAAAAGCCGATTTTATCGGCTTTTAGCAAAATTGTTTTTTTATAAATACAATTTTGCATTACACTCATTGAAAGGATTATAGTCGAATTTTCGAAGAAAATTCGATACCAAATCATAATTTGGTATCGAAACAGTGTAATTTTACACTGTTTCGACTAACTATAATCGTTATAAAGCAAGGGGTTCCTGCAGGACAAAAACCTGTAAGAACCCCTTAAGTTATCAAAAAAGTGCAGATACAACAAATTTTTATGCTACGAACAAACCTCGCCACTCGACGTACCTTTGTACGCCTTCGGGCAAACAAAAACAAGTCTGAAGCCTTGTTTTTGCTCGGTTTGTCCGTTCTGCATCTTTTTTCCCTATCCCCAAAAAAGAGAGTGTGAAGTTTAGGTGAGTTATTTTGGATTTTAATATTTATATGCCTGCAAGGATTATCGGGGGAGAAAACTGCGTAATCAAAAATAGTGCAGAGCTCAAACGCTTGGGTAAGAATTGCCTTATTGTTACAAGCAAGACAAGTGCAAAAAAGAGTGGCGCTCTTGACGATGTTATTACTGCCTTGAACAATGAAAATATTGCTTACTCAATTTTTGACGAAATAACAGAAAATCCTCTTGTTTCCACTGTAATTAAAGCAGGGGAGAGGGCAAGAGAATTCGGTGCTGAGTTTATTATCGGTATCGGTGGAGGCTCACCCCTTGATGCTTCAAAGGCTGTTGCCATCTGCGCAGAAAACCCTGATTATGATATAAAGGGCTTATATGCAAGACCCATTCCCTCAAAAGCTTTACCTGTTGCTCTCGTTGGTACAACAAGTGGAACAGGCAGCGAGGTTACAGGTGTCAGCGTTCTCACAAATGACGAGGACGGTATGAAAAAGAGTATTTCAGGTGCCGACTGCTATGGCGCTGTTTCCTTCCTTGACCCGAAATACACTTGCTCTATGAATTATGATATAACTGTTTCAACGGCTCTTGACGCCTTTGCCCACGCAGTTGAGGGTTGGTTTGCTCCTGCCTGCAGCGAGCTGCCCACTCAATACGCTAAAATGGCTCTACCACTCATTTACAGAGGACTTAAGTATCTTGACCGAGAAAAGACCTTGCCAGATGAAAAGCTCAGAGAGGAGCTTTATTATGGTTCTATTTACGCAGGTCTTGAGCTGAATGTTTGTGGTGCGGCGTTCCCTCATACGGTGGGCTATGTTCTTACCGAGAATTTCGGTATTCCTCACGGAAAGGCTTGCACAGCGTTTATGCCTTACTTGCTCAAAAAGGCGAAGGCATATAAGAATGAAAGATATTGTGAATTGTTGGAAATTATCGGTGATAATGAAGATGTTATTATAAATGTAATTAACAGTCTTACAAATGTAAAAAATCTTCCTATGACAGATAGCCAAATCAAAGAATGGTGCTCACGTTGGAATAATGGGAACAAGAACTTTGACAAAACTCCCGGTGGATTTACACAGGATGAGGCAGAGAAGGTATTAAGAATGCTGAGTTCGGAGTGCGGAATGCGGAATTAAATATAAAAAAGGATTCGGGACATTGTCCTGAATCCTTTTTTATGTATGATATTTTATTTCTTTGTCTTCTTTTCAAGCACTACTGCGACTACAAGTGCTGTGACACCTGCTACAAGCTTTCCTATGATAACGGGAACGATGTGCTCATCGTTATAGGAGAGGGTGAAGGCGAGGTGGTCGCCGAATACGAATGCTGCAGAAACTGCGAAGGCAAGGTTCATAACTCTGCCCTTTCTGTTCATTCTGTCGGCGCTTTCCATTGTGGCAATTGAGTTTGCAAGAGTTGCAATAAGACCGATAACAGAAGTATCGTCAAGCTCTAACTTTTTGCCCAAGGCGGAAAGAGGCTTTTTGAGAAGCTTTGAAATAATTGCAATAAGGGGGAATGTACCTGCAAGAGTTATGCAGATTGTGAAAACTGTTGCAGCACTTTCCATAAGAGGTGCAGTATTTTCAAGAATAACCTTGCCGGTAAGGGTCTGGAAAATTCCCAATGCAAGACCGCAGGTAATAAGAATTGAAATAAACTTTCCGAAAACGGAAAATACTTTGATTGTTATTTCGGGAAGCTTCAGAAGTCCGATTATAATGATTACGGAAATGAGAATGGCAGGGACAAGGTTTATTAAAGCTGTAAGGGGATTGATGCCCATTACAAGACCTGAAACAAAGCATCCTACGGGAATTGTGCTGATACCACAGAGAAGGCCTAAAAGAACATCATCGTGGTTTTCCTTCTTTGAGGAAGCCAGGGCAACGGGGATGGTGAATGAAATTGTAGCACCAAGCATTGCTGCAACGCAAAGTCCGTGGAAGGAGCCTAAAAGAGAGTCTGTTGCTACGGAATCAGCTAAGGCTGCGCCACCCATATCGTTTGCGATAAGAATACCTGCCAATGCGCTTGGGTCAAACCCGAAAAGCTTAGCCACAGGTGTTATTACGGGTAAAAGCAGGTCTGCGAGGGCAGGGGCAATAGTCATCATACCCAGCATTGAAAGAGAGAGGGGCCCCAGAGTCATAATGCCCTTTTCAAACTCGTCGCCTAATTTAAGACGGTTACCCAAAACCTTATCAAGTGCGCCGATTACGGCAAACACTGCCATTATTGTTGCAAGAATTTCTGCCAAAATATCACATCCATAGTTTTTTGCTTGTTTTATTATACAAGTATAGGGAAGATATTGCAAGAAAAAAGTATGGTATGTGGCAAGATAAGAATAGTTGACAGTGCTTTTTTATTGTGTTAGAGTAATTGTGTATTTATCAACTTTTAGATTTTTAGAATAAAGGTGTGGCGTATGTTTTTATTTAAGAAAATAAAAAATAAGTATCTTCGTATAGGTCTTAATATGGTGGTTTACGGAATAGCAGGTGCACTTTTTGTGTTCCTTGTTCCGAGTCTTGCTGTGTTGGGGGTTATTTCTGCTTTGGTTATGGCGTGTGGAGCTTGTTTAGTTCAAATAGGAATTATAACGAGTATTGTAAACTACTTTTCTTCTAAAAAATCAAAAAAGAATATAGAGGAAAGAGCAGATTATAAGCAGTAACTAAAAAACTCTCCCGATTGGGAGAGTTTTTTGCTTTATTTTTTCTTAATCTTATTAAGCATTGCGTTAACTTCGAGGATTTGTTCTTTAGAGAACTTGTTGCCTGTCATTGAGAAGGTACGCTTAATGGTAAAGCCTTTAACCATACCATATAAAGATGTAATCATGCTCTTATTGATTTTTATACCGCTTACACTGAAGCCCATAACCTCTGCTTTGCCGTCCTTTGAGCCCTGTGACATAACATTCTTGAAAAGCATAAGAATCTTAACCATAGCAATTTTACCTTTAATGGTGCTCATAATATCGCCGATGGTATCGTTAATTGAATAGTAGCCAACAGGAGTGTTGATTTCAAACCAGTTAATAACCTGATTTTCCTCTTTCATAATGTAAGCTTCGTTGGGTGTGTCAACCTTATTGATTGTTGCGGTGTCTGTAAGGTCACCTGCTTTGGCTTCAAGAGTTGATGTGCCTTCGTTTTTAACCTCAAAATAGAAGAAGGGGAAATCGCCTTTTTTCTGTTTGCCAACGCTTTCGCCGTTACGGAAAAGCTCAACCTCATCGCAGTTTGAATATACAGTAACCTTTGTTACATCTTCAACTCTGTCAATATATTTCTTGGAGCAGATATGAACCATGGGTTCGGGATTGAGCCATGCCTTGTAAGCATAGAAAGCATCTTTCTTATATTGACGGTCAAAGGTCATAAGTCCCTTGTGGTTCATACCGTTTTCGCCACCCTCTGCACGAGCATCAGCGGCAAAATCGAACATATTCCAAACATGAGTTGCCCAGATATAAGGACGGACTGCAATCTGTTTAATAAGCTCTTCGTGGTAATATGCCTGATATTCTTCTGTGTAGTCGCCCTGGGTGGGAGTTGATGTGTGCCAATCAAGAGCTTCACAACCATACTCGCTCAAACCAATTGCTTTGTTGGGGTATTTCTTATGGAAATCATCAAACCATTTGCCGTTCATGTCAGTTGTACCGCCGTACCAACCGAAATAGTGGTTATATGAAAGCACATCGCTGATATGAACATATTCGTTGTCCATTGAACACATTGTAACTGTTGCGATGGTTGTAAGTCTTGTTTTGTCCATTTCGTGAACAAGGCTGTTAAGGTCCTTATGGTTTTTGATAAGGTGAGGATCATCTGCACCTGCAATTGTGATTTCGTTGGAAAGTCCCCAGAAGCAGATTGAAGCGTGGTTGTAGTTCTGTGCAACAAGCTCCTTCATCTGACTGATTGTATTATCGTAGCCACCGTGCATATGACGGGAGATATAGGGGATTTCAGCCCAGATAACAAGACCCTTTTCGTCGCAGAGGTCATAGAATTCCTGAGCGTGCTGATAGTGAGCAAGACGGATTGTTGTTACACCTAATTCGCAGATAAGCTCAATATCTCTCTTGTGGTCCTCGTAGGAAAGGGCGTTACCCTTGTTGGGATAGTCCTGATGGCGAGAAACACCACGGAGAGCATATTCCTCACCGTTGAGAATGAAGCCCTTTTCAGGGTCAACGCTGAAGCTACGGCAACCGAAGCGAGCTGAAACAGAGTCGAGCTCAACGCCGTCTTTTGTAAGAGTAGCAACCAATGTGTAAAGGTGGGGGTCCTTGATACCATTCCAGAGGTGAACATTTTCAATTGTAAGAGTAGCCTTTGTGTCAGCTGAAGTGGTTTCTGCAACAACTGCTTCACCATCAAGAATTTTATATGTAAGGCTAGCGCCATCTGCATTTTTAACGAATGCTTCAACAGCTACATCTGCATTATTGCCCTTAATCTCAGGAGTTACCATAATACCGGGTGCACCGAGATAATCTAAATCAAAATGAGCAGAGGGAACGCTGATAATTTTAACGCTTCTGTAAATACCACCGTAGAAGGTAAAGTCAGCAACCTGAGGGTAAACCTCTTCGTTGGGGGTGTTGTCTGCAGAAACTGCAAGAATGTTTGTATCCTGAATTTTATCAGCAGGGATTTTAACTCTGAATCGGGAATAACCACCGTGGTGAACCACAAGTGATTCGCCATTCCAGAAAACCTCAGCAGAGGAGTTTACTGCATCAAATTCAAGATAGTTTTCCTCGCCTTCAAGGTCTGCCCTTGCGATTTCCTTGAAATAATAGCATTTCTGACGCTTGTAGTCATTACCACCGTCCTGACCGTCAGTGCCATTCCATGTGTGAGGAAGGGAAAGTGCCTCGGCATCTGCAGGAAGTGTAGCAGTATTGCTTACAGCGTTCATTGTGAAAAGCCAGTTTTCGTTAATGTTTTTAATAATTCTCATTTTATTTTTTCCTTTCGGTATTTTACAGCTTATTTTTTATTTTACTGAATATTTTAACCTTTTGCTTTGATGGAGCAAAAAGGAAAAGTAAGGGGTAAATTTCAAGTCTGCCCAAAAGCATATCGGCAATAAGGACAAGCTTTGAAAGAATGCTGAATTCTGAGAAGTTTCCTGTTGCGCCAACCATATTAAGACCGGGTCCGATATTGTTCAGCGTTGCAATAACGGCAGTTGTAGTTGTTGCAAAATCGAAATTATCAAGAGCAACAATGAGAACGGAGACTGCAAAAATCGCAGTATAAATAAAGAAATATGCGAAGGTATTGTGAATTGTATCGTCGCTGACTTTGTTGCCCTCAAAGGTTATAATCTTAACGCTTCTTGGATGAGAAATGCGACGAAATTCTCTTCTTGCGCTTTTTAAAAGAATAATCACTCGGGAGACCTTAAGACCACCACCTGTGCTACCTGCACAGGCACCGATGCACATAACAGCCAACATTATCATTCGGCTGAGCTCAGGCCATTGGTTAAAGTCAGTTGTGGCATATCCTGTTGTTGTCATAACTGAGCTGACCTGAAAGGCAGAGTGATGAAGTGCCTCGGTGAAGCTTGAAAACATATCCCTTATATTAAAGGCGATAACAGCAATTGCCGTGAACATTATCGCGAGATATGTCCAAACCTCTTCGCTTTTCAGCGCATCCTTGAATTTCTTGCAAAGAAGAAGGAAATAGCAGTTGAAATTGATGCCGAAGAGAGTCATAAAAACAGTTATAACACCCTGACAGAATGGTGAGTATGAGGAGATGCTTGTATTAAGAACACCGAAGCCACCTGTACCTGCAGTACCGAAGGTTAAGGTTACGCTTTCGAAGATGGACATACCACCAAAAAGAAGAATGAAAATTTCTAAAATGGTAAGTGCAAGATAAATTCCGTAAAGAATACGGGCAGTTTTGCTTGACTTGGGTACAAGCTTTGAAACATTGGGACCAGGGCTTTCTGCTCTCATAAGGTGAAGGTCGCCACCACCACCTGCGAGAGGAAGTACTGCCATAATGAAGACAAGAACACCCATACCACCAATCCAATGGGTAAAGCTTCTCCAGAAAAGCATTGATTTTGAAAGGGCTTCAACATCGGTTAATATGCTTGAGCCCGTTGTAGTGAAGCCTGATACGGATTCAAAAAGTGCATCAAGAAGGTTTGGAATTTCGCCACTAAAATAGAAGGGCAATGCACCGAAAAGACTCATTAAAATCCAACCAAGTGCAACAATAACAAGGCCGTGACGGGCGTAGATTGTTTTGTCCTTGGGCTTTAATGCAATAGCGATAAGCCCTACTAATATGAGAAGACCTATTGTTGCAAGAAAGCTTGTGAAAACCGATTCTCCATATGCAAGGGCAACTCCCGTAGGCAGAATCATCAAGCCTGCTTCGCATAAAAGCAATATACCGAGTATATATGCAATCATTCGTTTGTTCATAACGTTTACCTTATGTCTTTTTCCTTATTTCAAAATATCATCAAGTCTTGAAAGGCGTTCTGTTGTTGTAACAACAACCACGGAGTCACCCTCCTGAAGAGTATCAGTACCACGAGGAATGATTACCTCGCCGTTTCGGGTGATTGAGCCTAAAAGAATATTTTTTCTGATATCAAGATACTGAATCTGGTGGCCGATTAATCTGCTTTCCGGACCCACATTAAATTCAATAGCCTCAACCTTATTGTTGATAATACGGGTTAATTTGTGAACCTCGTTTCTGTCATTACCTGCAGCCTGAGCACGAACATGCTTGAGAATGATGCTTGCAGTTGTGAACTTGGGATAAATAACGCTGTCGATATTAAGTGTTCCCACAACCTCACGGAAAAGAGTGTGATTAACCTTTGTGATTGTTTTAATATCAGGCGATGTGTTTTTAGCGAAGAGGGAAAGAACAATGTTTTCCTCGTCAATGCCTGTAAGACAGCAGAAGGCATCTGCCTCGAGAAGACCCTCCTCGAGAAGAAGGGAACGGTTTGTTCCGTCACCGTGAACAACATTGATATTGGGAAGAATACTGCTGAGATTAAGAGCAGTAGGAAGGTCCTTTTCGATAATTGTTGTGCAGACATTAATGTGATTAAGTGTCTTCGCAAGATAAAGAGCGATTTTGCCACCACCGATAATCATAATGTTTTTGATATCATTGGTGCGATAACCGATTTGCTTGAAAAAGTCGGGAGCAGTTTTCGCAGGGGTAAGAACTGCAACGGTGTCGTTTTCTTTAATAACAAAATCACCGGTAGGGATGAAAACATCATTGCCACGCTCAATTGCGCAAACTAGAGCCTTGGTTTTGATTTTTGAGAAGGAATCCTTAACTGCCTTGTCAGTCAGGAAGCATTTTTCATTTGCCACGAAGCTTACAAGGTCAACCTTGCCGTGACCGAAGAAATCAACATTTCTTGCAGTAGGGAAGCGAAGAATTCGCTGGATTTCTGCAGCAGCCTCTCTTTCGGGATTAATAGCAAGAGCAAGTCCGAGGTTGTCCTTTAAAAGACCAACATCCTTGCTGTATTCGGGGTCACGAACTCGGGCAATGGTGCTTTTTGCACCAAGCCTTTTGCCAAGAAGACAGCAGTAGATATTAAGCTCATCGCTGCCTGTAAGAGCGATAAGTAAATCACATTCCTCGATACCTGCATTCTGCAGGCTTTTGCGAGTTGCACCATCACCGATAATACCGATAACATCAATGTCCTGAAGAGTATCGTTTATAACCTCTTCATCGGTGTCGATAATTGTAACATCATGTTCCTCCTGAGAAAGCTGTTCTGCAACAGTGTAACCAACCTTTCCCACACCAACTACAATAATGTTCAAGAAAAAGAGCTCCTTTCAGCCTTTTCAAAATTCATTTATATCACAGGTTAAAATTCAATCACTCTAACCCATTTTAACTCAAATTATATTATATAATGTTTATTTATATAAAGCAACAAAATTATAATATTATGTTGCTGAAAAATTTAAATAAAATCTGTGCAAGATTTATGGGAATGCGGAATGAGGAATTCGGGGTGCGGAATGATAAAAATAAAGTATTTAAAATACTTGATTTTATTTGTCCAATAATGTATAATCCTTTTTGCACTTTGCGTTTTACATTTTGCATTTTGCACTTTCATTTCGAATTTCGAATTCCGAATTTCGAATTTATTTCGAGATGTGGCTCAATTTGGTAGAGCGCCACGTTCGGGACGTGGAGGTTGTGGGTTCAAATCCCGTCATCTCGACCAAAAATAGCAGATAGGTTTTTGCCTACCTGCTATTTTTATGTTGAATTTAAGATAGTAATTATTGACATATATTATTCATCATGTTATTATGGGGTTAGAAAATTTAATGTTTAAGAAAAACTCAAACTGAGCTTAAACAAGAGAAACAACTGTGTGAATATCAATCTGATAGCACAAGCGTTTCCGAGCGACCAATGCGTAAGACGATATGCAGCATTGTAGCAAATTGTTTAAGGGGAGGTTTGGGATTTTTTTATTTTAAAACTAATGAACAATAATGAAAATTGACTAAAATATATAATGAAAGGTTTATAAAATGAAGAGTAATAATCAAAAAATTAAGTATAGTCCTGAATATATTTCATATTTGGAAAATGGTGATTCTGCGGCAGTTTTTATTACAAGAGATATAGTAAAATCAATAAATACAAAAGATAAATGGATAGATGTTATTGAGTTGCAAGGGCAAAAAAATTGGAGTTGTAAATGGGATTTTAAAAGAATTGTTGTGGAGATATTTCCAAGAAAAATAAAACCGATTTATCCGAAAAATGCAACTCTTGAGATGAAAAAATATATCACATGGGAAACAGCACAAAGGGATATAAGGGAACAACGAAGCAAAGGTATCAAAGGTGTTCAATATGCAATCAACCCAAAACTAATAAATCGTAACAAAGGTAAATACAAAGAAGTAGATGCTTTGTGGGATATAAGACTTGAGGCGTGGGTTGAGTGTGAATGGAGAGATTACCCTTGCGAAATCAGAAAACGTAAAATGCCTCTTGAGCCAGATTGGGAATATAAAATTCTATCTGTTAAAAAATTATGATTTTTTGAAGTAGTTGAAGTCTAAAAAAATGAGATAAAACATAAAGGAAGCTGACTTTTTTAGTCAGCTCCTTTCTTTGTATTATGCGTATAAAATTTTGGGCATAAATGTAGGTGTGGAAATGTTGGGGGATATGTGGTATAATTGGGGTGACAAATTTTTTGTGGGGATGTGCTGTGGCAGAAATAAATTATGCTCCACAATCTAAAATGCTCTGTTGCAGATTTTCTTGAAGCGAATTTTAAATGATATATATTCGCATATTTTTTGTTCTCCCGAGAAAGGGTGTTGATTTATGAATGCAAATGCAAAATTTCTTTCAGATATAGGTGAGCCTCTTGCATCGGGCTTGCTGGAATTATCCGACGGGTCACTTCCCGAAATATATTGCCGTGCATATCGCCGTTATTATGAAGCCTGCCCCATTGTTTATGAAGCCGGTTCACCTCTTTTTCCCACCGGACAAACAAGGGGAACCTTTATAGACACAAGCACAGGCTATGAGGTTTGTGTTATTCCGTCATACGCAACGCAGTTTGATATAAAATGGGAAAGGCTCAGAGAAAAAAGCTCTCGTGCAGCAGATATTATGACGGAATTCACCAAGAGCTATTGCTATGCAGGTGAATGGAATCATAGTATGCTTAATTACAAGCGAATTCTGCGGGAAGGTATAAATCAATATGAAAGGCGCTTGCTTGAAAAAGAAGACAGTGATTTTAAGAGGGCGCTGCTTGACCTTATTGATGGATTACGCACCTATCACAAGCGTGCTTTGGAGGCACTTCCGGGAATGGGTGCTCCCACAGAGCTTTTGCGGGCGTTAAAGCAGGTTCCTTTTTCTCCTGCAAGAACGGCATACGAAGCTATGGTTTCTCTTAATTTCTGCCTTTCCTTAGATGGATGGGACAATGTTGGCAGACTTGATTCTATTCTTGAGCCATATCACAAGGGCGAGGACCTTCGCCCGTGGCTTCGCTGTATGATGGAAAACATACAGATAAACGATTGCTGGAGTGTTACTCTCGGCCCGGATTATAATGATGTAACATATCAGGCTTTGGAAGCATCTGTTGGTCTTGCCCGACCTTTGATTGAGCTTAGGGTAACAGATGAAATGCCTGAGTCCTTATGGGAGCTTTCTGCAAAGCGCGTTTTGCAGGGTGGTGGTCAGCCTGCTTTTTATAACGAACAGGCTATCCGTCAGCGTCTGTGTGGCAGAATACCACATCTGACACAAGAGGATGTATTGGAATTTTCAGGTGGAGGATGCACAGAAACATCCTTTGCAGGCTGTACATATTCCGGAGGAACAGACAATGAAATAAACGTTCTGAAAATATTTGAAGGTTATATGTATGAAAGTCTTCCCAATTGTTCGTCCTTTGAGGAGTTTTATAATAATTTTATAACGGTTTTGAGAAAAGAGCAGGACCTTCAGATGGAAACCATCAATAATTACTGGAATGAACGTGCGCAAAAATGCTTTGCTCCTATTCGCACACTTTTTATCGATGATTGTATCGACAAGGAAATAGGATGGTTTCAGGGTGGTGCAAGATATACCTTCTCAATTCATTGTGATTCCGGTATACCCAACACATTGGATTCACTGCTTGCTATCAAGCATTTGGTTTTTGATAAAAAACGTTATTCACCTAAGCAGTTCCTTTCTCTTTTAAAGTCGGAGGATCCGGAGCTTTTTGCTCAGCTTCGCTCCTGTCCTTCGTATGGTGTGGCAGATGAAAGCGCAGATGCATTGGTTCGTGATTTTACAACCGGATTTTATGAGCATTACCTTACAGGTAAGCTCGACCTTGGTTTAGGCTTTTTTCCTACTGCTCACCAGTTTACTCGTCACATATCTGCAGGCTCTGTGGTAGGTCCTACACCTGATGGCAGAAAGGGTGGTGCACCTGTAGCAGATTCCTTGGCTGCAGTAAACGGAAAGGCAATAAAAGGTCCTACGGCTATGCTGACAAGTGCGGCTTGCTATGAGCAAAAGGATATTTATGGTATGGCTGTAACAAATCTGTCTATCAATCAAAATTGTCCGCCCTCAATACTCAAGGCCTTGGTTAAGGGCTATTTTTCAATGGGTGGAACTCAGCTTCAGGTTACGGTAACAAGCCGAGAAACACTTTTGAAAGCTCGAAAGGATCCCGAAAGCTACAGGGATCTTATCGTAAGAGTTGGCGGATATTCAGATTATTTCTATAATTTAGAAGACAGGCTTAAGGATGCAGTTATTGCAAGAACATTGTTTGAAATATAAAGAATATATAACCACCAACGAGCAGGCTTCGGTCTGCTCGTTTCCTTTGATTTATGCGTGTTGAATTTTGACACTTGAAATTGTTTTTGATTTATGTTAAATTGGCATTGGACAGATTTGCTCACGGTATCTACGCTTCGTTGCGGTGCCGTCATGATGTGTGAATCTGTCTTTATTTTTTATTCTTGACAAATGAAAATGTGG
The DNA here is from genome assembly GCA_045631405.1 of Acutalibacteraceae bacterium. Taxonomy (GTDB): domain Bacteria; phylum Bacillota; class Clostridia; order Oscillospirales; family Acutalibacteraceae; genus DTU089. Next base: position 2,218 of record JAZQUT010000044.1, on the reverse strand, counting down.
TAGTATAATGTAATGATTTAATGTGCATTAAATGGTCGGTTAGGGAGATTATTTTTTAGGAGAAATTAAAAATGCATGATTTCAAGTACGTAACCCCAAATGAAGCGAAGACAGTGAAGAAAGATTTATATCAGATTCTTCATGAAGTTCAGGATATTGTGAGAGAATACTTTACATTCAGTTTCACACCTGTTGGTAGTTCAAGTCGCAATATGATAACCTATGATGCCAAATCAAATATCGGATTTGACTTTGATTTCAATATTGAGGTTAATGACGATGATGAAGAGTTTGATCCTAAGGAAATACGAACAATTCTCCGTAATGCTATTGACCGTGTAGCTCCAAGGTATGGGTACAAATATTGTGAGGATTCTACCAGAGTTCTTACAATTAAGAAAGTGAACACTTTTTCTTCTCGTGTAATTCATAGCTGTGATATAGCAATTGTATATAATTGCAAAGATGGAAGACAACAGTATATTCATTTCAATAAACGTAATAATCAGTATGAATGGTATTACCAAGGCAAAGGTTTTGTTGATCTGGATAAGAAAATTGAATGGTTGAAGAAGAAAAAATTGTGGGGAGAATTGAGAGATTACTATATAATCAAGAAAAACAATAATGATGATACCGATAAACATTCTCGCTCAATTTTTGCTGAAGCAGTAAACGAAATGTGTATGAAAAACGGTTATCGTTCGTGAGGCATATGTGTTGTGTATACTGAATGCTTTTCTTTGAAAAAATGCCAATGACCACATAAAGCCCACAGACAGGGTTGGACTATATGAAAAAAGTGTGAAATTCAGCTTCAAAGAGCATTCGAAAAATACACGAAAGCACAAGATGTTGTGTGCAGTTTCGGAGAGCAGACTGACATAGCTCTTCGGGACGAAGAAGTCGGGTGTTCGAATCACCTCACTCCGACCAAGAAAGAACAGATAGTATCAGTTATCTGTTCTTTTCTTTTATTGCTTTAGCTGTTGATTGGTGATATAATCAACTCGACAAATAAGAATTTGTGAAAGGATTTTTTTATGGATAGTATTACGATACGCTTAGAAACCGAAAAAGATTACAGAGCTGTTGAAGAATTAACCAGAGAAGCTTTTTGGAATGTTTATAAGCCGGGTGCTGATGAGCATTATTTTGTACACAAGATGCGAAATCATCCTGATTTTATACCTGAACTTGCTTTCGTTCTTGAAAAAGACGGTAAAATTATCGGTAACATTATGTACACAAAAGCATGGCTTGAGGACGAAAAAGGCAACAGAAAAGAAATACTTTCTTTTGGCCCTCTCTGCGTTGCTCCCGAATATCAGCGACAGAAACTCGGTAAAATTTTGATTGAACATTCTTTTGAGGTTGCAAAAAAATTGGGATATGAAGTGAACATCAACTTTGGAAATCCCGGTAATTATGTCAGCCGTGGATTTGTCAGTTGCAAAAAGAAAAATGTAAGTTTTGTTTTGGATGGTAATTTTCCGACAGCTCTTCTTGTGTGTGAACTTGTACCAAATGTCCTTGACGGCAGAAAGCTGATGTATATTCCAAGTACCGCTGCCGACTGTTGCGAAGACACAGACGCAGTAGAGGCTTTTGATGCAACTTTCCCTGAAAAGGAAAAGAAGTGGATGCCGAGTCAGGAAGAATTCTATATTTACAGTCATTCTTCAGTGGTAAGATAATCAATTCAGCAAATTCCAATTTATCGAACTGACAGCAACTGATAGTTGCTTGTTCAATATAACATTCAGTGATAGAATAACACTGAGGTGATAACAATATGGAAACTAAAGATATTATTCTTGAATTAAGAACTAAAAAAGGATTATCGCAGGATGAACTTGCAGAAAAAGTTTTTGTAACCCGTCAGGCAGTATCCCGTTGGGAGAATGGTGAAACCACACCTAATACAGAAACCCTGAAACTGTTGTCAAAACTATTTGATGTATCTATCAATACACTTTTAGGCTCTCCCTGTCAGTTGGTTTGTGGATGCTGTGGAAAGCCCCTAAATGATGCCGATATCAGCAAAGAAATCAACGGTGCTTTTAACGAAGAATATTGTAAATGGTGTTATGCTGACGGTGATTTCACCCTTGATTACTGGAAACAGTATTCACACATTGGTGGCAAGGAAATGTTTGAAGAATTCAAAAATAAAATCATCGATGAAATCAACACACTTCTTAATATTGAAGGCTTA
>JAZQUT010000043.1:0-1094 GCA_045631405.1 Acutalibacteraceae bacterium | reverse complement strand
CGACATGGCTACGATCCGACTTGAGAGATGTTGTTTTCTCTCCCTCCGTCTTTTGCTACGCAAAATCCACCTCCCTCATCAGAAGGAGGCTTTGTGTTGGCAAGTGTTACGCATCTAAAGTAGAAGCTGAAAATGGCTTTTGAGCAGCGGGGCAAACACCGACAAAATGGGCATAAAAAATCCCGCTACCTCCATTGTAGCGGCTTTTGCAGATAAGGGCGGGTAGCGGTAATTTAGGGGTAAATCTTGATTCTTGTGTGGTGTGGGAGTATAATCAATTCGACAAATCCCGATTTGATGGCCAATTTTTCCCTCACTGATGGTTGATTTCTCTCCACTCAACCATCAGTTTGTGTTCTTTGTTACCCAAATTGTCTATACTGAAAGCGAAAGGAGGCAGCCTATGGACCAAGTAAAAATTGGAAAGTTTATTGCCGAGTGCAGAAGAAAAACAAACTTAACCCAAATGCAGTTGGCAGAAAAACTGAACATTACCGACAGAGCAATATCAAAATGGGAAACAGGCAAATCTCTGCCCGACTCGTCTATTATGCTTGAACTTTGTGATGTTCTGGGTATCAGTGTTAATGATTTATTATGTGGGGAGGTAGTTTCAATGGATAATTACAACAAAGAATTAGAAAACAATTTGCTTGAAATGATTAAGCAAAAAGAACAGGCAGACAAAAGATTGTTGTCTGTAGAAGTGTTTATAGGCATTACTGCAACAGTCGTTCTTTTCGCCATGGTTCTCCTTGCCTCTTTTGTGCAGATGTCAAACGGCCTAAGGATTTCTCTTATGGTGCTTGGATTCATTTTGTTTTTTGCAGGTTGCTTCTATGCATTGCGGATTGAGCAAGTAGCAGGGTATTATGCATGTAAAGAATGCGGACACAGATATGTACCCACATACAAAGCGGTCAATTTCGCACCACATATGGGCAGAACAAGATATATGCGTTGCCCGCAATGCGGAAAAAAGCCTTGGCAGAAAAAAGTGTTAGGCAAAGAGTAACGCCAATTCCAATATGTCGAACAGTTAAAAGTAGCCGCCGACCTGATGGTCGGCGGCTGTGCTATTCTTGTCATGTTGG
>JAZQUT010000042.1:0-7487 GCA_045631405.1 Acutalibacteraceae bacterium | reverse complement strand
ACAAGACCAATAGCGATTGCAGAAACTGCACCGCTGATTGTTACGATAAGTTCATAAGTTTTTTTACTCATTTCTTTTATCTCCTTATGCGTAGTATAACACAACTATTTTCTAGTTGTCAAAATTGGGTAACTCAACAGTTGTAATAATATCAAGTGTTTTATCGTCTGTCGGTTCTTCTTCGGGTTCATCATCATCAAGTTCTGCAAGTGCCTTTCTCAAATTATCACTGCAAGCCTTGATTGATTTCTGACACTTTTCAATTTCATCACCGCAAGCCTTTATTCTGTTTAAGATTTCCCGTGTTTCTGCGGAAACTCTTTTGCCCGATTTTACAACGCTTTCCGTTTTGGAAACAGTTGAAACAAGACCCTTTGCAAAATCATCACCGAATGATTTCACGGCTTCTGCAATTGCGTCTTGATTTGCAGGAACGGCAACCGCAGAAAATTCCAAAAGTTCCCATTTCAGAATGTCAAAACCATTTTCAGTTTCAACCCATTCAAGCGGAATAAAACCAACGCTAACTGCATTCAACATTCCTGTCTTATAACAATTATATGTGAAGTCTACAAGTTTTGCCTTTTCGCTTGCCTGCTCTGGATTTGTCGAAAGTTCTTCGATTGTTGGAAAATAAACATCTGCTTTTACACTATTTCCTTCAACCCAAAACTTTGTAACTTTTCCAAGCGGAAATTCTCTTGAATTGTGGAATGAAAGAAAAACGGGGTTCTTCATATAGTTTGTAAAATCTACACCGCTAGCCCGCAGAATATCGCCATCACGGTCTACAACTTCTTTTGAAATTGTAAATCGAACAGTCCTGTTTCCCATATCTTCGGTAAAGGTTGATAAATCTTTTTTACTGTTTTTTCCTTTTTCAAGTTTCATTTTTTACCCCCGATATTAAAGACCTGTAAGTGTCACGATAACTTTTGCCATTCCGTCTTTGCCTTCTGTCGGTTCAATTTCAATCGGCTCTGTGTAAGTAGAAGCATCAATGCTAACGGCTTTCGAAGTTTCAATTTCTGGAATGTTTGAAAGTGTGATTGTCGCTTTCTTCATTCCGTCTTTTCCGCTTGTTGGTGTAACTTCAACGGGTGCAGAATAAGTTGAAACATTGATTGTCTGTGCCTTGTTGTTTTCCAAATCAGCACCCGCAATAGAAACTGTGTTGAATGTAACTTTCTTTATATCATAATCACAATCACCAACAATTCCGATTGCATTGTCGCAACCTGTAATTTTTACAAACTTCTTTGCACCGATTAAAGAAAAACAGAAACCTTCGTTGATGTTCAAAGCATCTGCTTTCAATGTCAAAAAATCTGTATAGACACCCCCGACTGTATCGCAGGTAACAACCTTTACGGCAGTTCCAGAACTTCCACCAACACAAACAACCGCAAGTGTATCAATTCCAAGTCTATTAAAAGCGGTCTTTACATCGCCAATAATTCCAATTTTGTCTAACATTGTTTTACTCATAATTTATATCTCCTTAAAAATAAATTACATCATTACAAACGGGGCAACAGTGCATCTACAATTGCAAACTTGTCCCGCAGGTGCTGACGGGTCGCCCGCATAATCCATCCAAGCACCTTCCGTCTGACTTGTGGCAGGCACTTCAAACTTATCAGTAACAGGAACAACAGTTCCATCCATCAGCAAGTGCGAATCACGGGTTCTGTCATCCTGCACCGAAATCCATTCTTTATAATTTATGCCTTCGGCTTTATAAAGTTCCATTGCACCCGCATTCATTGTTGAACAAGATTCTGTTCTTGCAATCAATGTCGCACGGGCTTTTTTATCTTCTGCAAAAGAATCATCAGCAACGGAGATTAAAGCGTCAACTTGCTTTCTTAAATCTTCGCCCCGTTCAATGCTTTCAGAAAGTGCCTTGCGAAGTTTCTTTTTTGTGGTGTTATTCATATCACGGCATAATTCAAGCCCATAATTATCAACCCACAAATTAAACAATCTGCGAACTTCATCGCTGATTTCCTTTGATGTTGAATATTGCTTTTTACTGTCTGCAATTAACTCGTTTCCGTGTACTGCCCCAACTGTCAAACCATTTATAAAAGCACCCGCCAATGTATGCTTCAACGCTTCATCCATCTTGTTGTCAAAAAGATTTTCAATTACCGTTGGAACATCCTTGTTTTCTTCACAAGCTTTTCTGATTGCTTCATCAACTAATTCATTCTGTTTTGTAAATGCTTTTATCATTGACTTTCTAAAAGGTTCTTCAATACTCATTGCCCTTGCGTCAAAAACTTTCCAGATAGCTTTTCTTCGTTCTTTGTCTGTATCTGAATTCAAGACTTTATATTTACTTTCATAATTTTTTTTTATGGTGTTATATTCTTCTTCGGAAAGTCCTTTTTCTGCATCCGCTTCTGTTTCGGGTAATTCAACGGGATTGCTTACTACTTCGGGAAGTTCAATCGGCTCTGAATTAAAAGGTTGTTCAACTTGCCCGAACGAACGCAAATAAACATCACCGCCCTTTTTATCTGCTTCAAATCCCATTCCGATTCGCCAATCGTTGACAGTAAGAACACCCCTTGAAAGTCCGTCATTTAAGATTTGCAGTTTCTGTGCAACATCTTCTGAAATATTGTTTTCGTGATGCAGAATTAAATTCTGTTCCTTGTCGAATTCTTCCCATAATAACTGTGAATTGATAACACGTTCAAACATTCGCAGATAGTCTGCAAGAACGTTTTTATTCAACAGATATTCTGCACTATCAATTGTACTTCTGTTTGAGTTCTGCAAAATACCCATAATTTCGGGCGGGATGTGGAAGTGTTCGTTTGCACTATCCCGCAGAAATCTTCGGCTATTTACAAAATCCAATTCTGTCGGGGTCTGTGCTATCTTTTCAAACTTGCTTCCTTCACCCGTCAAAACCATAGGTTCTTTTGCGTGATGTAAACCCGCCATTTTCTGCAACCAAGATTGCTTGATCTGGTCCGCAGTTTCTTTATTTCCGCTCGGTGCGTAAATAATTGCCGATGGTGTTGCATCATTGAAGAAAAGGTTCTTTGCATATTTTGCAGAATATTCATCGGTTTGTATTTCATCGCCTATTGCTTCACTTGTTCCCCTACCCCTTCCGTATGGGTCATTCAAATCTATATCTTTGAAACAAATTACATCTTCAACGGGAACAAAAATAGAATTTCCGCCCGCAGTCCCAAGCGGATAGATTTCCCAATATTTAGCGGTTGCCGATGGTGTCTGAACTACCCAAGAAGGTGCAACAGGTTGCAAACCTATTACTTTCCCGTTCGGTTGTCTGATTTTTAAAAGGTATGCTTCCCCGACAAGTGCATAACAAGCAAAAACAAAATATCGGATTGTCCACCCTGTCAATTCTCTATCAGCGGGGCAAGGATTTTCGAGCAAATTATAAATGTCGTGGGTTTCAATAACTTCTGCTTTGTTTTTGTTTTTTCGGTATTCAGTTTTTTTATAAAGAAATAGTTCTGTGCTTGCACACTTATTCGCAATTATTCTAACTGCATCAAGTCTTGGTGAAGTGTGATACAATTCCAATAAATCACGGCTTGCCGAACTTGGTGCTTGCGACCACGTTTTTCTTATTAAGTTCTTGATACTTTCAAGCGGGTTTCTCATAAACAGTTACTTCCTTGTTTATATTGATTTGCTTTTTAATATACCACAAGGAAGTTATACTGTCAAAATTACTAACTGTTGATTTCTTTCATCTTAATCATTTCAGCTTTTATGCGTTCAATGATTGCAGGGTCTTTAATGTAATAGCCAAAAAGCCAATGAATGAATTTATGAGTAAGATTATTACAACATAAAAAATTATCATTAAGTTTTTCATAATTTTCTTCCCGCAAATCTTCGTGATGAAAGTTCCAACCCTTGCGAAGTTTATGCAGGGTGATTTTGTCTATCCCCCCGCATTCCTTAAACTTCTTTTTTTTATGGTCTTTGAAAGCTTTAGAATTTCTAAAATTGCGTTTTAGTTTCTGTGCTTCGTTCATTTTGTTACAGTCTTTTTTGGTGCTTCCTTGTTTATAATCTTTTCTTTCTGTTCATTGGGAACAAAAACCATTCCGAGATAATCGCATTTGTAGATATATCCCCCGAATGTGCGTGTTATCTCATAACCTGTTTCTGCATCCAAGCAAGCCTGCCCGAATTTCAGTTCTTCCAACTTTTCCTTCAAATCTTCGTCTGGATGTCTAACAATTCTTGCCATATTCAAACCCCCTTTTAATATAGCATTGGTCTATTTATTTTAGGCTCATAAAAGAGCATTAAAACCGAATCCGCTTTATCTGGTGATTTCCCGTTGTTCCTTGACTTGTAACTGTCTTTACTTTCAACCACCCGCCTTGCTTTGTGGTCGTATGAAAATCTTCTGTCGGTCAATTCGTGGAACAATCCCATATCATTTATTAATGATACATCAGATATTGGAAAAGTACACCACATTTCACTTGGTAAATCTGCAAACTTGTCCGTATCCTGCGGTTTGCTTCCAAAGTTTATTCCTATAACATTTTTATAACCCCTAGATTGCAGAATGTCTACAACACCACCGCCAACACCTGTTTCATCGACCTTTATTGTCATATTATGATTATTACCCGCCATTACTTCAATATGCCCGCACAATTCAACTAATGACATATTTTTATATTCTTTCAATTCTTTAAGCTTTAAGCCTTTACGCATTGAAATTATAGAACTATCTGAACCATAACGGGCAACGTCTACCGCTATTTGATAATCACCATCTTCTTTAACTTCCCTTTCCATTGCTTCGTGTACGGCTATTCTTGACATAACGGCATTATCTGCTTGGGATAGATATTCTCCTTCCCAGATGTGGCGGGCTAGATCTGGATTGAACTTGTAATCGGCTTCACGGTCCTTTGCAAGTTTTTCAGTAAACCACGGATTATCATTCCAATTACATTTTACAACAACCGCACCTTCACGCAGTTTCAGACTTTCAATTGCATCTTCTTCTGTGTTCGGGTTATAACTTGCCCATATTTCCGAACCGTTCATTCGGATTGTCGGAATAAGCATCTGCAAACTTTCCGCAGACACGCTTTGTGCTTCTTCTATCCACGCTCTGTCGTAACCTTCAAGAGATTTAATAGCATTTCCCGCCCTTAAATCTTTCAAGCCCCGAAAAATAACACGGCTTCCGTTTTCGTTTTCCAGAACATCCCGCAGGATATTCCAACCGCCTAATTTCAAACGCTTTATTGTTTCAACGCATAGTTTATAAACTGAATCATCAAGGGATTTTTGAATTTCACGACAACAAACTAGATTGTGTTTTTCTGCTGAAAGTTCCTGCATTAAAAGGCTTGCTATACTCCAAGATTTACCCGAACCACGACCGCCAAAAGTTATTTTATATGGTGCAGGTTTTCTGAAAACTTCAAGGCAGGGGATAACTTGATTTCGGTATAATCTTAAATAATCTGCTTTTTTTTCATCGGATAATGCGTCAAACTGTTTTTCTGTTATCTGTGGAATTATCGGCTCTATCAATCTTTTATTCCCATAAGTTCTTTAAATTCGGCTTTCATTTCTTCGGTGGTCTGCAAGGTTGCAGAAACATTTCCCGATAACTGCACTTTGCTTCCTTCCGTTCCTTCCCTTACTTCCCGCATTAAAGAAACGCTTGCACTATCGCCCCTAGCGATAATTTTTTTCATACATTCATTTACAAGCTCTGCACCTGTCAATTTTCTTTCTTTATCGCCCTGCCTTACGTTGTATTCTTTTTCAAGAAACTCTGCGTAAATCTGCGACATAAGTTTTTTCTTTGCGTTATTCTCTTTTCTTTTTTCTGCGGATTTTAATTGTCTTTCCCTTGCGTTTTCTGAATTACAAGGGTTTAAGTTCTGTGGATTGGGTTTTCCCATACTTTCTCCTTGTTATCTCCTTGCTACTCTAAACAACCGCTTGTTATCGGTTTTCCGTTTTCCTTTGCCCATTTTGTGTATCTTCTGCGGATAACATCACAATAATGTGGGTCAAGTTCCATTAGTCTTGCTTTGCGGTTATTCTTTTCACAAGCAATTAAAGTGCTACCACTACCGCCAAACAAATCAAGTATCAAATCGTTATTTTCTGAAGAATTAAGAAGTGCGTTTTCTATAAGTTCAATCGGTTTCATCGTTGGGTGAAGGTCGCATTTTTTCGGCTTGTCGATTTCCCATATAGATTTATTGAACTTTCCCTTGCCTACCCATTTATGCGTTTTCTTCCAACCGTAAAGAATAGGCTCGTGCTGATAGTCGTAATTTAAGCGACCCATTGAAAATGTCGGTGAGTTCTTTACCCATATCAATTCGTGTTTGACTTGCCACCCACTATCCCTCATCATCATCATCATCATCATCATCATATGAGTTCCGCCCTGTGGCATTGTTACATAAATCGGGCAACTGTCTTTTGCATTTTCAAAAAGATTAGTGAAAGCGGGTTTCCACAATTTCTCACCGCATTCTTCGTCTGTTTTGAAATTGTCGTTTTCTATGTTTGATTCTATCGCATTTGTTCGAGAAAGTCCACGCTCTGCCCGATTGTCATTTATGGCTTTGTTTTTATCTCCGATAGCAACATTATAAGGCGGGTCGGTAAATACCATATCTGCCTTTTCCCCGCCCATTAAATGAGCAACATCTTCTGCACTTGTACTATCGCCACACATTAAAATTGAATTGCCTAGTTCGTACATTTCGCCACGCTTTGAAACAGGTTCGCTTTTTTCGTCAACTTCGGGTGCTTCATCATCACCTTCTGTTTCTGCAACTTCCCCGCTTTGGTCTGTAAAATCTATTGTTGTATCGGGAAGTGCTATTTCGTCAAAATTAAGGTCAATATCTTCGGCAAACTCTAAAACGCTTTCTTTTGTCATTTTGCCATACTGTGAATTCAGTCTTAAAAGCTTTTGTTTTGCTTCCGTCTTGTTTTTACATTGGATATATACAACAGGCAATGGCGGGATTAAATATCCGTCTTTCTGCATCTTGCATAAGGTTGCAAATCTTCCGTGTCCGTCAATTAAATAATTTGTTTTTCCGCTTTTCCAGATAAAGAAGGGGAAGGAAAAACCAAACTTGCAGATAGATAGTTTTATTTTGTCATAATCAATATCCGTTCTTTCTTTCAATCCGCCCTGCATTTCTGTCATTTCTGCGATTTCCAATTTTTCGGAAGTTTCGCATTTAATACTAATTGTGTTTATCTGCTTCATATTTTGCCCTTGCCCTTTTTCTGTTTTTTTCCAAGCAATTCAAAATTGCCTGTTCTATATTTATTCCCATTTCTGCTGATAGGGTTAACATACACATTATGACATCAGATATTTCATCCGCCATTTGTTTTTCTGTTTCTTCACAAACGCAGGATTGATAATTGTCTATCGCCTGTGTTGCTTCTGCAATTTCCCCCGCACAATGTTT
>JAZQUT010000041.1:0-53334 GCA_045631405.1 Acutalibacteraceae bacterium | reverse complement strand
TAGTAAATCATTACAATATAAAAAGAAAAATCAAAAAGGAGAAACAACTCCAATGAGCGTTCCCCCTTTTCGCGACTTAAATCTTTAACAACTTAATTAAACGTTGCCTTCTTCATAAGCCTTAATCATTTTCTTAACCATCTGACCGCCAACGCTACCAGCCTCACGAGATGTGAGGTCGCCGTTGTAGCCCTGCTTAAGGTTAACGCCAACTTCCTGAGCAGCCTCCATCTTTACCTGATTGAGGATTTCCTTAGCACTTGATTTAGAGCTTGCGGGCATATTGTTGTTTCTTGAAGCCATTTCTTAACACTCCTTCGCAATCAAATCTTGCGTTTGCATTTTTATTATTAGACAATAATTCAAAAATATCGCAAGAAATTTTTTACAATAAAACATTATTTTTTATTGTGTTTTTGCACAAGTAGCGACTTTTGATTTTGTAAATTTTATATGATAGATAGAACTTTTGTAATGTAAGAAATTTCTTGTTGCCATTTGACATTCTCAATGATAATATATATTGGAAATAAAAGCGAAATTCCCCATTTATATTATACTTAATAGGAGAATGTATTATGGTAAAAGTTGTTAAGTTTGGTGGCAGCTCTCTTGCAGATGCAGAGCAGTTCAAAAAGGTTGCCACAATAATCAAAGCAGAGCCCGAAAGAAGATATGTTGTTGCTTCTGCTCCCGGTAAAAGATTTTCTGAGGATATCAAGGTAACAGATATGCTTTACGATTGCTACAAGCTCGTTAAAGCAAATCAGCCTATTGACGCTGCCTTCAAGCTTATTGAGGACCGTTACAACGGCATCATCAAGGATTTAGGAATTCATCTCTGGCTTCAGCCCGAGTTTGACAGAATCAAAAATGCAATTGTTCACCACGCAGGCCGTGACTACATCGCAAGCCGTGGCGAATACCTTAACTCAATGGTTCTTGCAGCATATCTCGGCTTCGATTTCATTGACGCTGAGGACGGCATTTTCTTCAAGGAAAATGGTACTCTTGATACTGAAAAAACAAACGAAGAGCTTACTGCAATTCTTGCAGAGCATGAGCATGCAGTTATCCCCGGCTTCTATGGTGTAATGCCCAACGGCACAATCAAAACCTTCTCCCGTGGTGGTAGCGATATCACAGGCTCAATCGTAGCAAGAGCTATCAAGGCTGACATCTATGAAAACTGGACAGATGTTTCAGGTATGCTTATGGCAGACCCCAGATGCGTTGAAAATCCTCAGGTTATTCCCACTATCACATACAGCGAGCTTCGTGAGCTTTCTTACATGGGCGCAACTGTTATGCACGAGGATGCTATTTTCCCCGTTCGCGAAATGGGTATTCCGATCAACATCAGAAACACAAATGCTCCTCAGGATGCAGGTACAATGATTGTTTCCTCTGTTGAAAGCAACAAGGTTGACACAGTTATCACTGGTGTTGCAGGTAAAAAAGGCTTCTCAGTTATCGCAATCGAAAAGGATATGATGAATGCAGAGGTTGGCTTCGGCAGAACAGTTCTTGAGATTCTCGAAAACTATAACCTTTGCTTTGAGCATCTTCCCTCAGGTATTGACACAATGTCTGTTGTTGTTAACGACACCGATTTCCTTCCTGTTAAGGAAAATGTTATAAACGATATCTACAGAAGAACAAAGGCTGACTCTGTAACAGTAAACGGTGGTATCGCTCTTGTAGCAGTTGTTGGTAGAGGTATGGCAGGTGCAAAGGGTACTGCAGGCAGACTCTTCAAGGCTATCGCAGAAAACGACATCAACATCAAAATGATTGACCAGGGTTCGAGCGAGCTTAACATTATCGTTGGTATCAGCGAGGATGATTACATCAAAACTCTCAACGCTATTTACCACGAGTTTGTAAACTAATTAAAACAAAACATAACGGAGCTGTAAGAACTTACAGCTCCGTTTATTTTTATATAAAAACACAGAACGAATAAAAAAGGGTTCAGATAAGTATAGTACTTATCTGAACCCTTGGGTTTTATATTGTTTTATGTGGTCTGCGCTTTTTTTATCAGAATAAGCCTGCGATTAACTGAGGAATCATTTTAATATAAGTAATGATAAGACCAAAGATTTCTGTGAAGAAGTTTGCAACAGAGCCGTCAATTGTGCCGAGAGCATCTGTGGGAAGCTTAGATTCTTCTTCATTTGCCTCTGCCTTTTTGGTTTTCTTGATTGCATATTCATCAATCTTTGTTACCTTCTGAGTTTCATCATCAACAACATAAGCTTCGTAAACAAGCTTGCTGCCATCAACATAGATGTTAGCGAAGCAACCACCCATATCTCTTGTTGAAAGAGCAACATCTGCACATTCGTTAATGGGGTCAATAGGATTCTCATTTACAGTGTATCTCTTTGTACCTGCAGTTGAGGGAAGAATATAAACTGCACCATCGGGATTCTTTGCAAATGTTGTGCTCTTGCCGTTGAATTTTTCTGTTACATATGTAACATCCTCAACAACAGCATCGCCTTCAACCTGTTTTGTTCTGAAATACATATGGTCATGACCGGAAAGAACGATATCAACATCTGTCTGGTCAACAATTTCAATAATTGTTTCTCTCATAGCAAGAGTATCGGGCTTGTTGATATTCTTACCTGCAGAATAAACCGCACGATGAAGAAGAAGGAATTTCCACTGAGCATCTGAATTTTCAAGGTCATTGATAATCCAGTTTCTCTGAGCCTGTACCATGGGGTACATATCGTTAGAGTTTACAACACAGAAATGAGCGTTGCCGTAATCATAAGAATAGTAAACACCGTTCACGCCGTTGCCTGCGCCATCGCCTGCTTCGAGGTTGAACATATTTGCAAACCAACCGATGTTGAGCTTGTTTGTGATGTTACCGTCATGGTTACCTGCAACGGGAGCGATAGTAAGGTTTGTGTTAGCATTGTTGAATGCTTCGCCCCACCAGTTCCATTCGTCGTTTGTACAATCGTTTACAAAGTCACCAAGGTTTACATAGAATTCTGCATTCTTGTTGGATTCCATTGCTGCATCCATAACAAGAGCTGCCTGCTGGAAGTTTTCAAGGCTGCTTGCCTGAACGTCTGCAATTGCGATGAAAGAGAACTTACCGTCGCCATTGTCAGTTACGAACTTACCTGTTGTGCTCCATGTATCCTTTGTCATGCTACCAACGCGATAGTTGTATGTTGTGCCGGGTTCAAGACCTGTAACAACAACCTTATGGCAGTAGTAATCCTGGAATACGGAAACATCGCCTGTGTATGCCTGAGCATTATTGAAGGTACCATCGAAGTCTGCTGCTTTAACAAGCTGAATAACTGTATCGCAGTAATCCTCTGTGTACCATGTGAAAGCACGCTGTGTCTGGCTGTCGCCATACATTGTGCTATTAACACGAAGTGTTTTAAATCCTGTGCTCTCTGCAGAAACGCTTAAACCGATGCAGCTGAAAAGCATAATAACTGCAAGTAAAGCTGCGAGAGATCTCTTTGCTGTCTTTTTCATAACTACCTCCGTAATTAAGTTAATTACAAATATGGGCACACTATCACCCATTTTTATGGATATCATTATACAACGATTTTCCTATTATTTCAATATAAAAAGTAAATTTATAACAATTGCTAATAATGCGGGGAAAATTTTGGATAAAAGTTATATAAGAGATGCCAGATGCCAGTTACCAGATGCCAGGAATGTTACAACAACTTTTTCGTTCTAAATTTTCTTATGTCTTATCTTTCAGTTAAGAAAAAATTGGGACAATAAAGTTGCAATTATGAATAACTAAATCTGGCATCTGGCATCTGGCAACTAAAAAGGACGGCTTTCGCCGTCCTTTTTCTTAGAATTTAACTTTATAGCATTTAATCTCAAATGGGTTGATTTCAAAGTTGAGTGTTTTGCCGTTTGCAATATCAACTGCTACATCATTTCTTTCAAGAAGGTCGCATTCTGCAACACTTGCAATTTCTGCGAAAAGCTCTGCAGAAACTTTAGTTCTGCTACCTGCTTTTTCAACGAAACGGATGATATATGCATCTTCGTCTTCGCATTTCTTAACTGCTTCAAGAGTAACATTCTTGCCATCAACCTTGATGAAGCTCTTTGCATCCTCACCCTTAGCGTCGCCGTTGATTTCAACCGCAACTGCAGGGTTGTTCATTTCGAGACCTCTTACGAGAGTTTCAGCAGTCTTCCAGTTACCTGCATGAGGATAAATGGAGTATGTGAAATAGTGGTCGCCACGGTCTGATTTGGGGTCGGGATTCATGGGAGCCTTGAGAAGAGTGATAATCATTCTCTGCTTGTCAACCTCATAACCATACTTACAATCGTTGAGAATTGTAACACCGTAGTTATCCTCACTCATATCAATGAAGTTATGAGCAGAAACCTCAAACTTAGCCTTGTCATAAGGATTATGACGGTAATTGGAGCTTTCAATTGTTGCATAAGCAATATCACGAGTATATTTCTGAGCCTTAACATCAACATCAAAGCCAACCTTAAGAAGCTTTTCCTGTTCGTTCCAGTTGATGAATGTATCAAAGTCGATTCTGTCAAGGTCATTATAGATAATGATATTCTGCTTAACGAGAGATTTGTTTATATTCTTTTCAATGGAAACAACTGTGAATACATCACCTGCTACAATTGCTGTTACCTTACCGGGCTCTGTATCGAACTGACGGTCAACATAGGTAGCAACAATGTCCCAAGCGTCATATTTACCGGGAAGGTCCTCATAAAGACGGAATACGTTACCCTTGCCTTCAAGAACCTCTCTGTTGTTTTTCTTGTCGAAGATAGAAACGAGCTCTGCGCTGTCGTCAAGAACAAGCTTGAAATTTGCATTTTCAATTGTGTTACCTGTAACAGCCTCTGCACCCTTAACTGTGCCGTCTTTAGCATAGAATACCTTGTAGCCAACTGCAGGAAGATCCTCTGCTACGAAAACAAGTACCTTTGTGCCGTCAAGCTTTGTATAAGCCTGAGTAGCGAGCTTGTTGCCTTCTGCGTCATAGATTTCAACATCCTTATAGGGAAGCTCAACCTTCTGAGTTGCAGCTGTACCAAGAGAGTTGAAGAGTGCGAAGGGCTTGCCGTATTTTTCTGCACCATTCGCATTACCTGCAATTACATTGAGAGCCTCATCTCTTACGCTTTCACCGATAGCAATAATGTTATCATAGATAGCGCAAAGGTCGCCGAATACCTCTGTAATGTGAGAGCCGGGAAGTGAATCGTGGAACTGGTTAGTAAGAATTGCCTGCCAACCCTCGTTAAGCTTTTCAAGAGGATATTCGTAGCCGTACTGCATTGCAATACTTGCGAACATCTCAGCCTGACGATAAAGGTTTTCAGAATATCTGTTAAGCTTTTTAAGAAGAGCCTTTGTTGTATGAACACCACGGTGCTCTTCAAGGTAAAGCTCATCCTTCCATGTAGGAATGTTAGTTTCTGTTGCATTAGCCTTCATTCTTGCAAGAGAATCTTCAATCTTACTTGTCTGAGTTTTGGGAAGACCGGGGAAGTTTTTGTAACGCTTTACATACTCGAGCATTTCGGTGTCAACACCGCCGCCGCCATCGCCCCAGCCATAGCAGTACATAGATTCGCCGATAGTTTCTTTATCTGTATATTTCTTCCAGTTCATTTTAAGGGAGTCTGCTTCAACAGTACCGATAAAGTGAGTGGGAGGAACAATAGAGAATACCTTTGAGCCATCGGGACCTTCCCACCAGAAGGTGTTATACTGCCAGGGATTAGTATCGTTCCAGATACCCATTTTGTGAGTTACAAAATATTCAATACCTGCTTTTTTGAGAATCTGAGGCATTGCATAACCGTTACCGAAAACATCAGGAACCCAACATGTTTTGGGAGTGATGCCGAAATTCTTTTCTGCAAAGCGAACACCGTGAAGAAGCTGACGAACGAAGGATTCACCTGAAACGAGGTTACAGTCAGGTTCAACCCACATAGCACCGATGTATTCCCATCTGCCCTCTTCGATACGCTTTTTAACCTGCTCGTAAAGTGCAGGGTATCTGTTTGCCATTTCAATATATGTAGGTGCAGAGCTCTGTGAGAAGATAAAGTCATCATACTGCTCCATAAGACGAAGCATTGTAGCATGAGTTCTGCCGAGCTTACGAACATACTCCTTGTATGCCCACATAAATACGATATCAAGGTGAGAGTTACCAACAAGAGCAAGTGTACCCTCTGACTTGTATGCTGTATTGTTGTAAACCTTTTCCTTAAGAACCTGCTGAGCCTGACGAAGACCAGCCTTGAATTCTTCACCGTCAAGGTCGAAGTTTACATATGTAAACGCTTCCTTAAGAGCAGAACGGATAAGCTCTGCAAGACCTGTGTCGTGAACAGGCATAAAGAGTGCATTGAAGATTGCCTTGAAATCCCAGTATGCTTCTTCAATTTCAGGGTCAACAACACCGATAAAAGAGCAGGAAAGAGTTTTAACTGTTGACTCGTTTGAGTGCCATACATAATATGACTCGATGTCAACATCGTAATGCTCGTCACCCTTAGCGCAATCTGTAAGAAGAACGGAGTTTCTGAAGGGGTCAAGACCCTGATAAGGAACACCGTTAAGAGTGAGAAGTGAGTCACCACCGAAATAAACGTTAAGAGTTACCTTTTTACCCTTAAATCTTTCGGGCATATCAAATGAATTTTTGAAGAATGCGCTCCAGCCATTGTTACCCCAACGGTCGCCAACGTCAATCTCCTTCCATTCATCATAAAGATATTCATAATCGTCAACACCCTTATAAATGCATTCCTTCATTTTCCATGCAGGAATGGATTCAATATCGGTGTAAATTCTTTTTTTGAGGTTTTTGATTTTAAGAGCTGCTACATCGTCAAAGGAGAAAATACCTCTCTGCTTACCTTTAACGGCATCTCGCCAATCATCAACGTGAGCATCCATAGCATCAAGAGCTGCTACAGCGTCCATGTTTTTAATCTCAGCCAAGTTTATCGTCCTTTCTCTAATCGAAAAACAAACCATATTTTTCGATTTTATTGTCATTTTTCAGTATAGCATTATATGTAAAATTTAGCAAGAGGAAAAACAAAAATATGATGCTGAATAACACCTATAAAAACACACCCTCGCCACAGGTGGGGAAGATGTTGATATATTATACTTATCATTTACATTATCGTTATCGTTATCGGCATAAATTTTATGCAGTGGCATATTTTTTATGCCACTGGTATTTTACCATACCCCACACATTTTAATATTTGCGAAGCCCATTCCGAATTCCACATTCCGAATTTCGCATTAAAAAAGCACCGTTCTTTCGAACGATGCTTTCTGTCTTAGTTATACTTTTTACCAAACTTTCTCTGGAAGAGCTTAACAACCTCAACGATGGGGATGATGAGGAATGCAAGACCGAGAGAAATTGCATATGCCTTAAGGTCAAGGTGTGCAAAGCCGAAGAGATTTGAAAGGAAGTCAATCTCAACAACTGCAGTTGTAAGAAGGAATGAACCAACCATAGCGCCATAAAGAGCGATGTTATGCTGACCCTTGAAGAGCATTGCAACTGAAGAGCCTCTCTGAGAGCGCATATTGAATGAATGGAAGATTTCACACATAGCCATTGTGAAGAATGCCATTGTCATACCCTCACTGCTGTTGGGAATGTTGCTAAGAACAAGGTGACCTGTCTCAAGGAATTCACCAATATAGAAGGCAATAACTGTAAGAATACTTACGAGAATACCCTGATATGCACAGTCAACACCAAGACCACCTGCGAAGATACCATCGTTTTTGCTTCTGGGCTTTCTGTTCATAATGTTTGACTCGGGCTTTTCAAGACCAAGAGCAAGTGCAGGGAAGCAGTCTGTTACAAGGTTGATGAAAAGAAGGTGAGGAGCCTCAAGAATTGTGAAGCTCATAATTGTTGCAAAGAAAATTGAAACAACCTCAGAAAGGTTTGAACCGAGAAGGAACTGAATTGCTTTACGGATGTTATCGTAAATTCTTCTACCCTCGCCAACTGCTGAAACAATTGTTGCAAAGTTGTCGTCTGTAAGAACCATATCTGCAACATTCTTTGTAACGTCTGTACCTGTGATACCCATACCAACGCCGATATCAGCGCTCTTGATAGAGGGAGCATCGTTAACACCGTCACCTGTCATAGCAGTAACATAGCCCTTGCTTCTCCAAGCATTAACAATTCTTGTTTTGTGCTCGGGCTGAACACGAGCATAAACAAATACATTCTCAACGATTTTCTCGAATTCCTCGTCTGAGTATTTATCGATATCGCTACCCATCATAGCCTGAGAATCGTCAGAAAGAATTCCGAGCTCTCTTGCGATAGCCTTAGCTGTGTTGATGTGGTCACCTGTAATCATAATAGGTGTGATACCTGCGTTACGACATTCAACAATAGCATCCTTAACCTCAGGACGAACAGGATCAATCATACCTGTAAGACCGATGAAAATCATATCATATTCAAGAGATGCTGAATCATAAACCTCAGGTGCAGCTGTGTATTCCTTGTAAGCAACTGCAAATACACGAAGAGCCTTGTTACCCATTCTTGTATTTTCTTCTGCTGCTTTAGCGAGTATTTCATCGCTCATAGGAACAACCTGACCATTAACAAGAGCATGAGAGCATTTCTTGAGAATTTCATCAGGAGCACCCTTAGTGTACTGAACAAATTTACCATCAACATTGTGAACTGTTGACATCATTTTTCTGCCGGAGTCAAAGGGAACCTCACCTGCTCTGGGGTTAGCAGCAACAAGGTCAGCCTTAGCAAGACCAAGAGATGCTGCATAGTTGATAAGAGCAACCTCATCGGGCTCACCTGTGCTCTTGCCGTCTGCCTCAACCTCTGCATTGGTACAAAGAGCCATTGCAGTTGCAAGAACCTTTTCGTCCTCTGCATAGTGGTCAACAACAGTCATAATGTTCTGTGTAAGTGTACCTGTTTTATCAGAACAAATAATCTGAGTACATCCGAGAGTTTCAACTGCATTCATTTTACGGATGATAGCATTTTTCTTTGACATATTGGTAACACCAATAGAAAGAACAATTGTCATAACTGCAACGAGACCCTCAGGAATAGCTGCAACAGCGAGTGCGATAGCAGTAATAAATGAATGGAGAGCAACATCGAAGAGTGCTGCATCCTGGCCAAGGAAATACTGAGTTATGAGGTTATATGCGAAGATAATTACACAAACACCGATAACGAGCTTTGTAAGAATCTTGGAAAGCTGCTCGAGCTTGATTTCAAGAGGAGTTTTACCCTCTTCTGCAAGTGCAATAGCATTTGCGATTTTACCCATTTCGGTATCCATACCTGTTGCAACAACAACAGCCTTACCACGACCATATACGAGAGTTGAGCCCATATATGCCATATTCTTACGGTCACCGAGAGGAACCTCGTCACCCTTATCCTTAGAAAGTGTAAGAGCATTTACGAGCTTGTTTACAGGAACAGATTCACCTGTAAGAGCTGCTTCCTCAATTTTCATGCTTGCACATTCGAAGATTCGGCAGTCTGCAGGAATAGCGTCACCTGCATCAAGAAGAATAACATCACCAACAACAAGGTCTTCACTCTTGATGTTTTCAATCTTACCATCACGAAGAGTCTTGGTTGTTGCAGCAGACATTTTCTGCAAAGCCTCAACAGCCTTTTCTGCCTTATTTTCCTGAACAACGCCAAGAACCGCATTAATAAGAACAACAACGAGGATGATGATAGAATCTGTAGGAGGAACAAATCCACCTGCTTCAATCATTTCTGTAGCTGCAGAGATAACAGCAGCAACAAGAAGAATGATAATCATAGGATCCTTCATCTGATCAAAGAATTTCTTAAGAGTGGAATCCTTTTTTGCTTCTGCGAGCTTGTTTTTACCGTTTTTCTCAAGTCTTTCAGCAGCTTCTGCAGATGATAAGCCGTTTTCATTGGAATTCACTTCCTGAAAAACAGCTTCTGCTGATTCGAGATAGTGTTTCATTATAGTCGCCCTTTCTTTTTTCAAAATCGGAGTAACAAAAATAAAAAGACCTTTACCGCGCGCACGGTAAAAGTCTCACTCTTTAAAGCATTGGCGGGCAGATTTCTCCACCGGGAATGTCGCCAACACCACGCTCTGCGCGAGTTACTCCCTTTTGTTACCGAGAATTATACAATATTTTTTATTTTTTGTAAATAGTTTTTCTATTAATTCGCTAAAAACTCATTTTAAACAAAAAAATTAAAACTTGAAAATAATAAAATTATATGTTATTATGCGATTAGGAAAATAATCCAAAGGAGATATAAATATGAAAAAAATCATTGCAATCGTTCTTTGTGTTGCTTTATTAGCAGCAGTAATGGCAATTTCTGTAAGCGCACTTGACCTTGAGGTTTCTAACACAAACACAAGCGTTACTTACATCCCTGTTTTCGAAGATTTCTTCAATTTCGACAGCATCTTCGCTTTCTTTGAGAAAATCTTCAATATGTTCGGCTTCACAAGCGATCTTTACGAGCCTATCGTTTAATTAAACAAATTCAGAATCCCCATACCAGAAGGTATGGGGATTTTTTATTTAGGTTCAATGACTATGGGCTGTAGCTGCTCACCCTTCAATGCACTCTCAAGCGCGTCAGCAATCAAGGAAAAATCTGACACCATAGAGGTAGGCTTGCTTTTGAAGCTATCCTGACCAAAGGGTACAAAATATATATTCTTGTAATTAAGAAGCGAGCCGATATTTTTCCCTGCATTACTTAATGCATCATTAGTTGAGGGTGCAATAAGAAGAGGTCTGCCGTTTCTCAGATGAGCCTTTGCAGCAAGGGTAACACAGGTGTCTGTTACACCACTTGAAAGCTTCGCAAGAGTATTTCCCGTACAAGGAGCAATAACAAGTGCGTCAAGCAATTTTTTCGGACCTATTGGCTCTGCCTGAGGAATAGAGTGAATAATTGCTTTGCCTGTAATTTCTCTGAATTGCTCTCTCCAATGGGCTGCATCGCCGAAGCGCGTGTCAAGATTATACGAATTCTCCGACATAATCGGAACTATATCATACCCCATATCCTTTAATTTTCTTATTTGTTCAAAAGCTGTTTTAAATGTACAAAAAGAACCACAAATAGCAAATCCTATTGTCACAAATCTTGCCTCCTTATCATAGGAAGAATTGAGCGACCGATTATTTCTCCTGCAGTTTTTGGTGCGACCTTACCGGGAAGCGACCCTGCCTTTACAACCTTAATAGCCCTTTCCTTTGCACCTTGGAAATCAATACCAAAGGGAGCTGATGCAACCTCAACCAACAGACAGTCCGAATTAAGCTTGGAAAGCTGAGGGGATCCCAAAACCTTAACCGGCACAGTATTAATCACAGCATTAAACTCGTGATGCTCTGTTGTTAGTGCTTCAAAGGCCTTGTATTTCATTGAAGCAGCATAAATTTCTGCAAAAGCACTTTGTTTTCTTGCAAAAACCGTAACCTCTGCTCCCAAGGATGAAAGTGTACCTGCGAGCACCCTACCAACTCTACCATAACCCAAAACGGCACATTTCATTCCGTGAATTGTTATAGGGAGCTCCTCAATAAGCACCTGCACAACGCCCTCTGCTGTAGGGACAGCATTATAAATCGCCAGTTCGTCAAGAAGAAAATAATCGCAATAAGGACAATTTCTTGAGTCCAGCTCCTCGCAGAAGCTGTTTGGAAGCTGTCCACCAAAAACCATTTTCTTCTGAGATAATAAGGCAATTATGTCGGAAATCAGAACCACATCATCAAACAATGGCGTATTCAGAGTCAGTCTGTCCTTTGTGAAGGGCAAGGGCAAAACAATTACATCAGATGAATTTATTGCTTCCTCCAACGAAGCATAGCACTCTGTATGATTAAAGGCGTAGTAGCAAACCTTAAAGCCTTGGTTTTCAAGATACTCACCAAGATATAAGGAACGGTTATCTCCACCTAAAATTAAAAATGTATTATCTTTCATCAATAATCAATCCTCTCGGTATATAATATTCCGAAAAAACAAGAATGTGAAAAAGAACAACCCCAAAACTCGGATTGTTCTTTTCCTTTTATATACCGATTGTAATAATTTCAAAGGGTTTATATTCAATTATGTCTGTTTCTCCCTCAATATCTTCAAGCATATTGAGAATTTTTACTTTTTGAGAAAGCTTGATTGTGCCTCGTTTCCCATCCTGCTCGCACAATCTTATAACTGTCAATTTCCCATCCTCGCTATTTTTAACCGCTTGTAAATATAGGGGTTCGAAGGTCGGTAAATTCCAAGTATAATCGCCCTTCACAAGAGGAGTATTATACTGCAATGCAAGTTTATTTATGCCGGCATTGATTGCATCATTTTCATGGGGAACAATCATATAGCAGAAGCTATGCTCACCAATATCTGATGTAACATCAGGACGCTCCGTTGCACGAAGAAGAGAAAGGCTCATTGAGTTATCAAGGAAGCCTACACCATATTTACCATCGTTCACAAGAGCAATTCCCCCGCCACTTTCCGACATATCGCACCATTTGTGGTGGCAAGTTTCAAAGCGGGCTTGTTGCCAGGTTGTATTGCGATGGGTTTCTCTTTCTATATAACCTGCGGAAGTATCGCAAAGGGCTTTTCTTGTAAGAATATTGCATTGAAATTCTGCTTTTGCAAGCTTATGTTTTTCATTCCAAATAACATTATTTTCAACTTCAATTCCGCAACTTCTTCTGAAAAATCTTATGAGCATTACCCATGTGGATTTTTCTGTCGATAGTGTTACAGAGAATGTCGCGCATTCGCCGTCACTTTCAATAAGTGCAATGGGTGATACAACGTTAAGCGCATTCTCTTTTTCGCGATAATTGGGAAGAATATCCCATGCATCATAGTTACCGGGACAGTCAACAAAGATTTTGAGTTTATTGAAATCACCGTTAACCCACTCTCTTGAAAGTTCTTTATCATAAAGAGAAGCCATTGAGCCGTCAATGTTAAACTCAACTGTATAGAAAGGTGTTTCCACTTTATTATTTTCAACACTAAACCATTCGCCCGAAAAATTAGATTTCCTCAAATTAGCTGAAGTAAGTGCAGAAATATCAGGAACAATCCAATTACCTTTTTTGCCGTAACGGGTAGCAGTACCTTTTTTATTTTCAACAAAGGTAAGTGCATCACGTTTAAAGTTCAGAGTATTATAATACTTGCTACCGTTACCGATAATTATATCAAGCTCTTTTTCAATCTCCTCATAATCTGCCATAGCATCAAGGTAAACGGGATGAATATGGGAACCGGGAAGAATATCGTGAAACTGATTTATAAGGAATTTTTTATAAAGCTCGGTAATTTCTTCTTTTTTGTCTTCGCCGCGTATTACAGTAAGCATTTCCGCAGTTCTGAACTTCTCTTCAAGCCTACGGTTTGCTCTTTTAATATAGCTTTTTGTTGTGAATGTACCACGATGCATTTCAAGGTACAGTTCCCCGTCCCAAACCTGAAGATTTTTATTATCTTTAAGGTTATTTTCAAGAAACTCTGCTCCGCTTGTGTGGGTACATTTGGGCATAATTGAAAGCTTTTCAAAACGGTTCATCATTTCAATCATTTCTTCTGTACACCCTGAACCACCGTCACCATAGCCGAACATATTAAGAGTCTGACCACCCTGATCTTTATCAATATATGCTTCCCAGTTACCCTGAATCTGACTTGGCATATTCCAGGTTATGAAATGAGTAGGAGGAACGCAGGCGTAAACGCTACTGCCATCAATACCTCGCCAAATGAAATTGTTGTGGGGGAAGCGATTGGTATCGTTCCATGTTGACATTTTGTTGGAAACGAAATAGTCAACACCGCTCTTTTTAAGAATTTGGGGAAGAATCCAGCTATTTCCGAAAACATCGGGAAGCCAGGCGTTGTTAACACGTTTACCGAACATTCTCTCATAGGTTTTCTGTCCGTAAAGGCATTGTCTTATAAGGCTTTCCGCATTTGGAACATTGCAGTCGGGCTCAACATACATAGCACCAACAGGCTCAAACTGACCATTTGCAACTTTTACCTTTAACTCTTCGAAAACATCGGGGTAATATTTCTCAAGAGTTTCGTAGGTATAGGGTTGAGTGTGAGCATATTTGAAATGAGGGTATCTGTCCATAAGGCGAAGCTGAATAAGCACTGTACGCAGGTTTTTCTGCACCGCGTGAATTCTTCGCCAATAATATGCAATATCAAGGTGGGAATGTGCCACGAGTGCAACATCACCTGTGCCTTTATATGTATCGTTACCGAAAACAACATCTTCAAGATATTGCTTGGCGTCTTCAACTCCTGTCAGCTCATCGCCGTCAAAGTCAATACAGTTCATTGCATTATTAAGCTCTCTGTTTAAAAATGCTCTGTAATCCTCATTGAAAAGCTCACTTTTTGCAATATCTAAAAGAAGCTCAAAATCATAAACAAGGCTTTGAACATCCTCATTTATTGTGCAGATATATGCACCTTCAAAAACTTGACGACAGCCTCTTACGGAAAGGCTTTCGGGATTTCTTTCGTCATCGGGCTTACTGCGGTTATAACCCATCATATCGAAATGAAGAGTCGAGTTCACATCAACATAAGGAGAAAGGAGCATTCTTTCTCTGTTGGGGTCAACACCGCCTATGTATTTTCCGTTTACCTTAACGCAGATTTCCGCTGCAGTTTTAAGAGAGAACCATAGTTCTTTGTCCTTCAAACTGTCGGGAATATTTACGTCCGCTTTTATAAATGCGGTACCATCAGGAGTGAAATACATATCACCTTTTTTAAGAGGACGGTAATCTTCTGAATAGTATTCAAACTCCATTTCCTTAACCTGACGGGCATCACGGATTTGAAGATTTTCTATTTCCCATTTTTCATTATATATGTAACGTTTGAGCCACCCGAAGCGCAAATCCGTCCATTCTTCAGGTCGCATTGAACGTCTTTCAACCTTTATATGTGCCATAATACACCAACTTAATTTTATAATATTTCTACCGAAATCTCGTTTTATAAGTTTGAAAGGAAATTGTTCACCGTGCGTTTTTAGCGCGAGTGGTGCTGTATACCAAATACCTCCCCGAGCCTAAAAGCGTGGGGTGGGCAATTTCACCCAAACTTACACATCTTGAAAGTAAGGTTTTTTGCGTATTGCATTCACCTTAACATTCTTTTTAAAATCGCGTTTTATTTCCTGCTCAATCCATTCTGTGCAACGATGAAGAATAAGGCATTTTGAGCACTCGCCTCTGAAACGCAGAGTAAGTTCACCATTTTCGAGAGAAACAAACTCCACCCAACCGCCGTCGCCCTGAAGCTTTGGCGCGAGAACTTCGTTTATATATTTTTCCACTTTTATCGCCTCTTTCGGCTAATATAATACTCCAAAATGGTAACATATAAAAAAAGTATTTGTCAATTATATTTTTAGGTAGTATAATATTCGAAGAAATTTGTTATGTTGAGGTGATACTGTGAAAACCTGCAAATTCAATGTTACGGGAATGACCTGTGCCGCTTGTCAGGCCAATGTTACAAAAGCTGCAATGAAGCTTTCGGGCACAGAAAAAGCAGATGTTAATTTACTTTCAAATTCAATGACAGTAACCTTTGACGAAACGAAACTTACAGAGCAAGATTTTATAGATGCGGTAAACAACATTGGTTATGGTGCTACTCTTTTCGGTGAAAATAAAAAAAGTCAACTGAAAACAGAGTGGCAAGAGAGAAAGAAAAGCGAAGAAGAAAACATTACTTCAATGAAAAAGCGTCTTTTGTCATCAATTATCTTCCTTGCTGTCCTGATGTATATTACCATGGGGCATATGGTCGGACTTCCTCTTCCTCATTTTCTCCACGGCACAGAAAACGCCCTTCTTAATGCAACTCTTCAGATGCTTCTCACTATTCCCGTTATGATAATAAACAGGAAATTTTTCATATCGGGCTTTAAGGGACTTATAAAGAAAGCCGCAAATATGGATTCTCTCGTTGCTTTAGGCTCTTCTGCTTCATTCATTTATGGTCTTTTTGCAATAATTATGATGGCGTACAACGCGCCAAAGGGTAATATAGAAATTGCAGAGCATTACTCCCATCAGCTTTATTTTGAATCGAGTGCGATGATTCTCACCCTCGTAACTGTGGGTAAATTCCTGGAAACCCGTTCCAAAGGCAAAACAAGCGACGCTTTAGGAAAGCTGGTTGCGCTTTCTCCTAAAACTGCAAATGTTATACGAAACGGCAAGGAAATCACAGTACCTGCCGAAGACATAAAAGAGGGCGAAACGCTTATAATCCGTCCGGGTGAAAGAATTGCAGTTGACGGTATCGTTACAGGTGGCAACGGCTTTGTTGACCAATCTGCTGTTACCGGCGAAAGCCTGCCGATTGAAAAAACAGTTGGGGATGAAATAATTTCTGCCACACTCAACAAAAATGGAACCTTCACAATGACTGCTTCACGAGTGGGCGAAAACACAACTCTCGCTCAGATAATCCACCTTGTAGATGAGGCAGGCTCTTCAAAAGCACCTATTGCAAGGCTTGCAGACAAGGTTAGTGGTGTTTTTGTTCCCGTCGTTATGGGAATTTCAGCTTTAACCTTTATTCTTTGGCTTTTAATATCAAAGGCTTTTGAAAATGCTCTATCCTTTGCTATAACAGTGCTTGTTATCTCCTGCCCCTGCGCCTTAGGTCTTGCAACTCCTGTTGCAATTATGGCAGGCACGGGCAAGGCTGCAGAAAACGGAATTCTCATAAAATCTGCTGAATCTCTTGAAGCTCTCGGCAGTGTTGATAAAATCGTTCTCGATAAAACGGGTACTGTCACAAGTGGAGAAATGAGTGTCAGCGATATTTTCATATATGATAAATCACTTTCAGAAAATGAATTTCTTAAAATCTGCACGGCTCTTGAAAAAGGCAGTGAGCATCCTCTTGCAAACGCCGTAAGGAAGAAAGGCTCAGGTCTTTCTCTTCCTCAGGTAGAAGACTTTGAAATCTTCGAGGGCAAAGGCATAAGCGGTGTTATTGATAATCAAAAATACATTTCAGGTAATCTTAGATTTTTAAAGGAAAACAGCATTGATTATTTCGCAGTCGAAGATAAAATAAATCAATTTTCTTTACAAGGCAAAACACCCCTCATATTCTGCAAGGAAAACGAAGTCCTCGGCATTATTGCCGTTTCTGACACAATCCGTGAGGATAGCGTAAAAGCAATTGAAGCATTCAAAAAACTCGGCAAGAAAGTTGTTATGCTCACCGGCGACAACAAGGCTGCAGCAGAGTTTATAGGTAAAGGTGCTGGCATAGACGAGATTTATGCAGACCTTCTTCCTGCCGATAAGGAAAAGACAATTCGCACACTGCAGGAAAAGGGCGAAAAAATCGCTTTTATCGGTGATGGAATAAACGATGCTCCTGCCCTTACGAGAGCAGATGTAGGCATCGCAATCGGAGCAGGTACAGATATCGCCATTGACTCAGCAGACATTGTTCTTATAAAAAGCTCTCTCTCCGATGCTGTGAAAGCAGTTGAGCTGAGCAAGGCAGTTATGCGAAACATTAAAATGAATTTATTCTGGGCATTCTTCTACAATATTTTGGGGATACCACTTGCAGCAGGTGTCCTCTACCCTGCTTTTGCTTTGAAGCTTACGCCAATGATAGGCTCGGCAGCTATGAGTATGAGCTCAATCTGCGTTGTAACCAATGCTTTAAGATTAAGATTCTTTAAATCAAGGCTTATAAAGGAAGAAAATAAAAAAGCTGCCTCGGTTGAAATCACCGAAGCAGAGGAGAAAGGAAATACTACTATGGAAAAGATTATTAAGGTTGAGGGTATGATGTGTCCTCGTTGCGAGGCTCATGTTGTAAAAGCACTTACAGCAATTGACGGCGTAGAAAGCGCAACAGCAAGCCACGAAGAAAACATTGCAAAAGTAATCCTCACAAAAGATGTTGCAGATGATGTTTTAATCAAAGCACTTGTTGATGAAGGCTACGAAGCAAGCATTTGAAAGCTGTCAGATGCCAGAAATATGCTAAACTGCAAAAATGGTCGGAGTTGATTCCGACCATTTTTTATTTCGCTTTAACACCTGTCAGATCTTCAATCACAGGTAATTCATACCAAGGAAAATACAATCCCCACAAATCACCCTTATGTTCAAATTCCATAATGTAATATGCTTCAATTTTATAAGAACCAAACCTACCTTTTACATTATTTTTCTTAAACTTAGCAATTGTATTTTTCTGTTTTTTAGTAACGGAAAGGTGTATTTTTTCATCCATTTTAGTTATGTTTTTTATATTTGCAATATCTATAGCATAAATCGCCTCATCTGATGCCATATACAGCCTTCTATCTTCGCTATAAAATTTAAAATCCCAAATATTATATAACTGGCTATATTTCCCGGTCTGCACAGGAACTACGCCTGCACCATTCATTCTATAATTAAAATGCAAAAAATCAACATAAGGTGCATCAATAGGAACACCCATTTCTAAATATATGCTTTCATACATATTTTCCATTCGAGCATTGTATTCAGCGCAAACATCGCTTTTCTCATAGTTAGTCTGTCGCATTTTTTCATACCCAAAAATGCCAACTAAAACCATACTGCTCAAAGCGGTGACTAAAATTACAATGCGCCATTCGAGGTCATCCAACGACACAATGTTATCATCTATTCCTAAATATAACGAAAGCCCACCTATTAACATTATAAACAATGCAACCATTTCAATACCATATAAAAAGCCCGGTATATAAACCTTTTTCTTTTTATATTCATTTTCTTCGTCGCAAAGCTTATCAATTCTATTTATTGAACCTTTTGATGCTCTTTTCACAACGAGCTCGTTACCATTGAATTTCCATTTATTGCCTGAGCCTTTGCTACAATAGAAAACCTTCATATTATCACCACACTACAAAAAATGTAACATATCAAATCACCAAAGTCAATACAACAAAAAGCTCCTGCTCATTATTAAAATGAACAGGAGTAATTTTTTATCAGTTGATTACTTTATCGTCAACCTCTTTTTGAGCCATTTCGCAGAATACCTCAACGCTCATTGTGCCCATATCGCCTGCTTTTCTGCCACGGACTGCAACTTCATTATTTTCAATTTCCTTATCGCCGAGAACAAGCATATAAGGAATTTTCTGAAGCTGTGCTTCACGGATTTTGTAGCCTGTTTTTTCTGCTCTGTCATCAACAGTTACGCGGAATCCTTTTTCTTCAAGCTTTCTGCAAAGCTCGAAGCAAGCGTCATGATGTCTTTCGGAAATGGGAAGAATTCTCATCTGCTCAGGAGCAAGCCACATGGGGAATGCACCTGCATATTTTTCAATAAGAAGAGCGAGAGTTCTTTCATAGCAGCCGATTGAGGTTCTGTGAATGATATAGGGGTTTTTCTTTGTACCGTCACGGTCAACATATTCCATACCAAATTTCTCAGCAAGCATCTGGTCAATCTGGATTGTGATAAGTGTATCTTCCTTGCCGTAAACATTCTTGATCTGAATGTCAAGCTTGGGACCATAGAAGGCAGCCTCACCAACACCAACCTTGTAATTAAGGCCGATATCATCAAGGATTTCCTTCATCACACCCTGAGCCTCGTTCCACTGCTCCTCTGTTCCGATGTATTTTTCCTTATCATCGGGATCCCACTGAGAGAATCTGTAAGAAACATCTTCATAAAGACCAAGAGTTTTAAGCATAAAGATGCAAAGGTCAAGACATCTCTTGAACTCGTCTGCAAGCTGCTCGGGAAGGCACATAAGGTGACCCTCAGAAATTGTGAACTGACGAACACGGATAAGACCATGCATTTCGCCTGATGACTCGTTTCTGAAAAGAGTTGATGTTTCAGCAAGTCGCATAGGAAGGTCGCGGTATGAGCGAGCTCTGTTAAGGTATGCCTGATACTGGAAGGGACAGGTCATAGGACGAAGTGCAAATACCTCATCATCCTTTTCCTCGTCGCCTAAAACGAACATACCATCCTTATAGTGACCCCAGTGACCTGAAATTTTATAAAGGTCGCTCTTAGCCATAAGAGGAGTTTTTGTACGAAGCCAGCCTCTCTTTGCTTCCTCGTCCTCAACGAATCTCTGAAGAGTCTGAACAATGAATGTACCCTTGGGAAGAAGAATGGGGAGACCCTGACCGATTGTGTCAACAGTTGTGAAGATTTCAAGCTCACGACCAAGCTTATTATGGTCACGCTTCTTTGCTTCTTCAACTCTCTGAAGATGCTCTTCAAGCTCTGCATTCTTGGGGAATGCTGTACCGTAAACACGCTGAAGCATTTTGTTGTTCTGGTCGCCTCTCCAATAAGCACCTGTACAAGCAGTAAGCTTAAATGCTTTTACTCTACCTGTTGAGGGAATGTGAGGACCTGCGCAAACATCAACGAATTCGCCCTGCTTGTAGAAGCTGATGGGCTCATTTTTGCCTGCATGCTCTTCAATAAGCTCAACCTTATAGATTTCGCCTTTAGCTTTCATTTCTTCGATTGCTGCCTGAGGCTCCATTTCAAATTTTTCAAGGGGTAAATCCTCTTTAACGATTTTCTTCATTTCTGCCTCAATCTTTGTAAGGATTTCGGGAGTGAATGAAATTTCGCTATCAATATCATAATAGAAGCCGTTATCAATTGCAGGACCGATAGCAAGCTTTGCTTCGGGGTAAAGGCGCTTAACTGCCTGAGCAAGAATGTGAGAAGCAGTATGCCAGAATGCATGCTTACCCTCTTCGCTGTCAAAGGTCAGAAGCTCAAGCTCGCAATCCTCATTAATGGGTGTGCGAATATCTGCACTCTGTCCATTAATAAGGCAAGCACAAAGATTTCTGTAAAGACCCATGCTGATTTCTTTGCAAACATCTGCAGGAGTAATGCCGTTTTCAAACTCTTTAACGTCATCACGAAGTTTGATTTTAACCATGTTAACCAACCTTTCTATATTTCAAATTACCATTTCTTTTTATTTTTAATATACGCAGGAAAAATTGATGAAGTGTCGGGAATTTTGCACCGAAGCTGTATAAAGATACTGCGAGTGTGCAAAAAACCAGCAATTCGCAATTTTAACAAGCAAAAAAGACTTCACCCCATGTAATATGGGATGAAGTCTTAACTCCACGGTTCCACCCAAATTGCAACACAACTGTGTTGCCACTCGAGAAGTCTTAACGCGACTCACACGGTAATACTTATCTTTCGCTTCGCATTACACTCGGAAGTGGTTTTCGGGGAAATTCCTTTTGCGCCTTTCACCAACCGGCACACTCTCTGAAAAGGAGTTTTTCCTTACTCTCTTCGTCATAGATTTTAATAATGTAAAACGCTTTCGCGTTATTCTATTGTACGCGCTTTACAGCGCTAGAACCCTCCACCACACCTACGCTTTGCTTCGGCGCGGTCCCCCTCCCTTCGCCAGGGAGGCGTTTGTTGATTCCTCTAAGATAATAACTCTATGACTTTAAAAAGTCAATAATTAAATTATTCTTCTGTTACAGCAGGCTTCTTAGGCTCGATTTTGCCGTAGCGTGAGGAAGAAACTGCGTCAACCTTCTGTTCTCTTTCAGCAGATACCTGAGGAACATATTTTTCCTTTCTTTCTCTGCCACCACCACGACGGTCATTTCTGTAGCTGCTACGTTTCTCGCCACCTTCGGGAGTAACAACAACTCTTCTTCTGTCACCTTCGCCTACGGAATGAGATGTAACACCCTCAATTTCCTGAATAGCTGTGTGAATAATTCTTCTCTCATAGGGATTCATAGGCTCAAGAGATGAGCTTCTGCCGTATTTGAGAACGCGCTGAGCCTGTCTTTTTGCAAGAGCACGGAGAGTTTCCTCTCTGCGAGCTCTGTAATCGCCAACGTTGAGAGCGACTCTTTTATTGTTATCGTTTGCACGGTTAACAAAAAGTCTTGTAAGATACTGTAAAGCATCAAGAGTTTCGCCACGTCTGCCGATAATGTTACCGTAGTCCTCGCTGCAGTTGATTTCGAAATAAACATCCTCTGCTGCTTCTCTTGCAGTAACTGTAACATCTGTAAAGCCCATTCCAACGAGAATGGATTTAAGATATGCTGTTGCATCATTTTCCACGGGCTCAATTGCTGAGAAATCAACTGCAGGAGCAGCCTCTTTCTTTACTGCTTCCTTCTTGGGAGCGTCCTTCTTAGCTTCCTTTTTAGACTGAGCCTTTTTGTCATTTACTTTCTTTGCAGGTGCTTCCTTTTTCTGAGGAGCACTCTTTTTCTCTGCCTTGGGAGCTTCCTTTTTCTCCTCAATGCCATCGTCATAATATGCTCTTACCTTGGCATCAGCGCCACCGAAGAGACCTAAAACCTTCTTTTTGGGGAAGGTAAGAATTTCAACCTTAACATCAGCATCAATGGGTGCGTGAAGATTTTCAACAGCCATTCTTCTGGCATCGTCAACAGAAGCTGCAACACCAATTGCTTCTTTTATCATATTTTCACCTTATTTCTTTTCGTTATCAATACGCATTTTGGTATTGTTTTCCTTAGAACGTCTTACAACAGTTTCGTCAACCATCTGCTGAGCGAGAACCTTTCTGGGGCTGTAAACGTTTGTGAGGATTACCTGCTGAATGAATGACAAAATGTTGGAGATAATCCAATAGAAGCCAACACCTGCAGGGAACATAAATGTAAACCAAAGAGACATCAGGGGTGACATAAATGTCATACAACCCATGGTGGGATTTTTTGCCATAGTGGGATTCTGCTTTCTCTGACGAGCATACATATAAAGAGATGATGCCATAGCAGTAGCGAAAGCTAAAACAGGAATAAGCCAGATAATACCGGGCTCCTTGGGGTTAGGTGTAAGAGAAAGGTCAAGACCGAAAACAGTAAATCTCTCTTTGAAATCAAGAAGCTCTGTAATCTGAGCCTCGTCAATAACACCTGAAAGCTTATCTGCAAACTCTTCAACCTTACCGAGAATCTGAAGTTCAATCATTCTTGAATTGTTAGCATTTTTGCTTCCCTCTTCAACAACGATGTTCATTGCAGCTTTGATTTTTTCAATTGTGTCATCACCGAAACGAAGCACGCTTGAAAGAGGGGTATAAATAACACCATAAAGACCGATCATAACAATCATCTGAATCATAAGAGGCATACAGCCCATATTAGCTGCACCGAATCCCTCTCTCTGATAAAGAGCCTGAGTCTCCTCTTGAATCTTCTGCTGATTGCCGGCATATTTCTGTCTGATTTTGTTTACCTTAGTGTTAAGTCTTGTCTGCTTTGCAGTATTCTTTTGCTGGCTGATAGATGTGGGCAAAAGAGCTGCTCTGATGAGAACAGTAAGCAAAACAATAGCCAGGATATAGCTGTCAGTAAGATTATAGAAAATACTGAGCAACCAACCAAAAGGTATTGCAAATACGTCTCTGATAAATTCCATTAGAAATTATTCCTTTCTGTCGTCTGCAAAAAGGGGAATTATTTTTTCTCCTTTTTGGGCGGTACGGGGTCCACCCCGCCGGGAAAGAAAATGTTACACCTCATAAGTCTGCCGATTGCTAAAAGCATACCCTTAAAAGCTCCGTGAATCTCGATTGCCTGAAGGGCATATTGGGAGCAGGTGGGGTAATAACGGCATTTAGGTGGGAAAAGAGGTGAAATACGACGCTGATAAAAACGGATTACTTTTATGAGAAAGCTTTTCATTCTTCCTCACTCTCCACCTTCAACATACCCTCGTTTTCAAAAATCCTTTTCATAACCTCTTCAACACGGGTGCTTTTTAAATATTTCGTCTTTGAACGGGCAACCATAACTATATCGTAGCACGGATTAAGGTCGGGACAAACCTGACGAAAAGCCTCTCTGATGACTCTTCTTGAACGATTTCTCTCGACAGCATTTCCGATTTTTTTACTTGTAGTTATACCAATACGGCAAATTCCCGCGCGGTTCTTCGAGTAATAAACAACCAACGCAGGATCAGTTACAGCCTTGCCTCTATTATACAACCGACGAAAGTCGGAATTTGATTTAAGTGTGACGAAATCTGACACATTATTCTCCCGAATTACTTGGCAGGATTAGTATGTGAGCTGTTTTCTGCCTTTTTTACGACGACGAGCAAGCACCTTGCGGCCGTTTCTGTCTGCCATTCTTTTACGGAAGCCGTGTTCCATCTTTCTGTGTCTTTTCTTGGGCTGATAAGTTCTTTTCATTTTTATTTCTCCTATCTGTATATTCAGGCAATTTTACGAAGTATGAGAAGTTTTAAAATAAGCCTGTTGTTTACGTATTATTTCTACCTCAAAACATACATTCCGACAGTAGCACATAGCATTATATAAAAATTATTGAAAAAAGTCAAGAGTTAAAATAATTTTTTAATACCTGAGGTTGATATTCAGAAACTCTTGTGATATATTATTAAGGTATTATTAGGAGATGATTTTAAATGAGCGAATGTACACATAATTGCAGTACCTGTGGTCAGAATTGTTCTTCAAGAAAAGAGCCACAGAGTATGATTGAAAAACCACACGAGCTTTCAAGCATCAAAAAGGTTATCGGTGTTGTCAGTGGTAAGGGTGGCGTTGGTAAATCCCTCGTTACAACCTTACTTGCAGTAACAATGCAGAGAAGAGGCTTCAAAACTGCTATTCTTGACGCAGATATCACAGGCCCCTCAATCCCCAAGGCTTTCGGTATAAAGAATAAGGCTCAGGGTACAGAAAACGGCATTATCCCCTGCAAAACCAAAACAGGTATAGAAATAATGTCTGTTAACCTTCTTTTAGAAAATGATACTGACCCTGTTGTATGGCGTGGTCCCGTTATTGCAGGCGCAGTTAAACAGTTCTGGACAGATGTTATCTGGGATGATGTTGACTTTATGTTTGTTGATATGCCTCCCGGAACAGGTGATGTTCCCCTTACAGTTTTCCAGAGTCTTCCCGTTGACGGTATCGTTATTGTTGCTTCACCTCAGGAGCTTGTTGGAATGATTGTCGAAAAGGCTGCAAAGATGGCAGGTCTTATGAACATTCCCGTTCTTGCCTTTGCAGAAAATATGGCATATTTTGAGTGTCCCGATTGTAACAAAAAGCATAAAATCTTCGGCGAGAGCCATATCGAAGAAATTGCAAAGCAGTACAATGTTGACACAGTAGCACAGATCCCCATTAACAACAAGCTTGCTGCTGCAGTTGATGCAGGCGCAGTTGAGCTTTTCGATGGTGATTGGCTTGATGGTGTTGCCGACAAGCTTTTAGGCTTATTATAATAATCGATTTTGCCGAATTGAGTTTTCTTAATTCGGCATTTTTTAAAGGTGATTTTATGAACAATAAAAAAATCGTGCTTTTAGACCTAGATAACACCTTGATTGATTTCAATGAATGTGCAAAACATTCCATAATCAGAAGCTTTGAAAAGCACGGCTTCACTTATACCGAGGAAGTTTTCACAACCTTTATAACAGAAAATGTTAAGATTTGGAAAAAACTTGAAAAGGGTGAAATCACAAAGGCTGACCTTCGTGCAAACAGATGGAATATCATTCTCGGTAAGCTCGGCATTGATTTTGACGGCACGATAATCGAGGAAGAATTCGAAAACGGCGTAGCTCAAGGAGCATATGCTGTAGAGGGTGCTTATGAGTTATTGGACTATCTCTACCCCAAATATGAGCTTTACATAGTTTCAAACGGCTTTCGCTTCGTTCAGGAAAGTCGCCTGAAAATCGGTGATTTCAGAAAATACTTCAAGGATATTTTCCTTTCGGAGGACATAGGTGTTCAGAAGCCTGCCAAAGAATTTTTTGACTATTGCTTTGAGAAGCTTGGGTACCCCGATAAAGAGGATGTCATTCTTATCGGTGACAGCCTTTCAGCAGATATAATCGGTGGTTTGAATTATGGGATTGATAGTGTCTGGTTCAACAAAAATGGGGATGAATTACCCGAGGACATCAAGCCCGCATATGTTGTTGATAAATTAAAAGAAATAGAAAATATACTGTAATTTAAAAAGGATGGAGAAGCTCTCCATCCTTTTTTATTCTGCTATATCAGCAAATTTAATATTTATTATTTTCCTGAAATCTTCAACCTTTAATTCAACCTGCATACCGATTTTGCCACCACTGAAAAGTATGTTTTCCATAGCCTCGGCAGTATTATGCACAACTGTAGGGAATTGCTTTTTCATTCCTATGGGTGAGCAGCCACCATGAACATAGCCTGTAAGGGGTAATAAATCCTTGGACTTTATCATTTCAATGCTTTTCTCACCAACAGCGCTTGCTGCCTTTTTCAGATTAAGCTCTTTGTTGACGGGCACAATAAAAACATAATTCTGCTTTGATTTACCAACTGTTACAAGAGTTTTGAAAACCTCATCGGGATTCTCTCCTAAAACACGGGCAACATCCTCCCCTGCTATTGCGCCACTTTCAGTATAGTCGTGCATTTTGTAGGGGATTTTCTTCTGCTCTAAAAAGCGCATTACATTTGTTTTTTCCTGCTTTGCCATATCATTCTCCGTAAATTAAAAGTTCTGTATTTTCGTCACTATATTCTACTTGCTTTGACCAGTTTTTCAAATTATCAATTCTGTCTTTTAATGTAAGTTCTCTATTTTCGTAATATGTTTTCATATCGCAAAGGTAAATAAATCTTACACTTTCAATTGCAAAGCAAATCCTCTCTCTTATGCTTTTGTCAAAAACCGCTTTACTAAAATGGCGGTATATTATGTACGCAAGAATTTTTGAATAAAGCATATCGCCATTTGTTTTCTTCTGAAACTCTTCTTCAATGCTTAAAACATCATTAAATTTCTCACTTAATGAGCTTATATATTCAGTCCATTTTTCATCAATAGGCTCTGTCTTTTTAAGTAGCTCAAGGCTCGCTTCGTAATTCCTGATTTTAATTTTCTCTTGACAGAAAGCCTCTGTTTTTGAAAGCACCTTCACAAGCTTGTCTTCGAATGTCTTCTCCTTATCAAAAAGAATTTCAAATAATTTTTCGCGAAAAGCAGAAAGGAAAATGTAAAAATCCGATTCTGCAATATCTTCTTTAGTTTCTAAAATTATTTCTTCTCCGTCACTTTCCTGAACAAGTGAAAATGGCTCATCATTCTCTAATAAAATTCTGCATACCTCTTCGCAGCAAAGTCCAAGACCACATTCAGTAACACCCACAAACCATTCATAAAAGCGAGGGTGCTCTCTGCAGATCTCACAAAGATATTCTTCGCCACAATTAATAATAATTTTGCAAAGATTTTTCTCATTAAGAAACGGACATCGCTCATTTTCACAAAGCTTGAAACAATTACTACCATCTTCACTTTTTATAATCTGAGAACGGATTTTCTCGCCAAATGCAGAATTTATTTTGTTGTATTTTTCAAGTGCAATATCATCAACATCAATTTCCCAACCAATGCAGCAACTGTCGCTACATTTATCTGCGATACATTTAAAGTTATCATAAAAATCAGGCTTAATATAAAACATTTCAACCTCTTTTGATATCAGTAACTATAATTTTATTGTCTTCGTATCTGAACTTAACCTGCATATCCTCAAAGGCTAGACCATATACTCTTTCCTCATCATTCTGATATGAGGGTCTCGGGTCAAGAGAAAGCAGCTCTGTTATATTTTCGGCTTGGCTTTCAGTAAGCATTTCCTTTAATTCAACAGAAATTTCTACTTGAAAAAAGTGGTCTTTATGGTCCTCTGCAAATCCACCCTTTGCATCCGGAATACAATCAACATAAGGAAGATAGGGCTTGATATCATATATTGGTGTTCCGTCTGCCAAATCTCCACCACTTACAAGAAGAATTTTCCCGTTTTTGCCATCCTCAACGCCCTCAAGCACTACGCAGGAAAGTCCCATAGGATTAGGACGGAATGGCGAACGGGTTGCAAACACCCCTACCCTTTTATTGCCACCAAGACGAGGAGGTCTTACTGTTGGTGACCAT
Source organism: Acutalibacteraceae bacterium (assembly GCA_045631405.1). Classification (GTDB taxonomy): domain Bacteria; phylum Bacillota; class Clostridia; order Oscillospirales; family Acutalibacteraceae; genus DTU089. The sequence continues at coordinate 25,187 of JAZQUT010000041.1, read as the reverse complement.
TGGTTTTCATTTTTGGAAAAGCCCCAGATAAGCCAAAGGTGAGAATATTGCTCAATATCTCTTATGCAGTTTTCGTCACGATAGCCATCGCAGAACTCAATGACGGATTTCACAGATGGTGCAAGACCACTTTGGCGAGGCACTCCGAATTTTTCTTTATAACCATTTCTGATATATGCAATAGGTTCAATTAAAAGTGAATCTTTTTTATCCAAAATAGCACCACCTTCCGTGATATATACTGTATAAATATATACCACAAAAGACGGCTTTCGTCAATTTATCTTTATAACTAAAAATAGCCCCCAAGTCCTAAGACTTGAGGGCAAAAACGCGTTGATTAATAAACCTTGCGCTCTGTGTAACCTGTATGAAGAATATCATGTGCCTTGTGGCTACCGGGTTCACCGAAGAATTCGTCGTAAATTGCCTTTACATCTGCATTTTCGTGAGATTTTCTTACAGGAAGATTTGCATCATCATTGTAAAGACCTGCTGCACGAAGAGCTCTAACATCTTCAAAGTTACGAACTGATGCAGGAACGATGGGCTGACCACCGCCGTTTACGCAACCACCGGGACAAGCCATGATTTCGATGAAATCATATTTCTTTTCGCCGGATTTAACCATTTCAAGAACCTTCTTAGCATTTGCAAGACCTGAAGCAACTGCAACATTAACTGTTACACCGTCAAGGTCATAGGATGCTTCCTTAACACCTTCAACGCCACGAACTGCATTGAATGTTGCAAGGTCTGTAAGCTCCTTACCTGTAACAACCTCGTATGCTGTACGAAGAGCAGCTTCCATAACGCCACCTGTTGCACCGAAGATTGTACCTGCACCTGAACCAAGTCCGAAGGGTGCGTCAAATTCTGCTTCGGGGATTGCCTTGAAGTTGATACCTGCTTTACGGATCATTCTTGCAAGCTCTCTTACTGTTATGGATGCATCAATATCAGCAAGACCTTCAACTGCACTATGATCTGTTCTTTCTGCTTCGAATTTCTTAGCAGTACAGGGCATAACTGAAACAACAAAGATATCTTTGGGATCAATACCCATTTTTTCTGCATAGAATGTTTTTGCTACAGAGCCGAACATACCCTGAGGTGATTTACAAGAAGAAAGATTCTTGATGAAATCGGGATGATAGTGCTCACAATATTTAACCCAACCGGGTGAACAGGATGTGATAAGAGGAAGATTTTTACCTTCCTTGAATCTTGCAAGGAATTCTGTTGCTTCTTCCATGATTGTAAGGTCGGCAGCAAAGTTTGTATCAAACACACCGTCAAAGCCGAGCATTTTAAGAGCTGAAACCATTTTACCTGTAACAACAGAGCCCATTTCGTAGCCGAACTCTTCACCGAGACCAACACGAACTGCAGGAGCAGTCTGAACAACAACATGCTTTGTTGAATCGTTAAGAGCATCAAATACCTTCTGAGTATCGTCTCTTTCAGCAAGAGCGCCTGTAGGACAAGCTGTGATACACTGACCACAGGAAATACAAGCAACATCGCCAAGATTATATTCGAATGCAGAGCCGATGTGAGTGTCAAAGCCACGAGCATTTGCACCGATTACGGAGATACCCTGAATTTTATCGCAAACTGCAACACAACGACGGCAAAGAATACATTTTTCATTGTCACGATACATATGTGATGCACTTGCATCAATAGCATAATTTACAAATTCGCCTGCAAAAGCGTTTTCGTCAGCAATACCATATTCATGGCAAAGCTTCTGAAGCTCACAGCTACCACTTCTTACACAAGAAAGACATTCCTTCTTATGAGTTGAAAGGATGAGCTCAAGAGTTGTTTTTCTTGCCTCGATAACCTTGGGGGAATTAGTGAAAATTTCCATACCCTCGTTAACGGGGAATACGCAAGCAGCAACAAGGCTTCTTGCACCTTTAACCTCAACAACGCAGATACGGCAAGCACCGATAGCGTTGATTTCTTTAAGATAGCAAAGAGTAGGAATTTCGATACCTACTGAATGAGCAGCTTCAAGAATTGTGGAACCGGCAGGAACCTGATAATCAAAGCCGTTAATTTTAATATTTACTGCATTTTCCATTATTTAGTTCCTCCTTATTTATTTATCGCCTTGAACTTACAGTTACCGATACATACGCCACATTTTACGCACTTTTCAGTATCAATCTTGAATGATGCAAGCTTGTGACCGGGAGCGATGTAATCTGTTCTTGTAAGAGCGTCAACGGGACAGTTCTTAGCGCAGATGCCACAACCGATACACTTATCCATATCAACAGAGAATGTAACAAGGTCTTTACATACGCCTGCAGGACATTTTTTGTCAACAACATGAGTGATGTATTCGTCTTTGAAACGCTCGTATGTAGAAAGAACAGGGTTGGGAGCTGTCTGACCAAGACCACAAAGAGAATTTTCTTTGATGTAGTTGCAAAGCTTTTCCATTCTGTCAAGATCTTCCATTGTACCCTTACCACTTGTAATTTTTTCAAGAATCTCAAGAAGTCTTCTTGTACCAACACGACAGGGAGTACATTTACCACAGGATTCATCAACTGTAAACTTAAGGAAGAATTTAGCAATATCAACCATACAGTCGTCCTCGTCCATAACGATAAGACCACCTGAACCCATCATTGCACCCTTAGCAACGAGGTTGTCATAGTCGATTTCAATATCAAGAAGGTCTGCAGGAAGGCATCCACCTGAGGGACCACCTGTCTGAGCAGCCTTGAACTTTTTACCATTGGGGATACCGCCACCGATATCTTCAACGATTTCACGGAGAGTTGTACCCATGGGAACCTCAACAAGACCTGTGTTGTTGATTTTACCACCGAGTGCGAATACCTTTGTACCCTTGCTGGTTTCAGTACCCATTGTGTTGAAGAATTCAGCACCATGGAGAATAATCTGAGGAATATTAGCAAAGGTTTCAACGTTATTTTCTGTTGTGGGCTTGCCGAAAAGACCCTTAACTGCCGGATAGGGAGGTCTGGGACGAGGCTCACCACGATTACCTTCGATAGAGGACATAAGAGCTGTTTCCTCACCACAAACGAATGCACCTGCACCGAGACGGATGAAGAGGTCAAAGTCAAAGCCTGAGCCGAAGATGTTTTTACCAAGAAGACCATATGCACGAGCATCGTCAATAGCCTTCTGTAAACGCTCAACAGCGATGGGGTATTCTGCACGAACATATACATAACCCTCTGTTGCACCTGTTGCATAACCACAAAGAGCCATAGCCTCAACGATACAGTGGGGGTCACCTTCAAGAACTGAACGGTCCATGAATGCACCGGGGTCACCTTCGTCAGCGTTACATACAACATATTTCTGATCTGCCTGATTTGCAGCAGTAAAGCTCCATTTACGACCTGTGGGGAATCCACCGCCACCTCGGCCACGAAGACCTGAGTCGATAACTGTCTGGATAACATCCTGAGGAGTCATCTGAGTAAGAGCCTTAGCAAGAGCCTGATAACCGTCGTAAGCAATATATTCTTCGATGTTTTCAGGGTCAATAACACCACAGTTACGAAGAGCAACACGGTGCTGTTTTTTATAGAAGTTTGTTTCATTCAAGGGCTTAACTGCATCTTCAGTTACAGTCTCACTGTAAAGAAGTCTTTTAACAATTCTACCCTTAAGAAGATGCTCTTCAACGATTTCGGGAATATCCTCAACCTTAACCTCGCTGTAGAAGCAGCCTTCAGGATAAACAATCATAATGGGGCCTAATGCGCAAAGACCAAAGCAACCGGTTCTAACAACCTGAATTTCTTCTTCAAGGCCTTTTTCCTTAATGTTTGCATTAAGTGCATCAATAAGCTCACCGCTGTGGCTGGAGGTACATCCAGTACCGCCGCAGACAAGTACATGAGAACGATACATTTATTTTTCCTCCTTATTCGGTAACTGCGCCAACAGTATATTCTACTACGGGCTTACCGTTAACAACATGCTCAGTAACAACCTTAGCTGCTTTTTCAGCAGTCATCTGAACATAAGTAACCTTTTCCTTGCCAGGTTCGAAAACCTCAACAATGGGTTCGTACTGGCACATACCGATACAACCGGTCTGTGAAACAGCAACATTCTTAATGTTTCTCTTTGCAATTTCGTCAGTAATTGCCTTAAGAACAGGACGAGCGCCTGCTGCGATACCGCAGGTTGCCATACCAACAACAACTCTGATACCATCGTTACCGTCAGCGTCACGAGCAGCCATCTGAGCCTGTGCTTTTTCTTTTATAGCAAGTAACTCTTCGAGTGATTTCATATCATTCATTCCTTTCGATAAATAACTGTTCCGTATTCTCTCTGATATAGTCCTCAATCCAATTCATAACGGAAGGCTCCGAAAGTGGAACTCCGTCAAGGATCAACTTTATATCAGCTGATTTAAAAGCAAACTCTCTACCGTCAATACTACGGGTATAAACGAAATCCTTGTCCTCGTTCATACTCACAATAGTAGCTATTGTGGATGCCATATCGCCCAAGGGAGTAAAGTCGATACTGTCTGTTTTAAAGAGAGCATCAACTCTTGTTCCCACTCCCACCTGAGAGGTAATTGTAAAGCTACCACCCGTTTGCTCTGCTGCCAACTTAAAAAGTGGTATTCCCATACCAACCTTTCTTGTTGTTCGGGTTGTGAAAAAGGGGTCCTTTACATTTTCAACCTGCTCGGGTGTCATTCCCTTGCCGTTATCATAGATACCTATGAGAAGGGTCTTCTCGTCAGTATTCTCTTTTACAAGAATCTCCGTAAGAGATGCCCCTGCAGCAATTGAATTCTGAGCAATATCGAGAACATTCAATGATAGTTCGCGCATAACGATTAGTTCATATATTTAGCAAGAATTCCGGGAACATCATCCGCAGTGATTTTACCGTAAACTTCACCATTGATTGTGAAAACGGGTGCAAGACCGCAAGCACCGATGCAACGGCATTCCTCGAGAGAGAATTTACCGTCTTCTGTACATTCACCGGGTTCTATACCGAGAATTTCGCTGATTTTGTCAATAATTGGCTGAGCACCTTTAACATAGCAAGCAGTACCAAGACATACTGAGATGTCATATTCACCTTTGGGAGAAAGAGAGAACTGAGCATAGAAGGTTGCTACGCCGTAAATCTTCTCTAAGGGAATGTCCATACCCTCTGCAATCATTACCTGCACTTCACGAGGAAGGTAGCCGTAGATACCTTGTGCCTCCTGCATTACATGCATAAGCTGACTTTTGTCATCCTTGCATTCTGCGATAACTGCATCGAGTTTTGCTTTCTGCTCAGGTGTACCTTTGAAAGGTATTGTGCTGATTTTCTTGAGCATTAGATTTCCTCCATTCAGAATGTGTTTGTTGTGGGTAAATGCAAAATCGCAATTTACCACTATACATACGATAAAGATTATACCACACATTTTCAAATAATGTCTATACAATTTTCCCACTTTTTCGGTTTTTTTGACATTTTTTTAACATTTTTCCGTTTTGCACAAAGGAATACGAAAACTTTCTAAACCTTTTTATATATATTTTTTGTACTTAATATGTTAAACTATAATAGAAAATAATACACCTTTGATACGGAGGCACTTTTATGAAAATAAGTGAAATTAAATCCATTCTCAATGCAGACCTTATCTGTGGAGAGAAATTCATCGAAAACGAGGTACATACTGCCTGTGGCAGCGATATGATGAGCGATGTTCTCGCTTATGTTAAGGAGCAGGCCGTTCTTCTCTCGGGCCTTGTTAATCCTCAGGTTGTCAGAACTGCAGAAATGATGGATATGAAATGCATCGTTTTTGTTCGTGGCAAGGCGCCCGATGAAGATATGATTGAGCTTGCAATTGAAAGAGATATCGTCCTTCTCAGCACTAAGCTTGAAATGTTTACTGCTTGTGGTCTTCTTTATAAAAACGGACTTAAAGGAGGCAGTGGTATCTGATGGAGCTTCTTTCTTTACACTATGATGTCAGTGGAACCGACTTCACCTGCGCAGGTGAGGCATCAAGCAAAATCAAAAGGAATCTCAAAGAGTTAGGCTTCCCCACATCTGTTATAAGAAATGTTGCCATTGCCGTTTACGAGGGTGAAATCAATATGGTCATCCACGGTGGTGGCGGTGTTATAGATGCTGAAATCTCCCCTGAATGTATTTCTCTTGTTCTTACTGACCAAGGACCCGGTATTCCCGATGTAGAGCTTGCTATGCAGGAGGGCTACTCAACTGCTCCCGACAATGTTCGTCAGCTGGGCTTCGGAGCAGGTATGGGTCTTCCCAATATTAAAAAATACACCGACGAAATGATCATAGAAACAGAGGTCGGAAAAGGAACAACCATAAGACTTAAGGTTTTTGTAAAATAATCCTACTGAAAGGAATTGCTATGGATACATATTTCCACTCGGTACGCCTTGATAAAGATAAGTGCCGAGGCTGTACTAACTGCATAAAGCGTTGTCCCACACAGGCTATCCGTGTGCGAAACGGCAAAGCAGTAATTATAAAAGAGCGTTGCATTGACTGCGGCGAATGTATTCGTGTTTGTCCTCATCGTGCAAAATACGCCAGCCGTGATGTGCTTTCACAAATTGAGGACTACAAATACAAGGTTGCACTTCCTGCACCTGCGCTTTACGGACAGTTCAACAATCTTGACGATATAAATATTATTCTGAATGCCCTCCCCTCTTTAGGCTTTGACAGCGTTTTTGAGGTTTCGAAAGCAGCTGAGCTTATTTCAGAGGCAACAAGAATATTTATGCAGGAAAACACTCATATAAGACCCTTGATTTCATCTGCTTGTCCTGCAGTAGTCAGACTTATAAGAGTTTGCTTCCCTGAGCTTGTAGATAATATTATGCCTATTACTGCTCCTGTTGACGAGGCAGGTCGCCTCGCAAGAATAAAGGCTGTTCAGAAAACAGGCTTGAAGCCTGAGGAAATTGGCGTGTTCTTTATAACACCCTGTCCTGCAAAGGTTACTGCTATCAAGCAGCCCATCGGCATTGAAAAGTCTCATGTTGACGGCGCAATTGCCATAAACGATATTTACCCCTTGCTTTTAAAGGCTATGGAAAAAACCGAAAAATCCGACGAGCTTAAGGCGTTACACGAAAGTGGCGTTATCGGTATCGGATGGGCAACAAGTGGTGGCGAAGCCTCAGGCACGCTGCACGATAATTCTCTTGCAGCAGATGGCATTGAAAATTGTATAAAAATTCTCGAAGAGGTGGACAGAGGAACACTTGACTCAATTGATTTCATTGAGTTGAATGCTTGTCAGGGTGGCTGCGTTGGTGGTAGTCTTACCTCTGAAAACCCATTTATTGCAAAATCCCGTCTGATGAAGCTGAGAAAATACAGTCCTATCTCCTGCAACCATTTAGGCAACAGAGTTCTTCCCAAGGAGCTTCTTTGCACAAGCCCTGTTGAGCCCTGCGATGATGTTATGAAGCTTGCAGATAATGTAACTGAGGCTATGGCAAGAATGAACAGAATGAAGGAGCTTCTTAAGTTGTTCCCCGGTCTCGACTGTGGAACCTGTGGCGCTCCAAGCTGCAGAGCTCTTGCAGAGGATGTTGTCCGTGGCTACACAACTGAACAGGACTGCGTTTTCAGAGCAAGAGAGGAATTGCAAGAAATTGACAGCAACGAATGTCTCGACCGTTTCATCCCTGCACCCTTCAGAGAAACTAAAGAAGATTAAAAGGAAGATTTTGAATGACAGTAAAACAACTTCAGGAAAAATTAAATCTACAATATATCTGCAACGAAAGCCTTGCAGAAGAAAAAAATGTTACAGGCTGCTACTGTGGTGACCTTTTAAGCTGGGTTATGTCAAGAGCAACCGAGGGCGACGCATGGCTTACTGTTATGGGAAATGTCACATCAATAGGCGTTGCAGTTCTGGCTGATGTTGCTTGTATTATTCTTACTGAAAATGCACCTGCTGATGCAGATGCTATAAAAAGAGCAGAGGAAAATGAGGTTGTAATCCTCGGCACAGATAAAAACTCTTACGAAATTGCCGTTGAGATTTCAAAGCTGATATGAAATTATATTACGATTTCCACATTCATTCCTGTCTGAGCCCCTGTGGCGATAAAGATATGACCCCTAATAACATAGTAAACTATGCAAAAATTATGGGGTATGATGTAATCGCTCTGACAGACCATAACACTGCACTTAACTGCCCTGCAGTCCAAAAGCTTGCAGAAGAAAACGGAATAACCTTTATACCCGGTATGGAGCTTTGCACCTCAGAAGAGGTTCACATCATCTGCCTTTTCTATACCTTGGAGGATGCCTTGAGCTTCTCCGAATATGTAAAGACCACTATGCCACCAATAAAAAACAAGCCTTCTGTTTTCGGTGAGCAAACAATTTGCGACGAGAATGATAATGCTATCGGGCAGGAAGAGCTTTTGCTTGTAACAGCGAGTGGTATAAGTACAGAAAGGGTAGTTAAAAAGGTTTCTGAATACAACGGAATATGCTACCCTGCTCACATTGACCGTTCTTCCTTCAGCATTCTTTCAAATTTAGGTATGATTAATGAATATTTCGGCTTTAAATGTGCCGAAATTTATGATATAATGAAAGAAAGCGAATTAAAGCAAAGGCACCCATACCTTAATCAGCTTAAAATAATATCTGATTCGGACGCCCATTATCTTGAAAACATACGAATACCCGAGCAGGCAATTGATGTGCCTGAAAATAGCATTGAAGCTATCTTAGACTATCTTAATAAATAAACGAGGAGGAGATAACTGAATGGCAAACAGAGAAACCGTTTCCACTATCAGTGCTGAACCCCGTAGGTATGTAGGCAAAAAGGAAACTCTCGCCTATGTTCTCAATGACGTTGCAGCGAGTCTCAACATTGAAGATTATAAAGAGCGTTATATTTATGACGTTGTTAAAATTGACTTTAATCTTCTTGCTATACAAAATGTTGTTGCAACTGTATGGGACACCTTCAACGATACCTTTATCGGTGTTGTGGTTGACAAAACCCGAACCCGTTGGGGCAAATTCAAGCCCTATGTTCTTTTTGGTGAAATACCTCTTACCATTCTCGGTATGTGGTATTGGTTAATCCCCTTCCTTTTCCCGGATACTCCCGGTAACTACTTGCCAAAATGGATTTTCTATTTTGCTATGAGTATCATTACAGAAACTGCAGGTACATTTACCACCGTTGCCAAAACAGGCTTTCTCTCGACCATAACCCCGGAGCCGTTGGAGCGATCGCGACTAATAGCACTTGCCAATGTTTCTTCCCATCTTGTTGAGGACTTGCCCAAGCAGGCATTCGGTATTCTCTTTGACCTTATTTCAAGCAAGAAGCTGAATTTACCCTTGCAGAATCTTTTTGCAACCTTTGGTATTGTCTGCGCAGCTGCATCAGCAGCATTTGCACTCTTCTTTATAACCAATTCCCGAGAAAGAGTTTCGCAATCTATCAAGCAGCCCTCTATCAAGCATTGTCTTAAAGCCGTTATCAGCAATAAGCCAATGCGAATCCAGCTGTTGTCCTCCTTCCTTTCGGGCTTCAGCATAAGTAAGAGCAGAACCAATTTCTACATAGACGTTATAGGCTCTATTACTTGGAAAACAATTGTTGGTATTCCTGCATTCCCCATTAAGTTCATAAGCTATAGCTTTGTTGAACCCCTGAGACGACGCTTCTCAACCAAGGCTCTCTGGATTCTGGAGGATGCTTGGACAGATATGCTATGGATGTTGGTATTCGGCATAGGCTCTATTAACAAGAACTTTATGAAGAAGCCGATTATCCTTCCTATGATGGCACTAGAGGAAATCTTCGAAATGTGCGTTTACGGTCTTCGTCGAGTTATTCCTGCAGAAATTCAGAACGAGGCATTGGACTACTGCGAATGGAAAAACGGTTATCGCTCCGAAGCTATGCTGGGCGTTACTCAAAGCCTTATCTCCAAGCTTCAGCAGGCTGTTATGGGTGGTGTAACCAATGTAGTAATGGGTAAGATCGGTTATATTCAGGGCTTGGAAATCGGTACTCAGACCGATAAAACAAAGTGGTGGATTTTCGCTTTGGGTACAGGTATTCCGATTATCACCTCAAGCTTAGGTATCATCCCCAAGTTCTTCTATCCCCTTTCTGCTGAAACCCGCGAAAGAATGTATGCAGAGCTTCAGGAAAGAAGAGCTGCAATGGCAGAATTTATGAAAACTGCAACAAAAGAAGAAATTGACGCAATGGCTGAAAAACAGCTTGCAGGTCAGTTTGAATAATAAAAACATTAAAACAATAAAAAGTCTGTTACGATTTCTCGTAACAGACTTTTTTAATTGTATTTATCTGCTTGAAGCTTAAACATATAAGCATATTTACCATCAAGCTCCATTAATTCCTCGTGAGAGCCGTGCTCAATTATCTGACCTTTTTCAAGCATATAAATTTCATCTGCCATAACAGTTGTTGAAAGGCGATGTGAAATAAATAAAACTGTTTTGTCATTTGCAGCCCTTGTCATAGACTGGTTAAGGGCGTATTCTGCAACGGGGTCAAGGTTAGCACTGGGCTCATCAAGAATTGCAAAGGGACAGCTTTTATAAAAGGCTCTTGCAATTGCGATTTTCTGAGCCTCGCCACCTGACAAGGAAACGCCGTCATCATCAAATTCTCTTAAGAGAATGCTGTCGGTACCATTAGGAAGCTTTCTGTCAAAATCAGCAGCTTTAACAGCCTCTTCAACACGCTCCTTCTGAGGACATGCATCCATTGAAACATTTTCTCCGAGAGTTGCTCCGAAAAGAGAGAAATCCTGGAAAACTGCTGCAAAATTCTTATGGTAAGACTTAATATCCCATTCCTTGATGTTAACACCATCTATTGTTATAGCACCCTCGGTTACATCATAAAGCCTTAAAAGAAGGTTTGTAAGTGTAGTTTTGCCTGCACCATTGTAGCCAACGAATGCAATTTTCTTATATGGTGAAATTTCAAGATTTATATTTCTGAGAACATACTTTTCTGTACCGGGATATTTAAAGGAAACATTTTCAAATCTGATAACAGGAGGCTTTTCAAAAACAGTTGTTTTTGAGCCTGAAATCATTTTTTCTTTTGCGCCCATAAATCTACGGAACTTTTCAACATAGAGCGCATTTTCTCTGACATTGATTGCAATATGACTTGTTAATGCGAAAACGCTGGTGCTGATTGATGAAGCTCCATTGAAGGTTGCTGCAAAATCACCCATTGTAACCTCTTTTGTTACAATAGCCTTATATCCCATAAGAAGAGTTATGCCGAGGTAGATAAGCAGGGTCATAGGCAGAGATTCCTGACAGAAATACAATTTCCATTGTCTTGTAAGATAGGGTGAAATCGTTTTTATCCTGTCAAAGATATTCTGATTATATCTTCTTTCAACCATTTCACCTGCACGGGAAAGCCTTAATTCCTTTGCATAATCCTGCAAATAGAAAACACGGCTGAAATAAAGATTTTTTCTATCAAGAGGTGTCATAGCCTCTGTTCTTTCCACATTTACCTTTGCAATAAGTCTGCCTATGGGCGTCATAATCGCAACGCAAACCATAACAAACAGAAGACATATGGGGTCAATTGAAACAATAACTGCACCAATAGTCAAAACGCTTATAACATTGGTCAGAACCTCTTGTGTATCAGCTAAAACCGAGTAGGCTCTTGAATTCATAGAATTCATAGCAAGCACAAGGTCATTATAAAACTCAGGGTTGTCATAAGCCTCGTAATCCATCCTTGCAGCCTTCTCATAAATGGTTTTATATACTGCAAAATATAGCTTTTCCTTTTGCTTAGGCATTGAGATTTCGTAGAAAAGCGTTGTTAAAAGGTTTGTTATTACAACAAAAACAACAAACACGCCCAAAGCAACTGCTACCCTATAATAATCTCTTCCCTCTGCTGCAACATCAATTATATACTTTAATAAAACAACATTGGAAAGAGTCCACGGAAGGTTTGCAAGAACATCAAAGAACAAATAACCACAAGCCATAAAGGGAGTATGCTTAAAGATGAATTTGAGCATATAGATATTGTTCCCTATGGTGTTTGTTTTTTCTTTTTGGTTATTCTTCATCCTCAAACACCTCCTTGTATCCGGATGCCTGAAGAGTGAACATCTCCTGATAATAGCCGTTATTACTCATCAGCTTTTCGTGATTACCCTGCTCTGCTAAAACACCCTTGTTGAAAACTAAGATATTATCAGAACGGGTAGCGCTTGAAAGACGATGTGAAATATAAATAACTGTTTTACCCTTTGTACCCTCAATAAGCGCATCATACATCTTGCTTTCTGCAACAGGGTCAAGAGCTGAGGACGGCTCGTCAAGAACAGCAATATCAAAATCTCTTGCAAAAAGACGAGAGATTGTAACCTTCTGAGTTTCTCCTCCGGAAAGAAGAACGCCATCCTTTTCAAATTCCTTGGTGAGAATTGAATTCTCTTTGTTAGGAAGCTTACCGATTTTCTCGTAAACGCCTGCCATTTTAAGAGCGTTTACTGCAACCTCTCTGTTGTTATCGTCAACCTCTTCAGTGAGAACATTTTCTGCAACAGTCATCGCAAAAATTCTGTAATCCTGGAAAACACAAGCAAATTTCTCACGATACTTTAAAAGGTCATATTCCTTAATGTTTATACCATTATAAAGAATCTCTCCGTCCGTCACATCATAAAGGCGCATAATAAGCTTTGAAAGAGTAGTTTTACCTGCACCATTATGACCAACAACAGCAATAGTCTGACCCTTTTCAATTTTAAATGAAATGTTATTTAAAATATAATCACTGTCTTCCTTATATCTAAAGGAAACATTTTTAAACTCAAGGCTTTGAAAATCCTCGGGAATTACATCTCCCCCCTGAATTTTTATTTCATAATCAAGAAATTCTCTTAAATTCTGTACCCAAAGACAATGCTTTTGCTGCATAGCGAAATATCGTGCAAGTTGATTGGTTTTGTTTCTGCAGGTTGTAATGGCAGAAACGAGAACAGAGAACTGTGAAATTGGAATATTCTGCGCTACAAGAAGTCTGTAGCAGCCATAAAGGAATCCACCTGTAACAGGAATTATTTCTGCAAAATAGTCAGAAATGCTCTCAAGAAGAGCAATTTTCCAACCATATTTTTTTATTACCTCTATGTTCTTTTGAATAGCTGAACGGAAGCGTTTCTCTAAAACAACAAAAATGTTTGTTGTTTTTATTTCCTTCGCGAAGTCCTTAAGAAGAATTGTTCTTCTTACATAGTCCTTCTCTCTTTCAAAGGGGGTCATTTCCTTTTCTTTTTCAAGCTCAACATTATTCTTATGAACCCTGAACCACATAACAATTACAGGACAAAGAATAAACACAAGAAGCCATGGATCTATGGAAATAAGATAGCTTACCAATAAAACAAGGCTGACAACGGAGCCCAGCGTCCAAGCTGAGCCTTCAATTATTCTCTTGAAGCCACCTTGGTCAACTACCCATGTCGCTCTGTTATATTTATCAAAGAACTCGGGGTTTTCATAGCATCCTAATTCAACCTCTTGCGCCTTTTTGAAAATAAGGGAATTTATATAGCTTTCACATTTGATTTCGAATTTTATTCGTACTGTATAAACATCTATGTATCCGATCAGATCCACAAGAAGCTTGCCTAAAATAATAATTCCCATTCTTATGGCAAAATCCTGAAAGCTACCGTTATTCTCTATCATAGAAAGAGCAGTTTCAAGGAACATTACATTTATAACAACAGCATAATAAACATTTTCAGCAATATATGAAAAATAAATAATGAAAAGCGATAATGGGGCGCACTTAAGCGCACAGCCTAACATGAAAGCTGTGTTTTTTATAACATACGCCTTCTGCCTTTCCTTTTTCCTTATCTTACTCATTTATTTACTCCCAAAATCAAATTACATAAATTGTATATAAAATATCGTTCCTTGTCAACAAAAAACATCCGAGAACCTTTTGGGTTCTCGGATGAATTTTAATATTTATCTTTGATTTTAAGACCTGAGGTGTTATAAGCACTCTTGTATGAGCCACTGTAAGCACGGACAGAGTAGTAATAGGTCTTGCCCTTTTTAGCAGTTTTATCAACATAAGAAACTGTTGATGCACCTGTTACCTTTGCAATTTCCTCCCACTTACCTGAGCCTGTTTTTCTGTAAACATAATAGCCGGAAGCGCCTGTAACCTCTTTCCATTTAAATGTGATACCCTTTTTCGCACTCTTAACGCTTGAAAGTCCGGGTCTTGAAAGTCTCTTTATTTTAAGCGCGTCTGCAATATAGGTAGAACGATAATCACTATAGCCTGCTTTAACAGTATAGCTATAAATCTTACCTGCCTTTGCAGTTTTATCTGTAAAGCTTGTTGATTTTGTGGTTGCAATTTCCTCCCATTTGGAAGAGCCGCTTGCCTTTCTCATAACAATATACTTTGAAGCACCTGTTACCTTGCCCCATTCAATTGTTACACCACTTGTAGCATTTTTAATAGATTTAAGCTTAGGTGCTGAAAGTCTTCTGATTGACCAGCCGTCTGTGTTATAGGCTGAGAAAATACTACCATTGTATGCCTTTACAGTATATTTATAAGTCTTACCTGCTTTAACATTTTTATCGGTATAAATGTTTTTAGTAACAACAGCAATCTGCTTCCAGGATTTATCTCCCGGACCCTTTCTTAAAACATAATAGCTCTTTGCGCCACTTATTTTGTCCCATGTGACTGTAATAGCTGATGTTTTATTTTCAACCTTTGCCACAGGAGAAGCAAAGTAGGTAAAGCTTTTTGATTTATAGGTACTGATGCTGTCCCCATTCTGAGCCTTAACAGCGTAATAGGTTTTAACACCATTTTTTGCACCCTTATCAACATAAGAACGAGTTGAGCTTGAAACCTTTTTAACGAAAACCCAATCCCCACCACTTACCTTACGATAAATGCGATAGTTTTTAGCGCCGGTGTTGCCACTCCAGGTTATTTTAACACCACCATAAGCATTGGCAAGTGATTTAACACTCTGAGTTGCAAGGAAGGTAGCCTTATAGCCACCTGAAACGATGCTTTTATCCTCGCCGTCAACTGCATATATTCTATAAATATAGCCCTGACCTGCCTTGACATTTTCGTCCTCGTAGCTGGATTTATCAGCCTTCAAGGTTGCTATTGTTGAATAAGATGTCTTTCGGTCTCCATCTGAATCAAGAAGCGCTCTCTGAAGCTCATAGGTCTTGGCTCCATCAACCTTGTCCCAATAAACCTTTACGCTGTCAGATGTCAGCTCGGCATCTTTGATTGTGGGTGTGTCAAGATATTTGAATTCCTTTGCTGCATCCTCATCGATGCCACCCTCGAAGCCGTCAATAACAGCAATTACTGAGTAAGCGTAAATCTCACCACTTACCATTGTGGTGTCAATATAGTCAACATTGGTTGTTTCACCAAGAGCCACCCATACACCATCCGTTTTACGACAAACGATATATGAATCTGCTCCTGTGTCCTTCCAGCTGACTCTTACACCCTCTGAAAGAACCTCAACCTTTATTTTTTCAATGCATTCAATTCTCTTAGCAGGAGCGCTGAGCTTGCTTTCCATACTGAAGCCCATTGAGCTTTCTGCTAATACATAATAGCTATAAACACCGTCAATTACAGCTCTTTTATCAAAGCATTCGGTCTTATCTCCGGTAACCTCACCAACAAGGCTGCCATCATCACGGAAAATATAATATTTTGTAGTGCCTGCTGAAGCATCCCAGACAACCTTTATATAATCCTTTGTGTTTATTGCTTTAACATTCTGAGGAGCCTTAAGATAATAAACAGAGAATAATGAGCATTCCTTTGCACTTTCAGAATTGCCGATAACGGGTGTTACGCAGTAATAATATGTCCTGCCACTTTTTGCGCCCTTATCCTCAAAGGTTGTTAAGCTTTTGGGAACATTTCCTGCTAATTCCCAATCCTCAGAAGCTTCAGCTCTTCTGTAAATACGATAGCCGTCAATGCCCTCAACTGCTTCCCATGAAACAGAAATGTTGTCTGCCTGCGCAACGAGCTCAGTAACAACTGTTGACGGAACTCTTACAACTGAATAGCCTGCCTTTGTAAAAGCACTTGCATTACCATAGCTGCTTACTGCCTGTACACTATAGGTATATGTTTTACCTGCTTCATTAGCATAGTAGTCGGTGTAGGAATTAGTTGGAACCTCATCATAATAAGCTAACTCAGCACCAGGGCTGGCTACTCTTCTGTAAATCACATAGTATGCAGCATTTGCAACGCTTGCCCATTCCAATGCAATACCATCAGAGGTATTAACTGCAGAGGTAATCACAGGAGATGTAAGGAAGGTAACAACATAGCCCTCCTCCATAGTATCTGTTACAAAGCTACCAAGAACAGAGTTTACATCGTATTCGTAGGTCTTACCACTTTCAACTGTTTTATCTGTGTAGCTTGTGGCAAATGCAACTGAACGCTCTGCGATAACTGTCCATTCGCTTTCACCAAGCTCACGGCGTACTATCTGATATTTATCTGCACCATTGGTTTTGCCCCATGAAATATCAACGCCACCCAAGCCACTTTCTACTACAACGTCAACAGGCTTGGAGATATACTTGCAGGAAACGGTATTGGAGCTGCGTAAGGTCTCACCTGAATCATTTTCAGCCTGAACTGTATAAATATAGGTGCTTCCACTTTCAAGATTATAGTCAGTATATTCTGTACAATCAGCTGACACCTCTGCTATGGGGTTACCCCATGCACCTGTAGGAGTCATACGATATATCTTATACTTAGTAGCACCAACAACGCCGTCCCATTTAAAATTGATAGCGTTTGTGAGAAGCGTTGTGCTCTTGGGCTTAGGAATTTCCAAGGTAGTAACGGTTTCACCGTTTATCAGCTGCAAGCCATCGCTGACATCTACAGACTGATCAGCATCCTTTGTAGAAATAAATTCTCTGCAAAAGAAATTAACTGCTGTTGTGGGTCTGGTGTCATCAATAACAGTAAATGTTACCTTGAAAAACTCTGTGTTTGTACTGATCTTTTCAGGTGTTGTATTCATATAGCTGACATAAGAAACATTGTCATAGCCAACTACGCTTCCACTTTCATAGTAGCCTGCGAATTTTTGTGTGCCTGAGCTATTGCTTGCAGGAGTAATGGTAATTTCTGAAAGCACTGTTTCATCATATTCGATATAAAGAACTGTACCACCAAAGCCTTCTATACCACCCGTTAAGCTGACAGTATATGTAAGCTTTCCGTCTTTTACAGGGTCGCTTTTTACAGAAAAAAGCTTTTCAGCCACACCAAGTGCAGAAGCCTGAACAAGAGCGCCACTGATTACGGAAAAGCACATTATTAAACAAAGGAAGAAAGAAATTGCTCTTTTCAAAAACATACCTCCTTTTAAGTCTTATCTTATATAACAGTTCCCTCAATTATGAGGGAACTGTCCGATTCTTAATATTTATCCTTGATTTTAAGGGTTTTCTTGTAAGCGCTGGTAGAAGAGCCAGAATATGCTTTTACATAGTATGTATATGTTTTGCCCTTCTTTGCACTCTTATCAAGATAACTCTGCTTTGTGCTGCCCTTAACGGTTGCAATTTTTTTGTAGCTGCCTGAACCGGTTTTACGATATACATAGTAGCCTGAAGCACCTGTTACCTTTTTCCATTTGAATGTAACGCCACTCTTTGCACTGCTTACGCTAACAGCTGCAGGAGCTGCAAGGCGTTTGATTGATTCACCGTCTGAATCGTAACCGGAAACAATTTTACCATCAATAGCTTTAACTCTGTACTTGTAGGTTGTTCCGTTCTTTACGCTCTTATCAGTATAAGATCTTGATGTAGTGGTTTTAATCTTTTTCCAACTACCACTACCGGTTTTCTTCCAAATCTCATATTTCTGAGCACCTGTTATCTTGCCCCATGAAACCGTGATAGAGGTGCTTGTGTTATTCGCAACCTTAACAACGGGAGCAGCAAGGTAATTGATAGTTTTTGAAGAGCTGTAGCCTGATTCCTCACTTCCAACAACTGTTGTTACTGCATAGTAATATTTCTTATCACTCTTTGCAGTTTTATCAACATAAGAGGTTGTTTTTGTATAACCAAGATAAGCCCACTTTCCTGAAGAAGAGGTTTTACGATAAACCTTGTATTTGGATGCGCCGGAAACCTTACCCCAAGTAATTTTGGGACCACCATAGTAGTTTTCAACGCTCTTGATTGTGGGAGCCTTGAGAAGACTTATAGACCAGCCTGTTTCATTTTTTGCGCTAAAATCCTCGCCGTCACTGCTTACAACTGTATAAACATATTTATTACCTGCTTTTGCAGTTGTATCCTTAGCGATTATATATGTAACGGTTTTGTCGCCTTCCTTGATTTTTTCTGCTTCAAGCTCTACATCTATTGCTATCCACTTAGTTGCACCACTTGTCTTACGGTAAACCACATATTCTTCAAGGTCTGCACCAAGAATATCAGTCCATTTAAGCTGAACATATGATTTTGTGCTTGTAAGCTTTACATCATTGGGTGCAGCAAGGAAATAGATGTTATCCATTGTTTTTGTGCTGATTGTGTCACCACAAACTGCTTCAACCGCATAGTAGTTTTTACGACCACTTGTAGCATCCTTATGAATATATGAGGTGCCTTCTACTGTAGTGAGAAGCTCCATATCTTCTGCTGTTCTTGTTGTTCCGTAATAAACTCTGTATTTCTCAGCGCCACGAACTGCATTCCAGGTTATCTTAACGCCATTATAATCTGCCTTCAATTCATACTTAGGCTCATCAAGACAGCAAGCAAGGTCTGATTCTGTGATTGCGCTCTTTATATCGCCATATACGGACTGAACACCATATACATACTGAATACCTGAAAGAGCGCTGCCGTCAACATATTTGTATTCCTTGAGAGTTGACTGATTAACAGTACCAACAGGAGCACCGAATTTCCCATCTACTTCTCTTCTGTAAATATTATATTTCTGAGCACCGTCAACGGAATTGAACTTGAATTCCATACCATTTGAGCCGTTGAACACGCCAACAACCTCAGGTGCAGAAAGGTAATAAACAGAATTAGATGCCTCGGAAAGCTCTGTGCTGAAGCCCTGTGCATAGGATACTACAGCGTACATATATGTAACACCACTGGAAACAACTGTATCCTTGAAGGATGTCTGATCTGCAGTAACTGATTCAACTCTGATCCAGTTACCTGTGGTTGTTTTTCTGTAAACAATGTAGTTCTCTGCAAGCTCAGTAGCATTCCATTTAACTGCAATATGGTCTTCGCCCAATTCTGCTTCTACGCCTGTAACAAAAGGAAGCTTAACAACTCTGTAGCCGTTTTCACCAAGCACACTGCCATCGCCATTTGCTGCAATAGAGCGAACCTGATAGAAATATGTTTTACCGGGCTGAACAGCTGTATCAGTATAGCTGTTTTCTTCTGTTGCTCCTATTTTTACGAAGGTGAATTCACCCTCTGCTTTTTTGTAAATCTCGTAGCTTGCTGCACCAACAACAAAGGGCCAGTTAATAACAAGATTTTCGGGATTGATTTTATTACCAACAATATTAGCGTTGCCAATAAAGGTAATTGAAGCAGGGTCAACAGATGTCTCTGCATTATATTTACCCTTGTGAGCCTTTACTGTGTAGTAATATTTAACGCCACTTGTAAGGGGTTCATCCTCAATCTCTGTTACGGTTACATCATTGCCAACCTTTGTCCACACCAGCTTGCCGTGTGAATCTGTTGCGCCATCAACATTTCTGTAAACAGTGTAGCTTTCAGCTCCGTTAAGAGCACCCCAACGGATGATAGCGCCTCTTTCGGTAATCTCGGTTGAAATTTCTGTAATTGTACCGAAATCCAAGCCTGCAAGGCCGATATTATCATAGCCTTTTGAGCCATATTTATTAGTAGCTTCAGCAGTATAGTAATATTCAACACCCTTTGTTCTTTCAGTATCAATATATTCTGTTGTTCCTGCAGGAGCTCTGTAAATCTCTGTCCATTCGGATGTGGTAGCCTCTCTACGACGGATTATATATTCCTCTGCACCTGTTACATAGGACCAGGAGAATTTAAGACCTGTCTGAGCAGAAGCAACCTCTAAGTTCTCTACCTTATCAAGAGTAAAGAATGTGTGAGCGAAAAACTCCTGCTTGCCATTCTCTCTATTAACATCGTTACTGTCATTGCCATCCTCTGTAATAAATTCCTCACAGAAGAACTTTACTGTTGTTTCGGGACGCTCCTCGCCAATAACGGTAAAAGAAACCTTAACAAAAGCCTTTGCCTTTGAACCGATGTTGTAGCCGTTAGGATTCATATATGCAACTGCATAATCCTCTTCACCATCGGTAGTAATGCCGTCCTCGTAATAGCCTGTAACATTCGCTGCAAACTCGTTATACTCGTTGAGCGCACCTGCTGCGCCACTATCTGAAGAAAGCTCTAAAACTGTATTATCATAGTCAACCTTGATAATTGCGCCAATTAAATTCGACTGATTTGCATTGATAGAAACTGTGTAGGTTATTCTATCATTTTTATATTCTGTATGCTCAACGGTGAAAATCTCTTCTGCCTGATTTGCTGCAAAAACGGTAGTCGCAGTTGCAGAGAAGAGAGAAACACACATCACTAAGCAAAGGAATAATGATATAACTCTTTTCAAAGCAATTCCTCCTTAGGAATTAATGTTTTCTGATTAATATTTATCCTTGATTTTAAGGGTTGATTCGTAACTGCTCTTGTATGAGCTATATCCTGCATAAACTCTGTAGGAGTATGTTTTTCCCTTTTTAGCTGATTTATCAAGATATTTAACAGTGCTCTTACCTGAAACTGTTTTCAAAAGCTTATAGTCTCCGGAACCTGTTTTTCTGTAAACATGGTACTTAGAAGCACCCTTTACATCATCCCAATAAATTGTAACGCCACTCTTTGTGGACTTGATGTTTTCAAGCTCTGGAGCTGCAAGGTAACGGATTTTTTCATAGGATGAACCACCGTATGCAGACTTTGCGCTGCTACCGATTGCTCTGATGCAATATTTGTAGGTTGTTCCACTCTTAACGCTCTTGTCTGTATAAGCAGTGCTCTTGGTTGTTTTGATTTTCTTCCAGGATTTTGCGCTACCTGCTTTACGATAAATCTCATAGCTTGTAGCACCACTTACCTTTTTCCAGGAAACTCTTACGCCTGTGGTAATATTTTTAACACTTACAGTAGGAGTTTTGATGTAAGTTACTGAATGTGTATCATATTCACTGATGTAAGAACCATCCATTGCCTTTACAACATAATAGATTTTCTTACCACTTGTTGCATCCTTGTCTGTATATGAGGTTGTTGAGGAGGAAACTGTTTTGATTGTTTTCCATGAGCCGCCTTTAACTTTTCTCATGATCTTATATTTCTTAGCGCCATCAACCTTGTTCCAGGAAATGCTCACACCTGTTGTTGTCGCCTTAACTGAAAACTCAGGAACATCAAGATAAACGATTCCCTTTTCAGCATACAAGTCACTGTTACTGTCTTTTGAATAAACGCGAACTGCATATTCGTATTCAACGCCACTGTTTACAGTTTTGTCCTCGTAGCTTGTATCAGTAATCTTCTTAAAGGGCTCCCATGCACAAACATAACCGTCTGTATCAATTATTCTTCTGTAAACTCTGTATGCTGTTGCACCTTCAACTGCAGGCCAGCTTACAACAACCTTACCATCCTCATTCTTGAGAGTGAGCTTGGAGGGCGCTGTCATATATCTTATTGAAATATCTTCTTTTGCACTGCAATAACCATATTTATTCTTTGCACAAACGCTGTAGGTGTACTTAACATTGTTTGAAACATTTTTATCTTCAAAGCTTGTAACAGCTGAGCTAACGGTTTGCTCTTCTTTACCGTTTTTATAGATTACATATTCAACTGCACCAACAGTCTTGTTCCATGTGAGAACAACACCGTCCTTGGTGTTGGTAATATCTTTATAAGTTGTTGTGCTAAGAGTTTCAACTGTGCTTTCAGCAATAAAGCTTTCACTACCGTTATCAATATTATTTTCAGGAGCGTTCTGGCTATTGAATTCATAGCAATAGAACTCAACCTTTGTTGCAGGACGAGTAGGGTCAATTGCCTTGAAGGTAAACTGCATATAAGCCTTGTTTGCGCTGGGCTTATAGTCAGACTCTGTTCCGTAAACATGAGCAATAGAATACTCATTTATTGCATCCTCAGAGAATCCCTGTTCATATACACCGTTGATGCTCTGAACTTCATCGCCATAGCTATCAGTTGTCATATATGCACCTGTGTTAGCTTCGTCTATTGCCAACACATCAGTATCAAACTTTGCATAGATGATAGAACCAATCATGCTTACATTTTTATTGAGATAAACTGTGTAAGTGATTTTATTGTCCTTGAATGTACCTGCTTTAACGGTAAAAAAGCTTTTTGCATCGCCTGCTGCAGAAGCAGTAACGCCGAGGCAAGAGAATACCGAAATAAGCATAGCAAGGCATAACACCAAAGAGATACTTCTTTTCATATTTTAGTTTCTTCCTTTCGGTTTTTATCGGAAAAATCCGAATAATATTTTTGTAAATTTGCAGGGTAAAAAATGCTACTTCTTTCAAAAGAGCGCACTTGACCCCAACTTATGATTTTACAGAATAAATATACCATAAAACCCCTTGTTGTGTCAACGAATAAACCTTTAATTTAAATGTAAAAATAGCCAAAGTTTTTTGTTGGTTTTTATACATTAAAAACAGAATTTCTGAGCTTTTAAAAAACAGTTAAAACACCCGAAACATTTAGTTAACAAACGCTCAATATTTATCCAAATATTGAAATAAAAATCATATTGTGATAAGATTATTTCATAACCACAGAAAAGAGGTATTTTATGAAGCCCGTAAGAACTTTTATTCAGCAAAACGGCATCAGATTCTGTCTTGGTGCAGAAAAAATTATATATGATTTAAGCAAGGGAAGGCTTGCACAGAACAGATTTTTATCTGCTCTCGATGTTCCCTATATAGGAAGTAAGGTTAAGATTATCAAGGAAACAGAAACCTCAACCTTTATTGCAAAGTATAATGACAATGGCACAATTGATAATGGCGATTTCAAGCTTTTAGCCACCACCGATATGCACACCGACGAGGATTACTCTCTCAACAACAAAACTCTCCAGCTTTTCATCAATCAGATTCGCGATGAAAGGCCTGATTTGGTTATTCTTACAGGTGACTGCATTCAGTCAAAATACCAGCAGTTTGAGGCAATTCATTTTGCTCAGATGATGGAAAAGCTTGGTGTATATTGGGTATATGTTTTCGGTAACCACGAGGCAAGAGAGGAAAAGGAATTCCACAAATATCTTATCTTCAAAAGCCTTTCAGATTACCCCCATTGTCTTTCAAAATTCGGTGACCCCAGCCTTTTCGGCTATGGCAACTTCATTGTTAACATTATGAACTCCGAAACCGAGCTTAAACAGAGCCTTGTATTTATGGATTCAGGCAGAGATATTATTCCCGAATATATGGCTCGCGATGGCGTTCCTGCTGAAATGGAGGGGGGCTATGACTACATAAAGCCCGACCAGATTAACTGGTATGAAAAGGAAATGACTACACTTAAAGAGCAATACGGCATCTGCCCCAACCTTCTTTATATGCACATTCCGATTAAGGAGTATGAGGAAATCTTCCAGCTTAATGAAAATGGCGAATATGTACCCACAGGCAAGGGCGAGCTTCTTTACGGCAGAATGTTTGAAAGCGTTGGCTGTTCACCCTTTAACAGTGGTCTTTTCGAGGCTATGAAAAGAAACGGCGCTCAGGGCATCTTCTGTGGTCACGACCATGTTAATGATTGGGCTGCAATATACGAGGGCATTCTCCTTGTTTATAACCAGATGGGTAGCTACAATGCTTACAGTCTCGGCGATTTCCGTGGAACATCAAGACCCGAGGAGGAATGGCAGCAGGGCGTAACCCTTACAACAATTCATAACGATACAACTATCGAATTAAAGCAAAGCTTCAACAGCAGATACTTAAAGAAATAATTGAATAAAAAGACGAAAAGCTCCTCTGTTCAATACAGGGGAGCTTTTCTAGGGGTAAATATGGAAATAAGGAGATAGGAATGAAAACGTGTAACCAACAGGAACGAGTTGTTTGTTTCCCGTCCCGTTGATTACACTATACATCACATTATTTAATTCCGTATGAAAAAGTTATGAACATTTTGAGATATTGAGTGAACAAATTGTTAACTTACAACCTCATACATATTTGATGCGTCGTCTTTTTTCGCAAATTCATTAACGGCAAGAACCTTGTATTTGGTAAGGTTATTACCCATCTGAATTGCAATAACATCTCCAACCTTAACTTCATAGGATGCTCTTGCAATTTTGCCGTTAACCTCAACATGCTTTGCATCGCAAACCTCGTTTGCAACAGCACGGCGTTTTATAATTCTTGATACCTTTAAATATTTATCTAATCTCATATTTTTACCTTACCATTTATTATACGGCGCATTTTCGCGCCCCGACATTTCGCATTTTGCACTTTGCATTTTGCATTAAAATTTATCTCCCACTCCAAAAAAGGTGCTCCTTAACAAGCACTGCTCTCAACGGTGCTGCCTCAACGCCTGCAATTTTTACAGGCTGAGCCATAAGGAAATATCTTCCGGGCTTAACATCTGAAAGGTCAAGACCCTCAATTATGGGAATATTCGCTGAAAGAAGTGCTCTGTGAACAGTCTGATTTGCACCGCTTATGCCGATAGTCTGTGAATCTGTGCCCACAAGCTTTATTCCCGAATCTGCAATATAATATGCACTGCTTTCCATAAGATGTGAAAGTCCGTTGCCCTTGATTAAAAGTCTTTCACAGTCTTTCCATGGAAAATGTTCTTCTGCAAATGCACCTGTAACAGGTCCGGGAGGAGTTTCTACAACAAGACATTCACCTATAAATAAATCCAAAGGAAGAGTCTCCATAGCA
>JAZQUT010000040.1:0-43002 GCA_045631405.1 Acutalibacteraceae bacterium | reverse complement strand
CAAAAGCAAGAAAATAAGCAAAACCACATTCCTTTTCGCCGTTTTCCATAAGCTCGTCGCCTTGTCTTATAAACAAATCAAAAACATACATTATGTTTCGGTGGCTTTTTGCAGCCTTTTGAAGCTGTTTGTTTAATTTATCTGTGTCTCTGTCGGCAAGATAGGTGTTTTTGATGTTTTCGAGCTCCTTGGTTAATTTTTCTAGCTTTTCTATACCTGTTGTTTTGAAAAAAAGACTCATTTTATCACCTATGCAAATTTATAAATTCAATCAATCTCAGCCAATCCTTACGGCTGAAATAGTGGAGACCGTCTCTCATATGATATCCGATGTCGCCCTCAAGGAATTTATCGTCAATCTGTGGAGGTCTGTCCTCGTATTTAAAACCATTAGCGAAGGCGTCGCTTGATGCTACACAGCAAAGCATTTCTGAAAGTGGGTCTGCCCATTTATCAAGGGCTGCACTACCTATGAGAACCTTTCTCGGTGCAATTGATGCCACGAGATAATGCTGGTCAAAGGGCATATTCTCTTCATTGTTGCAGTATTTTTTGTAGTTTTCGCAGAACCAGAAGGGGAAATTACGGCAAATATCAGCAACTCTTTCGCCACCCTCGGATGTACCTCTTGCAATTGCCGCACCGCTGCAGCCTGAGTCATTTGAATAGGAGAAGGTGAATCTTTCGTCGGTTGCACCTGCTAAAAGTGCAGTTTTGCCAAGTCGGGAATGACCACAAACTGTTACGCAGTCAAGATCAAGTTTCTCGGAAATAGTGTAGGCATAGTCAAGCACTCGCTGAGCGCCCCAAGCCCACATACCAATTTTACCACAGTCGGTTTCATTGCGCTTTCCGTCAGGGAATAAAATGCCTGCAAGACCATTTGTAAAATCACCGTCATCGCTTGAAATGTCTTCATAATAAAGCGAAAGAACTGCAAATCCGTTGTCAATAAGCTCTTCGGTTGGCATATATCTGTCGGGATTATCGGGTCTGAAATTCACATGAATGAAAAATGGATGCTTTTTGTTATCTGTTGGAAGAGTTGCTAAAAAGGGAAATGAGAATTCCTTTCCGTTTACGATACAATTAACTGTAACTTTGTTGCAAACTGCCTTGCCTGCGCAGAATTTTGGAATAATATTTTCCTCAACCTCGAAGCTAATCTTTTCAGGCTTAGGTGGCATATAACCGAATAACTCAGTATAAACTAATTCGAGCATTTCTTCTCGGGATTTCAGTTCGGGAACATTTCTTTCTTTAAGCATTTCTTTGAGCATATTCTCAACTCCTTTATATAACAGAATAATATCACTTGCTACAGCCTTTTTCAATAAAAATAAGTTAATTTGATATAACGGGTTCGAATCCCTTATTAAGAGAAAAGAAAAACACCAACCACAAGGGTTGATGCATTCTTTTGGCCCGCCCAAAGGGATTCGTGCTCCGCACGAGTTCGTTCGCTACGCGAACCGTCGCATTTTATGTCCCTCGCGTCTCCGCCAAGGCGAACCGACGCGAGATGGACTACGGGTTCGAATCCCTTATTAAGAGAAAAGAAAAACACCAACCACAAGGGTTGATGCATTCTTTTGGCCCGCCCAAAGGGATTCGAACCCCCGTTCTTCAGAATCGGAATCTGCTGCGTTATCCAGCTGCGCCATGGACGGAAATATTTCTTTAATATTATATACAGAAGTAGATGGCTTTTCAAGTGCGATAGTAAAATTGTTCAACACTAACAAGAAACTGCTGTAGTATTCTACACCCTGAGGTCGTTTTCTGCATTGTTATTTAAATCTAAATATGATAAAATTATTTATTATATGGAAAAGGGGGAGTAAATATGGGTAAGGTTGACATCAACTCTGCTGTTGGCAAGGTTAAGGATTTCGCAACTGAAATCAAGGAACATTGGAATACGCCTGCAGAGGGTAAATATGTTCCCTATAAGGAATATAAAGATGTTGTTATTGGTGTTGGTGCAAACTATACAGGCTCAAAAACTCTTGAGTACATCGGCTTTTGGTCAAGCTGCTTCCTTATAATGTACCACTACAAATTACCATATCTCACATTCTCGGTTATTGGTCTTTTAAATATGCCCTTGGGCTATGTTTCTGCACTTATCTGGTGGTATGTGTGTGATAACTTAGGCTTCCTGCCTAAAAAGACAGAGCGAAAGGTTTATCTTGTTTATGGTCTGATGATGGCATTCGGTATATCGTCGCTATTGTTTGACTATTCGCGACTGTTTGACCAATCCAGTAGCTTTATTACAATGCTTAACAGCTTTGAGGGTATGAACGCCACGGCCTGCTTTAAGACCTTCGGTACTCATTTTCTTTATACAGGTTGGGTGGGCGCCCGTAATATCTTCTGGCGTAAAAAGCTTATTCCTAAATATGGCAGATATAAATACAGCCTCTATTGCGATGTTATTCCGAAATGTGTAATGGTTATACTCATCGGTTGGCTTCCTGTTTATAATATTGCCGATGTTGCAACTCGTGTCTGGGTCGCAAACCTTTTATTTGCTACATACAATGTTTTCGGTTTTGGTAATGTTCTTGAGGAGTGCTCCAAGAGAATCAGCCCCAACCTTCAGGAAAGAATCCTTGTTCGTAGCTATCCCGTAAAAATTTCTCATATCTTCAATTCCATTCTTGCGATTATTCTTCCTGCAGTTGTAGGTATGCTCCGTCACGAATGGGCAGATATCAATTTCTACAGATGGGTTATTCCTGTAACCTTCTGTATTTCTGCAGCCTGCACCATGGGTCTTTCAGGCAGAATCAAAGAAAGAATTCCTCAGCCACCCATTGAAAAGAAGGTTCAGATTAAATTCTGGGACGGTATGCTTGGTGTTATGAAGAATAAATATCTTCTTATCAAGACCATTGTTGATCTTATTGATGCTCTTGGTAACGGTATGCTTCCATTTGCAACAATTCTTTATTTCTATACCTTCCGTCTGAGTGGTCTTCCTTATTCCTTGATAGTAGCCCTCATTTCCTTTGCAGGTACACCACCTGATTTGTTGTCTCCGTATTTCCTCAAGAGATTTTCATATAAGCAGATTATGATTTTCTATCAGATGAGCCGTGCAATAGGTAATGTTATTATTGCCGTTGCTATGTGGACTCTTGGCGATAATCTTGCCCTTTGTGGTACAATCTGTATTGTTGTTCTCTTCTTTATGGAAATGACAAAAACAGTTCCAACAACTGCAGGTCACGATATGGGTGTTCGTATCAATGACTATCAGATGTATCTGTCAGGTGAGCGTCTTGAAAGCTTTGCAGGTATTTTTGGTTGGTTTACAGGACCTATCACATCATTTATCGGTCTTATTATTCCCATTTTCCTGCTTAAATACGGATTTAACAGTAACTGGGAAATACTCTTCTTTGATGGTTCAAGAAGAAATATTGTTGTTGTTCCTATCATAGTTGATGCCATAGGCTTCTTCCTTATGACGATTCCGTATCTGTTCTGGGATTATGACAACAAGAAGCAGAACCTTGTTATGGAGGTTCTTAAACGACGTGCCGAGGTAACAGAAAAGAAAGCCCAGGAGGAAGGCGTTTCTGTTTCCGGTGGCTATAAGGGTTAAGGGGGGTGCGTTGTATGAGTAAAAAAGAAAAGAAAAGGGTTGACGATTGGGGTACCGATGTTCAGCTTGATATTCCCGAGGACGAAATTTGGACCTATCAGGTTCCCGGTCTTGCAGCACCTCATATTAACAAGCCCTATAAATACTACACCTTAAAGAAGGTTGTATTTGTTCTTGTTATCATTGTAGCTGTTTCTCTTTCAATATATTTCAGTGTTATGGCGTTGCAGAACGATACATTTGAATATACTCAGACAGAGCAGGGAATTGAATTTTCAAAATTCAGTAACACAGGCTACCTTTATGAGCTTGATATTGACTATGTAAGCGATATTGAATATATCGCAGGTAACAATGATCCTAACACCAATTTCAAGGTGGTTAAGGATGAATCAAAACCCATTACATCTGTAAGACAGTTCACTCTTAACTGCGACGATAAAATCAAAACTATAAGAATCGGCGAAAATGTTGAGCTTGTTGATGCAAAGGCATTCTATTCCTGTTGGGCTTTGCAGAACATTGAGGTAGATGAAAACAACCCTAACTACTGCGATATTGACGGTGTTCTTTATAATAAGGACAAAACCGAAATTCTTTGCTATCCTTGTGACCATGACGAGTATCTTCGTCAGAAATATGGCTATGAAAAAGAGCTTTATAGAGATGAGGTTACTTCTGAATATGAAAGAGATGTTCAGACCTATGTTGTTCCCTCATCAGTTGAAAAGATTGCTGAAATGTGCTTCAACTATGCAAATCTTCGCGTGATTTATTTCCCCGAGGGCTTGAAGACAATTGAAACTCTTGCAGTCTTCAAGCTTCACGAAAAGGTTGACCAATGGGGCACAACTCCGTCACTTGTGAATATTTATTCCTATAAATCTGACAAGGTGACAGATAGCCATTTCACAAGCGAAAAGAAGCTTGGTGAGGTATATAATTCATTACCCGAGGGTCTTGAGTTTATCGGCTCTGACGCCTTCAGCTATAACCAGAACCTTTCTTATGTTTATATTCCTGAAAGCGTAACCTATATCGGTCACCACGCATTCTGGGACACTGTATATAAAGAGGGTGGCGAGCTTAAGGGCGTAGCTGAAATGTATGTTGCAGTTTCCGAAGAGGCGTTCAATAATCTTGAGGTAGGCGACGACTGGAAGCCTAAATACGACTATATGCTTTTCAAAAAAGCAGTAGAAACAGTGTTTAATGCTGAAAGAAAGTAAAATAAAAAGGTGTATCAGAAGTTTTTCTGATACACCTTTTTAGAGTTTATAAGCTTTTGTTAGTTATTTTTAATAAGAAATTAATTATGCGCATTGCAAAGAAGCCCCATGGACGATAGAGATGAGTGTAAACATAGTCGAAAATTTTGCCTAAAAAATCTGTGCGATTATGTTGATAAGATTTTGTAACTGTGCATTCCTTGGGCGTTTTATAAGGATATAAACCACAGCTTTTTAAATCTTTTATATAAGGCTTTGCATCTTTGGTTGACATTAGTGTTAATGCATATAAACCACCACAAAGATAAAATATAAGTCTGTTGGCAGTTTCGGAAGGATAAATTCCGTCATTTTTTTCGTAGTATTTCTGTACTATTTTTGCTTCAGTGAATGTGGATTGAAGTCGTTTTTTAGAAAACGAAGAAGATGTGTTGTTTGAAGCAGAGCCCTCGACAATTCTATGGTAGTAAACGAGTGTATCAGCTTCAAGGGTTTTAGGGGTGCAACGGAAGCACTCAAAAAGATACAGAGCATCCTCACCAAAAACCAAACCAGGATAATAACGCAGATTGTTGTCGGTTAAAAAGCTTTTCTTAAAAACGCTGCGCCATACAACGCTGTTTTTCCAAGCTTCATTTAGTGATGCATCTTTTGAAAATATATCATCTGTGGTTTTAAATGAACGGCTATTTATGATGATTCGGTCGTATTCGTTGCTTAAGGCAAAGGCTTGGATTTCTTTTAAGCAATTTTCCTTCACCAGGTCATCTGAATCTATAAACCATATGTAATCGCCATTAGCATGCTCCAATCCTGTGTTTCTTGCAACCGAAACACCACCGTTTTCTTGATCTATAACGCGTATGTTGGGGTGCGCGAGGGCATATTGATTAAGTATATCAAGACTTGAGTCTTTAGAACCGTCATTGACACAAATGATTTCATATTCCTCTGAGGAGATATCTTGTTTTAATAAGGAATCAAGACAATCTGCGATATAATCCTCAGTGTTATAAACCGGTATAATGAATGATAAAAACATATGGTTCTCCTTTTGGAAAATAGGGTAGTGTTTCTGAAAAACTCGGGTTTTACGCCTTCCAGAATTTTCTGTCCAGGCTTCTGTATTGTATTGCTTCGAGAATGTGCTTGTTTTCAATTGCTTCGCTTTCGTCAAGGTCAGCGATTGTTCGTGCAACCTTCAGCACCTTATCATAGGCTCTTGCAGAAAGTCCGAGCTTTTCAAATGAAGCCTGAAGTGTTTTTTCTGCAGTAGGGGAAAGCTGACAATATTTTCTTGTAAGTGATGATGTCATCTTCGCGTTGCAGGTGATGCCGGTGCCCTTGAAGCGCTCAAGCTGAATTTGTCGCGCTTTGTTTACGCGTTCTCTGATTGAAGCAGAGCTTTCGCCCTCTTCCTTATCAGAAAGCTGATTGTAATCAACAGGTGGAACCTCAATATGTATATCAAGTCTGTCTAGAAGAGGACCTGATACCTTTGAAAGATACCTTGCAGGCGCACCCTTGGGACAAGAGCATTTTCTTGTAGGGTGTCCGTAATAACCACAGGGACAAGGGTTCATTGCGCAGATAAGCATTACTGAGCATGGATATGTCAAAGCGCAGGCAGCACGGGAAATTGTGATAGTGCCGTTTTCAATTGGCTGTCTTAAAACCTCCATAGTGCTTCTGTTGAACTCGGGAAGCTCGTCAAGGAATAAAACACCGTTATGAGCAAGAGATAGTTCTCCGGGCTTAGGAATTGTTCCACCACCCGAAAGACCTGCAGGGGAAACTGAGTGGTGAGGTGCTCTGAACGGACGATAGTTGATTATTGCCTCATCCCTTGAAAGATTACCTGAAAGAGAGTAAATCTTTGTTGTTTCGAGAGCTTCATCAACTGTTATGTCGGGAAGAATAGTTGGAATTCGCTTTGCAAGCATACTCTTACCTGAACCGGGTGGGCCTATCATCATAACATTGTGGCCACCTGCAGCAGCAACCTCCAAGGCTCTTTTTACTTCAAACTGACCCTTTACATCCTTGAAATCGGGAAGATGGTCAGGTATTTCATAGTGCCTGAAGGGTATAAGCTCAACAGGCTTGATTCTTGCAACATCGTTTATGTGGTCAACAAGCTGCTTGAGATTTTCAACGCCATAAACATTAACGCCTTCAACAATAGCTGCCTCCTGGCAGTTATCTGAGGGTACATAAATGTCCTTGACTCCGTTTTCCTTTGCAGCAATAACCATTGGCAAAACGCCCTTTACGCTTTTTACTGCGCCCGAAAGCGAAAGCTCACCGATAAATACAGCTTCTTTATAGTTGCCGATAATCTGCTTGGTTGCAGAAAGCACAGCAATTGCCATTGGTAAATCGTAAAGCGAGCCCTCTTTTCTAACATCTGCAGGGGCAAGGTTAAAG
Organism: Acutalibacteraceae bacterium; assembly: GCA_045631405.1. Classification (GTDB taxonomy): domain Bacteria; phylum Bacillota; class Clostridia; order Oscillospirales; family Acutalibacteraceae; genus DTU089. Next base: position 35,730 of record JAZQUT010000040.1, on the reverse strand, counting down.
GTAAAATGAGAGGTTAAATGCATTATTAACCCCGAGTTGTTAATAGCTGCAATTATTCGGTCACGGGCTTCGTTGACTGCAGTGTCGGGCAAGCCTACGATATCAACCATAAACCTACCATTTGTGATGTTCAGCTCAACATCAATCATATAGGACTCAAGCCCTAAAAGACCGACACTTTTGATTTTAGTAAACATAATTATTCAGCGTCGCTTTCTTCCGTTAAATCTTCAGTAACACTTATATCAACAAATAAATTGTCTATTGCTTCTTTTAAAGATTCTTTCTTGCTGTTATCTGGGTCATTTTCAAAAACAGGCTCTAAATCCTGAGGCTCTTCAACATAAAGAGGGGGATTAAAGTTGAATAAGCCTGATTTCATAATTGAAATAAGCAAAAGGAAAATGAGAACTGTTAAAGCAGAAATTGAACATCCGAGTAAAAGACCCTGAGGAACATATTTTAAGGTAACAGTATGCTCGCCCTCGGTGATATAAACACCTAAGAGTGCATCATCGCCAATGCTTACAATGTCTTCAGCAGAGGCCTTCTGACCGTCGATATAAATATTCCAGCCACTGTCATAGTTTATTGATGTGTAAAGAATACCATCCTTTGAAGCGTTGATTGTGCCCTCAATTTCAGTTTCTTCAAACTTGGTAACATTAAGTGAATCTGCCTTTAACTGAGCGTATCCCTGGTCAAAGGACTCGTTATCAAGAGTTACTGCATAGAGATAGGAATAACCCTCTGTGCCCTCTGCAATAGGTGCATAAAGCTTAATTGTTTCGCCCTTTTCACGATGACCTAAGTCCATAATGTAAGGCTTGGTATCAACACTCTGAGAAATAACTGTGCCGTCATCAAGTGTATAGGTTATATTATCGATATTGTTGTTGCTTGTTTTGAAATAAACGTAAGCATTACCACTTTCCTTTACCTCAAGCATAAAGGTTAAAGAAGCACCTGCAGTATCCTGTACTGTGTAGGGGTAGCAGCCTGAATCGCTGAAGGTAAGGTCGTTGCAGGAAGCGCCCGTACCTGAAATATCAGTAACCTCAATATCATTATAAACTGTGTGAATTCCTGTTGCTGAACCGAAAAGCTGACTCTGAACCTCGAAGGGATTTGAATTGTCGTGGGACCACATTCTTATTTCTTCGTTAACACGGAATGCGATAGGAAGAGTATAAAGGTTTTCGTATGCTGTATATTTGTCGACTGTGAAAAGCTTGTTATAAAGCTTAGGATTCATTTCAGTCTTTGAGCCTGTGTAGTTGTCAACAACATAATCAAGAGAGAAGAATGCGTTGTAAACAGCAGTTTGCCTGTGATATGTGTAGCTGTTGATAAAGTTTGAGAACATACCAAGGTTTGATTGCATATTAGCAACGCTTTCATAAGCCATTGATGTGAAGGTTGATAAGCCGTTGTAGTAATACCAGCAAGGGTCCATTCTTGCTCTTAAGGAGGTGAGCTCCATTCTGTAGCTTTCATTGCCCTCGTATTCGTCAATTTTATCTTTGATAGCTTGGAAATTGTCATAGTCACCGACAAAGTTTGTTTTGGTCTGGTCCATACTGTAATTGTTGGTGTTAGCAACTGTGTATTCTGCGCAAACAGAGCAGAGAACAAGCGCAGCTGCAGCAATTGCAGGGTATTTATCGTTTTTGAGAATACCAAGTGCGAGACAGTAAATGCCTATAAATGCAACGCAGATCCATACACCTGTTTCGCTGAAATTCTTTGAACCGATTTCCTGAACAAGAATGATAAAGAAAATTGTTGCAACGCCAACGCCGATGATTTGTCTGTTTGTGTATTCCTTGATGTTCTTAATTGCTTTATATGCAAAGATAAGCAAAAGGAAGGAATACATATATGAGAAACGATAGGGAAGGTCGTTGGGGAAATGGAAGCCGTGCCAGATGTAGTTAAGGTAGTTGATGTAGCAGCTTGCAAACATAACACCAAGAATACCACAGCTCATAATCTTTTCTTTAAGAGAAATCTTGTTGGAGAAAATGAATAAGGGAATAAGCATAACAGTGAGAATACCACAATAAACATTGGGTAAAACATCTGTACCACTGCTTCTGATAGTGGGGTCAAGGTATGCAAGATGGTTTGCAAGGAAATCAAAAATTGAGAAATATGTTTTGAATTCCTCGGGGAACGTGCCTGAGGTTGCAGAGCAGTTCATAAGAATAAAGTAAACAGGTAAAAGCATAAATGCTGAAAGCATACCTGCACCAATTGAACAGAATGCAAACTTGCAGCCATTGTCAAAGAATTTTGAGTTTCTTAAATTGTTGTAGCCCCAGAGAATGAGACCCTTGAGGCCTTTTTCTCTTTGGGCAAGCTTTCCGAAATATGTGTCTGTGAAATTATAATTACTGAAGAAATAATAAATGAAATAAAGAACTGAGAAAATACAAACCATATAGCCCATATAGTAGTTTGTAATGAGAGTGAGTGCAAGTGTGATGGTGTAAAGCTTCAGCTTGCGCTCGCTTATTAATTTTTCAATACCCAACATAACAAGAGGGAAGAGATAGAAGGAATCAATCCACATTATGTTCCAATAGTATGCAATAAAGAAGCCACTGCAAGCATAAAGAACGCCGAATGCAGATGTAAGAGGTGTGCTTTCCTTATGCTTTTTGGATAAGAAATAAGAGAAGGTAAAGGCTGCAAGTGCTGCCTTAAGAAGCACCATAACAGCAATAGCTTCGGGCATATTTTTATGACCGAGTAAAAGCATTACAATGAGGAATGGTGATGAAAGGTAGTTGTAGAAGTTACCTAAAAATGCACTACCACCGCCGGATGTCCAGGAATAAATCAGACTGTCAAAATTTGTTATTCTCTCATAAAGCTCAGCAAACAACGGGCCATACTGATGATAAAGGTCCATTCTGAGAATTGTTGTGTCACCAAAGGGAATTAAATCGTAGCAGAAATATACTACGAGCATTATTCCTGCAGTACAAGCTGCAGCAAGCCATGAATAACGGGTGTTAAAAAATGGCTTCAATAATGGTGATGTCTGGGATTTTTCTTTCAAGTTCTTAAGCATTGTTAATTTCTTCCTTTAAGATTAAAGTAATACATAATAAATATTAACATATACAGGAAATTCTTTCAATGGGTTTCAGCCCGTAATTTTAAAATAAATTATTAAATCTGTTCTAAAATCGGACAAGTGATAATAGTATTTTTTGAAAGGAGTGAAGGCTATGAAGGATTATCTGAACGCTATATCACTTTTACCCGATAAATACAAGTCGGTTTTGAATGCTATATCTGAAAATGTTGCAGTCAATGTCAAGGAGCTTCGCTTCAGAAACGGTGAGCCCATAACATTGAACACACAAAATGAAATTTACTACATAAGAAAAAACGGAGCCTTAACAGTTTCGTTTTGCTCGGATTTATTTATGACGGATGAAAAGGATTTGCAGGAAATTGTTTTTTGGCTATCCCGTAGGTCATTACATACTTATCAGGATATGATAGCCCGAGGCTTTATTCCGTTGAGGGGTGGAGCCAAAGCAGGGGTTGTAGGCAGAGCAGTTATGAAGAACGGCTCAGTATATTCAGTTTCTTCATTTAATTCCGTTAATATTCGTGTTTCAAGAGCATTTTATGGCTGCTCAAGAAATTTAATAGAAGCCGTGGGGGAGGATTGTGCATCCTTTCTCATAATTGGGGCACCACTTTCAGGTAAAACAACTGTTTTGCGGGATCTATGCAGATTTTATTCAGGTAAGGACAGATTGAATCCTTTGAAAACTGCAATAATCGACGAGCGCGATGAAATTGCCTCCCGTTCCTTCGGAGAGGGGCTTGATGTAGGGCTTCATACAGATGTCTTAACCCTTTACCCCAAAGCCATAGGCACAGAAATTGCAGTGCGTACGCTTTCGCCCGATATAGTAGTGCTTGATGAAATAGGCTCAGATGATGAGGCGAGAGCAATGCTTTCTGCAGTAAACACCGGAGTTAGTTTTATAGCAACTGCTCATGGCTCAAGCCTGGAAGAGGTTCTGCGAAGACCTAATATAAAAAGACTTGTCAATGCAGGTGCGTTTAAAAAGGCTGTTGTTCTCTGTGGAAAGGAAAATCCTTGCAGTGTCAAGGAGATGGTTGTGTTTTGAAAACATTTTGTGTGCTTGCTTTAGTAAGCATCTTTTTGTGTTCAGGTGCTTTGAACGCTCTCAAGGAGCTGAAAACAACCAAGGCATTGGACGAAATAGTGTGCTTTATAAATTTAGTTAAAACAGAGGTTCATTACACAGCTGCAGATTTTGAAAAAATTCTTTTTAGTGGTAAAACTCGGAATTATAAATATCTTTCCTTTTCAGATAATCAAATATACCTCGACAAATCCTTTGGAAATAAGCTTTGTGAGGCTTTTGATGAGTTTATAAGTAAAATCGGAACAACGGATGATGTTGGTCAGCTCAATATCTGTCAGGAGTACAAGGAAAGATTTGAAGAGCAGTTGAAAAAACGGAAAGCAAAGGAAAGGGAAAGATTGCAGGTGAATACAGCGCTGAGCCTTTTTGGGGCGTTAACTGTTCTCATTTTCTTTTTATAGGTGGAATATGGATTTTACAATTGTTATAAAAATCGTTGCTATTGCTCTTGTGATAGCCTTTTTGAATCAGCTGCTACAAAAGGCAGGAAAAGAGGAATATACATTGCTTCTTACTATTGCAGGACTTTTGATTGCCTTTATGGCTGTTATTCCTGAGCTTACAGATTTAAAGGATGCCTTGTCATCGGTGATGGAATTTTGAGCTTTTTTGAAATTGCAGCTTTTGTAATAGCAGGTGTTGTTTTGCTTGGTTTAACAAGAAAAAATTCACCGACAATTGCAATTTTATGTGAAATCGTTCTTGTTTTTATGATTGCTTTTGCTATTGCTCCGGAGGCTGAAAATTTACTTTCTCTTATGGATAATTTCGAAAGCATATCCTCCATAGGCGAAGGAGCGTTGAAAATTATGCTTAAAGCCTTTGGGATTCTTTTAGTGGGGACGGTAGCTTCGGATATATGTCGTGATAATGGCGAGGGCGCTATCGCAGGAGTAGTGGAGTTGGGAATGAAGGTTCTTGCAATTTCCTGTGCTTTGCCTGTTTTTACTGCTGTTGTTGAAATTGCTTTAACCTTTTTTTAGAGGTATAAAAATGAAAAGACTTTTAAAAATTCTAGCGTTTATATTTGCTTTTATAAGCATGCTTAGCCTTTTAAGCATAAGCGTTAGCGCTATTGAAGAAAATATAGATAGCTATAACGAAGAGTTCGATTTTGAAAGTATCACAGAGGCAGTTGATGATGAAACAGTTGGACTTCTGGCAGAGCTTGGGATTGATGAAATAAGCTTTGAGAAAATCTTCTCTGTAAGCGCTTCAAAGGTTTTTGATGTGCTTTTCAACATAACAAAGCGTTCATTAACAGCACCACTTAGATTTTTGGCTTCTGCAACAGGTGTTCTTATATTAGTTGCGTTGTTTTCGTCTTTTATCAGCTCATCTCAGGCTGTTTCGGTTATAGGAAATTCTGTTCTTGCTCTTTCGGTTGCAGTGCCTGTTGCCAATGGTGTGACAACGGCTTTCTCTGTTCTTGAAACACTTAATGTTTTCACGACTGCCTTTGCAGGTGTGTTTGCAATGGTTGTATCTGCATCGGGGAAGGTAGCGCTTGGTACATCCTACGCCTCTTTGGCAGTGCTGTCTGATACCTTGTTTTCCACGATCCTGACAGGGGTCAGTCAGCCTGCTATAAATGCTATGTGCTCTCTTGGGTTTCTTTCCTGTCTTGATATGTATAAATTCAGCGAAAAAATTTCGTCAATGGTAAAAAAGCTTTATATAACCTTTTTAGGCTTTATAGGTACATTCTTTTCGGGAATTGTCACGCTGAAAGGCGTTATGGGAGCAGGGGTTGATTCCTTGACATCAAGAGGAATTCGCTTTGTTGTGGGCAGAACAGTTCCTGTTGTGGGAGGGGCAGTAAGCGATACATATTCAGCTTTGGTATCAAGTCTTTCTCTTATTAAAAGCACCGTGGGAATTTTCGGTATTGTTACAGTAGCTTTGACAGTTATTCCTTCGCTTTTAGAGCTTATGGGATGGGTGCTTGCGTTAAGCTTTGTTATTTCAATTTCGGAGCTTTTAGGTGAAAATTCCTGTGTAGGAATGCTTAATGTTTTTAAGGATGCATTAACGCTTCTGGGTGCAACAACTGTTTTTTCTGCAGTAATTTTTATTGTGTCGGTAGGTGTGGTTATCTTTGTAAAAGGTGTCTGAAAATGAGTGATGTAATAAAAACGGTTCTTTTAAATTATGCAGTGTGTGCCTTGGTCGGAGGAGTTCTTGAATATATCGCTCCCGAAAAAACAAAGAAAGCCCTAAGAGTAGCAGTGGTTTCGGTGATGCTTTTTGTTATTGCTTCACCTATTGCAAAAGGTGAAATAAGCTTTGAGGGTGATTTTGCTTCTCGGGAGGGAATAAGCGAAAAAATGAATTATGATGCACTTATGCATACTGCAAACCTGACGGAGCGTCAGCTCAGGGAAGAAATGAAGGAAATACTCATAAAAGCGAATATAAATGAATATGAAATATATATAACAACAGAGGTTAATGAAGAGGAAAACACAGTGCTTCTTACAGAAATAAAAATAGAAATAGGAAAAGCCTTTGGAAATAAAATAGAGCTTGTAAAAAGCAATGTTCCTGAAGAATATCAGGAGGTTTTAAAAGTCGGTGTTAAAAATGAATGATTTGTTGGACAGCTTAAAAAATCTTAAGGTCGGCAGAAAAAATATTGTTTTGGTTGGAATTGCCGTGCTTTTAATGTTTTTACTACTTTTGAGTGAGCTTTTCACTACCGATGATAACGATGCTGTTTCAAAAGAAAATACTGAAGCTTATGCATCTCAATATATTGAGAAAACGGAAAAGGAACTAGAGGTATTGCTTGAAGGTATAAACGGAGCAGGTGAGGTCAGGGTTATGCTGACACTTGAAAATTGCTATGAAAATGTTTATGCAAAAGGCTATAACGAGAAAAGAGACAATAAAACTGATAATCAAAAAACTGAATCAGAAGAGGAATACATAATTGTAAAAAACGGCTCCAACAACGAGGAGTGTCTTGTTGTTAAGGTTTATGAGCCAACTGTTAAGGGCGTTGCCGTAATTGCTCAGGGGGCAGGTAACACTCAGGTAAAAAATGCAATAACCCAGACCGTTTGCGCTCTGTTTGATATAAGCTCTGCAAGGGTCTCGGTTGAAAAAATGACAGAAAAGTAAGGAGAATATTTATGAACTTATTAATTAAAAGAAGACAGCTTATTCTTGCAACCCTTGTTGTAGCTCTTGGTGGGGCAGTGTTTGTGAATTGGTATTACACAGGTAACAATTCAAGCCTTCAGTCACCCGAAGAAACAACAAGCACTGAGTATGTGCAAAATCTTGGTGAAGCTAAATATGTTAACGCAACCGGTGAAGAGGCAGACTATTTCAGCGAAGTGAAATTAAACCGACAGAAATCAAGAGACGAAGCCCTTGAAAAGCTTAATAAATCTCTTGAAAAAGCAAAAACAGGCAGCGAAGAGGCAAAGGAAATAACAAAGTCAATTGATACTCTTACGGCTCAGATTAAGCTTGAAAGTGATGTTGAAGCTCTTATTTCAGCAAAGCTTGCAAGTGAATGTATTGCAGTAATCAACGAAAAATCAGCTCAGGTTGTTGTTTCAAAGGATGCATTAAGCGAGGATTCTGCCCTGCAGATTATTGATGTTATAACAACAAATACAGATTTAACTGCTGATAAAATAAAAATAACTCAATCTGAATGATTTTTGCTTGAAGCTTTTGCGCGAAAAATGTTCAAAGAATGTTCAGAAGTCGCCAAAATTTGTTCAGAACTTGCGTGAAATCGGGCAAAATTTTGCAAAAAATTTTTCACGGAAACTATATCGATATAGTTTCCTTTTCTACTACTACCTTATCCTTATCTTATCTTTTTCCTTATCTTTATCCTTATCGGCTGCCATCGTACCCAGTCGCTAACAATGGATAGCAGTCGCTACTAATCGTTAACAAACGCAACCCATCGCAACCAATCGGCAGCGATGGGTTTAATTTTTTTGTTTAGATTTTTTACTCCGTTGTGGAATACAACAATTTAGTCGTTCTGAACTCTACTTCTTTTATAGTTGATAAACGAATAACTATATGTTAATATGTAAAAAAATAGAAACGGAGATTTATTATGGAACTTTTTATATTTGGCTTGGTTATTGCTTTAATAGCAGTTATTATAGATAATCTGAAAAACAGAAAGAAAATTCCAAATACATCTATCAATGACCAAGAAGAACAGGCTCTTGAAATAACACCAGCATTACCATATAAAAAGAAATTGCTTCTCACAAAGAATGAATGGGCTTTTTACAAAGGCCTGAAGCCTGTAGCAGATGAGCTTGGTTATTCTGTATTAGCAAAAATCAGGGTTGCTGATCTTGTTGAGGTTAATGTTAAAGACAACAATGATTTTATGAAATATTACAATAAGATAAACAAAAAGCATATTGATTTTGTTCTTGCAAAGCCTGAAAATCTTCAAATTGAGCTTTTAATTGAATTGGATGATGGCTCTCATGATTCAAAGCAAAAATCCCGAGATGAATTTGTTGATGCTCTTTATAAACAAACCGGTTATAAGCTTTTGAGAGTGCGTGGCGCTGGTGGTATAAAGGAGAAAATTGAAGAGTTACTTAATATTGCGCCTTCAAATGATGTTGCACCCGCAAACATTGGACAATAATTATTTTATACATTGCCTACCCGTATGGTCAATTTCATAATTATCCCAATAAATCAATTCGCTGACGGTTACGAATTCGTAGCCGTCGGCTTTTAATTTTTCGAGAATTTTATCAAGTGCTTCTGGAGTATTTTCAACTCCGTTGTGGAATAAAACGATTGAGCCACTCTGCACATTGTTGATTATTCTATTATACATTTCATCAACGGAAAGCTTTTGATAGTCTAAGCTGTCATCACTTGATATAATGGTAAAATACTTTATGCTCTTGCTTTATATTATTATATTTGTTATAATTTATGCGAATAAACTTTGAGGGGTGTTAAAATGATTTGTGAAAAATGTAAAAATGAGTACGATGGTGATTTTTGTCCTCATTGTAGTTTAGAAAAGACTAATGATTTTAATAAAGTTTCAAAATTATTAGGGTTTCGTTCTAATAAATTATGGAAGAAAATATTGTCAGTTATATACTTAGTTTTCGTTCTTTTCTATGTTATAATTTTTTTCACAACAATTGAGTCTATAAATGATGCAATTGATGCAATCGAAGGATTGTTATTGTTTGTTTCTCCGTATATTTGTTTGTCAAATTATAAATTGAGAAATTACTTACCTTTATTCAAAGAGCGCGAAAAGACTAAAAGTGTTATAGGTCTTATAGTAGTTTCTATTATAATAATTGTATTTTGCACCTTAATAAATCCAGCAACTTATTGCGAACATAGTTGGGTAGAGTTAGAGAGAACAGACGCAACTTGTAGTTCGGAAGGTTCTGTTAAATATAATTGTGAATCGTGTGGGAAAGAAAATATTGAGTATATAAATAAACTTGAACACTCTTTCGCTTCTAACAACAAAAATGATAAATCGAAGAAATGTTTGGTTTGTGGAGAAATAATTGAGTCAGAGGTTTCTACAACAACCAATAAAAACACTACAGAGGAGACTAGTAAAAAAAACACTCACTCGCATAGTTGGGTTGAGGCGACTTGTACCAAAGCCCAAAAATGTAGCGAGTGTGGTGTGTCAAAGGGTGAAGCATTAGGACACACAACAGATTGTGGAGTTTGCTCTCGTTGTAATAAAGAGTTTAGAAAAGAATCACCAATTACAATAGTGAATTGGACTTATGAGATTGATTCTGCCGGTGGGGTTGAGTGGAATCTAAATATAAGAAATAATACAGATAAAGAAATTAAGTATGTAAATCTTCAATGGGATTGTTATAATGCTGTTGGCGATATAATTTATGACGAGATAAGTTGGAAACCGTATGTTAGAATTCGCTTTACAGGACCATTAGAGGCGTATGCAACATCCGGAAGGAAAAGAAATACTACCAAGTTTTATAACTATAATTTAGCAAGTTATAAATTAACAAAAGCTTCAGTTGAGTATATGGATGGTACAATAGAAGATTTAAATGAGTATTATGATGGGGTTATTGAATGACCGATTCATCAAAACGGTACAGTAGTTGGTTTTGAGTTGATTTTTTAAGTGTAAAAAGGGTATTTGTGCTCAAAACCTTTATAAACCAAGCAACACTGCCATTGGGGGCTCACAATCAGGGGATCCACAATCACAATCAGGGGACGGTTCTGTGATTTGTTTGCTTTTTTACCTGCCTACCACTAAGGTCAATTTCATAATTGTCCCAATAAATCAATTCACTGACGGTTACGAATTTGTAGCCGTCTTTTTCTAATTTTGTGAGGATTTTATCGAGTGCTGTGGGCGTATTTTCAATACCGTTATGGAATAGAACAATTGAGCCGTTCTGTACTTTACTTGTAACGCGATTATACATTTCTTCAACAGAAAGCAGCTTCCAGTCTAAACTATCGCAATCCCATTGTATCATTTTCATATTAAGGCTTTCTGCAACCTCAATGCTCTTGTTGTCATAGTCGCCACTGGGGGCTCTTACGAGCTTCGGTTGCGAGCCTGTTATAGCTTCTGTTTTCTTGTTGCAGTTAAGTATTTCTTGCTTGATTTCTTCTCTGCTTATCTTGCTGAAGGCAGCGTGAGTGTCAGAGTGATTTGCCATTTCGTGACCGTTTTTATGAAATTTTTTTACTGCTTCGGGATTCTTCTCCACCCAGTCACCAACGGCAAATATGGTGGCCTTAGCGTTATGTTTTTTAAGTATTGTGATAAGCTCATCCGTATCATCAGCGCTCCATGCTGCATCAAAGGTTATTGCAATTTTCTTTTCATTGGTCTGAACTGAATAAATCGGTAGCTTTCTTGTGCTGTTGCTTACCTTGACACCGATATGTGAAAGGGTAACAGTTGAAATAACCGTAAGCGAGAGAAGAGAAAAAACTATAAATAATGAACTGATTTTAATAACTCTGAATTTCAAAAAAAATCACCCCGAGAAATTATATTCTCGGGGTAGTTTGTATTATGAATTATTAATATTCGCCACTTAAAACTGCCTCTGCGCAACGGATTCCGTCAACACCTGCAGAAACGATGCCACCTGCGTAGCCTGCGCCCTCGCCACAGGGGTAAAGACCACGAAGCCTTGTTGCCTGATAGAACTCATCACGGATAATTCTTATGGGTGAAGAGCTTCTTGATTCAGGCGCTGTAAGCACAGCGTCATATAAATTGAAGCCGTGAAGCTTGTTGTCAAAGTCCTGAATTGCACCTGCAATTGTATCAGTAACCTTTCTGGGAAGCACTTTTCTTATATCAGTCATTGTAACGCCTGTGGGGCAGGAGGGGTTAACTGCGCCGAGCTTTGTTGATGGCGTATCCTTGAGGAAATCGCCCAAAAGCTGTGCAGGTGCAGTGTAGTCGCCACCACCGAGCCTGAATGCTTTTTGCTCAATTTCTCTCTGGAGATACATACCTGCAAGAGGATGGTCGCTTTCAAATGGGGGTTCAATGCCAACAAGCAAAGCACAGTTTGCATTTTCCTTGTCACGGGCATATTCGCTCATTCCGTTAACAACCATACCACCCTCCTCAGAGGATGCTGCAACAACTGTACCACCGGGACACATGCAGAAGGTGTAAAGACCTCTGCCGTGCTTGGGATGGCAAGCAAGCTTGTAGTCTGCTGCAGGAAGCAGGGGAGAATTCCACAAGGAGCCGTATTGAGCCTTGTTGATATGCTCCTGAGGATGCTCGATTCTTGTACCAACAGAGAATGGCTTCTGAATGATTTCAAGACCCTTTCTATATACAAGCTCAAATGTATCTCTCGCAGAATGACCGATTGCAAGAATAAGGGCATCGGTTTCTATATCGGTTGTTGTGCCGTCGGGGTTTTTGTAGGTGATGCCCTGAACAAATCCGTTAGCAGTTATAATGTCAACCAACTGGGTGTTGAATTTTATTTCACCACCAAGACGGATAACCTCATTACGAAGGTTTTTAACAACCGTTTTAAGCTTATCTGTACCAATGTGAGGCGTTGCAGAATAAAGGATTTCTTCAGGTGCGCCAAATTCTGCAAAGCGAAGGAATACCTCTCTGCATCTACCGTCCTTAATGCCTGTTGTAAGCTTGCCGTCAGAGAATGTGCCTGCGCCACCCTCACCGAACTGAACATTGGAATTTGTGTTTAAAACTCTTTTAGTCCAGAAGCGATTAACCTCGTTTGTTCTTTCCTCAACTGCAGAGCCACGCTCTAAAACAATGGGGTTAAGACCTGCCTTTGCAAGTGTCAGCGCAGCAAACATACCTGCAGGACCAAATCCAACAACAACGGGTCTTAAAGGAAAGCTTCTTTTTGCCTCGGGTGTGATGTATTCATATTTCTGGGTTACAAAAGCCTTGTTCTGAGGAAATGGAGCAACAATTCTTTCCTCGTCAAGCTCTGTCTCAATATCCACAGAATAGACAAGTATTATGTTATCCTTCTTGCGAGAGTCAATTGAGCGTCTTGCAAGAGTGAAGGATTTTATATCATTTTCTTTGATTTTCAATGCCTTTGCAGCTGCGATTTTTACTTCCTCTTCGGTAGCACCCAAGGGCATTTTTATTTCATTGATTCGTATCATTTTATTTCCTTATTTTAAAAATTTTCCTGCGCTATGGCCTGCAATTCTGCCTGTTGTGAAGGCAAGGTGCAGATTATAACCACCACAGTCGCCGTGTATATCAAGAATTTCACCACAGAGGAATAAGCCCTCTGCTTTTTCTGACATCATAGTGTCAGGTGAAACCTCATTTGTTTTAATACCACCCTTTGTGACCTGAGCGCTATCGAAGCCCTTGGTGGATTTAATGCTGATTTCAAAATTCTTTAATTGCTTAACAGTCTCTTTGATTTGAAAATCCTTAAGAGAGCTGCATTTTGTCTGTGGCTTTATACCACTTCTGTTCATAACTGCAAACCCAAGCTTAAGATTAACAATACCATTGAGAATTGTTTCAAATTCAAGGTCCGGTGAATTGGTTATGCCTTGCTTTATGTGGTTGAACAAGGCGTTTTCATCAAGCTCTGTGCAGAAATCAATGCTTATTTTTAAGCCTCTTTTGTTTTCGCAAAGGTGGGAAAGATTCATAACCGGAATTCCCGAAATTGCCTTGTCAGTAAACTGAATTTCACCTGATTCAGAGCCTGAGAGCTTGCCATCTGAATAAAGCCTTGCTTCACCCTCGGCACGAACACCCTTGAGAAGATTCAGGTCCTTGTCGTTTATAACGAGACCACAAAGAGCAGGGTAGAGAGGAGTCAGCTTGTGACCGAAGCTCTCTGCAAGCTTGTAGCAAGAGCCATCTGAGCCGTGTACTGCTGCAGCCTTGCCACCACCACAAAGAACAACTCCGTCGAAATATTCGTCGTTTACTGAAAATCTGTTATTCTTTTTTGCTATGTGATTTACAGGTGCCTCAGTTCTTACTGTGATACCCTGGCTTTCAACTGCCTTAAGAAGAGTCTCTTTAATAGTTGATGCCTGCTGAGAACGGGGGTAAATCCGTCCCTCTTCTTCATAAGATAAAACACCGAGATTTCTGAAAAACTCCTTAATATCAGCAAATTCGCTTGATAAAATGGTTCTCAAAAATTCGTTGTTACCATAAAAATGCTTCAAGGAGAGGTCGCTGTTTGTGAAATTGCATCTGCCGTTGCCGGTTGCAAGAAGCTTTTTGCCACTTTTTTGCATTCTTTCAAAAACAGTTATCTCAATGTTCGGGTTAGCGCTTTTTGCTTCAATAGCTGCGCAAAGCCCCGATGCACCTGCGCCGATAATAGCAAGCTTTTTCAAGAAATCCCTCCTTGTTATTTTTACAACAAAATATTATATTATATTCAAACGAAAGTTACAATAGGTTAAATAAAATACAATAAATATTTTTATAACGGAAAAGGTTTACAAAACAAAAGATTTTTGCTATAATGCTACACAGTTTATTTTGATAGGAGAAAATTATGCTTAAATCGTATCTTTCTATGACAAAAGATGAATTGTTGAATGAATATAATTCAGTAAAAGCAGATTACGAAAATCTCAAAGCACAGGGCCTTTCAATTGATATGTCCCGTGGTAAGCCCGGTGCAGACCAGCTTGATATTTCTGACGGTATGCATGATGCTCTTGCAGATGGCAATTTCAAATGTGAAAATGGTCTTGATGTAAGAAACTACGGCATTCTTGACGGTATTCCTGAGTGCAAAAAGCTCTTTGCTGATTTGCTTGAGGTTAAGCCCGAGAATGTTATTATCGGTGGAAACTCAAGCCTTTCCTTGATGTTCGATTATGTTGCTCAGTGTATGTATATGGGTGCAGGCTTTACTCCCTGGTCTCAGCAGGGTAAGGTTAAATTCCTTTGTCCTTGTCCCGGTTATGACAGACATTTTGCAATCTGTGAATTCCTCGGAATCGAAATGATTAATATTCCTATGACAGCTGAGGGTCCTGATATGGACGCTATTGAAGAGGCTGTTAAGGATAGCTCTGTTAAGGGTATGTTCTGTGTTCCCAAATATTCAAACCCTCAGGGTATCACATATTCTGCTGAGGTTGTTAAGAGCATAGCTAATCTTGATGTTGCAGATGATTTCAGAATTATCTGGGATAACGCTTATTGTGTTCATGACCTTACTGATACAACTGACGAGCTTCTTAATATCTTTGATGTTCTTCCCGAAAAGAATAAAAATATGGTTGTTGAGGTTGCTTCAACCTCTAAGATTTCATACCCCGGTGCAGGTGTTTCCTGTATTGCAACCTCTGTTGAAAATGTTAAGGAAATCCTTAAGAGACTTACAATTCAGGCTATCAGCTACGATAAGGTTAATATGCTTCGTCATGTTAAATTCTTTAAGGATGTTGAGGGCATAAAAGCACATATGCAGCTTCACGCTAAAATCCTTAAGCCTAAGTTTGATGCAGTTATTGACACTCTTGAGGCAGATCTTGCAGGTCTCCAGATTGCAGAGTGGGTAAACCCCAATGGTGGTTATTTCATAAGCCTCGATGTAACAGGTGGTAGTGCGTCAAGAGTAGGCGTTCTCTGTAAAGAAGCAGGTGTTACTCTTACTAATGTTGGTGCAACCTTCCCTTATGGTAAGGACCCCTCTGACAGCAATATCCGTATTGCTCCTACATTCCCCACACCTGAGGTGCTTTCAAAGGCAGTTAAGGTGCTTACAACATCCGTTAAGCTTGCTTGTCTTGAGAATCTTTGCAAATAAATAATTTTGGTGATTATATGATAAGAATTGGTCATGGTTACGATGTTCACGCTTTTGCAGATAACAGAAAATGTATCATTGGTGGAGTTGAAATTCCTTATGAAAAGGGACTTTTAGGCCACTCTGATGCCGATGTGTTGCTTCACGCCATTTCCGATAGCTTATTAGGTGCAGCAGCCTTAGGTGATATTGGAAAGCATTTTCCTGACACCGACCCTGAGTATAAAGGTGCAGATAGCCTTAGGCTTCTTTCTTGTGTTGTTAAGCTTATTGAAGAGAAGGGGTATAAGGTTGTCAATATTGATGCAACCGTTATCGCTCAGGCACCCAAGCTTGCTCCTCATATTGTGGCAATGCGCGAAAACATCGCAAAAGCCTTGAATGTTGATGTTGATTTCGTCAGCGTTAAAGCAACAACTGAGGAAAAATTAGGCTTCACAGGGCGTAAGGAGGGTATCTCTGCTCATTGTGTTTGCCTTATAGAAAGTAACTAAAATTTAACCCTTTCATATTATGTAGAGGACAGTTTGTCTAACTTAATATGGAAGGGTCTTTTTATGAGTAAAAAAGGTATCAGGGTCGGCTCTTTGACCTACGCTATGAAAGGGCGTGACCTTTTACAAAAAAATGGCTATAAAGCATATCTGACCCGCAATCCTCAGCCTGAAACGGATGAAGGATGCGGGTATGTTATTTATGTAAGTGATATTGATAAGCAATGCTTTTCTGTGTTGAAATCTAACGGAATAAAGGTGATTGGGGTAGTGGATCTTGGTGATGCATTGTGATTTATTTAGACAATGCAGCAACAAGCTTTCCGAAGCCACCCGAGGTAATAAAAGCAGTGAGCTCGGCATTCGATTTGTATGGTGCGAATCCCGGTAGAAGTGGGCATGATATGTCCATTTCTGCTGCAAATCAGGTGTATTTATGCAGAGAGGCTCTCAACCGGTTTTTTAATGGCTATGGTACAGAATTTGTGTCATTTTTCCCTAATTGCACCTATGCTCTTAACACGGCAATTAAAGGTGTTGTTAAAAAGGGCGATCATATAATAATTTCGTCACTTGAGCACAATTCAGTTCTGCGACCGGTTCATAAATTGAAGGAAGATGGGGTTGCAGATTACGATGTTTTTGAGGTAGGGAAAACATCCGAAGAAACCATTGAAAATTTCAAAAAATCCTTTAAGAAAAACACTGAATTATGTGTTGTAACAGCAGTTTCAAATGTGTTCGGAAATATACTGCCCTTAAAGGAATTATCTGCCATTGCACATGAAAATGGAGCTCGTTTTTTTGTTGATGGCGCACAGGGGGCAGGGGTGGTCGGAATTGATATAAAAAAGCAGGGAATTGACTGTCTGTGTGTACCTGGTCATAAGGGCCTTTCAGGGCCTATGGGAACGGGTGCTTTGCTTCATAAAAGCCTTGATTTTTCAACGATTATCGAGGGTGGAACAGGCACAGCATCCTTCGTTTTTTCTCAGCCTGAGATATACCCCGAACGGCTTGAAAGTGGCACCCTGAATGTGCCGTGTATTTGTGGACTGAGGACAGGGATAGAAGTAGTTGAAAAAACAGGTGTGAGCATAATTTTCGAAAAAGAAAAACAGCTTGCTGATGAGATTTTTTATGGGTTGAAGGAGATGCCCGATGTTCATCTCTATCAGAGCGATTACACAGATAAGGACTATGCACCCATAGTCAGCTTTAATGTGGGTGATTTGCATAGTGAAAGGGTTTCAGCCTATCTGAATGAGTACGGAATTGCAGTCAGAGGAGGCTTTCATTGTGCGCCCTTAGCACATATTTCAAAGCAAACTCAAGGGCAGGGAGCAGTAAGAATATCACCTTCAATTTTTAACCAAGAAAAAGATATAAAAAATCTGTTAAATTTGGTCAGAAAAATTGCATTTTATAGAAATATATGATATTATATACAATATATTGGGTAAAATCGTTCAAAAACTAACGAAAGCGGTGATTTAATGTCTTCAATTTTGAATTATCTTGAAAAAATCGGAGATGCTCTTATGAGCTTTAACTTCCTTTCTGATTTTCTTGATATTTTTCTTGTTGCATTTATTATATACGAGGGGATTAAGCTTGTAAGAGGCTCAAGAACCTTTCTGGTTATCAAAGGTATCGCCATTCTCGGTATTATCTATGCACTTGTTAAATTGCTTAATATGGAAGCCAGTGAATATTTGCTTTCGATATTGTTTCAGAACGGTCTTATTATTCTCGTTGTTCTCTTCTCACCCGAGCTTCGTAATATACTCGAAAAATTCGGTAGGCGTTCTCTTTCCGATATTTCATTCTTCGGCTTGAGAAACACTGCAGGATTTGAGAAAGAGGTAACAGCAACTGTTAACAATTTCTGTAAATCAGCAGGTGACCTTAGCGACACTAAAACAGGCGCACTTGTAGTTTTCGAAAAGGATGCTCCTCTTCAGGAGGTAATTAAAACAGGAACAATTCTTGATGCCCAGTCTTCTACCGAGCTCTTCAATGGCTTGTTTTTCAAAAACTCAGCTCTTCACGATGGTGCAGTTGTTGTTCGCGACGCAAGAATATATGCTGCAGGTTGTATTTTACCCCTTACTCAGAACAATACGCTTAACAGCGAGCTTGGTACCCGTCACCGTGCAGCGATTGGTATGAGCGAGCAGAGTGATGCAGTGGTTGTTATCGTTTCCGAGGAAACAGGCGCAATTTCCGTTGCTGTTAACGGAGAGCTCTCCAGAGATATAACAACTGGTAAGCTTCGTGAAATTCTTTTGAGCGAGCTTATTCCTCAAAGTGATTCAGAAGAGGTTGCAGGAAAGAAAGGCTTCTTCAAAAAACTTGGAAAAAACAAAAACGGAGGTAAAAAGGATGAAAATTAAATTCAAACTTAATGACCTCTTAAATAACGATAAATTTTTGCTTTTCTTCTCTCTTTTTGCAGCTCTTGTAATCTGGATTCTGGTTGTGGTAAATGTCAGCCCTGCAACCACAAGGGTTATTAAGGGAGTAAAGGTCAATATCGACTCAACAGTACCGTCTCAGTTTGGTCTTGAGGTTTTTGGCGAAAGTGAGTTTACAGTTGATGTTACAGTCAAGGGTAAGAAATATCAGATTTCTCCCACTGCTCTTTCGGCTGAGGATATTGTTATCACTGCTCAGACAAACAATGTTGATTCAGCAGGTAACAGAACGCTTCAGTTGAAGCCAGAGATTCCTGACGGTGCAGACTACACTATAACCACACTTTCTGAAAAAAGTATTGAGGTTTATTTTGATACTGCTAAAACAGTTCAAATGGTTATAGAGCCTCAGGTGGTTGCTGATGGCTTCCCCGTTGTCAGCGAGGGCTATACAAGTGGTAATATCAATCTTTCTGAAACCTCTGTAACAGTAACAGGCCCATCAACCGAAATTAATCGAATCGAGAAGGTTGTTGCAAAGCTTGTTTTAAAGAAATCTCTTTCAGCAAATAAATCTGCAGACGCAGAAATCCTTTTGCTTAATGATAAAAACAAAAGTGATTTCAAATATGTAACATTAAGCAAGGAAAAAGTTGTTTTGACAATTCCTGTTTTGCAGATGAAAGAGCTTGAAACTATTGTAGCTTTTAAAAATGCTCCTGACAACTTTATGGTAACACCTTTAAGCTATACAGTTTCACCTGCTAAGGATTTATTCAACATTTCTGTTGACGATTATGATAAGACTGTGGATTTCACCGTAGGCACAATCGATTTCAAAACACTTTCACCGTCTAACCATGTGTTCACCTTCCTTGCTGAAGATGTTGCAGTGGCAGAGGGTAGTGAAACTGAAGAGTTTACAGTTAATGTTGATATGTCCGGTATCAGTCAGGAATATATGACATATTCTGCTGATAAGTTCGTTGTGAACAATCCGGATAAAAAAGAATATAAAATTTCAGCGCTTAACAAATCTATTGTTGTAGTTGGTTCAACAAAGGATCTCGAGTCAATAACAGAAGAGGCAATTAAGGTTGAAATCGACCTGTCTGAAATCGATATCAGTAAGGGTCAGTCAGTAACAGTACCTGCAGTTGTAACGGTTGATAATGCAGGATGCTGGATTTACGGAAGCTATTCCGTTGATGTAAGCTTGTAAAAAATGAAAGGAGGGCAATCTATGAAATTGAGAAAAATGTCAGCATTTATTTTGTGTGCTGTAATGCTTTTGTTATGCTCGGGTTGCTCTCTTAATTTCTTCTCGGTTGAAAGCCTTATGAGTCCTCCTCTTCAGTCCGGTAAAAATGGTGAGGTCGAGGAAGCCTTCAAAAAGCTTATGGCTGAGAAAACAATTCAGTTGAGAACTCCACAAAGTGGTGATTATCAGACAGCCTTTATTTTGTTTGATATCAACGGAGACTCTCAGGAGGAAGCGGTTGTTTTTTACACCGATTCTTCTATTGATGCATCTGTAAGAATGTCGTTTATGGAGAGCGTCAATGATACATGGGTTATTGCTTCTGATGTAAAGGGCGCCGGTAGTGGAGTTTTTGATGTTTCTTTTTCTGATATGGACAATGACGGCGTTTATGAAATATTGGTCGGCTGGTCATTGTTTGATACCAAAACCTCAAAAATCGTAAGTGTTTATCAGGTTTCAATGGGAGAAAAAGGTGTATTTGTTCTCAATACTTTAGGAAATGAATATTACAACTCTAAATCCATAACCGATTTCAACGGCGACGAAAAAGAGGACTTAGTGCTTGTTTATCTTGACGATACCGGCGAAAGTCAGCAGTCATATTTCAGATGCTTCTCTCTTTCAGAGCATGACGATTTTGTTAAATACAGTGATGTGAAATTGGATAGTCATATCAGCTCTGTTTCCAAGATACAGTACGATACAGTCAAATATGCAGGGGATAGCTGCAGGAGAGTTTTTATTGACTGCATCAAGACAGAATCCTCGATGTTTACTGAAATACTTTATTGGGATTCTGAGGATTTAAAGGCTGTCAGGGATATCAAGAATCCTGTGACTTCAACCTTAAGAAGCTCAAAGATTTATTGTAGCGATATTGATGGCGACGGCTTGTTGGAGATTCCCTCGAATACCAAGCTTAATGGTGCTGATAAATTATTGACTGTTAAGAGGGCGAGCGTTCAATATACATTCACAATGCTTGAGTGGCTTAATTGCTTTGGCGATAAGAGTGAGGGAAGCATTAATACACTCTTTAATCCTATTGACAGCTATCTTTACCGAATTACGAGAGTAAATGATGTTACTGTTTATTATGACTCTTTGAGTCAGTCCTTGAAATTCTGCTTATGGAACAGTGAAGAGGAATTAGTTAAGGACGAGCTTTTATCAATTGCCTTCAGAGCAGAGGATGATGAAACAGACGCTAATGGCAAAAAGCTTTTAACAACCGATTTGGGTGTGTTTTACTACGATATTACCCCATATGGTGATGACTTTGGAATTACTGATGAAGGTGTTAAATCTTCATTTATTATAATCAACTGATATGAAATCAGAAAGTGAGATTAGTTATGAAAAGAGTTCTTATTGCTGAAGATGAAGCAGCTATCAGAGAAATTATCGGGATAACCCTTCGCAGAGCAGGATACGAGGTAACTGAGGCTTGCGACGGACAACAGGCGTTGGATTTATATAGCGAGAAAAACGGCGAGTTTGATGTTGTTCTACTCGATATTATGATGCCCAATGTTGATGGTCTCGAGGTATGTAAAAGATTAAGAAGCGTCAGTGGTACAGTGGGAATTATAATGCTTACTGCCAAGACTCAGGAGATGGATAAGGTGTCTGGTCTTCTTATGGGTGCTGATGACTACATAACAAAGCCGTTTTCACCATCTGAGCTTATGGCACGAGTTGATAGTGTGTATCGTAGAGTTGCTTTGAACAATCAGACTAAGGCTCAGCCTGCGAGAATTGATAAAATTACACTTGAGCCCTTTGAGCTTAATTTGAGAAACAGAACCCTTTATAAAAATGGTGTTCAGATTGAATTGACTCAGGTTGAATTTCAGATTATTGAGTTTTTCTTTACAAATGCCGGCAAGGCATTGAGCAGAACAGATATTCTGAAAGAGGTTTGGGGCGAATCCTATTTCGGTGACGAAAAGGTTGTAGATGTTAATATCAGAAGATTGAGAATGAAAATAGAGGAAGAGCCCTCAATACCCAAGCATCTTGTTACAGTTTGGGGTATGGGTTACAAATGGCTTTAAGCAAAGCCTTTAAGAAATTAAACGAGGAGAGGTGAGAGTAGTGAAAATTAAAGGAATTACCAAAAGATGGGCAACTAATACCTTGCTCATAACTGCTCTCATTTTGTTTGTTCTTCTTTCTGTTTGTGTAGTTTTTGTTGTAAGCTATTACAGAAACTATGTAACCAACTATCTTTCAGGCTACGCTAATGAAAATGTGACAACTTTCTTTTCACCCTATTTAAGTGGTAGTGATGAGATTTTTAATCAGAAGGCTAAGGAATTTGTTGATAGCTTTTCTGATAAAAGCAGGATGGAGGTTCAGGTTGTAAACCGTCATGGTAAGGTTTCCTTCTCCTCGTCAGGCTTTGGTGTAAGCGAAACACTTGAAGATATGGATGATGTTAAGGATGCGTTAGACTCCTCAAGTGGTATCAGTAAATGGTCCGGCTTCAACAGTAACGGTGAGCATATTATGGCTGTTTCAATGATATTGCCAAAGCAAGAGGGGAGCTTTTCAGGCGCAGTTAGATTTATAACCTCCCTAAGAGCCATAGATAAGCAGATTATCGGATTGGTTGTTTTAATTCTTATTGTCTATTTTATCGCTTTGTTTTTTGTGGCTCTTTCAGGTGTATTCTTTATTCAGACAATTGTTACTCCTGTTCGTAAAATTAACGATGTTGCACGAAAATTCTCAGAAGGTGAATTTGATGTGCGAATTGAATCCGACGGCAGGGACGATGACGAAATTACAGAGCTTGCAGATTCAATCAACGGAATGATTGCAGAGGTTGCTGCAACAGATAAATTGAAAAATGACTTTATTTCAACTGTTTCTCACGAACTGAGAACTCCTCTTACTGCTATAAAGGGGTGGGGCGAAATGCTTAAGGAGCTTGACGGTGAGGATAGAGAAATCTCCCGTAGAGGTACTGAGGTTATTATCAATGAGTCAGAAAGACTTTCAAAGCTTGTTGAAGAGCTTCTTGACTTTTCACGTATACAAAGTGGCAGTATGACTCTTCGTCTTGAAAAAATAGATGTTCTCGCCGAGCTTGATGAAGCAATTTTCGTATTTAAAGAACGCTCTAAGCGTGACGGTATTGAATTAACCTATTCTGTTCCCGAGGTGCCTGCACCAATGATGGCTGACCCTAACAGAATCAAGCAGGTGTTTGTTAATATACTTGATAACGCCTTTAAATATTCAGAACAGGGTGGACTTGTTAATGTTGTAGCTCTTGTTGATGATGGCGCATTAACTATTCATTTTGCTGACAATGGTTGTGGTATCGCACCAGAGGATTTACCCAACATTAAAAAGAAATTTTATAAAGCTAATTTACAGGTTCGTGGCTCAGGAATCGGTCTTGCAGTTGTTGACGAAATTGTAAAGCTTCATAATGGTGTTTTTGAAATAAATAGTGAGCTTGGAGTAGGCACAACAGTAACAGTTGTATTCCCTGTTGAGAAGATTGCAGTTGAGCCGGTAGCTCCGATTATTGAAGAATTGAAGGTAGAAAATGATGAGTAAGAAAGAAAATTGTTGCCCCAAGATTTCTGTTGGTGGACAGGCTCTTATTGAAGGCATTATGATGCAGGGTCCCAAGGGTGCTGCAATGTCTGTAAGACTTCCTGATGGATCTATTGATACAGAAAAGCTTGAGGTTAAGCATATAAGAGATAAATTCAAGCCTGCAGGCTGGCCCTTGATCAGAGGCGTTTTCAATATGGTTGAAAGCCTTATGTTTGGTATGAAGTGTATGGAGAAATCTGCAGAAAAAGCAGGTCTTGATGATGACACTGACCCTGAAAAAATGAGCAAGCTTGATAAATGGATTTCTGATCATTTCGGACCTAAAATGATGGCAGTTGTTACAGGTATCTCAATGGTTTTAGGCTGTGGTCTTGCTTTTGTGCTCTTTTTCTATCTTCCGACCTTCCTTGTTGATACAGCAGATAAGTATCTTTTTAAGGATGCTCTCGCAAATCTTCATCCTCTCTTTGAGGGCATAATGAGAATGATTATATTCGTTGCATACATCTGGCTTGTTTCAAAAATTCCTGATATTAAAAGAGTGTTTATGTACCACGGTGCAGAGCACAAATCCATTTTCTGCTATGAGCAGGGTCTTGAGCTTACAGTTGAAAATGTAAGAAAGCAGCAGCGCTTCCATCCTCGTTGTGGTACAAGCTTCATTTTCGTAATTCTTATTATCAGTATTCTTATTTCATCAGTTCTCGTTGTAGCTTTTCCGGGTATTGATGAGGTGAGAGCAGTGTGGATGGCAATTAAGCTCTTAATAGTACCCTTAACAGTTGGTATCGGTTATGAGTTTATTCGTTACGCAGGAAAGCACGATAACGCTCTTGTAAAGGTTCTTTCTGCACCGGGTCTTTGGATGCAGAGACTTACCACTCAGGAGCCTACTGACGATATAATTGAGGTTGGTATCGAGTCAATTAAAGCAGTTCTTTTTGATGCCGAGGAAAACAAATCGGAGGAAGATGACGCTTGAAAAACCTCTATTCAGTTTATCGTGAAGCTATAAAAAGCCTTACCGAAGCAGGCTGTGAAAGCCCTGAGTTCGATGCTCAGCAGTTGGTTTCATTCTGCTTAGGAATGAATAAAACGCAGTTGCTTTTAAATTCAGGCAGTCCTGTTGAAGATGGCAAGCTTTTCTTCTTTGAGGATTGTATCAGAAGGCGTTGTGATCATGAGCCTTTGCAATATATCATCGGAATGTGGGATTTCCATCGCTTTAGCTTTAAGGTGGGTGAGGGTGTATTGATACCTCGACCTGAAACAGAGCTTTTGGTTGAATTTGCTGCAGAAAATATACAGAAAAATGATTTCAAGGTTGTTTACGACCTTTGCTGTGGCAGTGGTTGTATCGGTCTTACCGTTGCGAAGCTTTTCCCAACAATAAAGGTTATCTGTATTGACCTTTCAGATAAGGCAATTGAATATACAACAATGAATAAAGAGCTTTTAGGTGCCGATAATGTTACTATCGTTAAAGCAGATGTTCTTGATTCTGTTGGATTTTTAGGCTTACCCAGACCTGATATAATTCTTTCAAATCCACCTTATATAAAAACCGAAGAAATTAAAACCCTTCAACCCGAAATTGCTTTTGAACCTCTTATGGCTCTTGACGGTGGCGATGATGGGCTTATCTTCTATCGTGCTCTGTCGGAAAATTGGTTTACCTATATAAACAAGGGTGGCTATATTGCTATGGAAATCGGTGAAGAGCAGGGTAAGGATGTTTTGTCCTTGTTTGTGAATAAGGCCGAGAAGGCACGAGTTATTAAGGATGCAAGCGACCTTGACAGAGTGGTTGCAGTAAAAAGATAGGAGTTTGTTATGTTAAGATATCTTGGCGATATTATGAGTGGCGAATTTGATATATTTAATTTGGTTATTTATGTCAGTTCAATAGCATTCGTGGTGTTCTGTGCAACACCCTTGCACGAATTTGCTCACGCTCTTATTGCTGTTAAATTAGGCGATGATACACCACGTTTAAGAGGAAGGCTTACAATTAACCCTATGGCGCATATTGACAAAAGAGGCGCTTTGATGATTTTCCTTTTTGGCTTCGGTTATGCAAAGCCCGTTGAAGTGAGAATGAGAAGATTCAAAAAGCCTAAGAGAGATATGGCTCTTGTTGCATTGGCAGGACCTGTATGTAATATTCTTCAGAGCTTAGTATTGTTATTTATATACAATGCCTTATATTATTTCGGTTCTTCCTCAGGAAATGTAATGATGACCTATATGGGCTTGTTCTTTTTCTACGCAGCAGTAATCAACGTTAATCTTGCTGTGTTTAACCTTTTACCAATTCCACCCCTTGACGGTTCAAGACTTGCAACTGCATTATTGCCTGCAAAATACTATTATAAAATAATGCAGTATGAAAGATATATAATGTTAGGCTTGTTTGTATTGCTTTTCACAGGCATTCTTTCAACCCCATTAAGCTATCTCTCAAGTGCAGTTATTTCACTTTTGGATTCAATCGCATCAATACCATTTGCATAAGGATTTAATATGGAAAAATTAAATTATAAGCTTGAGGTGTTTGAGGGTCCTATGGACTTGCTTTTACACCTTATAACAAAACATAAACTTGATATTTACGATATTCCGATTCTGGAGCTCGTTGAACAATATACCTCTTATGTACGTGAAATGCAGGAAGAGAATATGGAGGTTGCCAGCGAATTTCTTGAAATGGCAGCCAGACTTGTTTATATCAAAACAGTTTCTCTTTTGCCTGTTTATGATGAAGCAGAGGATCTGAAGAATGAGCTTCGTGACGAGCTTCTTGAATATCGTGATTGTAAAATTCTTGCAGGTAAATTGGCTCAGATGACTGACGGCTTCAACTATACTGCAAGAGGCTTTCAGGAAAGCGTATCACCCGATAATACCTACAAAAGACTCCACGAGCCTTCGGAGCTTTTAAGCGCATATTCTCTTGCAGCAGGTAAAAAAATGAGACGCTTACCTCCACCGATTGATTCGTTTAAAACTATTGTTACAAAGAAGATTGTTTCTGTTGGCTCGAAGATAGATTCAATCGTATCTTCTCTTAAAAAAAGAAAAAAACGCAAGCTTTTTGATATTTACAAGGAATCAAAATCCCGTTCGGATTTGGTTGCAGCTTTTCTTGCTATATTGGAGCTTGCTAAAAATAAAGCTATTTACATTTCCGGTGACGGAGATGATGCTCAAATTGAGATTTTGGAAGGAATGGAAAACTCTTGATAGAGAATAAACAAATTGCAGCAGCGCAGGCAGTGCTTTTTGCTGCAGCAGAACCTATTGAATATACAAAGCTTGCAAATGTTTTAGGCTATGATGATGAAACAATGCTTTTAGTTCTCGATGAATTAGGAAAGAAGCTTGAAAGTGAGGACAGTGGTATTTGTCTTTTACAGCTTGATACCAAATATCAGCTTTGCAGTAAGAAAGAATTTGTTGAAGAAATCAGAA
This sequence comes from Acutalibacteraceae bacterium, assembly GCA_045631405.1. Classification (GTDB taxonomy): domain Bacteria; phylum Bacillota; class Clostridia; order Oscillospirales; family Acutalibacteraceae; genus DTU089. The sequence continues at coordinate 9,000 of JAZQUT010000040.1, read as the reverse complement.
CAGTTCTTGACCTTAAAAGAAATACGCCTCTTTCTCAGGCTGCCTTTGAGGTTCTTGCAATTATTGCGTATAATCAGCCTATTACAAAGCCATACATAGAGCAAATTCGTGGTGTTGACTGCTCAGGTGTTGTTAATACTCTTTGTCAGAAGGAGCTTATTGAAGAAAAGGGCAGACTTGATGTTCCCGGAAGACCTGTTCTTTACGGTACAACTGCAAATTTTTTAAGATGCTTTTCTTTAAGCTCTCTTGAAGAGCTTCCTGAATTACCAACTGCAGACAGAGATGTTTTAATGTCCGATGTTGATAACGGTCAGCTTTCACTTTTTGACGGTGATAGAGAGCCTCAGGAAGAAGCAGAAGAAGCAACAGGGGAAGTAACAGAAGAATAATCATTAATTAAGAAAAAGGGGCGATATGATGCCTGTTTTATATACATTGTTGGGTATAATTCTTTTCTTTGTGATTCTGTTTTCTTTAAAAGTAACTGTTATTGTTGATTATGCAGAGAAGACAGTTGTTAAATTAAGGTATCTTTTTATAACTATACCGATAGTAGATACCTCGAAAGAGAAAAAAGAAAAAAAGCCCAAAAAGGAAAAGAAGCCTAAGGAAGACAAAAATTCTAAAAAGACGGCTGAAGCTACGGCAGAGGCTGAGGGCGAATTAAGCGAAGATGTGGCTGTTGAAGAGCCACAAGCTGAGCCTGTTAAGGAAAAAACTAAAAAAGAGAAGCCACAGAAGCAAGGCAATAGCCTTATAAAGCAGCTTTATCTTGACTATGGATATGATGGTCTCGAGAAAATGCTTCGTGATTTAGGTAGCTCTCTTGGTGGCTTTTTTGGTAAGCTTTATAAAACCTTCACCATTGACGAGCTTTACATTAAAATGGTTACTGTTGGTGGTGATGCAGCTGATACTGCAATTAAGCACGGAAGGCTATGTGCTTGGCTTTATCCCGTTTTAGGTAAGCTTATTTCCACATGCAAGGTGAAAAAATATGACTTTGATATAAGTCCTGATTTCCTTGCTCCTAAATCAACTGCAAGTGCATTTGTAAGGTTCCATATAAGACCTATTAAAATTACTAATGCAGCAGTAGTTTTAGCGTTGCAGTTAGCATTTAAAATCCTGTTTAAAATTCTTTTCTCTAAAAAGAAAAGTGATAAAAGTAAAAAAATTCCCAAGGCAGCTGCCGAAGCGCTGACAAGCTCTGAAGCAACAGCAGAGGGTGAAAATATAAATAAATAATTTTTATAGATAAGGACGGTGTTTCCACAATGGAAAAATCAGCAAACGGAATTCTTAAAACAACTATTGAAAAGGTAAGAGATTTAGTTGATGTAAGCACAATTATCGGCGAGCCCATTAATCTTCCTGATGGTCTTACAATTATTCCTGTATCAAAGGTTACATACGGCTTTGCATCAGGTGGCTCAGATTTCCCCTCAAAGAATAATGTTGAGCTTTTCGGTGGTGCAGGTGGTGCAGGTATCACAATCAACCCCGTTGCATTCCTTGTTGTTAAGGATGGCGATGTTACAATTAAGCATATCGTATCTAATGACAATGCAATTGAAAGAGCAGTAAGTCTTGTTCCTGAAATGTTTGACAAGGTAACAAAGCTTACAGGCAAAAAGAACGAAGCTTCTGCAGAAGCAGCAGAATAATTCTGTGTTTTAACTCTTACCACCTGCATAGTATTAAAAGAGTGGGTGGTTAGATGATTAGAAAAATAACAGCAATATTTATTGTATTTTCAATACTTTCGTCTTTAAGCATTAAGGTGAGTGGAGCAGAGCTTTCTCTCTCTGCAAAATCTGCAATTTTAATAAACGTCCAGACTAATGAGGTTGTTTATGAAAAAAACGCCTATGAAAAGCGCGGAATGGCAAGTACTACTAAGATAATGACTGCTCTTCTTGCGATTGAAAATGGGAATTTGCAGAAAACTTATGTTGCAAAGGATGAGGATGTTCGAATTGAAGGTACATCCATAGGTCTTAAGGCAGGTGACAGAATAACTCTTGAAACGCTTATTTGTGGTATGCTTCTTGAAAGTGGTAATGATGCAGCAAATATGACTGCAAGAGTTGTCGGAAAATCAAGAGAGAGTTTTGTTTCCTTGATGAACCAAAAGGCCAAAGAAATAGGAATGGAAAGTACTCATTTTGAAAACCCATCCGGACTTTCTGATGAGGGGCATTTCTCCACTGCTTTCGATATGGCCCTTTTGGGTAGCTATGCTATAAAGAATGAGAAATTCAGAGAAATTTGCTCCTTAGGCTCGTTCAGGGCGTCTTATGGTAATCCTGAGTATCAGCGAACCTTTAAAAATCATAATAGGCTCCTGAGCTCCGTTGAGGGTGCATTTGGCATAAAAACGGGATTTACCAAGGCCTCAGGAAGATGTCTTGTCAGTGCAGTCCAAAGGGGTGGTGTAACGCTTGTTGCAGTTACTCTTTCTGCTCCTGATGATTGGAACGATCACGAAAAGCTTTTTAAATATGGCTTTGAAAGGGTCGGGGAGTATAGAATTGATTTTGATGAAGAGAAAATAAAAATAGCTGTTGTTGGATCTGATAATAAAAATATTGGTGTTAAGCTGGAAAAATCACTTACATATACTGCTCTTAAGCAAGAGCTGAGTCCTGAAATAGTTGTGTTATGCGACCGGTTTCTTTATTCAGGTGTCAAAAAAGGCGATAGAGTAGGCTTGGTAAAGGTGTTTTCTGGTGACGGTAAGCTTCTTTGTGAAAGTGCCTTGCTTTCTGTGGAAAGCGCACCAATGAATTTTACGGAAAAAGAAAATAAAATGTCTTTATTTGACAGGTTAAAGGAAATTTTAAATAACAGATAGGAAAAAATATGGCTCTAGTAAGATTACAAAAATATTTATCGGAATGTTCAGTTGCTTCCCGAAGAAAATCGGAAGAGCTTATCAATGCCGGTAAGGTTAAGGTTAACGGCAAAATTGCCGTTGTGGGCGATAAAATCGACCCTAAAAAGGATACTGTTACTGTTAGTGGCAAAAAGGTTGTTGCCGTTAAGCAGAAGTATTACATTATGTTAAATAAACCAAGAGGATATGTTACAACTATGAGTGACGAGCTTGGCAGAAAATGTGTTGCTGAGCTTGTGCAGGATGTTGGCGCAACTGTTTATCCTGTAGGCCGTCTTGACAGAGATTCGGAAGGTCTTTTGCTTCTTACTAATGATGGTGAGTTTGCAAATGCAGTTATGCATCCCAGAAAGCATGTTCCAAAAACATACAGAGTAACTGTTCGTTGCAATATTAATGATTCTCAGGTTGAAAAGCTTGAAAACGGTATTGATATTGAGGGGGACGGCAGAGATACATTACCTGCTCAGGTAAGAATTATTGAAAAATCTGCAGCAAGAAGCGTTTTTGAAATAACAATTTATGAGGGTAGAAATAGACAGATTCGTAAAATGTGCGAAAGCGTCAGCCTTGATGTTATTCGTCTTAAAAGAAACGCTATCGGCTCAGTAAAGCTTGGTATGCTTAAGGTTGGTAAATGGCGTGAGCTTACAGAGGATGAGGTTCATCGCTTACAAAGTCAGTGATTAGAGGTAAAATATGATTAGAAGTATGACAGGCTTCGGCAGAGCACAAGCTTCTGTTGAAGGTTATAATATAACAGTTGAAATCAGAAGCGTTAATAACAGATATTTTGATTTCTATGCAAAAATGCCCCGTACCTTTTCATTTCTTGAGGAAAAGGTGAAATCCTTGCTTTCAACAGAGATTTCTCGTGGTAAGGTAGAATGCTCATTACAGATTGAAACAACTGCTGATGAAAGCGTTGTTGTCAGCATCAATGAGCCTCTTGCAGTTGGCTATGTTAAGGCTATCGAAGAGCTTTCAGAAAAGTTTGAGGTTAAAAATGATTTAACAGCACTTTCTCTTGCTCGTTTTTCTGATATTCTTTCAATAACAAAAGCACCTGTTGATGAAGAAGACTTATGGAACAAGGTTCAGGTGGCAGTTAAGGAAGCTCTTGCAGAGTTTATTAAAATGCGTGAAATTGAAGGCGAAAAGCTTAAGGCTGATGTGCTTTCAAGAGCAGATTCAATTATCAATAATGTTTCTTACATAGAAGAGCGTTCACCCGAAACAGTTAAGGCTTATTCCGAAAAGCTTCTTGAAAGAATGAAAACCGTTTTAGGCGACACTCAGGTTGATGAATCAAGAATCCTTACCGAAGCTGCAATTTATGCAGACAAGGTTGCTGTTGCAGAGGAAACTGTAAGACTCAGAAGCCATATTGATCAGCTTCATTCAATGCTTAACTCCAATGAAGCAGTGGGCAGAAAGCTCGATTTCCTTGTTCAAGAGATTAACCGTGAAGCAAATACAATAGGCTCCAAGGCACAGGATGTTGATATCGCTCGCAGAGTTATTGATATTAAGGCTGAGGTTGAAAAAATCAGAGAACAGATTCAGAACATTGAGTAAGAATAAGGTGATAGTATGAAGCTTGTTAACATAGGTTTCGGCAACCTTATTAATGCTGACAGAGTAGTTGCAATAATCAGTCCCGAATCTGCACCTGCAAAGCGAATGATTCAGGAATGTAAGGAAAGAGCACAGTTGATTGATGCTACCCATGGCAGAAAAACCAAGGGTGTTATTATAACTGACAGCGACAATGTTGTTTTATCATTTTTGTCTGCTGAGCAATTGCTCACAAGGTTTAATGACCAAAAAGGAGGCAGGGATTTTGGTTTTGAAGGGTAAAGGTATGCTTGTTGTTCTTTCAGGACCTTCAGGCTCAGGTAAGGACACAGTTTTAGAAAAATTAAAGGAAACTGATTTTTCCTTTGATAAAACAATCTCCGCAACAACAAGAGCTATGCGTGACGGAGAAAAAGACGGAGTAGATTACTACTTTATTGATAAAAATACATTTGAGGAAAGAGTTGCAAACGAGGAATTTCTTGAATATACAGTTTATAATGATAATTACTACGGAACACCTAAGTCCGAGGTGGAAAGACACATTGATAAGGGTGGTTGCATCCTTTTAAAAATAGAGGTTGAGGGCGCAGGAAATGTGAGAAAGGCTATGCCCGATGCACTTTCTATCTTTATCATTCCACCATCAATGGAGGAGCTTGAAAGACGCTTGAGAGGCAGAGGAACAGAAACCGAGGAAAGCTTCCAGAAGCGCTTCGAAACTGCCAAGGACGAGCTTTCAAGAGCAAAGGAATACGATTATATTGTTATTAATGACGATATCAGCCTTTGTGCAGAGCAGATTGTCAAGATTCTTGAATCCGAAAAATTGCGCTATTGCAGAATGGCAAATATCGTTGAAAATATGTTAGAAAACTAAAAATTAATTACCGAAAGGAAAGAATAATTATGCTTAATCAGGATCTTAGTAAAGTACTCACAGGACACATCAGCCGTTACTCACTTGTAACAGCTACTGCAAAGCTCGCTCGTGAGATTTCAGACAAAAACCTTGAGGATAAGGTTATCACAACAGAAAAGCCTGTTAGTGATGCTCTTAACCAGCTTCTTGATGGCGACTACAAAATTGTAGAGCCCGATGAAATCGCTCATATATAATTATGGGTATCGGTACGCTTTTAGCCCAAATAGCCGTTGAAGGCCTTGCATACCATTTTGACGCTGTTTATTCTTATAAAATTCCATTGGAATTAGAAGAAAAAGCGAGAGTGGGATGCAGGGTTATGGTGCCGTTTGGCAATGGCAACCGAAAAAAGCAAGGACTTATATTGTCTGTGGAGCCACTTCTTGATGCACCTGAAACAGGAAGGCTTAAATCCGTCATCAGTGTTCTTGATAAAGAGCCCCTTTTTGATGATGAAATGATTTCTCTTGTTCTGTGGCTTAAGGAAACAACCTTCTGCACTCTTTACGAGGCAGCAAAAACAATGCTTCCTGCCGGTATAGGTCTTAATTATGTTGTATCTTATATGGTAAAAGAGATTTCAGACGAAATCCTTAGCAAGCTTGATGATGAAGAAATCAGGGTTGTTAATTACCTTAAGGATAATTGCAAGTATGTAAAAAGAGAAAAGATTTTGAATGATTTGGGCATTCCTGCCGAAAGCAAAATTCTTGAAAAGCTTGTAAAAAAAGAAATACTTGTGACTAATGTTGACGCAAAGCGAAAAACAGGGGATTTAACTGTTAAGAATGTGCGTCTTGCTATCAGTGAAAATGAAGCCGAGGGAATTCTTAAATCCCTAACACCAAAGCAGAAAAGTGTTGTTAATCTGCTTCTTGATATTGGTGGTGCATCTGTTAAAGAGGTCTGCTATTTTACGGGGGTAACTCCTGCAGTAATAAACGCCATTGTCAAAAAAGGCTATGCAGAGCTTTATGACAGCGAGATTTACAGAAAGCCAAGATACGAAAGGTCAAAGGAAAAAGCACCATCACCTGAGCTTACAGCTTCTCAGAATAAGGCGTTCAATGAGCTTTTAAGCCAATATAGAAGTGGTAAGGGCTCAGCGTCCTTGCTCTTTGGTGTAACAGGCTCGGGTAAAACTCAGGTTTTCCTTAAGCTTATTGAAGAGGTTATCAATGACGGTAAGGAAGTTATTGTAATGGTTCCCGAAATCGCTCTTACACCTCAGACCTTAGGAATTTTCTATTCTCATTTTGGTGACAGAGTAGCAGTTTTTCATAGCGCTCTTTCAGCAGGTGAAAGAATAGACGAATGGAAAAGAGTTAAAAACGGTGAGGCTAAAATTGCAATCGGTACTCGTTCTGCAGTTTTTGCACCCTTCAGTAACTTAGGCTTAATTGTTATCGATGAGGAGCAGGAGCATACTTATAAATCTGAAATGAGCCCAAGGTATCACGCCCGTGATGTTGCTCGCTTCAGATGTGCCCATAATAACGCCCTTTTGCTTTTGTCTTCTGCAACTCCCTCAATTGAGTCCTATAAAAACGCAGTTGACGGCAAGTATTCCTTTATAAAGCTTACTGAAAGATATGGTAAGGCTGTTCTTCCTGATGTTGTAACTGTTGATATAACTGATACAAAAGGACCTATCAGTAACGAGCTTTATTCAGCTCTTGAGGAGTGTCTTGAGGATAATAAACAAGCAATTCTTTTAATGAACAGAAGAGGCTTCAATACCTTTGCCTCCTGTGGTGCCTGTAAGACGGTTTTAACCTGTCCAAATTGCAGTATATCTCTTACATACCATAATGCCAATAATCGTCTTATGTGCCACTATTGTGGTCATTCTCAGGTGTTTACGGATACCTGTCCCGAATGTAACGAAAAGGCAGTAAGATATGCAGGCTTTGGTACTCAGAGAATTGAAGAAGAGCTTCAGAATGTTTTCCCAAGCGCGAGAATTCTTCGCATGGATGCTGACACCACAATGGCGAGGTATTCATATCAGGATAAATTAACTGCATTTGCAAAGGGTGAATATGATATCCTTTTAGGAACTCAGATGGTTGCTAAAGGACTTGATTTCCCGAGAGTTACTCTTGTTGGTGTTATTTCAATAGACCATCAGCTTTATAACGATGATTTCAGAAGCAGTGAAAAGGCCTTTGATTTGCTTACTCAGGTTGTAGGCAGGTCTGGTAGAGGTGATTTTAAAGGAAGAGCCTTTATTCAGACTGTTCTTCCCGATAATGATATTATTGAGCTTTCTGCCCTGCAGGATTATGAATCATTCTATAAAACTGAGGAAATCATAAGAAAAAGTATGGTTTACCCACCGTTTTGCGATATTTGCTCGCTGACCTTTACAAGCGAGCAGTTCAATCAGTCCGTTGCAGGTGCAAAGCTGTTTTTTGAAATGATTAAAGCTGCAGTAACAGGGGAGTTCAGTGATGTAAAAATCAACCTTTTAGGACCCTTGCAGCCTCGTGTTTCAAAAATCAGCAATAAATACAGAAATGTAATAACAATTAAATGTAAAAATAATAAGCGTTTCCGTGAAATGATGGCAAAGCTCTTAAAGGAGTATATGAAAAACGCCAAGTATTCCACGGCAAATGTTACAATAGATATTAACCCGTTATCATAGAATGGGTAAAGGATGAGAAAAATGGCTATAAGAAATATCAGGGTTGATGATGACCCTATTTTAAGAAAAAAATCAAGAGAGGTTACAGAGTTTAATGACAGACTTTTCGAGCTTCTCGATGATATGAAGGAAACAATGTACCATTCAGGTGGTGTAGGTCTTGCAGGACCTCAGGTTGGCGTTCTTAAAAGAGTTGTTGTAATGGATGTCAGCGAGGACAGAAATGAGTTCATTGAGCTTATTAACCCTGTAATTACTTATGAAGAGGGTGCGCAGACAGGTAACGAGGGTTGCCTTTCTCTTCCCGGTCTTTATGGAGTGGTTACTAGACCTAATGTTGTTAAAGTAAAGGCTCAAAACCGCGAAGGTAAATGGTGTCTTTATAAGGGCGAGCAGCTTAAAGCAAGATGCTTCTGTCACGAAATTGACCACCTTGACGGTATTCTTTATAAAGATAAGCTTGATGAAGGTGAACAGCTCTATAGAAACGATGGTGAATAAAATGAAAGTTCTTTATATGGGAACTCCTGATTTTGCAGTTGAACCCTTAAAAGCTCTTGTTAATAATGGTTATGAGGTTTGCGGAGTTGTTACCCAACCTGATAAACCCGTTGGAAGAAAAGCTGTTTTAACACCTCCACCCGTTAAGGTTCAGGCAGAGGAATTTGGTATAAAAGTCTATCAACCGCAAACACTAAAAAACGGAGAAGGAATGGAAATTCTCCGTGAACTTAATCCCGATATTGTTGTGGTTGTTGCATACGGAAAGATTTTACCTAAAGATTTTCTTGAATATTCAAAATATGGTTGCATAAACATCCATGGCTCAATTCTTCCTAAATACAGAGGTGCAGCACCAATTCAGCGTTGTGTTCTTGATGGTGAAGAATATGCAGGTGTTACATCAATGCAGATGGATGTTGGCCTTGATACAGGTGATATGCT
>JAZQUT010000039.1:0-6792 GCA_045631405.1 Acutalibacteraceae bacterium | reverse complement strand
TATGATGAAAATACTTATTGAGGACAGGAACACTGAAAGCGAGGCTAAGAAGCGCATTAAGAATGATACTGCTATCATTTACACAGATTTTGAGGATTATATTGACGGATTAAAGGCCTGTGATTGCTACAGTGGTGAAACGGCAGAGGATGCAAAAGCAGGAAAGCTCAGAGATATATCTTATCAAAATTATGAAGGCATTGATTATTTTATCGTATATATCAACTAATGAAAGGGGAAAAAATGAGAACATTTATTTTTATCAAGAATGAAAGAAAAGGAAGCGAACTGGTTAGAGTCATTAAGGGAATGAAGCAATCAAAGGATTTCCCATCTTCAATGACTAGATTTGAAGATTCAGAGTTCTATGGATGTCAGTGCATTGAAGTTACTGAGCATTGTGATATAGAGATCGGATTTGCGGAATAGGAGTTAAAATGAGCAATCTGAAGAAAATGAGGGAACAAAAATTAATGACTCAGGCAGAGCTTTCCGAGAAGTCTGGAGTCAACATCCGGATGATCCAGTATTATGAGCAAGGAGCCAAGGATATCAAAAAAGGGAATGTCATGACAGTCCTTAGTCTTGCGGATGCTCTTGGATGTGATGTCCGGGAAATAATTTAATAACAAGTGAAATAAAAGCTCCTCTAAGCTGATGCTTGGAGGAGCTCTTTTTTTATGTTATTATTTTGCGTGTTATAAAAAAATACATTGTCGCCACGAATGTCGCCACGAAATTTTGAAAGCCCGCAATATTCAATAGTTGGGAGGAGGGGTCGATTGGTGGGGAGCCAAAATCAACCCTTTTTTATTCTTCTTAGCATCTGTGCAGAAAATACCATCAAAACCGCATGAATACTGGATTTTTAGAGTAAAAATATAATTAAATAAAATTAAATTATAATCATTAAAAATCGCTATAAAATCATCAATGTCGCCACGAATGTCGCCACGAAAATTTGCAAAATAAAAAAAATATTATCACGCTTTTTGCTTAATCTGATTTCCGAATTTCTCGGAAATAAAATCATTTGTAATTTTTCTGAATTTAACAACTTCAGAATTGAGGGGGTTATCGTAGACATCTTTAAACATTTTGGAACTGCCGGACCATCCTAATTGTCTTTTTATATATTTTTCGCTCAATCCAAGATCGGAACGCATCGAGGTCGCATAATGGCGCAGATCATGAAAATTGTATTGGAGGCCATATTTTTTTTTCAAATGCTTAAAACGCTTGCTTATACAATTCGGACGGACACCGATCACATAAGATTCAGGATCATCTTTAATGGGAATCATTTCAATAATCTCTTTAGGAAGATGAACAGTTCTGGTTGAATCAGGAGTTTTTGCATGATCTTTATACATATATCCGCCTTCTTTAGATTTAATCATGTCAGAATGGACATAAATCATAGACATATCTCTGATTATATCTTTTTCCTTGAGAGAAGAGATCTCACCTTGTCGCAGTCCTCCAAAAGCTGCAATACAAATGATAGTTTTCATGATTCCCTGAGTTTTATCAAGAAGAAAAGACACATCTTCATGATCTGGTGTCTTGCAATCTCTTTTGGGGATTCGAGGGAGCCTTATATTAAATCTTTTTTCATTTCCTGCAAAGCGAAGACATAAAGTTAAAAATCTTATCCTATTTTGAATGGATTTTGGCGCAAGCTTTGGCTCCAGCTCATTGATTAATGATTGAATCATTTCAGAATCAACATCTTGAACATAGACATCATGCATTTTTTTCAATGAGCGCATTTCTGACATATAGCCGATGTATGTTGTGTCAGAGAGTACATTTGATCTTGTGCTAATATATGAATTCATTGCTTCTCCAACGGTTTTTCCAGAAAATTTAGTTGCTTCATGCTCAAGTTGCCATGCTCTTGCAAGGAGCTCAGCTTGAGCTTTTGCTTTTCTTGATGCCTCTTTAGCACTTCCAGAAAATTCTTTTGGTGATACTGTAAAAGATTTTGATATTTTTTTTCCATTTACACGTATTTCAGGCTTGCATCGCCATGCTCCTGAAGGTAATTTTTTAGCACTTGCCATAAATTTCTCCTTTCAATAGTGAAAATGCTTGAATTCACCAAAATGAGAAACGTGGAGGGGATTCTCGTTATTTGAGAGTTGAATTCAAGCAATCACACAAGTTGTTATTTTCGATATGCAAAATTATATATCTGTTATGCAAAATTCGCAATAAAAAAGAGCCGCTTATCTTTTGCGGCTCCCACCTAGTCTGACCATATACGACTGAAGCATCTGATCAATCTCAGTTTTCTTTTTATTAAGCTTATCAATCTCGATTAAGATTTCCGCTTCTTGCGTGAGAAAGTTCTCAAGCTCTTCGCATTTATCCCAACCATACAATTGATTTGGTGTAACTTTTAATACTTTGCAGATTGTCTCCAGAAGGTCAACGTCTGGACTTGTATTTCCTTTTTCCCAGTTAGATATTGCATTAGAAGACTTATTCAACATTTCTCCGAGCTGCTTCTGGGATAAGCCTCTCATCAGTCTGAGATTTCTTATATTTTCGGGTAATTTGCTCATAAGCTCTCCTCAAGAATTTTATATATATAACACTTGAATTTTATCAACAAAATTCTGCTCTCACAAGAAAACTAACGTTATTTTGATAATATAGTATTGACATTCAAAACTATGTGAATCAAAATAAAGATACACGAAAAATGAGATTCAAAAACAAAATGTTAATGAAGGGAGGTCAAAATGGTTGTTCAGGCGAGACTTGCGGAATATATACAAAGTAGGGGAATCATGAAAAAGTTTATTGCTCAAAAAACAGGAATGACTCGATGTAAGATTTCTGACATTCTCAATGGAAAGCGTGAGCTTAAGGCAGATGATCTTGAAAAAATCTGCAATGCGATTAACGCAGATCCGAATAAATTTATAAATGTTAAACCTGAAGAGGAGGCTGCAATATGAATCTTAAAAAGGTCCGATCATCTTCAGGGGGGGACATCCCAAAAGGATGCTGAGATTATTCGGAGAGTGTTGTTGATTTTCTTAATTATCGGGGGATTATCACTGGCAGTTCTTGGCCAGCCTGTCACAGTCGCTGCGAAAACGCAGCAGAGTCAATCTGATGATGGAATCCCGGAGCATATAAAAGGATATTGTGAGGAAGTCGGAGAGATATATGGCATCTGTCCGGAGCTTCTGGAAGCGATTGCTTTTTATGAATCAAGATTTATTCCAGATGTCAAAAATAATAATTGCTGGGGAATGATGCAGATTAACATCAAAATCCATGAAGATAGAATCTTCAGCTTGGGCTATACAAAAGAGGAGATGCTTGATCCTTATAAGAGTCTTATTGTAGCAGCCGACATCCTGTCGGATCTATATGAGATATATGAGGATGATAATCCGATTGTTTTGATGTATTATGCGGGCCAGCAAAAAGCTATTCCAAGATATAGGAAGTATGGAGAATTAACTAAATATGTGAAGAACGTGCTGACTAGGAGCGAGAAATATGAGAGATTGCATGGAAAGTAAAAAGAGAATCATGCAGCAACATGATTCCCTTTGGTGGAATTTTAAAACTTTGGCAAGTGAAAAAAATTCCGTCATCATTCTATCAGATTTTAGCGAAGAATAAAAGCTTTCAATTAAATCTTTCAAGATTGTCATTATATTTTTCAATCCACTCATAGGATGAGCATCTGATCTTGTGAGTGGAGCTCCCACAAATAAAAAGATGAGGGCGGACAAATGAAAAGGAATAAGACCAAAAAAGGAATATTTCTTGAAGCTGAGCTCTCAAAATACATGATTATGCAAAGAATCACATCAAAAGAAGCGCTTCGAGCTTATACGACAGTTGGCTCAAGCACAACGATGCTTAAATACTTTGCAGATCCAGAGAGAATTCCTTTGGGAACAATCAAAGAGATGTTTTCAGCTCTTAAAATCCCACAGGATGAGCAGATCAAGATTGTTTCGAGATTGATTGAAAAATAAAACAAAAAAAATGAGCTGCTGGAACAGCCCATTTTTAAGGGATTTGAATAATATATTCGCATCCATTTTTATGAGACCTCACATCTCATGCGACATATTATATCAAAATCCCTTGATTATCGCAATAAAAAGGCATTTCAAGAGGCCTTTTTCGGAACGATTAAAATATTAAATTTATAAACAGACTGACAAGTCTGTAATTAAATGACAAGGGAGTCATATATATGTATGTCAATAAAGTCCTGATTGCTGGGGAGTATGTCCTTATTAAGAACTACACTCCGAGATTGTTTGGAGCTCCCGGAAAAAAAAGAAGGGAGAAAAAGATGGAGACTCCGAAGGCAATGGCCAGATATAACAATCAAAAGAGAGCTGAGAAGCTTCAGCTCCTTATGCTTCTTAATTTTGAAAAAGGCTATCACGTTACGCTTGATTATCCAAAAGAATCAAGGCCCCAGACTTATAAGGAAGCTGAAGAAAATCTCATGAAGAGCCTTTTCAAGATAAGCCGAAGGCTCAGAAAAAAAGGAAAAAAATTCAAATATATAGCAATTACTGAGAGAGGCAGAAGAAGAGAAGCGCTGCATCATCATCTGATCATTGAATCGGATCATATTGTCCTTCAGGAGCTCTCAGATGTCTGGGGGAATCATTTAAAGCTCTCCCAGATGTATGAAGAGGGAGCTTATAAGGACTTAGCCGAATATTTCTGTAAGATCGAGACAAAAGAGGAGCAGAAGAAGGGCAAGAGTAAATATCACAGATCAAGAAATTTGAAAGAGCCTCAAGCTAAGTCTCAGATCATAGCGGGGCCTCTTAAGGATGAGCTTTATATTCCGAAAGGATATGAGCTTGTTCCTGAAAGTGCATCAAGCGGATTTAATGACTTCGCCGGAATCAGATATCAAAAATATATGATCAAAAAGGCAGCAGCTTTAGACAGTGAAAAAACGTTGAATAAACGTGAAGATATTCCAAAGAAAAGAAGCTTCTGGGAAAAATTGAAAAATAAATTTAGAAAGGGGAAAAGGCATGAATGAAAGTCGAGCTATTTATTCAGGGAAAAACGAAGAATCCGGCAATCCAAAAAAAAGCTCAGGCAAGATGGTGCATCCGGTGTGCTTTAAAAAATGGGACTGTCGAGAGCAGAGATGGAGTTGTGATTCTTCAAAATGTAACAACAAAGAGAGCTGTTCTCTATGCTCTGGATCAGGCCTTGCAAAAGTTCAATAAGGCAGCAGTCATCAAGATTTACATATCAGATGATTATGTGAGAGCTGTCTTCTTAAATAGCTGGATTGGGCGCTGGAAAAATAATGATTGGCATAAGATTCGGCTTAATGGAGATATTAGACATCTCGATCTCTGGCAGCAGATAGCCGGAAAGCTATCAAATCATGCTGTCACATTTGCCAAAGGAGATGAGCTTGAGAATGAGGTTCTTCAGGACATGGAAAGGAGGTTAAATATTGGCTGAAAAAATGGAAAAGATAGGGACTTGTGCTTATTGCGGTCAGACAAGAGCAATCGAGACGATTGGAGAAGTGACTCAGGCAGAGCTTGATGTTATGGCAACAGAAAGATGCCTTTGCCAAGAAGCACAGGCTGAGAAGCGAAAAAAGGCAAGGGAAGCAAAGATTAAGGAGTTTATTCATAAAAAATTTCCATATGAAAAGCTTGCCGGGGAAATTCTTATGCTTGTTGATTGTGTTCTGGACAGCACCTTTGAAGATGTGACGATTAAGCTCTATAAGGACAAGGTTGTTCGAATATGGAAAGATTCAGATAACTATATTCGAATCAAGATCAAGAGGACCGAAGACGATGAGCTCAAAGCATAAAAGAACAAAAGCCTGTGAAATCAGCAAAAAGACAAAGTTAATCGTCTATGAAAGAGATAGAGGATGCTGCATATTTTGCGGGAAGATAGGTCTTCCGGAGGCTCATGTTATTCCAAGATCACACGGCGGACTGGGCTGTCCTGAGAACATCATCACCGTATGCAGAAGCTGTCATGATAAGCTGGATAATTCCACGGAAAGAAAAAAGATGCTCTTTTACGCTATTCAATATCTTAAATGGTTTTATCCGGATTGGAAAAAAGAGGATTTTATTTTTGACAAATGGCGAAAAGACAAAGCAAAGAAGCCTGTCGGAGTCGGCAAAACTGCGAAAATAGTGATTATTGATGAATTTGTAACTGAAAAAACGCTTAAAGACAAAGGAGAGCCGCCAGATGGATTCAGATTTTTGTAATGAAAATAAAAACCAAAATGATCCCTTTTTGGATTTAATGCTCGATAGCGTTAATGAAGAAATAAAAAAAGCTCCTGATTGCGTATGTCATACGATCATCAAAAGGATGGAGCAGCTTAATGAAGAAATCTCAGATTGTGAAGAGCTGCTCTCCAGATTAAAAGCAGAATATACTGCTCATGCAAATTTCATCATAAACGGTCCTTTTGAGCACAGGGATTTATCACAGAGCTCTGCAAATAAGATTGAAAGTCCTCAGCCTTATGGCTGAGGCAAAGGAGGGAGGTATGAACAAGCCAATTTCAAAAATGAGTCATAACTATAATCCTGACTTTGATAAGCTCCTCCGGGATGCTGAGCATAACAGGATAAGACCAAAGATTTTTGATGCGGCGAGGATGCCCGCATATTCTGGGACAAAACTTCAGAAGGAGGTGGAAAATGCAAAGGACAAGGCGAGGCTTAGAAGTCTCCGAGATAGTGGAAGCTTTTAATGCGATCATTGACATTATTATTGAAAGTTACA
>JAZQUT010000038.1:0-45324 GCA_045631405.1 Acutalibacteraceae bacterium | reverse complement strand
GTTTTATGATGCTGTAATCGGGCATACAATTGCCGTTTTCCCATTTGGATACAGTTTTATTTGATACACCTAAAATTTCTGCCAATTGCATTTGAGTAAGATTTTTTTCTTTTCTTTTTTGTGCAATAAAATTACCGATTTGCTTCTGGTTCATTATTTTTCCACCTCGTTTCAATCATTTGGTTGAATTCTCTGTGAAATACCGATGCGGGTATTAGATTATCAACAGTTTCTAAAGATTTTTCGGCATCGCAACAACCGATTATTTGTTCGAGAAGTAAGTTTACTGCTGTGCTATTTGATGCGCCGTAGTCAAAATTCGCACTAACTTCATTAAAATTTATAGTACAGTACCAAAAATCACTAATGCCTATAAATCCTGAAATATCTTCTTCTTTTAATGTTAAAACCTCTTCTATGTATTGGTTCATACGATTTAGTTGTAATTCATTTAATTCTGTTTGGAATTTATGTATTTTATGGTTTTCGTCAACATACTCTGCTAAAATTCTGTTGTCGGGTGTGAGAAGGAATAAATATTTTTTACATAACATAGGTCCTACCAAACCAAAAGATATAACATATTCCTCTTGTTTAATATCAAAATCCTTATTGTTTTTGGTGCTTGTTATATTGCAAGAAGTTAAAAGTAGGATAACCGAACAAGTCAAGCAGAGTAATTTAATAAATGTTTTTTTCATATTTCCACCTCTGATAACTAAATGTTAATTTATTAAAGCAAAAATTAACACCCACTAATAAGAGAATTCAGGTGGAATATGAGTATCTAAAGTAATTATAACATATATTTTGTGTTTGTAAAACAAAAAAGACTAATCAAACCATTGTGGTTAGATTAGTCTTTCTGTTTTTATTTCTTCTCTGCAATAAATGCCCTGAAAAGTGGCAGGCAGGCGTTGAAAAAGGCCTTGTAGCTTTCGCAATAGCTTCTGTCTTCCTTTGAGCGTTTGCATCCACCTGCACGGCAGATGGGAAAGAATCTGCATTTCTTACATTCCTCGGGAACATAGAGGCTTTCTCTCAAAAACTCCGTTGCTTTCTCGCAGTGGGCGAGGGTATCAAAGCTTTCTGTGGGTGTGTTTATGTTACCCAAAAGCCATTCGTCAGTGCAATAAAAGTCGCAGGGATAAATGTTGCCGTTGCCCTCAACAACGAACTGATGCATACAATGGCCACACATACCACATTGTTCGGTAGGGTTGCCTAAGTACAAATGCACAAGGTTGTCAAAATATCTTATGCTTGTATAATTCCCCTGAACATAGTCCTTAACATAAGCATTGAAGCCGTGAATAAGAAAGTGCTTGTATTGTTCAACTGTCATATACAGCTCGCTTTCGGTTTTGTCACCAAAGGGACGAAGGCAGGGGATGAACTGCAGATATCTGAACCCACGCTTTTTGAAATATCGGAGAATATCATCAATATTCTCTGCGCATCTGCCCGTAAGAACAGTAAGAATGTTAAACTGTACGCCGTGCTTGTTGAAAATATCAGAGGCTTTGATTATCTTATAAAACGCGTTCTGATTATTGCTGTCAATTCTGAATGAGTTGTTATCAAAATCACCGTCAAGGCTCAGGCCGATAAGGAAATTCTTTTCCTTAAAGAATTCTGCCCATTGGTCATCAATAAGCGTGCCGTTGGTCTGCAAGCCGTAATAGATTTTGCTCTTTTTTGTGTTAAGCGCATCAACCTTGTTACAGAAATATCGGAAATAGTCAATACCTCGAAGCGTTGGCTCGCCACCCTGGAAAGCAAAAGCGACGCTTTCACCATTAGCAAAATCCAAAGCCTTCTCTATTAAATTGTCCGTTGTTTCTTCTGAAATAAAACCAAAGCTTTTAACATCACGGTGGTCTGTAACATCGTGATAAAAGCAGTATTTGCATCGCATATTGCATAACGCCGATGCAGGCTTAATCATAATAGATAAAGGTGGCAATTAAATCAATTCCTTTATAACTAAACCTCGGAAAATACTCCGAGGTTTAATTTTTTATTTATTGTAATACTCCTCGTTCATACCTCTGCGATCAGATTTGAAATGCTTCATGATTTCGTCCATTTTTGCTTTCATTTCTTCTGCAACTGTTGGGTAAACTGAGGAGCGATTAAGGTTTTCACCTGCGTCATCGCTTAAAATATGTAACCAGTTCTTTCTGTATTTGTCAAAGAAAGCTGAGTTATCGTTCTGAATGTTCTTGAAATATTTGAAGGTGATGTATTCATTATCTGTAAGAACATCATATTTGTAATCCTTGTATTCGTCTTTTGCAAGGATGTCCTCTGTGGGTACGGTATATTGAATTGCTTTGAGCTTTTCTCTCTTCATATGAAGAATGGGATGCTCTTCTGTGTGAATAACCTTGTCATTCTTAAGAAGAGGAACAATTGAAACACCGTCAATATCTCTGTCAAAGGGAAGGTAATTCTTTTCGCCACCGTTACCGGTTATACCACAAAGCTCAACGAGAGTGGGCATCATATCAACAAGTGTTGCACTGTTGCTTCTTGTTTCGCCCTCTTTCCAAAGACCGTTGTTGTTACCCCAACGAATCATAAAGGGAACCTTCTGACCACCTTCGTATGCAAGGTATTTACCACCACGAAGCTCTCCAACTGAGCCTTCAAGAGCAGGACCATTGTCGCTTGTGAAAACGATAATGGTGTCGTCCATAACACCTAAATCCTCAAGAGTTGTGAAAAGCTCACCAAGGTAGTAGTCGAATTCTGTAATACAGTCAGCATAGGTGCCCATACCTGTTTCGCCATTGAATTCGTCACCAACGAAGAGAGGTGCGTGAGGCCAAGGAGTAGCGTAATATGCAAAGAAGGGCTCGTCTGAGTTTTCAACCTTGTCAGTAATCCAGTCGGTGATTTCCTCGTGAATCCATTCGGTTAACTGTCTCTGGTCCTTCTTGCCGTTTTCGTCGCGAAGCTCTTCAACACCGTGAACGATTTCAAATTCGCCGTTCTCTTCTGCTACATGGTAGAAGGGCGCCATATCATTAACATGGTGGCTACCATAGAAATAATCAAAGCCCTGATTTGTGGGGAGATATTCGCCGTAGTCACCTAAATGCCATTTACCGAAAGCACCTGTGTTATAGCCTGCTGCCTGGAAGGTTTCTGCAAGAGTGATTTCGTCACCAAGCATACCATCGCAGTTGTTACCCATTTCAATTGAGTTGAAAATTCGGGTCTGAGCGAAAGGAGAGAATGTATCGTAAGTGGGGTAAATAACATTGTCTGCATAACCTCTGAAGGGGTATCTGCCTGTCATAAGAGCAAATCTTGCAGGAGAGCAAACTGAATAGCTTGAATAGAAATTATCGAAGTTAAGACCCTCTTCGCCGATTCTGTCCATATTGGGTGTATCGTAAATTGCACCATTGAGAGAGGTATCGCCATAACCCATATCATCCATAAGAACAAAAAGAACATTAGGACTCTTCGATTTTGCTTTATCAACACCGTCAAGGTAATCGTCGTGACCCTCCCAAAGTCTGTCAACATTGGGCTTAGCACGAAGATTCATTGTAAGAACATAAACTACGCTAGTACCTGCAAGAAAGATGCTTAAAGCTGATGTTAAGAATTTATGTAAGCAAGCCTTTCCGAAGCTTTTCTTTGCAACAAGAACGAGAGCAATTACAGCAAGAGCGCAGGGGAGAAGCAAAAGAATGTTACCACCAAGTCTTGTAAGGAATGAGCCTTCACCACTGAATAAGGGGGTATCTGCACTTGCCCAACCTGTTTTACCACTTGAAAAAGCACCAAAGCCTGCATCAGCACCCCAAATTAAGAAATAAAGGAAAATTCCGATTGCGCTGGAGCAATAGCCGATGATGTTAAAAAGATAAACATTTTTCTTTGCAATAATGCCAATGAAAATAAGTGCAGACATAATGCACATAAATCCCACATTAACAACTGCAACAATGTTAAGCCTGAGAACTAAAAGCGCAATTGCAAGTCCTATACCGATTATTGCGGTAATAAGGGGAAGCACCTTTTTATTCTTATCAAAAGAAATGCCTTTTTTCAAATTTAAAACCTCGCTTTTAAAGAGTTGTTATATCAAGAAATATAATACAATAACAGAAAAATTTTAGCAATAGAAAAACTGCCCTAAAATAGGGCAGCTTAATAGGCAGTATAAACAATTAAACGGATAAGGAAAGAACATATTCGTTTCCTGTAAAGAGCTTGCTTATATCGTCGGGATTAATGTGGGATTTTGCACGGATAGTGAAAAGGCAGATATATTTTTCGTTTTTCTTTTCAACTGAGCTTGAAATGATAATATAGTCATTTTCCTTGAAGAGAGTGGTAATGCTCTCAATAGCTTCAGGATTGTCAACCAATTTCATGCTGACTGCTGTTGTGCTTGTGTTTTCAACAGGGAGAATTTTGTGGATTACAACCTGAACGATAAGAAGTATAAGAGTTGCGTAAACTGCTATACCATACATTCCTGCACCTGCAGCAAGACCGATTCCTGCTGTTGTCCATACACCTGCTGCAGTTGTAAGACCTTTAACGGTGCCCTTGAAAACAATAATACCTGCACCAAGGAAGGAAATACCTGTAACAACCTGAGCTGCAAGACGGGAGCCATCAAGGTTAACGTGATCTGCAAGACCTACAATATCAAAAAAGCCGTATTTACTTACTATCATAATAAGTGCAGAGCCCAAAGCAACAATGATATGAGTTCTGATACCTGCCTCTTTCTGTCTAAGGGTTCTTTCAACACCGATTAAGGCACCACATACAACTGCTGTAACAAGTCCTAAAAGATAGGGGAAGAAGCTTTCAAGCTTAAAGGTTGAAATGAATGTGTTGATAACATCCATTACATCGTAACTGGGTGTAACATTTAACAACATAATAAATCTCCTAAGCAAATCAAATATATCTTTGCATTATAATACATATTTTTGTATATGTCAAATAATAACCATATCACTAATTATATTCTTGTCATAAATTTTCTCGTGAGGACATAATCTTTATTGAAGATTTTAAAAGGTCTATGGAGGTATAGTTATGACAGATACAAGCATTTATAAGGATATTGAAGCCCGAACAGGAGGGGATATTTATATCGGGGTGGTTGGACCCGTAAGAACGGGAAAATCAACCTTTATTAAGCGTTTTATGGACACTCTTGTTTTGCCTAATATGAACAGCGAATACAAGCGAGAAAGAGCACAGGATGAATTGCCTCAATCTGCTGCAGGCAGAACCATTATGACTACCGAGCCAAAGTTTATTCCCGAGGAGGCAGTTAAGGTGGATTTGCCTGATAACGCTTGTCTTAATGTGCGTCTTATTGATTGCGTTGGCTATATTGTACCCAGCTCCTTGGGGTATATTGAAGAGGATAAGCCGAGAATGGTGAAAACTCCATGGTATGACCATGAGATACCCTTTAATATGGCAGCAGAATTAGGAACTCAGAAGGTAATTAACGAGCATTCTACCATAGGTCTTCTTGTAACAACCGATGGCAGTATAAGCGATATTCCGAGAGAAGAATATGAAGAGGCAGAGGAAAGAGTTGTTACAGAGCTTAAGGCTATCAACAAGCCCTTTGTAATGCTTCTAAACTGTACTTATCCTGATTCACACGAGTCACTTTTGCTTTCCTCTCAGCTGACAGAAAAATACGGTGTTCCCGTAATACCTGTAAACTGTCTTGAAATTGATGAGGATTTAATCCGTGAGATTTTAGGTGCAGTTCTGTTTCGCTTTCCTGTCCGTGAAATCGGTATTTCTCTTCCCGGGTGGGTTATGGGTCTTGGCAGAGAGCATTGGTTGAGAAAATCAATCTGCAATTGTGTTAAGGAGAGCTCCTGTGGTATAAGCTGTGTGGGTGATGCAGGTGTTGTTGTAAAGGGTATCTGTGACAATGAATATATAACCTCTGCTAAAATTTCAAAGCTCGATTTAGGCAAGGGCTGTGCAGAAATTGAGGCAGTGCTTTCAGGTGAACTGATTTATAAGATTATAGAAGAAAAAACTGCTATAAAAATAGAAAACGAGCAGGCTCTTGTTGAACAATTTGAAGAGCTTACTCTGATAAAAAAGAAGTATGACAAAATTAAAAATGCACTTGAAGAGGTTGAAGCAACGGGCTATGGAATTGTTATGCCCGATATTGATGAGCTGACTCTTAAGGAGCCTGAAATTGTGAAGCAGGGTGGAAGATACGGCGTTCGCCTTTCTGCCTCTGCACCGTCAATTCATATGCTTAAAACCTGCATTGAAACTGAGGTTGCACCCGTTGTGGGAACTGAAAGTCAGTCTGAGGAATTGCTCAAATATCTGCTTACAGGGTTTGAAGAAGACCCCCATAAAATATGGGAGTCTGATATCTTCGGAAAATCTCTTAATGAGCTTGTTAACGAGGGACTTCGTAATAAGCTGTGTCATATGCCTGTTGATGCAAGAGGCAAAATTCAGGAAACCCTTGAACGAATAATAAACGATGGATGTAGTGGATTAATCTGCATCATCCTGTAAAATTAATCCTCTTCGCTTTTTAGCATACCATAGCTTCTGTCAACAACCACAACTGCGTAAAGGTTGCCGTTACCGGCTTCGTTTACGCGGTTTTTGATTATAGAAACCAATTCATCATCTGAATATTTATATTTCGGAGGAATAACGATGTCAAAAAGAACATTCTTTGCCTTGTCACCATAAACAACACGGAAATCATGGAAGGTAATTATAGGGTCGATGTCATTGAGTATTCCTCTGACAACCTCCTTTAATTCGTTGGTTTCCTCGCAGTCCAGAACTGTTGGGTCAAGGTGAACAACGATGTGAATATTGTCTTCGCTTGCAAAATCTCTTTCGATTGTGTCCATTATATCGTGGCACACGAGAACATCCATTTTTGCATCCATTTCAATATGTGCAGATGCAAAGTAGCTGCCAGGACCGTAGGAATGAACCATAAGGTCGTGAACACCTAAAACATTTTCGTAGGAAAGAATTTTGCTTTCAATCATTTCAAACATTTCCTTTGAAGGTGCCTGACCCAAAAGGGGACCAACTGTTTCCTTAACAAGACCGATACCTGAAATGATAATGAATACTGCAACACAGAAGCCCATATAACCGTCAAGGTTAAAGCCTGTGAAATGAGAAATCACAGTTGCAACAAGTACAGCAGCAGTGGAAATTACATCGTTTCTGCTGTCAGCAGCAGTAGCCTCTAATGCCTTTGATTTGATTTTTCTTCCTAATGTTTTGTTAAAAAGAGAAAGCCATAATTTAAAGAAAATCGAAACACCGAGAATAATAATTGAAACCCAGTTGAAAACGATTTCTTCGGGATTGAATATTTTTTCTACCGAGGTTTTTAAAATATCATAGCCGATTATTAAGGTTAAGAATGAAATAATAAGACCGGTAATGTATTCAATTCTTGCGTGACCGTAGGGGTGATCCTCGTCTGCAGGCTTTTCAGAAAGTCTGAAGCCTATAAGTGTAACGATAGAGGAGCCTGCATCAGTCATATTGTTGGTAGCATCAGCAGTAATAGAAACGCTGTTTGTAACAGAACCGATTACAAACTTCATAGCACTCAACAAAAGGTTGCAGATTATACCAACGATACCTGCCACTCGTCCGTAAGCCTCTCTGCCGTGGGGAGTGTTGGTGTCCTTGTCCTTTAAAAAAAGCTTTATAAGTAATTTAGTCATATTTTTCACCTGTTGAAATTTGGAAATGAAATGTAAATTTAATTATAAGGTTATTTCATAAAAAGTCAATGTATAGACAAAAAGTTATATGTGTGGTATTATGTATTAAATACAATAAAATAATATGCCGAAAGGTTGGTATAAAAAATGGATAAAACACTTGTTATTTTAGCAGCAGGTATGGGTAGCCGTTATGGTGGCTTGAAGCAGATTGATCCCGTAGGCCCTAATAATTCAATTATTATTGACTACTCTATTTATGATGCTATCAAAGCAGGCTTTACTAAGGTTGTTTTCATTATCAAAAAGGAAAACGAAGAGCTCTTCAAAGAGGTTATCGGCGATAAGGTATCAAAGCATATCAAGGTTGAATATGTTTTTCAGGGTCTTGATTGCTTGCCTGAGGGCTTCTCTTGTCCTGAGGAGCGCGTAAAGCCTTGGGGTACTGCTCATGCAGTTCTTTGCTGCAAGGGCGTTGTAAATGAGCCCTTTGTTGTTATCAACTCTGATGACTTCTATGGCAGTGGTGCTTATTCAAACCTTGCAGATTGGATTGAGAAAACTGATTTCTCAGGTGACAAATATAAATTTGCTATGGCAGGCTATTATCTTAAAAACACTCTTACAGATAATGGTACTGTTTCCCGCGGTGTTTGCGATGTTGACGAAAACGGTCAGCTTAAGGATGTTATTGAAAGAACAAAGATTATGCGCGTTGACGGTAAAATTTCCTTTACCGAGGATGGCGAAAGCTGGACAGAGCTTCCCGAGGATAGCGTGGCTTCAATGAACTGCTGGTGCTTCCCTGCAGGAATTCTTGAAGAAATTGAAAAGTATTTCATCGAGTTCCTTAAAAATGAGGTTCCTGAAAATCCTCTTAAATCCGAATTTTTCCTTCCTTTCCTTGTTCGTGATATGTTAGGTGAGGGTAAGTGTACTGTTGATGTTATTGAAACTGCAGACAAATGGTTTGGTGTTACATATAAGGAAGATAAGCCCGATGTTGTAGCATCAATTTCTGCTCTTGTTGAAGAGGGTAAATACCCCGAAAAATTATGGTGAGTAGAATGAAAAAAATAAGTTTATTTCTTTGTCTTGCTTTGGTTGTATGTTTGTTCGCAAGCTGCAGTACCGAAAGCGGTAACGATGCCACAACCGAACTAACAGTTGAAACTACTGAAGAGAAAGCACCCGATGTAACAATTACAGTGAAAAAAGAAGCTGTTGTTGAGGTGGAGGAGTTCATAAAGAATATGAAGAGCTTCGGTGCAGAGGTTAAAAATGAGGAAGACGATGACAGTCTTTTCTTCACCTTTACAGACTCTGAATACAAAAAGCTTCTTGAAGCTAAGAAAAAGGAATGTATTGATAATTTCAAAGGCTTTGAGAATGATCCTGATAATTATGTTGAAAAAATCGAATATGATGACAATTTCCGTAATATAACCATAAGCGTTAATAAGGAGTTGTATGATGTGGTAGATTCAACAGTCGGTGAGTATGCAGTTGCAGCCAATGCACTTGCATATCAGATTTATATCAATGAAAATCAATACACTAATGTAAGCATAGTTTATACAGGTACAGAGGCTGTTATCTCAAGCTTCTCATTACCGGTCAATATAAACATTAAATAAAACAAAACCTCGCATTGTTTATTCAATGCGAGGTAGTTTTTTTATTTTGCTCTTTTTTCAATTTCTTTCAGGTTTGCTTTGAATTCCTTTTTTATCCATACGAATGATAAAATCCATGCACCGATAACAGCGAGAAAAATATCAATTCTGCCCATAGGGAACATTGAAACAATTGTGAAGAAAATTATAGTTCCGAGATTCTGTATTCTTAATATCATCAGAAACCATTCAAGAACAATAATCATTCTGCAAAAGGGGAGAACACAAACAACTGACCAGCAAAGGCATGCTGTCTGAGGTCCCCAATTTTTCGGGAGCTTCCACATCATAGGGACATATTTATCAGGATCACCGTAGTTGATGTGGGCAAGATATCTTTTCATATCTGTTTCGTCTGAAACAGGGGGCTTGTATTTAACGAAAGCGTAGTAAGACATTAAAACATAGCCGATAAAAGTAACAATATTAATTACAATAAGCCCTGTCCAACCGAAATTCAGGGAATCGTATAAGGGGTTACCCTCTAAAAGTAAATTAGGTGTGGCAATATATGTGAAAAGCAGGTCAAGAATAATTGTCAGAAGATACGCAAAACAAGAAATATAAAATAAATTCTTTTTTGATTTCAAAAACTTCACCCTTTCACATATATTATGCCAATTAATTTATCAGAAATTGTAATAGGGCTTAACAATTTTGCCGGTGTTAGCAGATTCAACAATTGCAAGACAAGCAGCAACAGTTTTAGCACCCTCTTCAACGGGAGTGGGAACCTCTGTGCCGTTGACAATTGCGTCACCAAATACCTCAAATTCCTTGATGAAGTTGTGGTTGTTAACCTCAAGCTCAATGATTTCGGGCTTTTCAGGAGCAACGCCGTTTTCGTCAGCAACGAATAACTGCATTGTGGGAGAGGTGTTGTCACAGATGATTGTACCCTTTGTACCGTAAATAACAGTTCTCATTGTGTAGTCACGCTTGCAGCCTGTTGAAACATAAACCTTACCTGCAACATTGTTGGGGAATTTCATAATAGCGATGGTTGAGTCATCATATGTAACAGTGGGGAGAAGCTTGTGAGTACCATAAGCAAAAACCTCTTCAGGGTCACCTGCAAGCCAACGGAGAAGGTCAACTGCGTGGCAGCCACCACCGATAACGCCATGACGAGCGTTGTCAGCTCTCCAGTTCTGCTTGTTGGAAACGATGTTCATATAGTCGTGAGCATATTCGCTTTCAACGAAATAAAGCTCGCCAAGAGTACCGTTGTCAATAAGCTCCTTTGTTTTAGCGAAGGAGGGAGTGAAACGGCAGATCTGACCAACCATAAAGATACAATTGGACTTTCTTGCTGCTCTTACCATTTCTGTGATGTCTTCCTTTGTAAGAGCAAGGGGCTTTTCGCATAAAACATGCTTACCTGCTTCAAGCATTTCAAGAGCAACCTGCTTGTGTAACTGGTCAGGAATACCGATTGAAACTGCATTGATTTCAGGGTTGTTTATAATATCGTGATAATCGAGTGTGCATTTCTCTTCGGGGATGTTATATTTGTCAGCTGCGAATTTAAGTGATTTCTCATCACAGTCGCAAATAAGACCAATTTCTGCACCATAAGCAAGAGCACCCTCAAGATGCGCTCTTCCGAATTCAAGACCGATAATACCGGCAACAATTTTCTTTTCCATAGTTAAGTGTCTCCTTAAAGCTTAATATATATCTATTCTACCATTTGTGTAAATAATTGCAATACCTATTTTTCACATAGTAGCCTTTTTTTCATATGCTGATATAGGAGGTAGAGCAATATGACTACTCTTAATAAGATTCCAACAGGGGAGCGCGCTACTGTTTTGTCAGTAGATACGGAGCCCTCCTTAAAGCAACGATTATATGATATAGGTCTCGTGCCGGGAACTTGTGTGAAATCAGTTCATCAGAGTCCATCAGGAAATCCGAAGGCCTATCTTGTGCGAGGCGCAGTTATTGCCTTGAGAAATTGTGATGCTGAAAAAATTTTTGTGCGTGTTGAGGACGATGGATAAAAAGGAAATAACAATTGCTCTGGCAGGTAATCCTAATGTAGGAAAAAGCACTGTTTTTAACGCTCTTACAGGACTTAAGCAGCATACGGGCAACTGGACGGGAAAAACCGTTGAGCTTGCTAATGGTAAGGTGGAGCGAGATGGAGTTGTTTATAATTTTGTTGACATACCGGGAACATATTCCTTAAAGCCTCGTTCAAAGGAGGAAAAGGTAGCAGGGGATTTTATCTGCTTCGGAGAAGCCCGAAGGGTTGTTGTGGTTTGCGATGCAACAAGCCTTGAAAGAAATTTGTACTTAACCCTGCAGATTCTTGAAACCGGTGCGGATGCAGTTGTCTGCATAAATCTTCTTGATGAGGCAAGAAAAAAGGGCATAACAGTAAATACTGCCTTGCTTGAAAAAGAGCTGGGTGTTTCTGTAATAGGTATGACTGCCCGAAAGGGTGAGGGTGTCGTGGAGCTGTTAGACGAGCTTCCGAAAAAGCAAGTCCGAAGGTCTTTGAAAATAAGCTATAACGAAAATATAGAGAAAGCTATTGAGTATATTTTACCTGTGCTTAAGAAGCACGGAGTAAAAAAATTGAATCACAGATGGCTTGCGCTACGCCTTTTGGAAAGGGATGATGGCGCTGAAGCTTTTGTCATTAATAATAACGGATTAACTCAGAATCAAAAAGATGATATTTTTAATTCGGTTCAGAAGGGTATAGTTTTTTTGGAGAATAAAAATGAGCTGGAGAGGCTTTCTGAGACTATTGCTTCAACAGTATATGGCGTTGCCTCTGAGCTTAGTAGAGCAGTAACTCTGCGCTCCCATAAGGCGTCAGAGTCTGCAAGCGTGGAAAAGCTTTTTACCAATAGAGCTTCTGCGTATTTTGTTATGCTTGTCATGCTTAGTGGGATTTTTTATATAACTATTGCAGGCGCTAATTATCCGTCTCAATGGCTCTCTGCCTTTTTCAATTGGTGCGAGCTCAAGCTAATGGGCTTTGCCGATTTTGTTAATATACCCGAGCTAGTGTCGGGGATGCTTGTCTCCGGTGGCTTTCGGGTGCTTGGATGGGTAATTTCGGTTATGCTGCCACCTATGGCAATCTTTTTCCCTTGCTTTACGCTTCTTGAGGATTTGGGCGTTTTGCCACGCGTTGCGTATGTTCTTGACAATAGCTTCAGCAAATCCAAGGCCTGTGGTAAACAGGCTCTGACAACCTGTATGGGCTATGGCTGTAATTGTGTAGGAATATCGGGTGCGAGAATTATAGATTCAAAGAGAGAAAGAGAGGTTGCAATTCTTACCAATAGCCTGACGGTATGTAACGGCAGATTTCCTGCAATTATAACCTTGATTTCCTTGTTCTTAGTTTCAAGTACAGGGCTTGCTGGAGGAATATGGAGTGCATTCATACTTGCGCTGATAATTGTTCTGAGTCTTGCTCTGACCCTTCTTGCTTCAAACTTGCTTTCAAGAACCTTGCTCAAGGGCGAAGGATCTCATTACATTCTTGAAATACCACCATACAGAAAGCCACAAATTTCTAGGGTGATAGTAAGCTCTGTTTTTAACAGAACACTTCTTGTTTTGTTCAGAGCTGTAGTTGTAGCCTTTCCTGCAGGTATTGTTATTTGGCTTTTGGCTAATATATCTGTTGGAGAAAATAATATACTGAGTTATATAACTGCACTATTTGCACCACTTGGCAAATTTATGGGTATGGATGGAGAAACTCTTTCCGCATTCTTTTTGGGTATTCCTGCCAATGAAATTGTTTTGCCCATTACTTTGATGTCTTATCTTGGGGCAGGGGAGATGGTAAGCATTGAAAATGCAAGCCTTATAGGAGAAATTCTGAGAAGCAACGGTTGGACTAATATAACTGCAATATGCTATATTATCTTTTCTGTTGTGCATTTTCCCTGCGCTACAGCCCTGTTGACTATTTATAAAGAAACAAAAAGCAAAAAAATGACTCTGCTTGCATTCGCCTTGCCAACAGTTTTAGGTGTTGTTTTGTGCGCTTTTGCGAATATAATAGGTAATATTTGGAATAATTAAAAATATTTTTATTTTTTTGAAAAAAACACTTGCTTTTTGACTTCCTTTGTGGTAGTATTCTACTGCTAATGTGTTATCAAAAACAAAGAGGTGAAATTAAATGAAAGAAGGACTTCATCCCAAATACGGCGCAACACAGGTAAAGTGTGCATGCGGCGCAGTTCTCGAAACAGCATCCACAAAGGACGGTATGCGTGTTGATATCTGCTCAAAATGTCACCCCTTCTTTACCGGCAAGCAGAAGCTCGTTGATACAGGCGGACGTGTTGAAAGATTCAATAGAAAATATAACCTCTCTAAGTAAGTTATATCTGCTTGATAAGTCGGTGAGTTATCACCGACTTTTTGCGTTATTAAGGTGTAAATTATGAGTGATTCTTATAAAACTCTCGCAAGAGAAGCTTGTGATGAGTATATAGTTAAACATTCTCGTTTTATAGGGTACGCAAAGCCTGTCAAAACCGAAAAAGAAGCAATTGACTATATAAACGAAATCTCAAAAAAGCATTGGGATGCGAAGCATAATGTTTATGCTTATTCCATAAGAGAGAATGGCGTTAAGCGCTATTCTGATGACGGTGAGCCTCAGGGTACTGCAGGTATGCCTGTTCTCAATGTTATTCTTCAGGAAGAGGTTACGGATTGTGTAGTTGTTGTAACCCGTTATTTTGGTGGTATTCTTTTGGGTGGTGGTGGACTTGTCCGTGCCTATACTCATTCTGCCAAAATCGGCATTGATGCAGCTGAAATCATCACTCTTTCCAAATGGACTGTTTGCGAAATCCAATGTGAATATACCTTTTACGGAAAGCTTGAAACCTTTATCAGAGATTTTGGTGGGGTAATAGAGGGTAGCGATTTTGGTGAAAATGTAACTCTGAATTTCCGTATCAAAAAGGGTCTTGAGGAAAGCTTTGATAAAAAGCTTCAGGATTTAAGCAACGGAAGAGTCGGTTTTTCTCAGGTCGGAGAGGTTATTGCAGGAGAATAAAATTAAACAAAAAATTTTTTCAAAAAAATCCGTCAAAAAAAGAGGGATTTTTTTGTTTTTATAGTATTATATAATATAAAGGGCAAAAGGCGGTGTTTTTTGTGAACGGAGAAATCAGAAAAAGAACTCTGGCAAGGGAAAGAATTTCTTTCTCAAAGTATGCTATGCTTTGCGACAATTCAAAGGGAAGGCTCATTCCCGAGGAGGAATGTCCTGTAAGAACTGCCTATCAGCGTGATAGAGACAGAATTATCCATTGCTCAGCTTTCAGACGCCTGAAGGACAAAACTCAGGTCTTTTTGGCACCCGGTAATGTCCATTACAGAACCCGTTTAACCCATACCCTTGAGGTTTCTCAGATAGCAAGAACAATTGCCCGTTCTCTTGCGCTTAATGAGGATTTAACAGAAGCAATTGCTTTAGGCCACGATTTAGGTCACACTCCCTTCGGTCACGCAGGTGAGCGTGCGCTTAATCAGGTGTATGAAAAAGGCTTCACCCATTTTGAGCAGAGCCTTCGTGTTATCGATATGCTTGAGAGAGGTGGCAAGGGTCTTAATCTTACATACGAGGTCAGAGACGGTATCCTCTGTCATACAAGAGGTAAGGAAGCCGACACTCTCGAGGGCAGAATTGTTAAATTAAGCGATAAAATTGCTTATATGAACCACGATATTGACGATGCTATACGAGGAGAGATTATAAGCGAGGATGATATTCCCTTGGAAATTCGCCTTGTTGTCGGCTTTTCAAAGGCACAGCGAATCAATACAATGGTTATGTCTGCGATTAATAACACAAGAGATGAATTGAAAATGGCAGAAGATGTTCAGGCTGCCTTTGACCAGCTTCATTCCTTTATGTTCAAATATGTTTATACAAATCCCAAATGCAAAAGCGAAGAGGGTAAGGCAGAAAGTATGATAAAGGAGCTTTACCGTTATTATTCAAACGACCCTGAGAAAATGCCTACTTTATATCAGGAAATAGCCAAAAAGGAAGGCGCTCAGCGTGCTGCCTGCGACTATATTTCAGGTATGTCGGACAGTTATTCATTAAAGGTCTATAACGACCTATTTGTTCCTAAAACATGGGATTTTTGATGCTTGATAAATTTGCGATATAGCGATTTTATTCACACTCGCAGTATTAATACAATGTTCGGAAGCGAAGCTTCCCCATAATTTTGCATTTTGCATTTTGAATTTTGCATTTTAAAAAAGGTGGTGATACATAGTGGCTCGTTTTTCAGACGATTTTATTCAGCAAATCCGTGACCATAACGATATTGAATCTGTTATCGGTAGTTATATTGACCTGAAAAGGAGAGGTAAAAACCTTGTTGGTCTTTGTCCTTTCCATAATGAAAAAACTCCGTCCTTTACTGTGTATCCCGATACAGCCTCTTATTATTGCTTCGGTTGTGGCGCAGGTGGAGAGGTAATAAACTTTATCAGAAATATTGAAAATCTTGATTTCATAGAATCAGTAAAGCTTCTTGCAGACCGAGCAGGTCTGAAGCTCCCTGAAACTGATAGCTATGATGATGCAATTGCAAAGCTTCGCCGTAGAATTTACGAGGCTAATCGTGAGGCTGCAAGATTTTATCACGAAACTCTTTTTACTGAAAAGGGTAAGGCTCAGCTTGACTATCTTTTAGGCCGTGGCGTATCACCGAAAATGATAAAGCATTTTGGCTTGGGTGCAGCTCCTGATGATTGGCACGCTCTTGCAGAGCATCTTAAAAATAAAGGCTTTAATCGTGACGAGCTTGTTGCTGCCAACCTTTTGAGAAGCAGCGAAAAGAACGGTAAACGCTATTATTACGATGCCTTCAGGAATAAGGTTATGTATCCTGTTATTGATTTGAGAGGTAATGTGGTTGCCTTCGGTGGACGAGTTCTTGATAACAGTAAGCCTAAATATATCAATACCTCAGACACTCTTGTTTATAAAAAGAGTAATGAGCTTTTTGCTTTGAATTTTGCTAAAAACGGAAATGACCGTAAGCTCATTCTTTGTGAGGGCTATATGGATGTTATTGCTCTTCATCAATCAGGCTTTGAAAATGCCGTTGCAGGACTTGGTACTGCATTGACGCCCGAGCAGGTCAGCCTTATTTCCCGATACGCTGACGAGGTTGCTCTTTGTTATGACTCAGATGAAGCAGGGCAGAAGGCAGTAAGAGCAGCTATGACCTTGTTTTCCAAAACCGGTGTCAAGGTTAAGGTTATTCGCCTTGAGGGTGGTAAGGACCCCGATGAAATTATTAAAACCCACGGAAGAGAACGCTTTGAAAAGCTTCTTAACAAAGCTGATAATGATACAGAGTATAAATTATCTAAGCTCCGTGAAAAATATATTGTTGAAACCGATGACGGAAAGCTGAATTTCCTTCGTGAAGCTGTTAAGGTTCTCGCATTCTGCGATTCTATTGAAAGAGATGTTTATGCAATGCGCCTTTCGGACGAGCTTGGCGTTGGTAAGGATGCAATCCTTCAGCAAATCAACGAAATCAGAAAAAAAGAAAACTACCGAAAAGCAAAGGCAGAGCTTTCAACTGCTCAGAAGAAGGTTCAGAACCTGGATGTAGCTGCAGACCCACAGAGGTTAAAGAATGTAAGAGCTGCCAAAGCAGAGGACACAATTCTTGTAACGCTTCTTAATAACGCGTCCTTCTACAAGAATTTTAAAGAACGGCTTTCAAAGGATGTTTTTGTTACACCTGTTAACAAGCATCTTTTAGAAATAATAATCAAACGTCTTGAGGAATCAGAACGTACAGATATTTCTCATCTCTCTCAGTATTTAACATCAGAAGAAGTAAGTGTTGTTGCAAGGCTGCTTGCAAATCAGGCGATGGTTTCAAATACTTTGAAGGAATGTGAGGACTGTCTTTTGGTTCTTGAGGAGGAAAAGAAGAAAAGGGAAACACCTAATGTCTCTCAGATGAGTGACGATAGCTTCCTGCAATTATTCAATACTCTCAAAAAAGACGAAAATAATTAAGTTTATAAATGCTTAATGTAAGTGTGAAAAAGAAAGGTGATGCTAAAATGGAAGGTTGGGAGAAAAAGCCACAAATTAAAGCTCTTATTGATAAGGGTAAGGTAAGTGGTAAGCTTGCAACTCACGACATCGACAATGTTATCCTTGAAATTGAAGGCTTTGATGTTGACGATATCGAAAAGCTCTATGAACTTATTGAAAGCAATAGTATTGAAATCATTGATGATATCGGTGACGAAATGCTTGATGCTCTTTCAATGGACATTGAGTCAACAAAAACACCTGACGAGGAAAGTCCTGCTGATGCTAAGGCAATGGCAATTGATGACCCCGTTAAAGTGTATCTTAAGGAAATCGGACGAGTTCCTCTTCTTACATCTGAGGAAGAAATTGAGCTCGCTATCAGAATTTCTGAAAACGATCAGGAGGCAAAGAAGCGTCTTTCTGAGGCTAACCTTCGTCTTGTTGTAAGTATCGCAAAAAGATATGTTGGTAGAGGTATGCAGTTCCTTGATCTTATTCAGGAGGGTAACCTCGGTCTTATTAAAGCAGTTGATAAATTCGACTATACAAAGGGCTTTAAGTTCTCAACCTATGCTACATGGTGGATTCGTCAGGCAATTACCCGTGCTATAGCAGATCAGGCGAGAACAATCCGTATCCCTGTTCATATGGTTGAAACTATCAACAAGGTTAAGAAAACCAATAGTCAGCTTCTTCATGAAAACGGCAGAGACCCCACTGCAGAGGAAATTGCAGAAAAGCTCGATATGCCCGTTGAAAAGGTTCGCGAAATATTAAGAGTGGCTCAGGAGCCCGTTTCTCTTGAAACACCTATCGGTGAAGAGGAGGACAGCCACCTTGGTGACTTCATCCCCGATGATGATGCGCAGGCACCTGTTGATGCAGCATCTATGGCTCTTATGAGAGAGCAGCTTGCAGAGGTTCTCAAAACTCTTACACCCAGAGAAGCAAGAGTTTTAAGCCTTCGTTATGGTCTTGAGGATGGTAACCCCAAAACTCTTGAAGAGGTTGGTAAGGAGTTTAATGTTACCCGTGAGCGTATCCGTCAGATTGAAGCAAAAGCACTTCGCAAGCTTCGTCATCCCTCTCGCTCAAAGAAACTTCGTGACTTTTTAGATTAATTGTGTTATAATACCATTAATCTTCATTAAGAATAAGGAGAATTGTTATGAAAAAGTCAAAAAAGCTTATATCTATTTTGGTAGTTGTTTCTCTTTTTGTAGCATTGTTTTTACCTGTAGGTGCTTTCGCAGGACAGGTAACATACGATATTACAAGCCCTTATGAAACAGTTGATTGGGATACATGGAATCAGTATCAGGCTCAGCTTCATACTCATACACTTTACAGCGACGGTACAGTTGATGTTAAGGATGTAGTTGAAAGATATTATGAGCTTGGCTATGATATTCTTGCTGTTACAGACCACGGTGTTGTTAACAAGGGCTGGAACAAGATTCCGAAGGTAATGGATCTTATTGGTTACAATCAGTATATCAATGATTTCAAGCCCATGAGCGAAGAAAGATACAGAGAAATTACAGTTGAGGGTGCAGGCCGTAACGGCAGACCCATGCTCGACGTTCCCTATGGTATCGAGTTAAACGCTCTTGTTGTAAGAAAGAACCATGTTAATGGCTTCTTCGTTGATTATGGTAACGATATTTTAGGTGAAGAAGAGGATTACGAAACTGTTATTGCAGGCAACAGCGCTGCAGGTGGTATCACATTCATCAACCACCCCGGTGACTTTATTGCTGCTAATAAAGAAAACGGCAGAGCAGAAGATTATAATCAGCTCAAGGTTTTCATTGATCCTCTTATGAAATATGATAGCTGTGTAGGTATCGAAATTTTCAACCTTAGAGATACAACTGACCGTGCAGACCGTATTTTATGGGATACTATTCTTCAGTACACAATTCCTCAGGGCAAAAATGTATGGGGCTTCGCTAATGACGACTCTCATGCACTTGATGATATCGATGTAACTCGCGATATTATGCTTATGCCCGAGCTTTCTAATGAGGCTCTCCGTACAGCTATGGAAAACGGTACATTCTTTGCTTGCTCAAGATATGCTCGTTATGAAATGGGCGAGGATTTCGTTGGTGAAGGCGCTTATGCTGATATCCACGAGGTAATCGTTGACGATACAAGAGATACAATTTCAGTTGTTGCATCAAACTATGATACAATTGAATGGATTGCAAATGGCGAAATTATTGCAACAGGCGAAACACTTGCTCTTGCTGAGCACAGTGATGAAATCGGTTGCTATGTTCGTTTCCAGATTAAGAACGAGGGTGGTATCGTTTGCTCACAGCCATTCGTTTGCGATGACGGAGATATGACTGACGATGCAGTTGAACTTCCCGAAGATAAGGCTCCCAATAATATTATTGCAGCTTTCTTCCAGGAGCTTCTTTCATTCCTCAGAAGAACTCTTATCGGTGAAATCATTTACGATAACTTGTTCCTTTAATATCTTAAGATAGAAAAACCACCGGCTCAATTGAGCCGGTGGTAATTTTTTTATTCATCAAAAAGGGGAGTGGAGAAATATCTTTCAGCAGTATCGGGAAGAACAGCAATAACTGTTTTACCCTTACCTAATTTCTTAGCAAGCTTTTTCGCTGCTGCAACATTTGTACCACTTGAAATACCACAAAGAATACCTTCCTTTGCAGCAAGCTCCTTTGCAGTGTTAAGAGCCTCTTCGTCAGTTACGATGCAGATGTCGCTGTAAATTTCAGTATTGAGAATCGGGGGAATAAGACCGTCGCCGATACCCATCTGAATATGTGTACCAATAAGACCACCTGAAAGAATAGCAGCATCCTCAGGCTCAACTGCCCAGATTTCCATATCAGGATTAGCTTCCTTAAGAACCTCTCCGATACCTGTTAAAGTACCACCGGTACCGATACCTGCGCAGAAGCCGTCAATGGGCTTTCCAACCTGCTCTAAAATCTCTTTTGCAGTCTGCTTTCTCTGTATTTCAGGGTTTGCAGGGTTTTCAAACTGCTGAGGAACGAAAACTCTTTCATCCTCTCTCTGCATTTTTAAAGCAAGCTCAAGACATTCGTCAATACATTTGCCGATGTTTCCTGCATCATGAACGAGAATAACCTCAGCGCCATAGTGCTTAACGAGCTTTCTTCTCTCCTCGCTAACAGAGTCGGGCATAATAATTATTGTTTTATAGCCCTTAACTGCACCAACAAGCGCAAGACCAATGCCCTGATTACCGCTTGTAGGCTCAACTATTATTGTGTTTTCATTGATATTACCCTGTTTTTCAGCATCTAAAATCATATTGTAAGCAGTTCTTGTTTTTATTGAACCACCAACATTAAGACCCTCAAATTTAACGAGGATTTCAGCACTGTCTTCGTCAACGATTTTATTAAGACGAATAACAGGAGTGTTACCCATTGCTTCTAAAATGTTGTTGCAAATCATCAATTGCACCTCAAAAAAATAAATATATTACCATACTATGTAATTTAAAAATATACAGTTACAAAGTTTAACATATAATGGCTTATTTTTCAAGAATTTTACAACAAAAAAGTCGGACAAGGTCCGACTTTTTAATTTGTTATTTCTGATTGTTGTATCTGTCAAGAGATTCTTCTCTCATTTTATATTTGAGAATCTTACCTGCAGCGTTCATGGGGAATTCATTTACGAACAAGAAATATCTGGGAACCTTGTGCTTTGCAATAGAAGCATAGCCATATTCCTTCATTTCCTTTTCGTCAGCAGTTTCGCCCTTGTGAAGAATAACCCAAGCACAGCATTCCTCGCCGTACTGTTCGTCAGGAACACCAACAACCTGCACATCACGAACCTTGGGATTGGTAAGATAGAATTCCTCAATTTCACGGGGATAGAGGTTTTCACCACCACGGATAATCATATCCTTAAGACGACCTGTAACCTTGTAGTAGCCGTCAGGAGTTCTCATACAGATGTCGCCTGAATGGAGCCAGCCCTCGCTGTCAATAGCCTGAGCAGTAGCCTCAGGCATTTTGTAGTAGCCCTTCATAATGTTAAAGCCACGAGCAACGAATTCGCCACTCTGACCATCAGGAAGCTCAAGTCCTGTTTCGGGGTCAATAATCTTACATTCAACACCGGGGAATGCGCTACCAACGGTTTCAACACGGTGGTCAAGGTCCTCGTTAACCTCGCCCATTGTACAACCGGGAGAAGCCTCTGTCTGTCCGTAAACTGAAATGATTTCTCTCATATTCATTTCCACGGATGCACGGCGCATAAGGTCTGCAGGACAGTTAGCACCTGCCATAATACCTGTTCGCATATATGAGAAATCGGTCTTTGCGAAATCAGGATGGCTGAACATAGCAATAAACATTGTGGGAACACCATTGAAGCAGGTGATTCTTTCGTCGTTTACGCAAGCAAGTGAAGACTTGGGTGAGAAATAGGGGATGGGGTAAAGTGTACCACCGTGAGTCATCATAGATGTCATTGAAAGCACCATACCAAAGCAATGGAACATAGGTACCTGAATCATCATACGGTCAGCAGTTGATAAATCCATTCTGTCACCGATTGTCTTACCGTTATTGATAATGTTACGGTGTGTAAGCATAACGCCCTTGGGGAAGCCTGTTGTACCTGATGTGTACTGCATATTACAAACATCGTCAGGCTTAACAAGAGAAGCGCGTCTGCGAACCTCCTCGCGAGGAACGAGAGCTGAACGGGATAACATCTGCTCCCATGTAAGACAGCCGTCCATTTCAAAGCCTGCAGTAACAACATTGCGAAGGAAGGGAAGGTTCTTTGAATATAAGGGTGAACCGGGCTCAAGATTTTTAAGCTCGGGACAAAGCTCTTCAATGATTTCCTTGTAGTTGATGTCCTTGCAGTATTCAATCATAACGAGAGTATGAGTGTCAGACTGCTTGAGCAAATATTCAATTTCGTGGATTTTATAAGCTGTGTTAACAGTAACAAGAACAGCACCGATTTTTGTAGTTGCCCAGAAGGTGAGGAACCACTGAGGAACATTGGTTGCCCAGATAGCAACATGGTCGCCTGCCTTTACGCCAAGAGAAATAAGAGCTGCTGCACATTCGTCAACATCGCGACGGAACTGCTCGTAGGTTCTTGTGTAATCAAGTGTGGGATATTTGAACGCGTACTGGTCAGGATATGTATCTGCCATTTTGTCAAGCACATCAGAGAATGTAGCGT
The DNA here is from genome assembly GCA_045631405.1 of Acutalibacteraceae bacterium. Taxonomy (GTDB): domain Bacteria; phylum Bacillota; class Clostridia; order Oscillospirales; family Acutalibacteraceae; genus DTU089. Next base: position 22,588 of record JAZQUT010000038.1, on the reverse strand, counting down.
CAATAACATCATACTTTTTCCAGGGGAATGTGCCTGATTTGTCACGATTATAATGTGCACGGTCGTAGGATTTCTTCTCACGGCCTAATGCTGAGATGTAGTTTGTGAAATGTGTGAGAACGATGTCAGCATCACTGATTTCCTCGTTCCATGCAGCACAGATAAAGCCCTCGTAGTTAAGTGAGGAAAGAGAGTTCAATAATTTCTGAACATCCAAATCGCCTTCACCGATTAAGACAGTCTTTCCGTCCTTCATATCACCAAGGCGTACATATTTAATGTATGCACCAAGATTTTTGATTGTAGTTTCTGCAGTTTCGCCTGCATCGAAATAAGTTCCTCTAACATTCCATGAAACGCCGATAGCAGCAGAAGCGAAATGATTGATAATGCCAATTACATTTTCAGTTCTTGCAAGGTGACCGATTGTTTCAAATAAGATGCTTACATCACTTGACTGAGCGCGCTTGATAGCTGCAGACATTTTTTCGTCAAGAACATCAAATGAAACCTCATCCTGAGTGTGAACGATAACATTTTCGATGCCTGATGTAGCTGCCATGCTTACATATTTTTCAATAAGCTCAGCAGTTGCCTCGTCGCTTTCAATAGGGCAGGGCATACGAAGAGCTGAAACAGCAAGATTTCTGTTAACAAGCTTTCTCTTTGCGTCAGCAATTCGCTCGCGTCTCAGAATGCTGTCATGATGACTGCCTCTTTCTTTTATTGCATCGTAAATTTCAAAGCCCTCAAAGCCGTAGTCAAAGGCATAGCGGCATGTGTCAAGGAATGAAGCGCGATGCACATTCTTTGTTGAAAATACAATTTTCATTTTATGCCTCCTCGAATACGATTTTGTTTAATGCATTGATATATGCTCTGATGCTTGCAGCAACAATGTCAGTTGATGTACCATTACCTGAATAAAGCTTACCGTTGTTGCGAAGTCTTACGAGAGCAGAGCCAAGAGCCTCTTTACCCTCTGTTACAGACTGAACCTGGAAATCGTCAAGCTCATAGTGGTGACCGATGCACTGCTCAATAGCACGGAAAACAGAGTCGATAGGACCGTCGCCGTTGCTTACACCACAAATGATTTCGTCGTTGCATTTCAATGTAACCTGAGACATAGAAGCAGACATATTGCTGCTTGTTGTTGTGTATGTTTCAAAATGATAAGTAGAAGGCGCCTGCATAGCAGTACTTGCAATAATAGCTTCAAATTCCTTGTAGCCAACTGCGCCCTTCTTTTCGCAAACCTTTTTAACAGCCTTGTGAACATTACCGATATCAGAATCTGAAAGCTCGTAGCCTAAAACAGCAGCAGCCTGTGAAACCTGATCGATGGTAGCATCAGAATCAATAAGAATCTTTTTGCCATCGCTGATAGATTTGCTTGCTTCATATGCATCGTGGCTGATGCTTGATAACATATCATCAATGCTTGCGTGGATTTTTGTGTTGTTTAATTTGATTTCGGCATCAATCTGCTTGCCACAAGCGTTGATAGCGTCGGAAATCTCGCCTGTGAGAAGAGCATTTTTACCTGCCATCGCACATTTAAGGCCATCTGCACCATTTTTGATTGCAGCAAATGCAGAAGCAACTGCCATGCTGATGCTGTCTGAAACCTGAGCATAAACGGGAATGCTTACTGCCTCTTTAACCTTTGCAACCAATGCTGCGATATCATCGGGAGTAGAAGCGCCTGCATCGTCGCAGATTGTAACAACAGATGCGCCACAAGCTTCAGCTTCCTTTACTGCAGCAATAAGGAAATCCTCGTCAGCTCTTGTAGCATCAAGTGCAGAGAATTCAACATCCTCGCAAAGAGCCTTAGCTTCCTTGATAAGTGCAGAGATTCTTTCAAGCATCTTTGCCTGCTTAACATGGTATGTGTATTCCATCTGAATAGTTGAAACAGGAAGCTCAACCTGAAGACGAGGGTTCTTCGCATCCTTGATGCATTCCCAAGCAACTGCAACATCCTCTGTGTTGAAGCCTACGGGAATTGCAAAAACAGCGTTCTGAATATTCTGTGCAATTGTTTTATAAATGATTTTGTCCTCGGCAGGAGATTTTACTGCAGGAATTTCAATTACATCTACACCAATTTTGTCAGCGCAGCTTGCAATTGCAGATTTTTCTCTGAATAGCAAGGAAACAGCTCTGTCCTCGGAAATCTTTTTGAGTGTGATGTCTGAAATAAAAACCTTTTTCATTGTTTTCATCCTTTCGCAGTCTTTAATATATAAAATGTAATATAAAATAACACAAATAAAGTCCCTGAGATAATACATCTTATCTCAGGGACGAATTTACAATAAAATCCGCGGTACCACCCCGCTTGCTGACAAAAGTCAGCCACTCATTAGGACTCATATTCAAGTCTGTAGCCATGGTAACGGGGCCGCCGTAGCTCCTTACACGAGTAATCGGTTGGGGAGCTCTGCTCCGGAACGAGACCGAATTTTTGCAACACACTGACTTGCACCAAGCGTCAGCTCTCTGAAGTGTCAAACCAAAAGTTCGTAATTCCTTCATCGCATTTGAAAATATTGTATAAAAATATAACACTTTATTTATTATATGTCAACAGTTTTTTGGAAAATTTACAATTTCAGTGGCAAGTTGGGAGTGGCAAGTGGCAAGTTTAGGGGCGCAAAAATGCGCCAAAACGAAAACTGTTAGTAGCCGGCTACTAGCAAATAGCAGATAGCAAATAGCTGATAGTGATTAGTGATAGTATTGCGAAGCCTATCCCTCTTTTTTCGTGAAACGAAAAAGGAGGGGGGACCACCGCAGGTGGTGGGTGGTACAAAAGTTGCATAATTAAATTGGAGTGAGCGAAAAAGTAGGGGGAGGGTCTTGACCGCCCCTAAAAGTTTATAACCATTTCTTGTTCTCACCAAAACGCCAATAAAAATTCGCAATCAACTGCAATTGCTTTAAAGTAACTTGTCTTTTTCATCATAATTATGTATAAGTGTAACTGTAAACAAGGAAACGGAAAGAAGAGAGAAAATAAAAATACAACAGGCTAATATTAAATGTCCGTGAGTTAATCCGGGAATAAGTCCAGAACGTATCAAGTAAATACCGAAAACTGTACCGATTGCTGCACCTGCTTTTGAAAGATTAGCTGTACGGGAAGAATCAGATTTTTGCGTGTCAGAATAAGCTTTTTTGATATAATGGGAGCAGAGCAACTTCATTGAAATACAAATAATAGCAACAACTATTATCCAAATAACAAAAACTAATACCTTGTATTTTAACTCTCTATTAACAAACAAAGAAAAGTATAAACTCATAACTATTGCATTAAAAATGCCGACAACACCCCAAATCCAATAAAACGCCTTTTTTGTTTCGGTTTTTTTGAATAATTTGAAAAATGCTATTGCAAAAGATATAAAAACAGAACAACACGCTATAATGATAATTGGAGGTTCAAACTTTAAAATAACCATAGAAACTATATGTGCAATTATAACCATACCATAAAGTAATTTGAAATCATTTTTACCTAAAAGTCTTTGAGGTTGTTGCATACCTAAACTCCTAAAAAATAAATTTTTACAATCTTTGCTGTGATTATAACACATTAGAAGAGTTTTTTCAATGCGCTGGCATCTGGCATCTGGTATCTGGTATCTTTTTTTACAAAAAACTCTTGACATATATAGTATAAAGTGTTAAAATTCTTCCAAATTGAAAATATCACAAATAAAAGCTATGACGAAGACGGTTGAAATTTACAGTTTACAGAGAGTCGGCGGGTGCTGTGAGCCGATAGCTTGATTTTTCAGAACCTATCCCTTCCGAGCTGAAGGTCCGAAAGAGTTTTTTGAGTAGGCGCCTTTCGAGTATGCTGCGTTAGTGCAACGGGGTTGATGGACTCCTGAGTGGCAATTTTAAATTGCAATTTGAGTGGTACCGCGGAATTTATTTCGTCTCAAAGAACCAGAAAGGTTTTTTGGGGCGTTTTTTTTGTTTTATTTGTGTGATTCGATAATACTTTTGAAAGAAGGCTATTATTATGCAGAACAATTCAGTAACAAACAAGCTTGCAGAGGTTGCAAAGCGTATCGGAGAGCTTCGCGACATCTATGGCTTTACTGCTGAAGAAATGGCAGAAAAAACCGAACTCACCTTAGCAGAATACCTTGCATATGAAAAAGCAGAGGAGGACTTACCCTTTAGCTTTATTCACAAATGCGCCCTTGCATTTGATGTTGAAATCACAGACCTTCTTGAAGGTCAGAGCGCAAAGCTTTCAACCTATAATGTAACTCGTCGTGGCAAGGGTCAGACAACTGCAAATGAAGAGGGTATCTTAATTCAGAACCTTGCTCCTAAATTTAAAAATAAGCTTGCAAATCCCTATTGGGTTAAATATGAATACAGAAGTGAGCTTCAGTCAAAGCCTATCGAGGTTACAACTCACTCAGGTCAGGAATTTGACCTTGTTATCAAGGGCTCGCTTAAGGTTCAGGTTGGTGACCATACAGAAATTCTCCACGAGGGCGACAGCATCTTCTATAAAAGCTCAACTCCTCACGGTATGATTGCTGTTAATGGCGAGGATTGCCTTTTCTTAGCTATGGTTATGGCAGAGGATGAGGCTGTTGCTGATACTCATATGAGCACAGTAAATGTTGGCAGAGCTCCTAAGAGCTTCCCCCTCGTTTGCGATAAATTTATCAAAACAGTTGAGGACGAAAACGGCGTTTGCACAGGCATTTCCTTTGAAAATGAAGATAAATTCAACTTTGCTTTTGACATCGTTGATGAGCTTGGCAGACAGTATCCCGAAAAGCTTGCAATGCTTCATATTTCAGATGATTTAACAGAGCGTCGCTTTACCTTCAAGGACCTTAAGGAGGCATCCTCTCAGGCTGCAAACTACTTTAAATCCTTGGGCATCAAAAAGGGCGACAGAGTTCTTCTCGTTCTCAAGAGAAACTATCAGTTCTGGATTTCAATTCTTGCTCTTCACAAGCTTGGTGCAGTTGCAATTCCTGCAACAAATCAGCTTGTTGTTCATGACTATGAATATCGCTTCAATGCAGCAGGTGTTTCTGCAGTTATTGTTACTGCAGACGGTGTGGCAACAGATTATGTTGATGAGGCTCAGAAAAATTGTCCCTCTCTTACAACAAAGATTGTTGCTAACGGTAAAAAGGATGGCTGGCATTGTTTTGATGAAGAATATGGTCTTTTCAGCCGTAGATTTGTTCGTGATGAGGAATCACCCTGTGGTGACGATCCTATGCTTATGCTCTTTACATCAGGTACAACTGGATATCCCAAAATCGCAACTCATAGCCACAAATATCCTCTCGGTCACTTTATCACAGCTAAATATTGGCACTGTGTTCAGAGAGATGGTATTCACTTCACAATTTCCGAAACCGGTTGGGGTAAGGCTCTCTGGGGCAAGCTCTACGGTCAGTGGCTCTGCGAGGGTGGCGTATTCGTATATGACTTTGATCGCTTCGATGCTTCAAAGATTCTTCCTATGTTTGCAAAGTACAATATCACAACCTTCTGTGCACCTCCCACAATGTACAGAATGTTAATCAAGCAGGATATTTCACAGTACGATTTATCTTCAATTGTTCACGCAACAACAGCAGGTGAGGCTCTTAATCCTGAGGTTTTCAAGCAGTTTGAAAAATCAACAGGTCTTCGTATCCACGAGGGCTTCGGACAGACAGAAACAACTCTTTCTATCGCTACTCTCAATGGTACTGCTATTAAGATTGGCTCTATGGGTAAGCCCACTCCTCTTTATGATGTTGATATAGTTGACCTTGACGGCAAGCCCGTTGCAGACGGTGAAACAGGTGAAATCGTTATTCATACAGATTCAGCTGTTCCTTGTGGTCTTTTCCTCGGCTATTACAATAACGAGGATGCAACAAACGAGGTTTACCATGACGGACTTTACCATACAGGTGATACTGCTTGGCGAGATGAGGACGGTTATTTGTGGTATGTAGGCAGAATTGATGATGTTATCAAATCATCAGGCTACCGTATCGGACCCTTCGAAATCGAAAATGTTATTATGGAGCTTCCCTATGTTCTCGAATGTGGCGTTTCTGCTGCACCCGATGAGGTAAGAGGTCAGGTTGTTAAAGCAAGCATCGTCCTTACACCCGGAACAGAGGGTACAGAGGAGCTTAAGAAGGAAATTCAGCAGTATGTAAAGCAGAACACTGCTCCTTATAAATACCCGAGAATCGTTGTTTTCCGTGATGAATTACCCAAGACTATAAGTGGTAAGATAATCAGAAATAAGCTTTGATAAATCGCTGATTAAAGCTTTATATTAAAACATTATAATTTAAATAAAAAAACTTGACATTTACCTTGTAATATGTTATCTTTGAGAAAATTAAATATAAAGGCGTTGAAGAAAAGGGCGCAATTGTTTCACCTTTCAGAGAAATGACGGTTGGTGCAAGTCATAGGTTGAGAGATTGATGTTTGTAGTTTCTGAGCCGAAAGGAAGAAAAGCTTCAGCTTAGTAGAACCTTTCCGTGATTGCTGCGTTAATGCATAGGGGTTGATTGACCTTGAGAGAGGCAGTTTTTAACTGCAATTTGAGTGGTACCGCGGGTATAAATTTTAAATTTTACTCGTCTCAAAGAACATCTTTGGGACGAGTTTTTTATTGTGTCCCTACCAAAAAACGGAGGAATATGAATAATGGATAAAATGACCGGACTTGATTTTAAAATCAAAGAGATGGCCGCACGTATCAGAGAGTTACGTGAAATTGAAGGCTACACTGCAGAAGAAATGGCTGCTAAAACAGGTGTAACCGAAGCTGAGTATCTTGCTTGCGAAAACGGCGAAAGTGACCTTAACTTTGCTTTCATTTATCGCTGCGCCCTTGCTTTCAATGTTGATGTTTCAAGCATCATCGAGGGTAGCACACCCAAGCTTACAAACTATGTTTTCACCAAAGCAGGTAAAGGACAGAAGATTGAAAAGGCTCATGGTATGACCTATTTCAACCTTGCTTCCAAGTTCAGAAATAAAATCGCTGAGCCTCTTTTCGTTGAAGCTACATACAGCGAAGAAAATCAGAATAAGGATATCGAGCTTACTTCTCACGATGGTCAGGAGCTTGACATTGTTGTTGAAGGTAAATTAAAGGTTCAGGTTGGTGAGCACTCCGAAATTCTCGGACCTGGCGACAGTATCTATTATGATTCTCTTACTCCTCATGGTATGATTGCCGTTGACGGTAAGGACTGTACCTTCTACGCAATTGTTCTTAATCCCTCAGGTGAGCCTATTCCCGAGCTTCAGCATGTGAAGACTGAGGAATACAAGGCACCTGAAAAGGTTAAGGAAGATAAGAAAGAAAGAATCTATCATAATTTCATTGATGTTGAGCGTAACGAAAAGGGAACACCCACATCAATCAAATTCAAAAATACAGAAAACTTCAACTTTGCTTTTGACCTTATTGATACTCTTGCAGACAGAGAGCCTGATAAAATGGCTATGCTTCATATCTCAAGAGATAAGACCGAAAGAAGATTTACCTTTAAGGATATGAAAAAGGGCTCTGCTCAGGCAGCTAACTATTTCAAATCCCTCGGCATCAAAAAGGGCGACAAGGTTATGCTTATCCTTAAGCGCCACTATCAGTATTGGTTTGCAATGCTTGGTCTTAATAAATTAGGTGCAATCGGTATTCCTGCTCCTAATCAGCTTCAGGAGCACGACCTTGAATATCGCTTCCAGGCTGCAGGCGTTAAGGCAATTATTTGTACAACTGACGGCGATGTTGCAAATCAGGTTGATTTAGCAGCAGAAAAATGTCCCGACCTTAAAATTAAAATCGCAGTTGGCGAAGAGCGCGAAGGCTGGAGAAACTACGACGAAGAGTGCAAGCTCTTCAGCTCTCATTATGAGAGAGGGGAGGATGCTCCCGGTGGCGATGACCTTATGCTTATGTTCTTCACATCAGGCACAACAGGCTATCCCAAAATCGCTGCTCATAGCTATACTTATGCACTCGGCCATTTCCATACTGCAAAGTTCTGGCATAATGTTGACCCCGATGGTCTTCATTTCACCATTTCCGATACAGGCTGGGCAAAGTCAATGTGGGGTAAATTCTACGGACAGTGGCTCTGCGAAGCAGCTCTCTTCGTTTATGACTTTGACCGTTTCGATGCTGCAGACATTCTTCCTATGTTTGCTCAGCATAATATCACAACCTTCTGCGCACCTCCCACAATGCTCAGAATGATGATTAAGCAGGATATTTCAAAATATGATTTCTCATCTGTTAAGCATATGACAACAGCAGGTGAGGCTCTTAACCCCGAGGTTTACCGTCAATTTGAAAAGGCAACAGGTCTTCAGATTCTTGAAGGCTTCGGTCAGACCGAAAGCACAATGATTATCGGTAATATGACAGGCGCACCTCATAAAATCGGTTCAATGGGTAAGCCTGCACCTATTTATGATGTTTGCCTTATCGATGCAGACGGCAACAAGGTAAATGTTGGTGAAAACGGCGAAATTGTTGTTAATGTAAAGGATGGCGCACCCTGTGGTCTCTTCAAGGGCTATTATAATGACGAAGAAAAGACCAAAGAGGTTTGGCACGATGGTTACTACCATACAGGTGACGTTGCCTGGATGGACGAGGATGGATTCTATTGGTATGTTGGCCGTGTTGACGATGTTATCAAGTCTTCAGGCTATCGTATAGGACCCTTCGAAATCGAAAGCGTTATTATGGAGCTTCCCTATGTTCTCGAATGTGGCGTTTCTGCTGCTCCCGATGAGGTAAGAGGACAGGTTGTTAAGGCAAGCATCGTTCTTGTTCCCGGAACAGAGGGTACTGAGGAGCTCAAGAAGGAAATTCAGCAGTATGTTAAGGAGAAAACTGCTCCTTATAAATACCCGAGAATCGTTGTTTTCCGTGACGAATTACCAAAAACAACAAGTGGAAAAATCCAGAGAAATAAATTATAATGTACTAAAATCAATTCAGACGAGGTGATAAGATGCAAAGTAAACGAATGACCCTTTTTGCAGGGCATTATGGCAGTGGAAAAACAAATATTGCAGTAAACTATGCTTTGTATCTTAAAAGCCTTGGTGAAAATGTTGTTATCGCTGACCTAGATATAGTTAATCCCTATTTCAGAACACGCGACAGTCTTGAAGAGCTGAACAATGCAGGAATAAAGCTTATTTCCTCAGCATTTGCAAATTCAAATGTAGATTTACCTGCTTTACCTCAGGATGTTTATTCTCTTCTTGACAAACGCGAGGAAAAGGCCATAATGGATATCGGTGGCGATGATCGTGGCGCCTATGCTTTAGGTAGATATGCCGACGCTATAAAAGAGGAAAACGATTATGAAATGCTTTTCGTTTTCAATAAATATCGTCCCTTGACACCTGATGCAGAGTCTGCATTTGAAATTATGCAGGAAATTGAAGCAGCGTGTAAGGTGAAATTTACAGCAATTGTCAATAACTCCAATCTTGGTGAGCTTACCACAGAAGAGGATGTTATAAATTCGGTTGACAGTGCCGAAGAGTTATCAAGATTAACAGGCTTACCTGTTAAGATGACAACTGTCACAGAAAATTTAGTGAATAATCTCAACGGAAAGGTTGAAAATCTGTTTCCGCTGACTTTACAAAAAAAGATAATTTAGGAGGCAGAAAAATGGCAAAAGTAACATTCGCAGAAAATGTTTGCAAGGGCTGCGGTTTGTGCGTAACTGCTTGTCCCAAGAAAATTGTGGAACTTGATTCTGCAAAGCTTAATGCAAAAGGACATCATCCTGCACATTGTATTGATGAAAGCAAGTGTATTGGTTGCGCATTCTGTGCAACAATGTGCCCTGACTGTGCTATAACTGTTGAAAGGTAAGGTGAGATAAATGGGTGAAAAAGTTTTAATGAAAGGTAATGAGGCTATTGCCGAGGCTGCAATCAGAGCAGGTTGTATGCATTATTTCGGTTACCCCATTACACCTCAGACAGAAATTGCCGCTTATATGGCAAAAAGAATGCCTAAGGTTGGAGGCGTTTTCCTTCAGGCAGAAAGTGAGGTTGCAGCTATCAATATGGTTCTTGGTGTTGCTGCAACAGGTAAACGCGTTATGACATCATCCTCAAGCCCTGGAGTTTCTCTTAAGAGCGAGGGAATTTCATATATCGCAGGTTCAGATGTTCCTGCTCTTATTGTTAACGTTCAGCGTGGTGGCCCCGGTCTTGGTGGTATTCAGCCCTCTCAGTCTGACTATTTTCAGGCAGTAAAGGGTGGTAGCCATGGTGACTTCAAGAAAATCGTTCTTGCTCCTGCTTCAGTTCAGGAAATGGCTGACCTTACAAGCACAGCATTTGACCTTGCTGATAAGTACAGAATGCCTGCTATGATTCTTGCAGACGGTACTCTCGGTCAGATGATGGAGCCTGTTGAGCTTCCTGATACAGCACCTAATGCTTTTGATAAGCCTTGGGCACTTACAGGTACAAAGGGCGAGAGAAAGCACAATATCGTTAACTCTCTTTACTTAAAGGCAGAAGAGCTTGAAAGAACAAACTTTGAGCGCTTCGCAAGATATAAAATCGTTGAAGAAAACGAGGTTCTTTACGAAGAATATCTTATGGACGATGCAGAAATCTGCGTAGTTTCCTTCGGTATTACAGCTCGTGTTGCTAAAAACGCTATCGTTGAAGCAAGAGCAAAGGGTATCAAGGTTGGTATGATTCGTCCTATCACACTCTGGCCCTTCCCCGAGAAGGTGCTCAAGGCTGCAGCAGATAAATGCAAGGCATTCCTTTCTGTTGAAATGAATATGGGTCAGATGATTGAGGATGTTAAGCTTGCAATCGAATGCAAGAAACCCGTATATCTTTGCAACCGTACTGGTGGTATCATTCCTGCTCCCGAAGAGGTACTTGCAAAAATCGAAGAAATCAATGAAGGAGGTAACAAATAATGGCAGTAGTATTTGAGAAACCGAAAACATTAACTGATGCACCGCTTCACTATTGTCCCGGTTGTACTCACGGTATTATTCACAGACTTGTTGCCGAGGTTATTGATGAGCTCGGTATTGATGGCAGAACAATCGGTGTTGCACCTGTTGGCTGCTCTGTTATGGCTTATGATTATTTCACCTGCGACTTCATTCAGGCTCCTCACGGTAGAGCTCCTGCAGTTGCAACAGGTGTTAAGAGAGCAGATCCCGAAAACAATGTTGTTTTCACATATCAGGGTGACGGTGACCTTGCTGCTATCGGTACTGCAGAAACAGTTCACGCAGCTGCAAGACGCGAAAACATCACAGTTATTTTCGTAAACAACGCTATTTATGGTATGACAGGTGGTCAGATGGCTCCCACAACTCTTCCCGGTCAGGTTACTCAGACCTCTCCCTACGGCAGAGATGTTGAAACGGTTGGTTATCCTGTTAAGGTTTGTGAGCTTCTTCAGAATGTTGATGGCGCTGCATACCTTGAAAGAGTTGCTGTTAATAACCCCTCTAATGTAAGAAAAGCAAAGGCTGCTATCAAAAAAGCATTCCAGAATCAGCTTGACGGCAAGGGCTTCTCTCTTGTTGAGGTTGTTTCAACTTGTCCTACAAACTGGGGTATGACACCCGAAAAAGCACTTACATGGCTTGAGGAAAATATGCTTCCTTATTACCCCTTAGGTGTTTATAAAGATATCTACGCAGAGGAGGCAAAATAATGAGTAAAGCATGTAACATTCTTTTTGCAGGTTTCGGCGGTCAGGGTATCCTTTTCGCAGGTAAATTCGTTGCATACAAGGGTCTTCTTGAAAACAAGCAGGTTTCATGGCTTCCTTCATACGGTCCTGAAATGCGTGGTGGTACAGCGAACTGTAGCGTTATCGTAAGCGATGAGCCCATCGGTTCTCCCATCGTTGGTAAGCCCGATGTTCTCGTTGCTATGAACCTTCCCTCACTTGATAAGTATGAAAATGAGGTTGTTTCAGGTGGTAAAATCTTCGTTGACTCAACTCTTATTACAAGAAAGGTTGAGAGAGCAGACGTTGATGTTTTCTACATTCCTGCAACTCAGCTTGCAAATGAGCAGGGTATCAGCACTCTTGCTAATATGATTATCACAGGTAAGCTTCTTAAAGAAGTTGAAGAGCTTGGCTTCGATGGTATTGATGCACCTCTCGCAAAGGTTGTTTCTGCTCGTCGTCAGAATCTTCTTGAAGTAAACAAAACTGCGCTTAAGCTCGGTTACGATTATTAATTGAAAAGAGGTACTTTCAATGGCTTATGAATTTAAAATTGAAAGAACAACCGCTCCCAAGGCAAAGCCTCAGGATGAGAGCAAGCTTGGCTTCGGTAAAATCTTTACAGACCATATGTTTATTATGAACTACGATGAAGGTCAGGGCTGGCATGACGGCAGAGTTGTACCTTACGGTCCTCTCTCTCTTGATCCTTCTTCAATGGTTTTCCACTATGCTCAGGAGCTTTTCGAGGGTCTTAAGGCATACAGAACTGCAGACGGCAGCATTCAGCTTTTCCGTCCTCAGAAAAACATCGAAAGAATGAACAACACCTGCGATCGTCTTTGCGTTCCCAGACTTGATCCCGATATGGTTCTCGAGGCTATCAAGACAGTTGTTGATGTTGATAAGGATTGGGTTCCCCACAATGACGGAACATCTCTTTACATCCGTCCCTTCATCATCGCTACTGACGCATTCCTTGGAGTTCACGCTTCTCACAGCTACATCTTCGCAATCATTCTTTCTCCCGTTGGCTCTTACTATGCAAATGGTATGGACCCCGTTAAGATTTACATTGAACGCGAGTATGTTCGTTGTGTAAAGGGTGGTACCGGTATGGCTAAGGCTGGTGGTAACTACGCTGCATCTCTTATCGGTCAGGAAAAGGCTGATAAAATGGGTTATGCTCAGGTTCTCTGGCTTGATGGCGTTGAGAGAAAGTACATCGACGAGGTTGGCGCTATGAACGTATTCTTCGTTATCGATGATACAGTTATCACTCCCTCTCTCGAGGATGGCAACATTCTTCCCGGTGTTACAAGAGCATCTTGTATTGAGGTTCTTAAAGCAAACGGCTACAAGGTTGAGGAGAGAAAAATCTCCGTTGACGAGGTTAAGGATGCTTACAAGAACGGTACACTCAAGGAATCCTTTGGTACAGGTACTGCAGCTGTTATTTCACCCGTTGGTGAGTATATTGACGGCGATGAGCATATCATTATCAACGATTCTAAAATCGGTCCCGTTGCACAGTTCCTTTACGATGAACTCACAGGTATTCAGTGGGGCAAGCGCGAGGATAAGCTCGGTTGGATTGTTAAGGTTAACTAATTTAAATGTAAAACACTTCTTGCATATATTTGCGAGGAGTGTTTTTGTATGTATATACTTGAAAAATTACAGAAAAAAATATATAATTCAATAAAGAAATACTGAAGGAGGTATTTTTATGTTGAAATATGAAATTGAAGGGGGCAGCTTGCCCGTTGTTATATGCTATCCTGAACAGGGTCAGACCCTTTGCTCCGAAGGTGGCTCTATGGGTTGGATGAGTCCTAATATGAAAATGGAAACAAGCTCAGGTGGAGGAATTAAAAAAGCTCTCGGAAGACTTATTTCAGGAGAATCACTTTTCCTTAATGAATTTACCTCTGTAAGTGGTACTGGTATGATAGCCTTTACCTCAAGCTTCCCCGGTGGCATTATTCCCTTTGAGGTAACCTCCGGTAATGGTATTGTTGTTCAGAAAAAGGGCTTTCTTGCTATGGAAAAGGGCCTTGATGTTTCTGTGTTCTTTCAGCACAAGGCAGGCGCAGGCTTCTTCGGTGGCGAAGGCTTTATTATGCAGAGAATTACCGGTAACGGTATGGTGTTCATAGAAATCGACGGCAACTGCAAGGAATATACTCTTGGTGCAGGTGAAAGCATTGTTGTCAACACAGGTCACCTTGCAGCTATGAGCGAAAGCTGTACAATGAGCGTTGAAACCGTAAAGGGCTTTAAGAATATGTTTCTTGGTGGCTCAGGTATGTTCCATACTGTTGTTACAGGTCCCGGTAAGGTTTATCTTCAGTCAATGCCTATCAGTAAGCTTGCTCATGCTGTGGAGCCCTATCTGCCACAGCCTACCACTACAACAAGCAGCGATGGTGGTATAAATATTAAATTAGGTGGAAACTAATATTTGAAGGAGTATTGCTTTGGCTAACAAAAGAAATCCCAACGAGGAAAAGAAGGTCTCTATAAACGAGGATTATATAGAGCTTCTGAGCTATGTGAAAAAGAAGGATGAGTACGAGGATATATACAGCTATTCAACCAATGATAATGACGAGTACGAGGACATTTTCAGCGACTCCTCAAAGGAAGATATTTATATAAATAAGAGTCGCAGAAGCGAGCCCGAGGATGATGGAATTTATATAAGCAGAAATAAATCCTCGTATCAACCGAGACGAGCAGAGTCTTTTAATGAGGACGAGTTTTCAGTTGAAATCCCTGTAGCCCAACCCTTAAACAGAAGAAAAAGCCTTCAGGATACAGACGAAATTTCTGATTTTGAGGCAAGAAGAGGTAGATTAGTACCTGAAAAGAAGGGCTCAAAGGGTAAAAAGATAATAGCAATAATCCTCGCGGCAGTGGTTGCCTTTGGTGCAATTCTGTTTGTGATGGCAAATGGTGTTGTTGGTAAATTTACTAAGGCTGAGGAAATTCAGCATATTGAGGGCGTTGAGCTTATCAGCGATAAGAATGTCCGTAACATTCTTCTTATCGGTTGCGATAAGGCAAATGGTGGCTCATCCCGAAGCGACAGTATTATGATTGCTTCCGTTAATAAATCAACAGGCAGAATTACAGTTTGCTCTATTCTCCGTGATACCCATTTATATGTTCCGGGTAACCGTGAATCAAAGGTAAATGCTGCTTATGCATGGGGTGGCGCAAATCTTCTTATTCAGACTATTGAATATAACTTTGGCATTAAAATCGACGATTATGCAACAGTGAACTTTGAAATGTTTACTGCTCTTGTAGATGGTCTCGGTGGTGTTGATGTTGAGGTTACAGAGGATGAGGCTGATTATATAAATAATCGCCACAGATACGGAAAAGAGAAGAAGCCCGATGCCTTTGAAAGTGGCGAAAGCGTCCACCTTAATGGCTATCAGGCACTCTGGTATTCCCGTATTCGTAAATTAGACTCAGACTTTATGAGAACTCAGCGTCAGAGGAAGGTTATTTCTGCAATTGCATCAAAGGTTAAAGGGCAGATTAATCCTATCGGCATTTTTGGTCTTGTTTCAACTGCAAAAGAGGTTGCTCCGTATATCGAAACAACTCTTTCAGCTTCTGATTTCTGGAATCTTATTTTCGCGCTTTCAGGCTGCCTTGCAAAATCAGGCGCAGATATGGACAAGCTCCTTGTTTCTCAGCAGATACCCTTTGATGATACATGGTGGTATTCATCTCAGTGGGACGGCTCAAGTATTTCAATTAATCTTTCTGAAAACAAGCAGATGCTTTATACTCTTCTTTATGAAGAGCCTGTTGAAGAAACAACGGAGGATATAACTGAATAAAAACAAATAAAAAGTCAGGACAGCAGTTCTGGCTTTTTGTTTATATATGTATATATATCATTATCGTTATCGTTATCGTTATCGTTATCATTATCATTATCGTTATCATTATCGGTATTTTTGGTATGCAATCGTATACGATGGTATTTTTATTTATACCATTTTTACCAGTGGTATTTTTGGTATATATAATAATCAAATGGGTTTTAGTGTGTTCGTTGCTATGCTATATTCCGTATTCTGCATTCCGAATTCCACATTTCAAAAAATCTATCATACCAAGGAAATCTCAGTCATATACTTAACAGAAGGTATATGAAGGGAGTTAATTTTTATGGACATAACCTTAAAAAAAGAGAACTATAAAATATTGCAGACAGTAAAGGATAATTCAATTGAAGAATGTGTTGAGGCAGATTTTTCTTTGCCTGAATATATGCCTGAAATTCTCAGGATTATCAAATCTACTGCGCAGCCAAAGGTTAATTCCTGTAAGGCAGTCGGGGAGAGGGTTACTGTTGACGGTGAGTGCGAGCTGAGAATGATTTATACTGCTGAGGATGGTTGTATTTATTCCTTTGCACAGACAAGACCTTTTACACGCCATTGTGAAAACAATGTGTTCAATGATGCAACCGATATTAATTGCGATGTGTCGGTTTCATATGTTAATTGTCGTGCTACAAGCACAAAAAGAGCAGAAATAAAAGCAGGTATAGTAATAAAAATTAACGCCTTTCTTGAGGAAACAGAGGAGATTCTCTCAATAGAGGATTCTTATATTGAAAAGAAATGTGTTCCTGTGAGAGCTATGTCCTTGGGCTGCAAAAAGACGAGAGCATTTTCTATGAGTGATACAGTAGCGCTTTCTGTTCCGTGTGCATTTATAATCAATTCCCGAGCAAGCGCAATTTGTACCGAAATCAAAAAAATCAGCAATAAAATAATGGTTAAGGGTGATGCCGTTGTTGAGATTTGTTATGTTAATGCCAATGACAGAGCATCCACAGAAAATATCAGACATACCTTACCCATAAATCAGATTTTAGAATTTGATGGTATGGAGGAGCGCTTTACAGGTAATGTGGTGCTCAATGTAACTGCAGTTGATGTAATGATTAAAAATGAGCAGGAAGGGGTGGGAAGCTCCTTGGATATAGGTCTTTCGATAGATGCCTCTGCTTCAATGTGGGAGGAGAAGGAGCTTCTTGTTATAAATGATGCTTATGCAGTGGGCAGTGCTATTGAGCTGAAAAAACAATCTATGGTGTTCTTTACACCTCTTGATGAAATCCACGATACATATATTTTCAGAGATAGCTTTCAGGTCAGTGGCGAGGGCGTAAGCAGGGTAGTAGCCTCAGCGTGTGAATTAACCAATGTGGCAGTCAGAAGGGAAAATGAGCTACTGTCAATTTCTGCTAACCTTTC
Source organism: Acutalibacteraceae bacterium (assembly GCA_045631405.1). GTDB lineage: Bacteria > Bacillota > Clostridia > Oscillospirales > Acutalibacteraceae > DTU089. Next base: position 5,518 of record JAZQUT010000038.1, on the reverse strand, counting down.
CTTGTCTGTTCTGATAAAGGATTCATCGGGTAGCGTTTCTAATATAAACAAGATTCTTGATGTTAAATATGAAAGGAAAGCAGATTATACAGATAATGACATTTTCTGCTTGCCCAAGCTTGATGTATTTTCCTTGGATTGTGCCGAAAAGGGCAGTAATACCATTGATGTAAGAGCAGAAATAAATGTAGCTGCAAGTGTTTTCGGCAGAATGATTGTTGATGCAGTTTCCGATGTGAAGGAAAGTGAAAATCAGACCGTAAGAAAATCAAATGCAATAACCGTTTATTTCCCTGAAGAATGTGAAAGCCTATGGTCTATTGCAAGGCGTTATAATACAACTGTTGCTGCAATTGCTGAGGAAAACGGAATAGAGGGAGATACGACAGAAAATCTTAAGGTTATTTTTATTCCTGCAGTATAGTTCTTGAAATATAAATAAATATTGTATATAATTGAAGAGCAATGTGGGGTTTCCTTGCTCTTCAATATTTTTTCAAAAAAATGAAAAAATGTATTGCATTTTTCAAGTTGTTGTGATATTATTATCCAGTCTATGTGTGCGTTGTTTCGAGACAACGGCAGTTAATGGCAACATTAAAGCTGGCGGTCCGCTGTTTATAGTTGCAATAGCTATGTAATAAGAACGCTTGAAAAAAATCGGAGGTTTATTATGGACGCATTAAAACTTATTGCACAGGACAGCCTTAAGGCTGAGAAGCCCGAATTTAACGTTGGTGACACAGTTAGAATCGACGTTAAGATCCGTGAAGGTCAGAGAGAAAGACTTCAGGCTTTCGAAGGTACAGTTATTGCTAAGAACGGTAGTGGTGTTAGCGAAACATTCACAGTTCGTCGTGTTGCTTACGGCGTAGGTGTTGAAAGAGTTTTCCCTGTTCACTCACCCAACGTTGCATCTGTTAAAGTTGTTCGTTACGGTAAAGTTCGCCGTGCAAAGCTTTATTATCTTCGTGATAGAGTTGGTAAGGCTTCTAAGGTTAAGGAAAAAATCGGCTAATAAAAGTCGAAAATTGGGGCAGATGTATAATCTGCCCTTGATTTCTTTTAAGGATGGAAGGAATCATCCGAACCTGCCTAAAAGCGAGTATTTTCAAGTCTTTTCGGCGTTTCGGTCTTGAAAGGCGCCAGCCTATCTTCGCCCTCAACACCAAAAATCCAATAAAAATCTTTCGCTTTTAGGTCGAAGATTTTATACAGTGCGGATTTTTGGTCAGCCAAGGCAAAAACGCAGCTAATCCTTTCGGATTGGCGAGTATTTTAACACAGGATGAACGGAAATCCGCCTGTATAAAACACGGTTAGGATAATTCCTTTCACCCTAAAAAAGTTTATAGTATTTATATGAATTATTAAGGGGTGAGCAATATGCGTAAAACCGAGGAATATAATATCACTTTAAGTGAATCGGATTCCACCAAAAAGGCTAAAGAAAAGCGTAATGGCAAGCTTAGTGTTTTTGAGGTTTTTGAGGCTATAATTGCAGCTCTTGTAGTTATAACTGTTATTTTTACATTCTTCTTCAGAGTGTTTAATGTTGACGGATCATCAATGAAGCCGACACTACAGCATAACGACAAGCTTATTGTTTCAACAGTAGGATATAAGCCTGAAAAGGGCGATATAGTTGTTATTTCCGAAGCTGCTGATATGGATGAACCCATTGTTAAGCGAGTAATAGCAGTTGGTGGCGATGTTGTGGATATTAATTTCACAACAGGCGTTGTTACAGTTAACGGAACCGAAGAGGATTACTCTGACGAGCTGACTCTTCAGCAGTTTGATATTGCTTTTCCAATAACTGTTCCTGAAGGGACAGTATTTGTTCTCGGTGATAACAGAGGTAATTCTCTTGATAGCCGTTCAACAAGAGTTGGCTGTGTTGATGAAAGATATATTGTAGGTAAGGTTCTTTTCAGATTTTTCCCTCTCGGTGATTGGAAGGTTGAGTGATTATGAATAATAATGACGAAAGAATTGTTGATATAGTAACCGAAGAAACAGTTACCGAAATAAAGCAGGATGCTAAAAAAGCAGAAAAGAAGAAGGGTAGCTTTCATCTTTCTGTTTACGACTTGGTTTCGATAATTATGTCTTCCTTCATAATTATTGCCTTTGTGTTTACATTTGCCTTCCGCCTTGTTGGTGTTGAGGGTGAATCAATGACAAATACCCTGCAGGATAATGACTGGCTTTTAACAGTTAACAAGGAAAGCTATGACCGAGGCGACATTGTGGTTATCACAGAGCCTAATTATTTTGATGAGCCTCTCATTAAGCGTGTTATTGCAAAGGGTGGCGAAACTGTTGATATAGACTATTCTACAAGCACAGTTTATGTTGATGGTGTTGCTCTTGAGGAGCCTTACACTCGTGAGGATTTCATTCTACCCAAGCTTGATGATATTGAATTCCCTTATACAGTGCCTGAGGGTCACATTTTTTGTATGGGAGATAACAGAAATGGCTCAACCGATAGCCGTTCAAACCTTATCGGTCCGTTAGACGAAAGATATGTATTAGGCAAGGCTGTAGTAAGAATTTTGCCTTTTGGAGATTTTGATATATACGATTATGAATGATTCACAGAAACAAGTAGTTCAGTGGTTTCCGGGTCATATGGCTAAAACGCGCAGGCTTATTAAAGAAAGCCTGCCGTTTGTAGATTTAGTGACAGAAATCGTTGACGCAAGAATACCCATGAGCTCCTCAAACCCTGAGCTCAAGGAAATGATTGGAAGCAAACCAAGAATTGTTCTCCTTAATAAGTGCGATGTTGCTGATGAAAAAGCAACTGCAAAATGGGTTGATTATTATAAGAAAAACGGAATGTTTGCTATTCCTGTTGATTGTCGCAGTGGTAAAGGCTTGAATGCATATTTGCCATTGGTAAGAGAGGTTCTTAAAGACAAGATTCAGAAGAATACCGAAAAGGGTATGGTTGGCAAGCCTCTTCGTGTTATGGTTGTTGGTATTCCCAATACAGGTAAATCATCCTTTATTAACAAAATGGCAGGTCGCAATCGCGCAAAGGTTGCCGATAAGCCCGGTGTAACTCGTTCAAACAGCTGGTTTGCAGTTGGTAATGGTGTTGAGCTTCTTGATACTCCCGGTGTTTTGTGGCCGAAATTCGAGGATAAGGCAGTGGGCGATAAATTAGCCTTTATAGGCTCTGTTAAAGACGAGATACTCGATAGTGAGATGTTAGCTATGCGTCTTATTAATGTGCTTAAAAACGGCTACTGTGACCGAATAAGCGAGCGTTTCAAGATAACAGGCTTTGAGGATAAAGAGGATTATGAAATTCTTGAAATGATAGGAAGAAAAAGAGGTATGCTTATTTCAGGTGGCGAGATTGATACCGAAAGAGCATCAATAATGCTTCTTGACGAATATCGTGGAGGAAAGCTTGGACGATTAACTCTTGAATTTCCCGAATAATTATTATAAAATAAAGTCAGAACCATTGTGTTCTGACTTTTGTTTTTTTGAGGTTTATATTATGTTAGATTATTCTTATGAAATACAAGCACATAACGACGGCTATACAGTTGTATGTGGTGTGGATGAAGCAGGAAGAGGACCTCTTGCAGGGCCTGTTTTTGCAGGTGCAGTAATTTTACCTGAAAACTATTCTCACGAAATACTTAATGACTCAAAGAAGCTTTCCGAGAAAAAGCGTGACTTGGTTTATAATGATATAATAAAGGATGCAATTTGCTGGTCTGTTGGTATTGCTACAGAAAAGGAAATTGATGAAATCAATATTCTCAATGCAACCTTTCTTGCAATGAAGAGGGCTGTGGAGGGCCTTTCTATAAAGCCTGACCTTGCCTTTATTGATGGTAACAGATACCCCAATACAGGCGTTAAAGAGGTTACAATAGTAAAGGGTGACAGTAAATGTATGTCTGTTGCTGCAGCATCAATTATTGCAAAGGTAAGCCGTGACAGATTTATGCTGGAGATGGCTGAAAAATATCCTCAGTATCAGTTCGAAAAGCACAAGGGCTATGGAACTAAGCTTCATTATGAAATGATTGAGAAATATGGTGTTTCTGAAATCCACAGAAGAAGCTTTCTCAAAAATATTTTGGGAGAAAATAAATGAGAAGTGATTTAATTGGTGTTTATGGTGAGCATCTTGCTGCCAAGTATCTCAGAGAAGAGCATTATGATATAAAATCTGCTAACTTTAAAACCTATACAGGTGAGGTAGATTTAATTGCAGAAAAGGACGGGGTTCTATGCTTCATAGAGGTTAAAACTCGTCAGATAGGTGGCTTAAGCGCTCCTGCAGATGCTGTAAATGCTCATAAGCAGAAGAATGTAAAAAGCGCAGCGTCAGTATATTTAAATAAATGGGCAAAGACCAAGGAGCATCGCTTCGATATAATTGAGGTTTTTCTTGATGGTGAAGAGCTTCAGAAAATTACTCATTTGAAAAATTCTTTTTGAGGTGGGTTATGAGGTTTTTTGATTTACATTGTGACACGATAGGTGAGTGCAGTAACAATAACCTTTCTTTAAGAAATAACAAGCTTTACATCGATTTAGAAAGAGCAAGGGTGCTTGAGGGCTATACTCAGGTCTTTGCTATCTGGATTCCCGATGAGCTCAGAAGGGTTTTTGCAGTTGAATATTTCAATAAAACAGTAGATTATTTCTACAAGGAAATTGAAAAAAATAGTGATCTTATTTCTCTTTACGATGATAAAAAGGCTACACCTGTGAAAGCGATTCTTGCTGTTGAGGGTGCATCTGCGTGTGGTGGAACATTAGAGGGCCTTCATCATCTTTATGACAGGGGCGTCCGTCTTATAACATTAACATGGAATGCTAAAAATGAAATCGGTTGTGGTGCATTTTCAGAAGGTGGGTTGACTCCCTTCGGCAAGGAATTTATCAAAGAAGCAGAGGCGCTGGGAATAACTCTTGATGTGTCTCACCTTAACAGACAAGGCTTTTACGAGCTTGCAGAAATTGCAAGTAAACCATTTATAGCAAGTCATTCCAATGCTAATATTGTAGATAATGAGTTCGGTAAAAAGCGCAACCTTGACAAAGAGCAGATTGAGATTATAAAGCAGGCCAAAGGATTAATAGGCTTGAATTTTTGCCGTGATTTCATTGAGGATGATAAAGCTGAGGGCATCGATGCGATTCAGCGACAAATAGAGTGTTTTTTGTCAATGGGCTGCGAGGATGTAATTGCATTTGGTAGCGATTATGACGGTTGTCCGGTACACAATGATTTGTGTGGAATAGATAAAATTCCATCTGTATATAACGCTCTTGCAGATAGAGGTATAGATGAGAAAATATTAAAAAAGCTCTTTTGGAAAAATGCAGAAGAATTCTTTAGAGTGGGTAAAGCGTATCCGAACTAGATTTTGGGATAGTCTTTTCCACTCATATTTCGTTAAAATACTCGCCAATCCGTCAGGATTGGCTGTGTTTTTGCCTCATCTGAGTGAAAAATACTTAATCACAAAATTCT
>JAZQUT010000037.1:0-1053 GCA_045631405.1 Acutalibacteraceae bacterium | reverse complement strand
AAGCTTTGGTTTCAAGAGGATGCCCTCTCGAAACATTATGCGGTATTAGCAGTCGTTTCCAACTGTTGTCCCCCACTGAAAGGCAGGTTTCTCACGCGTTACTCACCCGTTCGCCACTAAGTGTCCCCGAAGGAACACCCCGTTCGACTTGCATGTGTTAGGCACGCCGCCAGCGTTCGTCCTGAGCCAGGATCAAACTCTCAAAAAATTGTATCTAAACTGCCAAAGCAGCTCAAATCATTTTTTGAATAAATTTGTCTAGCAAATATTACTCAAGAATTTTCGTTGGCTGTTAATTTCGATTTTACATCGCTTAAACAATCCATTATAATTGTCCAAGGTGTTAATTAGTTCGTCTTCACGTTATTCAATTTACAAGGTACAGTTCGTTCAGTTCTCAGCGACACCCGCTGAACGGAACTTCGATATAATACCACCCATTCGCCGAAATGTCAATCGTTATTTTTTATTTTTTTCAATTAAATTCTTATCTTTTAGATTATATTTCATTTCGTACGGCTAATTTGTTTCCATATCACTTCATTTCACAGACTTAAACGCCATATCATTTTATTTCACCAGCCCTCTTTACTATATATATGTAACATGTAACTTTTCAAAATGCGTCATGGTTAAATAGATCACGCATATTTTCAGATCTGTGTTTTTTCCGAAAAGCAGCAAGGTATACGGCTCACATAATTTAAATACACTGTTTTTCTCCCATGGAGTATGCAGTATTATTCCATCAAATTTGGTATTGTTTTCCATCCAGTTTTTAACGTTTCCACGAAAAGAGCGAATTTTGTAAAAAATCAGTAGAAATTCCCGATGGGTTGTGCTATACTCAGCTTGTATGCAAATACTTGTATTACGCTGTTCATTTTCATAAACTTTCTATGTGACAAAATATAAAGAGGAGAGAAAACATGTCTAAGAACACTGTTATGCCGTCCGCTTTCTTTAACCCCGAAACTCAGGTCGCCAACCTGGCCCTGATCGCCTGCCCCGGTGCCGAAGAGCTGACCCGTCTGATCGATGGTCATCTGAAGG
>JAZQUT010000036.1:0-1574 GCA_045631405.1 Acutalibacteraceae bacterium | reverse complement strand
TACATCGGTTGTTTTTTATTAGCCAAATATGGCAACCTTCTTTTTATCTATAATTGTCAGATTTGGATGCAGAAGACTTTTTCTTGACACGAAGTTGTATATGGATACTACGAGTGGCAAAAAATGGCTTCTGCGCCAAATGTGGCAACCTTCTTTTTATCTATAATTGTCAGATTTGGATGCAGAAGACTTTTTCTTGACACGAAGTTGTATATGGATACTACGAGTGGCAAAAAATGGCTTCTGCGCCAAATGTGGCAATTATTCAACTGATTTGAGGGATTCAACCATACTAATCTTCTTCAGCTTAAAGTGCATTCTCACATTAACAATAATAGCAATTGTTATTGTGATAATGGTTGCTACAACATAGCTTATGGGAGCTAAGGTTGTGTTAAAGGTAAGCTGATCAATATCAACTGCGCCGATAACGGCAATATTCAAGGGTACACCTAACACAAGACCAAAGAGTATGCCTATGATTGTCAGGAATATGTTTTCACGATAAATATAGGCTGAAACCTCGCCGTTATAGAAGCCGAGAACCTTTAAGGTTGCAAGCTCTCTTATTCGCTCGTTAACATTGATATTGTTAAGGTTATAAAGAACAACAATTGCAAGACCCATAGCTGCTATAATAAGCACCAGAACAACAAGGTTAAGTGTTTCAACTATATTGTTAACATTATCAATAACAACAGTTGTAAATACAGAACCGTTTACATCTTTACTTTCATTGATACTCTTTTCAAGGAAGGCTCTCTGCTCAGTTGTAAAGCTTTCATCAACCTTACAGAAAAGATAGTTATAAGTAATAGGTGTTCCTATAAGGTTACTGAAATAGTAAGGAGTCATATATACATAATGGAATGTATAGTTATCAACAATACCTGTTACAAGAACCTCATACTCATAAGTCTTTGAGCCTTCAACCCACGAAACCTTAAGTTTATCACCTATTTTGGTATTTGTTTTATCTGCAAGTTTAGTTGTAATAACTGCGCCTTCGTCAGATAAAGGAATATCATTCTTACCAAGCTTCAAGTCAATAAAGTTCTGGAAATCTGCAGGATTCTGAGGAATGAGAATATCAATTTCCATTGATTTATCCGATCTGTCAGAGAAGCCTGTACAAACCTTAAGATAGCCGAGCATTGATTTCTCAATGCCTTCTTTAGCATTGATTTCACGAACCACGCTACTGTTGTCATAGTCTGCCTGACCATCCTTAAGAACAACCTGAAGGTCATATCTTGCAACGCCGTTTTCCTTACCATACTGATTATCAACAACACCACCGAGAGCACCACGGATACCAAACGCAGAAAGAATGAGAGCAGTACAACCTGCAATACCGATAACAGTAACTGCAAAACGCTTTTTGTTTCTGAAAAGGTTTCTGACAGTAACCTTTGAGGTAAAGCTGAGTTTACTCCATATACTGCTGATATTTTCAAGGAACACTCTCTTACCTGCTTTGGGAGGCTTGGGTCTCATAAGAACTGCAGGAACTGTTGCCAATTCTTTTCTGCAGGCAAGGTATGCTGCAAGAACTGTTGAGCCAATAGCGATAA
>JAZQUT010000035.1:0-1357 GCA_045631405.1 Acutalibacteraceae bacterium | reverse complement strand
TCTGCGAATGCCTCGGGGAATTTGTCAGCCATTTCAGCGATGGGCATGGGAGTACGAACACCAGCAACAACGTCTTCACCCTGAGCGTTTACAAGGAATTCACCCATAAGGCCTTTTTCACCTGTAGCGGGATCACGAGTGAAAGCAACACCAGTACCGCAATCATCACCCATGTTACCGAATGCCATAGCCTGAACGTTAACAGCAGTACCCCATGAGTAAGGGATATCGTTGTCACGACGGTAAACGTTTGCACGGGGGTTGTCCCATGAACGGAAAACTGCTTCAACAGCGCCCATAAGCTGTTCCTTGGGATCTGTGGGGAAGTCTTTACCGATTTTTGATTTGTATTCAGCCTTAAACTGAGTTGCAAGCTCTTTGAGATCTTCAGCTGTAAGCTCGATATCCTGAGTAACGCCTTTAGCTTCCTTCATTTCATCGATAAGCTGCTCAAAGTATTTCTTACCAACTTCCATAACAACGTCAGAATACATCTGAATGAATCTTCTGTAGCAGTCATAAGCCCAACGAGCGTTGCCTGACTTTGCAGCCATAACTTCAACAACTTCTTCGTTAAGACCAAGGTTAAGGATTGTATCCATCATACCGGGCATAGATGCACGAGCACCGGAACGAACAGAAACGAGAAGGGGATTTTCCTTATCGCCGAATTTCTTACCAACAACTTCTTCCATCTTGTCGATGAATTCCATGATCTGTGCCTGGATATCATCATTGATTTTTCTGCCGTCCTCATAGTACTGAGTACAAGCTTCAGTTGTGATAGTGAAACCCTGAGGAACAGGAAGACCGATGTGAGTCATTTCTGCAAGGTTTGCACCCTTACCACCGAGAAGCTCACGCATAGAAGCGTCGCCCTCTGAGAACAAATAAACGAATTTCTTGCTCATAATTTACCTCCAATAAATTTTTTGCGCATTTTGGCGCAATTAGAGTTATTACACCATCGCCCATTGTAACATATATTTTCAAAGATTTCCATAGTTTAAAGGTAAAAAACCCATAATATAACAAGTTTTTTTTTGGTAAAGATAGACAATGAAGCGAATAGCGTAATCGCAGACAACAAAAAAGCTCCTGCCGAAGCAGGAACTTTTTCTTAATATTTGTCTTTAATCTTTTTAGCGTTTGAATATGCGCTTGTTGTTTTGCTCTTATAAGCCTTGATTTTGTAGGTATAGGTCTTACCCTTCTTTGCTTTTTTATCTGTGTAGGTAACCTTTGAATTACCCTTTACAGTTGCAATTTTTGAATAAGAGCCGCTACCGGTTTTACGCCAAACCTGATAGCCCTCTGCACCTGTTACCTTTTTCCATTTAAGGGTTACACCCTTCTT
>JAZQUT010000034.1:0-1299 GCA_045631405.1 Acutalibacteraceae bacterium | reverse complement strand
AAGGATGTTGTAATCCACTTTCAAGAGGTGTTTTCGCTGGATCCATTGAAGCAGTCCGAGCAATGCAAACCCCATTACAAACATGAGTGGCACCAAACCCAACAAATCTGTGATAGTATACAGGGGCATATGCACACCTGTAAGGTTATGAACGAACTGGTTAATGGTTGCAAATCCGACGGATGATTCTTGTGGTCCGATTGCTTGCACATCAACAAATTGAATTGCTACCGTCCATAACAAAAATGCTAAAAGTATGCATGTTGCAATGCAAAAGTTTCTCCGGTTTTCTTTTTTCATTTGTTCAACCTACCTTTTTTGTATTAGGCTCTCGCCTAAACACATTTTAAGAGAAGGTATGAACAACCACAAGAAACAGGGCATCACAACGATGATACGCTTCGTATCATTGCCATTTTACGAGCATTAACACCTTGATTACCAAGAATATGAACAGAAATGCTGCTGCATACGGTTGCGAACTAATGATAAAAAGGAGCGCTCCAACTGCATTGAATGCTAACGATATTTTACTTTTATTCTTCGCCCAAAATGCTTGATAGCAATTTTGCAGAGCAAGGGTTAAAATTCCAGATACTATAATTCCGATTACAACAACAAAATATGCCGTCCTTAAATATGGTGCAATTTCGGTAAGGGATAAAAGAGACACTTCCTGTATAATCGCATCTGCTTTCTGCCCAAAAAACGGCAGAAAGAAAAACATTGCAATACTACAATCGAGCAATCCAAATACCAAGTCACGAAAATGCTTTTCCTTTTGCTTGGTATCTTCTTCTGCTATGGTCAGCAATTCGTCCCCCGACAGCAGTTCATCAATTGTCACCCCAAAAAACTTTGAGATTGCTTTCAAAGAATCGATGTTGGGATACCCTCTGCCGGATTCCCATTTTGAAATAGCAGTTCTGGACACAAAAAGAACCTCTGCAAGTTCTTCCTGGGTAAGTCCTTTCTGTTTTCGAAGTTCCTGTATTTTTTCGTTAAATTCCATAATATTTGCTCTTTCTGAACATAACTGACATACGGTAAATTCAAGTTTGTCTAACTAATTATATCATGGTTGTGCGATAAATCAATATTGAGCAAGATAAAAGACCGACCATTCCGATACTTCTCGTATCAAAATGATCGGTCTTATTTGGCTACAAACGCATTTTTTGATACGGGTTGCATTTGGTTGCAAAAGTTGCATTTTTGATTTTGGGTTGCATTTCTATGCACCCTTTTTTCTATATGCAACCGTGCGGTAAATTAGGGCTTGATATTGACTTAGGAGTG
>JAZQUT010000033.1:0-18206 GCA_045631405.1 Acutalibacteraceae bacterium | reverse complement strand
AGAATTTTGTGATTAAGTATTTTTCACTCAGATGAGGCAAAAACACAGCCAATCCTGACGGATTGGCGAGTATTTTAACGAAATATGAGTGGAAAAGACTATCCCAAAATCTAGTTCGGATACGCTTTACCCACTCTAAAGGAGATGCTGATATGAAAAACAAGAAAAAAATTATAATTTCAATGGTTTCTATAGTAGTTGTTCTCGGAATTATCGCAGGTTCTCTTGCCTTGTATTTCACAAGATATCACAGGGACAAAAATGACACCGAGGAATTATTCAGACAGAATGTAGCTTCTGTTGAATTTGAAAACACCATTGAAAAAGCATACCCCACAACTGATGTTTATGACATTATAAAAAATCATTTTGAATCAGATTTGCCTGAGGGCAAAACTGAGAAAAAAGCAGTTATTATAGGCTATGACGGATGCCGAGCAGACATTCTTGCAGAAAAAGAGGAAAACGGCGCAATAAGCCACCTCCTTAAAAACGGTGCTTCGAATAACCTTACCTACTGTGGTGGTGTAAATTACCCTGAGGTAAACACACAGGACACCTCCACTGCTCCCGGTTGGTGCTCAATGATTACAGGCCAATGGGCTGATGTTACCGGTATAACCGGCAACGGTATTATTAAGGCTGTTGAACCCAAAACACTTTTGACAAGCCTTGTGGAAGACGGTGCAATTGACAATGCCTCCTTCATAACAAAGTGGAAGGGTCATTTCACCAACGACAATTCAACATACATTGAAGAAAAGGCATATTGCGAGAAAAACAATATTGATGTTGAGTTCGAGCTTCGCAAAAACAAAGAGGATATTCACACAGGCGCTATGGAGGAAATCACAAGCAACGATTGCTCTGATTTCGTATTCATTATTTATGAGGACACCGACTCAGCAGGTCACGATTTCGGTTTTTCATATAACAATCCTGTCTATAAAGAGTCCTTCAGAACTGAGGACGCATATGGCTATGAGGTAATCAAGGCTATCGAGGCAAGAGAAAGCTATGAATCTGAGGATTGGCTTATTATTGTAACCTCAGACCATGGTGGATTTGAAACCGGTCATGGTGGCCCCACTATTCAAGAAAGAATGACATTCGTTGTTATGAACAAGGAATGGGAATAAAACAAACAAAAGCTCCTTGCAACAAATGCAAGGAGTTTTTTATATTTATTATACGATTTAAATTTTATTCGGCATAAGCCTTGCTTTTTCCAAAATCATTATAAGAGCAGGAATAATGATTATCTGTGCAGCAATTCCCGGAATTGCATTTACAACTGCCCCTGCCCAGAAAGCATCAAAGCCGAATTTCGCTGTACTGAAGCCCATAATACAGAACATTACTGTACCCCATACAACTCTGCCTGCAACCATTGCGCTCAAAAGAGATACATAAATAAACGGCTTTCTGTCCGGAAGATATTTATAGAGAAGACCTGCCATCAAGCCGTACATAGCAAGCTCAAAAGCCATTGCAATTGCCGAAGGGAAAAGCACCGGCATACCAAGCGTTACCGAACGAAGAAGTGGCGCCACAAAGCCTACCACCAAGCCATAAGGCGCACCACAAATAAAGCCACAAAGTAAAACCGGAATATGCATAGGGCAAAGCATTGACCCGATTTCCCGAATCTGCCCTGTAAGAAACGGCATCACATAAGCCAACGCTAAAAACACACCTGAAAAGGCAAGGTTTAATAATTGCTTTCTTGATTTCATAATGCTTCCTGTTCCAATAATTTAATGAATGAATTATACATCTTTTGCAGAGCTTTGTATATACTTTTCAGAAGATATTTTACAAAAAGCTCTCCCTTGCCAATTATATTACCAAGGGAGAAATTTAATTCATATTAATTCGCATCGGAGATAGTCTTTTCAAAGTTCTCTAGCCCATATTTATCAACCTCTGCCTTATTCTTTTTTCGTAGGTCAGGTAACCTGCACCACCGATGCAGGTTAATATAATTTTTTAAATCAACAATTGCAAAGACGCATTTTAGTTGATATAATACCACTTGTAAAAAACAATATCTATGTAGGTGATTATTTTGACAGAATTAATTAACAAAATCGGATTACTTGTAAAGGAATGTGGAAAGGTAATTCTCAACGCTGACAGAGAAAAAATGGCAATTGATATAAAATCAGGCGTTGCAGATTTAGTTACCGAGTACGATAAAAAAATACAGAAGCAGCTTGAGTTAGGCTTGAAGGAGATTTTCCCTGAAGCAAAATTCATCGGAGAAGAAGGCTCAAGCGACGAATTAAGCGACGATGGCTACGCATTTATTGTTGACCCCATTGACGGTACAACAAATTTTGTTAAGGATTATCATATGAGTGCAATTTCCGTTGCCTTGTTAAAAGGCAAGGAGGCTGTAGCAGGCATGGTTTATAACCCATATCTCGACGAAATGTTTTACGCTATCAAGGGACAGGGCGCATTTCTGAACGGCAAAAGAATAAGTGTTTCCTCTCAGCCCCTTGAAAAAGCTCTTGTACTCTTCGGCTCAGCGCCATACGACAAGCATCTCTTCAAGGAAACTCTTGAAATACTTTCTGAATATTTCTATAAGGCTCTTGATATAAGAAGATGTGGTTCTGCTGCCTTGGACTTATGCTCAGTAGCTTGTGGCAGAGCAGAGCTTTATTTTGAATTGGTGGTTTCTCCCTGGGACTTTGCAGCAGGCAAGCTTCTTGTTGAGGAAGCAGGCGGTGTTGTTACTACTCTTGACGGTGCTCCCCTTTCCTTTGAGGGCAAAACATCAATTTTAGCCAAGAATAATTTAATATAATTTTCAAAAGCAGAAATCGTTTTTCGGTTTCTGTTTTTACTTTGTTATTATTGAAATGGTTATAAATAAATGCTATACTATAATGTAATAATTAAGTAGATTAGGTCGTGAAAATATGTCAACAAAGCTTTGGTATGATGAATTCATAAATGATTGGATGTGGGCGTTGCCTATCGGTAACGGCAGAGTTGGTGCTATGCAGTACGGCAACCCTGACTGCGAGCAGATTGAGATAAACGAGGAATCCCTCTGGAGTGGCAGACAGATTGAGGAAAGCTATCACGCTTCCCCTGAGGCTCTTGCTGAAATTCGCCGTTTACTCCACGAAGAAAAGCTCAAAGAAGCAGCTCAGCTTGCAAGAGAAACCTTCTTGTCAGACCCTCCCGTTGTCCGTTCCTACGAGGCATTCGGAGAAATATTTGTTGACTTTCTTGATAAATCTCCCTACACAAATTATCGCAAGGAGCTTGAATTAAGCGAGGCTATCTGTCGCATTTTCTGGACAAAAAGCAAAACCAACTACAAAAGCGAATGCTTTATAAGCGAGGATTATGACGGCTTTGTTTATAAGGTTGAGGCTGACGGAAAGCCCTTCTCCTGTAATGTTTCAATTAAAAGAAAGCAGGATGCTTACAGCGCTTGCGTTGAAAATGATACAATAATTATGAACGGCAGAATCACCTACGCAACTCATCACTATTACGGTGAGGGTGGTGAAGGTATGAGCTTCGGCGCAAGGCTTAAAATCAAAACCGACGGTGAGCTTTCCCACGACCATAGCACAATAACTGTTGCAGATGCAACCTATCTTATTGTTTACTCTGCCTTTGAAACCAATTACGATGCAGACAAATTTGACATTGACGAAAGCATTGATTTCAAGGCTAAATTAAATGATACTATTGAAGCACTTTATAATGCAGATTATGAAGAAATAAAGGAAAGCCATATTTCCTCTCATAAGAAATGGTTCAGTAATGTTGAATTTACACTTCCTGAAAGTGAATTCAGCGCGCTTCCCACAAACCAGAGGCTCAAGGAGCTTAAATGGGATGAATATGACCCTGATTTATTCTCTCTTTACTATAATTTCGGCAGATACCTTTTAATTGAAAGCTCGGGTAAAAATGCTCGTCTTCCTGCAAATCTTCAGGGTATCTGGTGTCACGATTTCAATCCCCCATGGGGAAGCGACTTCCACACCAATATCAACCTGCAGATGAACTACTGGCCTGCAGAAAATGCTAACCTTTCTGCAACCACTGCACCCTTTGTTCATTTTATGAAAATGATAAGCATTTTCGGCTCTGAAACTGCAAAGGAGCTTTTCGGTGCAAGAGGCTGGGTTATTAACCACACCACAGATGCCTTTGGCAGAACAGGCGTTCACGATAGCGTTGACTGTGGCTTCTTCCCGATGGCAGGTCCTTGGCTCTGCCTTAACCTCTGGGAGCATTATGAATATACCAATTCCAAGGAATATCTTGAAGAGATTTATCCCATATTAAAGGGATCCTGTGAATTTGTTCAGGACTATTTAACAGAAGACGAAAAAGGACAGCTTATTACATCCCCCTCAAACTCACCTGAAAATGAATTCTATTTTATAGATGCAAACGGAGAAAAGCAGGAGAGCATGTTCACAGAGGGCGCAACAATAGATTATCAGATTATTTATGCCCTTTTCACAAGAACTGCTCACGCTTGTAAGGTTCTTGGCATTGACGAGGATTTTTCAAAAACTCTTTTTGCAGTTCTTGATAAGCTTCCTCCTATGGAAATCAGCGAGCGCTACGGAACAATCCGTGAATGGATTAAGGATTATGAGGAAACCGAGCCCGGTCACCGTCATATCTCCCACCTTTTCGGACTTTTCCCTGCTGACCAGATAAACGAAAGCGACCCCGAAATCTACGAGGCAGCAAAAAGAACAATCGCAAGAAGAATTGAAAACGGTGGTGGCTCAACCGGTTGGTCAAGAGCCTGGACAATCTGCTTCTACACTCGTCTTAAGGACGGTAACAATGCTTACAGCCACCTTAAATATCTTCTCAAAAAATGCACTGCAAACAACCTCTTTGACATTCACCCACCCTTCCAGATTGACGGAAACTTCGGTGGTATTGCAGGTATAACAGAAATGCTTTTACAGAGCCACGAGGGCTCATTGGACGAAAGAATCTCAGAGCTTTTACCTGCATTACCCGACGAATGGGACAATGGTGCAATCAAGGGTATCAAGGCAAGAGGAAACCTCACATTTGATATTGAATGGAGCGAGGGTGTTCTCAGAAGCGCAAGTGTTACCTCTGCAGATAACACCACATTGAAAATCAAATTAAACGATAAAACAAAAAATCTTAAAACAGACAAGTCCTTTAAAATTGAGGACAACTGCCTTATAGCAGAACTTTCTGCAGGAGAAAAGATTAAACTCACAAATTGATGTCCGGAGGACAAAATGTCAGAACTCAAAGAATTAATAAATAAAATATTCGAAGGCGAAATAAAAAAAGCTGTTCTTAGTAAGCCCTCTTCAAAGGAAAATGAATTCAAAAAAATCACCATAAGCAGAATGCCTAAATTCTTTCAGATTACAAAGCATACTGAAAAGCAGGTATTCCACGAAAATGTGCAATTTAATGAGGTTGCAAATCGTACTGCAGAGCTTATGGGAAATGATTTCTTACAGCTCAATGCCTGGGATAGCTCAAAGGAATATTATATAATCGCTAAAAACGGAAAATTCTCCTTTAAAACAAGAAGCACAGGTAATGAAGCTCCTGTAGCCCCTGTGGAGCATAACCGTAAGAAGCAGTATCTTCTCCCCGAGGGTCAGGTTATTGCACCCTTGGTTGATATGGGTATCTTCACAAAGGACGGTAAGGTTATAAGCTCAATGTATGACAAATACAAGCAGATTAACCGTCTTATTGAAATAATTGATGATGGCATCCGTCAGCAGAATTTAAAGAAGCTCAACATCATCGACTTCGGCTGTGGTAAATCATATTTAACCTTTATCGTTTACTACTATTTAACCGAAATCAAGAAAATTGAAACCAATATTATCGGTCTTGACCTTAAAAAGGATGTTATTGAAAAGTGTAACAAGGCTGCCGAAAAATATGGTTATAAAAAACTTCGCTTTGAGCTTGGTGATATCAACGGCTACAAATGCCCCTTTGATGTTGATATGGTTATCACTCTCCATGCTTGCGACACCGCAACAGATTTTGCCCTTTACAATGCAATTACCTGGGGCGCAAAAATGATATTCTCCGTCCCCTGCTGTCAGCACGAATTAAACAGTCAGATTAAAACCGATAACCTTTCAGTTTTAACTCGCTACGGTATAATTCAGGAGCGATTTTCTGCTTTACTTACAGACAGTATCAGAGGAAATCTTCTTGAATACTGTGGCTACAAGGCCCAGCTTTTAGAGTTCATTGACTTTGACCATACACCAAAAAATATTCTCATCCGTGCCGTGCTTAAGGGCTCAAACCCCAAATCAACAAAAGAAAAAGCATTGAACGAGGTTAAAAATGCTATGGCAGAATTCAATGTTGAACCTACCTTATATAAATTACTTATTGGAGATAATTTATGAAAGATAAAACATCCTTAGTTTTTGCAGGCGACATAGGCTTTGACCGTTATTTCTACGGCAAATGGGATGATGAAGAGCTGATTTCAGAAGAAATCCTTGATTTTCTTCACAGCGCCGACCATGTTATTCCAAATGTGGAGGGTCCCGTTGCCAACGCAGAGCAGAATACTACCCAGAGTGGTGTTCAACAGCTCCTTCATACCATTGACCCAAAGGCAGTAAAGGTGCTTAACAAAATGGGCGCAGACATATGGAACATCTGCAATAATCATATTATGGATGCAGGCCCCTATGGTATTGAAAGCACACTTGATATTGCTAAAGAGCTGAATGTTCAGACTATCGGCGCAGGTATGAATATTGACCAGGCAAGAAAGCCCGTAATTATAGACGAAGCAGGTGGCATCGGTCTTTTCGGTGTTGGTTATCAGCGCGCCTGCAGAAAGGCTGATGTTGACAAGCCCGGTTGCTATAGCTGGAGCGACCTTGACGCTATTCAGAGCACTATAAACGAAATAAAATCAAAATGCCGTTGGTGTATTGTTGTTGCTCACGCAGGCGAGGAGTTTACACCTCTTCCCTCACCATACACAAGAGAACGCTACCATAAATATTTAGAAATGGGCGCAGATATTGTTGTGGGTCATCACCCCCATGTGCCAATGAACTATGAAACTGTTGGCGATAAGATTATTTTCTATTCTCTCGGCAATTTCATTTTTGATACTGACTATCAGCGCTCACAGCATAAAACCGAATTCGGTATTATAGTTAAGCTCAATTTCACCGAAAACGAGTTTTCCTATGAGCCAATGGGTCTTAAAATTGTCCGTGGTGACGAAAAAATTGTAAAAGACGATTTACCACCCATATTCGTTGATGTGCAGGAGGAGGATTTCAACTTACTTTCCCCCCTTTCAGTAAAAATGCACATTGAAGCAACAAAAAGACAGATGACCTATCTTAAGCCCGAGGAGTTCAAGGGTGCTACAGAGGAAAAGTGGAAGGCTCATTTTTCTGAGGAGCTCAGAACTGGCAGAGTACCCGGTGAAACTCTTGATTTCTTCATTCTTTGTCCTCTTGCTGAAAAGGCAGAAAGTGGCGAATGGAAAAAGAGCAAGCTTGAAGATGTAAAACAATATATATTGGAGCAGATGTAAAATGGAACAGTTAAAATTCAAAAATGGTAAGCTTAAAATAATGCACATCACAGACACTCACCTTGAAGATGATAACATCGAAATGTCTGTATGGCTCATAAATGAAGCGTGTAAAAGAGAAATGCCCGATATCGCTATCATTACAGGCGACAATGTTCACAACGAGGATGACCCCCAAAAAACAAAGGCATTTATTGATAAGCTTATGAATGTTTTTGAGGAAAAGGGCATCCCCACTGCAGTTACCTTTGGTAACCACGATTCCGAATGTGGTGCTATGACAAGAGAGGAGCTTATGGCATATTATAACTCCTTCTCCTGCTCCGTAAGCCGTGAATACACTGACCTTCCTGACTGCGCAACATTCAATGTTCCCGTTATGTCTGAGGACGGCTCAGAAATGAAATTCAACCTCTGGGTTATTGACTCCAATGATTATGACGATGAGGGTCACTACGGCTGTGTTCTTCCCCCTCAGGTTGAATGGTACAAAAACAAAAGCGACGAAATCACCAATGCCAACAACGGCAAAAAGGTTAACTCTCTCGCTTTCCAGCATATGATTGTTGAGGATATTTACAGAGCGCTTAAGAAATGCAAGAGAAGAAAGCTCTATTCCTTCCCTCATATGTACGAGAAAAAGGATTTCTATATGTTTGACCCCAAATTCAAGAATTTCGGTACTCTTAACGAAACTCCCTGCAGTGGCTACCATAACTATGGTCAGTTTGAGGCAATGGTTGAAAAGGGCGATGTTTTAGGAATTTTCAGTGGTCACGACCACACCAATGCCTTTGCAGTTAATTTAGACGGTATTGACATCGGTAACTCCTTAAGCACCCGTTATAATGACGATCGCTTCTCCTCACAGTATGGCTATCGCATTCTTGAGGTAGAGGAAAACGATACCTCAAAATACACAAGCCGAGTAGAGCGTTGGTATAAAATGTTCTCCTTCAAGGATTTGAAGAGAATCAAAAAAGATGGAACAGAATTCGACTACAGAACTGCAAAAAGCGTTACAATCAAAGGTATTCCTCAGAGATTTATGACCAAAACAGGCAGAATCTTCTGCCACCTTGTAACAGGCAGAAAAAATACATACAGTCATTGAAAGTGATGAGTTTATGAAAAAAATTCTTTTGATACTTGTAGGTGGAACAATCTGCACCGCTCTTAACAAGCACGGAACCTTGTCAATTTCCGAAGGTGCAGGAGTGAAGCTCATTGAAAACTTCAAAAATTCTAATTCCCCTTTTAAAGACGATGTTGAAATAAAGTCAACTGAAAATCTCTTTATTTTAAGCGAGAATATGTCAATTCCTAACTGGAATCTGATGCTTGACACTTATAGAAAATATATCAACACCAATAGCTTTGACGGCGTTATTTTCGCCCACGGAACAGACACCTTAGCTTATTCAACTGCGCTTTTTTCCTTGATTCTTGCTAATACAGATATTCCTGTATTTTTCGTTTCAAGTAATGCCCGTCTTGACTCAGAAAGGGCCAACGGAAATGACAATTTCAAAGCTGCAGTTGAGCTTATCTGTCAGGGCATTGAGCCTGATGTATATGCAACCTACAAAAACATTGCCGACGGCAGAATGTATCTCCATCTTGGTTCAAGGCTTGAACAGTGCAGAAATTATTCCGAGGACTTTTTCAGTAATGGTGCAATTGATATAACAGAAAGCTCTGACGAAGCCTTGAAGATAAAAAAAGAAAAATCACCACTTATAGATGTAAATGGTGACTGGCATCTTGAGAACAAGGTTTTAATGATAACGCCTTATGTAGGACTTGATTATAATTGCTTTAATTACAGTAAATTCTCTGCAATTCTCCACGGCACATATCATTCGGGAACTGCATGCGCAGAGCCCTACAACGAAAGCTCCGTTCTCTATTTAATGGATTTAAGCACAAAGGAAAACCCTGATATAGACATTTATCTTTCTCCCTCAAAAAATGAAGGCGAAAGATATGACACAGTCAGAGTTATCGGAGACCACGAAGCCAACAAAAAGAAAATCAAATTCCTTTATGGCTCTACCATTGAATATGCCTATGCAAAGCTCGTTTTAGCCTATTCGCTTTTCAAGGATAAAAAGGATATTGAAGCCTTCATAAAATAAATACAGAACCTTAAGTTTTTCTAAAAAACTTAAGGTTCTGTTCATTTTATTTCATTAACTTCTTTTCTAAAAGCTCCTTGATAACTGCAGGGTCACCTGCACCACGAAGCTCCTTCATACAAGCACCGAAGAGTGCCTGAAGAGCCTTAACCTTACCGTTGTTGAAGTCTTCAACAGCCTTGGGGTTTTCGCTTATTACCTTATCAATTACGCTATCAATTGCAGAAGAGTCAAATTTCTTATCAAGACCCTGCTCCTTGCAGTATGCAACGGGGTCAACATTGTTTTCAACAACTGCAATAAGAATTTTCTTACCTGCATTACGGTTAATGTCACCACTGTCGACCATTTTGATAATAGTTGAAAGAGTTTCTGCAGTAACCTCAAGCTCATTGAGAGTCTTGCCATCCTTACGAAGAATACCTGCACAGTCTGTAAGAATCCAGCTTGCAGTATCCTTGGGGTTGCAGCCAAGAGCAACTGTATCGTCAAGAAGAGCCATAAGCTTATGGTTGGAAAGAAGCATTGCGATTTCCTTATCAGAAATACCAACAGCTGCGTATTCCTCTGCCTTTTCGTCAACTGCAGCGGGCTTCTTTGCCTTGATTTCCTCAAGCCATTCATCGTCAATAACGATGGGCATAAGGTTTGCATCAGGGAAATAGCGATAGTCAGCTTCAGTTTCCTTGTTACGCATTGCCATTGTTTTGCCACTTACATCGTCAAAACGTCTTGTTTCCTGAACAAGAGTTTCTGTTTCATATTCAAGAGCATCCATATGACGCTGAGCTTCATACTTGATTGCTCTTTCAATAGCTTCAAAGGAGCTCATATTCTTGATTTCGGTACGAACGCCGAATTCCTCGCTACCCTCGGGACGAACAGAAATGTTAACATCGCAACGCATTGCGCCCTCTTCACACTCAGAAATACCACCTGAACGGAACATGGATTTAAGCTTGTTAAGGTAAACAACAACCTCTTCTGCGCTACGGAAATCGGGCTGAGTAACGATTTCGATAAGTGGAACGCTGGTACGGTTGAAGTCAACGAAGGAAGAGTTACCACCGTGAACGAGCTTACCTGCGTCCTCCTCCATGTGAATCTGCTTGATGTGAATATCACGAGTGCCTGCGCTTGTTTTGATAGGCACACAGCCATTTGTACAAATGGGGTGATTGAGCTGAGTAATCTGATATGCACAGGGCAAATCAGGATAATAATAGTTTTTCTTATCAAAGGTTGTATAACGGCTGATTTCGCAGTTAAGCATAAGACCTGCAGTAACAGCCAATTCAATAACCTTTTTGTTCATTACGGGCAACATACCGGGCATACCACTACAAGCAGGGCAAACACAGTCGTTAGGCTCGTTTGCTGCAGAATGTCCACCACATGAACAGAATATTTTTGATTCGGTACTTAATTCAACGTGAGTTTCAAGGCCGATGACGATTTCGTAATTCATATTCATTCACCCTTCCTTTCAACACTGTCTGCAAGACTGAGAAGCACGCTTTCGCTGAAATGCTTACCCATAAGCTGAACACCACCACTAACAAGAGCAGGTGTACCAATAAGGTTGGGAAGAGCAGTAAACACGCTCTCCTCAAACACCTTTGTGAAAGCATCCTTAATATCATAAGCTGTATATTCAGTTTTGCTGCAAGCAGGAGCAAGAATTACATTATATTTCTCGAGAAGCTCTTTAGCTGCATCTGCAACAACTCTGCGAACTCTCAAGGATTTGTCGTAGCAATCCTTATATCTGTTTTTTGATAATACATCAGAACCATAGAGAATAACTGCCTTTGTAAGGAAGTTAAAGCCCTCTGTTCTTGATTTTACATATAATTCGTCAATGTTTCTGTACTGCTCTGTACGGTGACCATATTTAACACCGTCATAACGGGAAACATTGTTACAGGTTTCTGCACACATAAGAATCTGCCATGCAGTATTTGCCAAATCGAAGAAGTCCCATGAGATTTCTTCAACCTGAGCACCGTTTGCCTTGAGTGCTTCAGCATATTTCATTACTTTTTCTTTTGTTGCATCGTCGGCTTTATCAAGAAGCTCCTTAACGATACAAACCTTCTTACCCTCTACTGCAATATCAGTTGAGTATTCATACTCTTTTTCAGGTAAGCTTGTGCCGTCCTTGTCATCGTGACCTGCGATAACGCTCATAATTTCCTTTACGCCTTTTGCGTTGGGTGCATATACACCAACCTGCTCACCTGAAGCAGCACAGGAAATAACACCATAACGGGAAACTGTACCATAGGTGGGCTTAAGGAAATCAACACCTGCAAGAGCTGCTGAACGTCTTGTTGAGCCGTTCATATCAACGCCGAGGGCTGCTTTAACATCACCGTTTTTAACTAATGATGCTGCTGCGCCTTCAAGCTTTTCAGTCTGAGGAGCGTAATATGAAAATTCACCAACAAGGTCTAAACCGAATTCGCCTGTGTGAGCCTTGCCTGAAACTGCATAGCCCTTATCCTCAAGGCGTGTAACTGCTTCTGCACTGAAAAGAGGCTTGAAGCCGTCAAGAATACGGGAGCCTGCAGTTGCAAGAGCATCTTTCACAAGAAGAGTATCATCTACTGCAATTGTTCCCTTATCGCAAATCTTTGCTGCATAATATTTCATTCTACACACCTCACTTTACTAATCTTGGAACCTGCCAGCTATCGTCGCTACGCTCGGGAGCGCCTTCAAGCAAGCTTTCTCTTGAGAAATTCTGTTTGCGTACGTCCTCACGCAAAACATTTGTCATTGGCATTACATGTACCATTTCTTCAACATTTTCAGTATCGCAATCCTTGAGCTTTGCTTCCTTCTCGCTCATAGCACCGAAGATGCCCTGCATAATTGCCTCTTCCTCTTCTGTGAGAGAAAGCTGATTCAACTGCTGCGCGTTTGAGAAGGTTGAACGCTTGCCCTGTGACTGCTTGCCTGAACCACCTGCTGCAGCAGAGCGCTGAGCAAGAGCACTACCGTTACCAAGAAGATGAACATCCTCAAGCTGCTGATTTGTAACATCGCCAGGAGCACCGAGCAACAAGTCCTGAGCATTACCGTTCAAGGGGAATGCAATAACATCAAGAATTTTTTCTTCATCAGTAAGAAGCATAACCATACGGTCAATACCGGGTGCCATACCTGCATGAGGTGGTGCACCATACTGGAATGCAGTATATAAAGCATTGAAGCGCTTTTTAAGCTCTGCTTCATCATAGCCTGCAATTTCAAAAGCCTTCTTCATGATGTCTATATCGTGGTTACGAACTGCACCTGAAGCAAGCTCGATACCATTACAAACAAGGTCATACTGATATGCAAGAACCTCTGTAGGCTCTTTGTTGAGAAGAGAATCCATACCACCCTGAGGCATTGAGAAGGGGTTGTGAGTGAAAATCATTTCGCCCAATTCTTCGTCAAACTCATACATTGGGAAGTCAACAACGAAGCAGAATTCAAAAGCATCGTCACGGATTAAATCAAGCTGATCCTTCTTTGCCAACCACTCACGGATCATACCAGCTTTTTTCTCTGTATCATTTTTCTTATCGTCACAGATAAAGAAGAGTGTTTCGCCCTCTTTAACATTTGTAAGAGTGATAATATCTGCCTTCTGCTCTTCTGTAAGGAACTTTGCAATCGGTCCTAAGAACACATTGTCCTTAAGAGTGATGTAGCCTAAGCCACCAAGGCCTACTGCATCAGATGTTGCAAATTTAAGAGAGTTTTCAAAGAATTTATTTGTTTTAGCGCTACAATCAGCAACAATACCACGAACGGGTCTGCCTCTGAATGCAGGGAAATTAACACCTGCAAAGAAATCTGTCAAATCGCAGATAATCAAGGGGTTTCTTAAGTCGGGCTTATCTGAACCGTAATACATCATAGCATCTGCATAAGTAATACGGCGGAAGGGCTTGGGAGTAACCTTTTTATCAGAGAAGGTTGTGAATGTGTCGTAGATAACATCCTCACAAACATCAAGAACCTCTTCCTGAGTTGCAAAAGCCATTTCAAAGTCAAGCTGATAGAATTCACCGGGTGAACGGTCTGCACGAGCATCCTCATCACGGAAGCAGGGTGCAACCTGGAAATATCTGTCAAAACCTGAAACCATAAGAAGCTGCTTGAACTGCTGAGGTGCCTGAGGCAAAGCATAGAATTTGCCGGGGTGCTTACGGCTGGGAACAAGGAAGTCACGAGCGCCCTCGGGTGATGATGCAGTAAGAATAGGGGTCTGCATATCAAGGAAATCCTTTGCCTCCATTTTATTTCTGAGATGACGGATGATTCTTGAACGCATAACAAGGTTATCATGGTTCTTGGGGTTACGAAGGTCAAGATAACGATATTTAAGGCGCAATTCATCCTTGCTCTTTCTTGATTCTCTTACATCAAAGGGGAGCATATTCTGGCTCTTACCCAAAACCTGAAGGCTATCTGCAATAAGTTCAACATAGCCTGTATCAATTTTGGTATTTACTGTTTCAGGGTCACGCTTTTCAACAACACCACTAACAGAAATAACTGTTTCACGGTTAACGTTTTTGAGAAGCTCTTCATTGTGAATAACTACCTGAGTAACGCCTGTGTAGTCACGAAGGTCAACGAAAATAACGCCACCATGGTCACGCACAACATCAACCCAGCCAGCAAGCTGAACTGTCTGACCTATATGCTTGTCACAGATGTCGTTACAAAACAACGTTCTATACATATTGGTATACCTCCACCAAATAAAATTACAATACAAAAATTTGCAAATAAAAAAGTCCCGGGGAATATAAAAATATTCCCGGGACGAGTAAACTAAATACCCGCGGTGCCACCCGCATTGACACGCAAAAGCGCATCCTCTTTTAATATTAGGTTTTTAATATCGACGAAGTGTTCCCGAGCTTACTACTCATCTCAAACGCGCTTTCAGTCGCTGACGCATTCTCCCTGACAGACTTTCCAAAAAAGCCGAGTCTTCGCGAAGCTTGAGAAAATACTTTTCATATTTCTCCAAACTACCATCATTATACCAAAAAATCACTATTTGTCAACAGTATCATCATAAATAATATATGGTAAATATTTAGATTTATTCAACCATATTTTTGATTTTTTCGGGAATTACCAAATCATTGAACCCATAGAAGCTTTTTGCATTTCCGCCTAAAAGCAATCTTTTTTCTTCTTTGGAAATTTCATTCGTCTTTTCGATAAAATCAAGGCTCATTTTATAGGTTATAGCAGTCATTGTTCTGGGGTAATCGCTTCCCCACATAAGTTTTTTAAAGCCTACAATTTCTGCCGCTTCTTTTATAGCCTTAACAGCTGAGGTATATGGGTAAAATTCTTCATTGAAAAGCCAGGTTATTCCACCACTTTCAACAAACACATTTTCGTGCTTTGCAAGTTTAATTTGTTCAAGCCAACCCTCTCTTGTTACCATTCCGAAATGCCCTATTGCAATTCTCAGATTCGGGAACTTTTCAATTATTTCCTGCATCATTTCAGTCTGCTCATCACCATCTGCAAGGTCGATGGAAATAAACAAACCCTTTTCATTTGCTATTTCGAATGGCTTAAGGTGATTAAGAAGATTTTTATCTTTGAGCCTTGAAGCGCAGATTTTTATTCCATCAAAGCAGTCAATATTGCCCATTTCCTTCTCTTCATATAAAGCACAGATTTTAATTCTTTCAGGAAATGTTTTTTTGCATTGAAGAAGATAAGCATCCTGATTTCCGTCAATATACTCTTGAGTTATAACTGCACCTGAAACTCCTGCATAATCCATATTAGCAATAAATCTGTCAATAGAATTTTCGCCATCTGTCATATATGGTGGCATCATCTGGCGGATTTCACCACCGAAATCACTTTTGCCACCACCAATATCATATACAGGCTTTCCGTTTACAATACCATTCTGTTTTTTCCATATATGAGCGTGTGCATCAATAATCATAATGTAACTCCGTCTTTAAATATTGCAATTTCACGGCAACCATAAATTTCATTTTTAGCCTCTTTACCGTTTGCAATTTCTTTTATAAGCTTCAATAATTCTTCCGCTTTTACTTCTGTATCGAAGCCATAGGAATTAAAATCAATCCAATGAGGCTTCTTTTCCGCCAAATCATCGTTTGAAGCAATTTTAATTGTAGGAACTGCACTACCTAAGGGCGTACCTCTTCCTGTTGTAAAAAGAATGATATGGCAACCACAAGCAGAAAGATTTGTTGTTGAAACAATATCGTTTCCCGGTCCGTTCAAGAGATTCAAACCTGTTTTGGTAATAATGTCACCATAGTCAAGAATATCTACAACGGGTGCTGTTCCACCCTTCTGAACGCAACCTAAAGACTTTTCTTCAAGGGTGGTTATCCCACCCTCTTTGTTACCGGGTGATGGATTTTCAGAAACAGGTTGTCCGTGATTTTTAAAATATTCTTTGAAATCATTTATAAGAGAAACGCCCTTTTTGAAAACCTCTTCATCAATACATCTGTCAAAAAGAAGTTTTTCTGCGCCAAACATTTCGGGAACTTCAGTCAAAACTGCAGTTGCACCCATTGAACAGAGCTTATCAGTAACATTTCCCACAACTGCATTTGCAGTAATTCCCGAAAAGCCATCCGAACCTCCGCATTTAAGACCGATTTTAAGGCGACTTGCAGAAACCTTTTCTCTTTTATCATAAGAAGTAATTTCTTTTAATTCATTGAGGATTTTTATTCCTTCTTCCATTTCGTTTTCAACATCCTGAACTGAAAGGAAACGAACTCTTTCTTTATCGAAGCACCCGAGGACTTGCTTCATTTCTTCTATGTTATTATTTTCGCAACCTAATCCGAGAACAAGCACACCACCTGCATTAGGATGCTTTATAAGACCTTTTAAAATAAGCTGAGTAATTCTCATATCATCACCCAACTGACTGCAGCCATAGGGATGAGAAAAATAAATTGCACCTGTTTTTTCAGAAAGTGCTTTCCCTATACTGTTAACGCAACCAACCGTCGGAATAATCCATATATCATTTCTTATTCCGATTTCGCCATTTTTCCTGACAAATGCTTCAATTTCGAAGGCGGGTGTTGGTGTCAACTCTTCAAAATCGGGAGTATATTCATAATTGAGAACATCATTAAGTTTTGTTTTCATATTCTCAGTATGTACTCTTTTTCCAGAGCTTATATTTTCAGTTGCAATTCCGATGGGAAAGCCATATTTAATAATATCTTCGCCTTTTGAAATATCTTCCAAGGCAATTTTATGACCTGTTTTAAGGTCAACACAGACATTATCTTTTTCATTTATTCTGAAAGTATCCATTCCATCGCACCTTTTGCCCCAAGGCTTTCAATTTTATTGTAACAAAGTGTCAACAAATCAGTCATATCCGATATATCAGCACCCCAAAGAGCTACATCCTTGAGAATATCTGAAATAGAGTTGTTTTTCATTTTAGTGATAACATTCTCGGTATCATTCGGAACATCATTCTTATAAAAATAAATTAAATATGCCAAGGACATTGAGAGAATTTTTGGGAAATCACCATTTTGCTGTTTATACTCACGAATTGTCGGGAGAACTCTCACTGAAAACTTGCTTACAGAATTGAGCGCAATTGAGCGTAACTGATGTTTGATAAACGGGTTTTTAAATCTGTCAAAAACTGCTTTTGCAAAGGCTCTGCTTTCTTCATCATCACCGATAGTTTTTAAAATTTCTTCATTAACGGCTTTATCAAGAAATGCACTGACTTTATCATCCGCCATACATTCCCCAACAGTTTCAACCCCTGAAAGAAGCGCACCTGTTACCATAGAAGTATGAGCACCATTAAGAATTCTGACTTTTATTTTTTTGTAAGGTTTAACATCATTTGTCCAAATAATATTGTACCCTGCTTTTTTAAGAGGTATTTCGTTTTCGAAATCGCCCTCAACAACCCAAAGATGAAAAAGCTCGCCTGTATCAAGATATTTATCTTCAGGATGAAGATAAGCAGTTTCATCAGTTGGAAAACCTGTCACAATTCTGTCAACAAGAGTGTTTGCAAAGGTATTCTCTTTTTCAACCCATTCAGCGAACTCTTTTTCCAAGCCCCAAAATTCTGCATATTTTAAAACACATTTTTTAAGCTCGTCACCATTATTATCAATAAGCTCACAAGGTAAAAGAATAAAGCCATTTAAACCATTCTTATATCTTCTGTAAAGAAGTTGTGTCAATTTACCGGGGAAAGATTTACAAGGAACATCATCGAATTTGCAGGAAGAATCAAATTCAATACCTGCTTCCGTCGTATTTGAAACAATGAATCTGAAATCAGGGTTATCTGCAAGGGCAAGATAATTCTCGAAATTTTTATAAGGGTCAACGCATCTTGAAATAGACTCAATTAAAGAATGTTCTTCTTTAACCACTCCTTCTTCGATACCTCTTAAATA
>JAZQUT010000032.1:0-53793 GCA_045631405.1 Acutalibacteraceae bacterium | reverse complement strand
GAGCAGTATGGTCTTGACAGAATTGCATTTTTCAATTTTGATGCAACCAATGAAATAGGCGACAGAGTGAAGCTTACTCTTGCAGTTGAAATAATGGCTCAGCACAGTAATGTTATTCTTTTTGATAGCGATAACAGAATTGTTGATGCTTTAAGGCGTGTCGATAGCGAGAAATCCTCTTACCGCCTTGTTTTACCCGGTGCACAATATAAATTGCCACCACCCCAGGATAAGCTTGATATAAGGAGCGTTGAACCCAAGGAGATTTGCCAAGGTGTTCTCACCCTTGCAAATTCAAAGCTTTCTTCTGCGATTCTTAAAACAATGCAGGGTGTTTCACCGCTTTTGTCAAGAGAAATTGCTTATAGGGTTTGCGGTGATGATAAAGGTGTAGGGGAGCTTACAACAGAAGAAAAAATGGCGCTTCTTTGCGAAATCAGTTCTCTTAAAACTATGGTTTTGAGTGGCGAAACAAAGCCAACAATGGTTCTTGATGAATCAGAAAAGCCAATGGAATTTTCCTTTATGCCCATTACGCAATATGGTGGGGCATATAGAGTAATAACAAAGAACGATGTATTTGAACTTTTAGAGGGCTTTTATTCCGAGCGAGACAGAGTTTTAAGAACTCGTTCAAAAGGTGCAGAGCTTTTCAAGCTTCTTGATAACGCTATTGAAAGAACATCACGAAAGCTTAATAATCAGCAAGAGGATTTGCGCAAATGTGCTGATAGAGAAGATTTAAGAATAAAAGCTGAACTGATAACGGCCGTTCAATATAAATTGGAAAAGGGCGCAAGTGTTTATGAGGTCGAAAACTATTACGATAACAATAATATCGTAAAAATTTCCGTTGACCCTGCACTTTCACCATCTCAGAATTCTCAGAAGCTTTATAAAGAATACAGAAAAGCCTGTACTGCGGAAAATATGCTCATTAAACTTATTGAAGAGGGCGAGCAGGATTTAGAATATCTTAAAAGTGTTAAGGATTTGCTTGAACGCTCCACTCTTGAAAGAGAATTCTCTGAAATAAAAGACGAGCTTATTTCCCAAGGCTTTATTAAGCCCAAAAAATCAAATAAAAAGCAAATGAAAAAACAAGCACTTCCACCCCTTGAATTTAAAACAAGTCAGGGACTTACTGTGCTTGTTGGCAGAAATAATATTCAGAATGATAAGCTTACCTTTAAGGTGGGCAGAAAAGGTGATATGTGGCTTCATGCACAGAAATGCCCCGGTTCTCATGTGCTTCTTTTAAGTGAGGGGAGCGAAATCCCTGATGATGCCATTGTTGAAGCTGCAGAAATTGCTGCCTTTTATAGCTCTGCTAAAGATGGTACTATCGTAACTGTTGACTATACAGATGTGAAAAACATAAAGAAACCCAATGGTGCAAAACCGGGTTTTGTTGTTTATTACACCTATTATTCGGTAAATGTAAAACCTAAAGATTACAATTTTTAACAAAATAGAAAAAATATTGACATTCGTCTAATGTATTGGTAAGATATGGTTGGCGGATGTAATTAAAGCTCCGTCAAAGTACGGAGCTTTTTGCTTTCAAAGGAGGCAATAATATGAAAAAAGCATTCAAAACTATATTATCTTTAATGCTTGCTGTGATTGTGGTTGTTGGTGTTGTATCACCGATTGCGCCTGTTGCACAAGCCTTGAAAATTCCGATACATGAAGGGCATAGTGATATGTGGTTGGTCGATGCCAATTCTAAGAAAACTGCGTCAACATTCAATTTGTACGGAAGAGCGGATTACATCTGTCTGAAAATGTATCAGGATGAAGATTGCAGAGGTTGGGATGAGTTTTGCTTTGCAATGTATTCCGATTCTAACTATAAAAAAAGAGTGGTATATTATTCAACCAAAAGCTCAGTCGGAACAGATTATCTCAGAATTCCAATGGCCTTTGATGATTTGAAGAGCGGAACGTATTATGTGAAAACATATGTAAATAAATGGGAAATTGGGGATGCTTACCATTCTCGTTCTCGAACAACAGATCAGAACACTCTTCGTAAATACAAAATTAAAATAGTAAAGGGTGGCACCAGTCTTAAAGATATGAATACCGTTATGTATGGTTTCGAAAATACTGAAGACGGTCCGCGTATATATTGGTATTCAGTTCCCGGTGCAACAGGCTATTATCTTTATAGAAAAAGCCCGAAAACAGGTAAGTATTCTAAAATAAAAACAGTTAAAGATAGCGGTAAAAAATTCACAAGTTATGTTGATACCGATATGGAAGATAAAAACTGTACAAGATACTATAGGGTTGTTGCTTATAAAGGTTCCTCAAAAACACCATCATCATTAATTTCTTTAAAAACCAAAATACTCCCAACACCGAAAGTTAAATTAACCGTTCGTGCCAATAATGAGATAAAACTCAGTTGGAAAGAAATAGGTAATCGTTCAGATTACCATATCTATATCAAAGGCGGAGATATTAAAGATTGGTATGAAATTGATGAGGTTACAAGCGGTGGCTCCAGTAGATGCATTGAGTTATCTGATATAAAACCTAAAGGTAAAAAATTAAAAACCAATACAAAATATTATTTTACTGTTATTGCAGATGTGGATGGTATTTATACCGGTTACAATACAAAAGGTGTGTCTACATGGCTTCTGAATGTGCCAAAGATGAAGGAGTGCACATATCCTGAAACTGGCGGTATAACTGTTAATTGGACAGAATCTGTTGGTGCAGATAAATACAGAATTTACAGAAAAGCAAAAACTAATGCAGATTATGAATACCTAGATTCTGTAAACGGAAAAACATTTTCTTATACTGATAAAACCGTTTCAAATCTCGATAGATATTATTATCTTGTAAAAGCCTATAAAGATGATAAACTTGCATCTTATGGTGGCGGTGTGACCGGTATTAAACTTATTGCACCAAAATTAGAGAGCTTTGAGGCTAATGATAATGGAACGGCAACATTGAAATGGTCAACCCCTCAAGCAAAATATTGCAATTATTATGGTATCTATATAAAAAATAATGACCAATGGGAATATGAATCTTCTTCGTACTATGAGCAATATTCTATGAAACTTGCTTATCAGGTTACGGATGTAACTATGACGGTGCAGAGCAATTGCGATTCTGTTTCAAGTCCATACAATGAAGAGGGTATAACCCTTGAATATCGCCCTAAACCCCAGATAACAGATATATATGCAATTGAAGGAAAAGGCGCATATATAGATTGGACTTTACCTAATGGGGCAGAATCATCATATGTATACAGAAAAACTGCAGATAATGAATATGAATTAGTTTATTCAACAGATGAGCAATCTTATTTCTGGGATACTACTGTTGTAGCGGGTGTTCCTTATACATATAAAATAGCATATTCATATAAGGGTGAAGTTATAGAAACTGCAACAGTTGAAAAAAGTGTTGAATTTGTTCTGGGTTCAGAAAAAATCTGTGAGCAACTTTATGTACCTAACCATAATTTATCTGACAGATATTCAGTAAAATGTGAAAATGCCAGTGCTGATAATAAATATTATGTGTTTGTTAAGGTTGATGGAGAATGGCAGAAAGTGAGCTTTTCATATTTCTACGGTCAACTTCTGTTGGATAAAAGGGTTGGCGTTAATGAATATGCTATTGCTGCAACAACTCCCGATGGTAAAGTCACAATGATTGACGGACCATCCTTTGTAATTGATTATGGCAACGATAATGCTAATGCGGTTTCAATTAGTTTTGATAAAACAACAGCGAAATTCACTTGGAATCCCGAGGAGGTTGCTGGTGAAGAGATTGTTATTTACAGAAATGATGAGCTTTTAGCACAGGTTCCTGCAAGTGAAGGGGCTTATCTTGATGAAACTGCAGTTATTAACAAACAGTATAATTATAAAGCCTATGTAAATAAAAACAGTTTCCTTTCCCTAAAATATGTTTCTTCATCCAATGAGGTTATATCAACACCTTCAATAAAAGTTTCCACTACAACAAAAGGTGTTAAACTCAAATCAACAAATAAGGATTTTAAATCTGCACAATTTGTAATCGGAAGAAAAACTTCTGATGGTAAATGGAAAACATTAGAAAAAAACCTTTATTTGAACAGTTCTTCTGCTTATGTTGATGATAGCGCAAAAAGTGGTGTTGAGTATACTTACAGGATTAAGGCTAAACCCTATGGTTGTGATAGTTATGGTAGCTATACCTATGTTACTCATATGTATCTTTCAGCCCCCAAAATTAAAAAGATTTCGCCTAAATCGAACGGTTTGAGAATTTATTGGTCTAAAGTTGAAGGTGCTAAAAAGTATGTTCTTAAATACTATAATACGGAAAAAGAAGAATGGGTTACATTAAAAACTGTTTCTGCTTCTGATACTTTGGCATATACTGATACAAAAGTTAAATATGGCGAGGTAAGAACCTATGCTGTATGGGCGATAAATGGAGATTACAAAAGCTCGTACAGAGAAAATGGTCACAGGTATATGGAAGAGCCTGAAATAACATCAGTAAAGCAAACTAAATCAGGTATCAGAATTGAATGTAATGCGGTTGATGCTGCAACAGGCTACCTTTTCTATTGCAGAGAAAAGGGATCAAAAAAATGGTATGGTATAGGTCCATCTCCTGGTGGGGTTAAAGCTAAAAAAGGAAAAGTAGTTTATGTGCACGAAAACAAGTATCTTGAAAAAGGCAAGACCTATTATTATAAGGTGCAGTCAAAGTGCAGTAGTTTTAAATCAACATGTGAGAAAGAATCAAAACCTATAAAATATAATGGTTAAAAGAACCGCACATCCGATTGGATGTGCGGTTAGCTTTTTATTATACTTCAGTTAAATGAATTAAATATGATGAACCGTCACCATTTGGCTTGTGGGTAAGGTTAAGACCTGCATTCATAAGGAAAGCACCACTGTATTGTTCGCCTGTGTCCTCAATCTCATAAACCTTTTCAGCATCAAGACCTTTAAGCTTTAAGAAGAATAAATCATCATAAGGATGGCGCATATTAACAACTGTAACAAGAGCTTCTTTTTTATCTTCGCTTACGAATTCCCAGGCAACCTTGAATTCATTTTCGAAAGGTGTTATGAGTCTGTAAAGCTCGCCATAGTGAATAACATCATAATATTTGTGATATTCCTTAACCTGTTCTTTGATTTCTGCAATTTCTTCTTCGGTTAATTTATCGGGGTCAAGCTCATAACCGAATGAACCCCAGAGAGCAACATTCTTTTTAGTTTCATAATTTGCTCTTCTGCTTGCAGAAACGTGAGCACCCATTGTGGAAGCTGGGTAGCAAAGAGAGGTGCCGAACTGAATTGTAAGTCTTTCAATGGGGTCGGTATTGTCACTTGTCCAAATTTGAGGAGAATAGTAAAGCATACCGGGGTCGAAGCGTCCGCCACCGCCTGAACAATTTTCTAAAAGTAAATCAGGGAAGTCTTTTGTGAGTCTGTCCATAATTTCATAAGTACCGAGAACAAAGCGATGGAAAACCTCGCCTTGTCTTTCAGGGGGAAGCTCTGCGCAGGAAACTTCAGTAAGATTTCTGTTGAAATCCCATTTAAGGTAAGCGATGTTGTTTTCAGAAAGAATCTTGTGCATCATTGAATAGATGTGGTCACGAACATCTTTTCTTGAAAAGTCAATAACATATTGAGTACGGGCGATTGATTTATCTCTGCCCTCTGTATGTAAGCACCAATCGGGATGGGCTCTGTATATTTCAGAATCAGGTGAAATCATTTCAGGCTCAAACCATATACCGAATTTAAGACCTAAATCATTAACTTCTTTAATAAGTCCTGAAAGACCGTGTTTAAGCTTGTATTCAGCAACAAACCAGTCGCCGAGAGAAGATTTGTCATCATCTCTTTTGCCGAACCAACCATCGTCCATAACAAGCATTTCAATGCCCATATCTTTAGCGTGACGAGCAAATGAAACAAGCTTATCGTGGTCAAAGTCCATTCCTGTTCCTTCCCAATTGTTAATGAGAAGGGGGCGCTTTGCCTTTTTCCATTTACCGCGAACAAGATTGTTAGCGTAAAGTCTGTGGAACATACGGCTCATTTCACCGATACCCTTGTTGGTGTAAATCATAACCGCTTCTGGAGAATAGAATTCTTCACCGGGGTTAAGAAGCCAGTTAAAGCCCTCGGGGTTAATACCCATAACAAGACGGGAGGAAGCAAATCCGTCAACCTCAACATCAATAGAGAAGTTACTGCTATATACAAGGTTGAAGCCATAGCAATCACCGTAATCTTCGGTAGCGTTTTTGCTAACGAGAGCGGTGAAGGGATTGTGATTGTGGCTTGATGAACCGCGTTTACTCTTAATGGACTGAATACCTCTGTGTAAGGGGTATCTGTCTAAAGCTCTTTCCTTTACCCATCTGCCGTAAAGTCCGAGCATATCATAGTCATAACCGGGTAAATCAACGCAAAGAGAGTGGATTGTGTCGATATAGAAAGGCTTGTCTGTTTTGTTTTCAACCTTAACGCTTCTTGTAATGGCGCCTTTTTTCTCGAAAACAGTATAAATAAGAGTTGCTTTAACACCTGTTACTTTATCTTCAGTAAGAATTTCAAGAGTTTGTGCTTCGCCGTCTTCGTCGACATAAAGAGAGGGAAGACCGGGAAGGGCTTTTTTGCCGTTGTAAATTTCGTGGCTGACATATCTTAAATCTGTAACCTTGTTACCTGCACTGTTTTTAACAGCAAAAGCAGAAAGGCGGAAATCACCTGCACCGAAAGTGGAATATTCCATAGGAGTTACATCAGGAGAAAAGTTGAAAACTCTTGCTGTCGGGCTATCGGGACAAAATGATGCGAAATTAGGTCTTAATCTTAAGGATTCAACATCTGTGTCGGGAATAGGTGCACCATAGTAATAATGCACAAGGTAATTGCCTTCAAACACCCCGAAAATATATGTTGAACTGTATGTATCAAGCTTGAAAGTTTTTGTTTCTTTGCAGAACTGAATTGCCATTTTAAATCACCTTATTTTTGTTCAATATTATATGCGCTAACTCCTTGAATAATGAAATTATCATTACCGATTTCGGTGTTAACAATTTGGATTTTTAAAGCAGTTGCGGTAGTTTCTTCAACTGCAATGTTTTCGTTAATGATAAGCTTGTCTGTATGAATAAGCTTGAATTCACCATCAACCTCTGCGAAAATATTATATTGTCTGACTGAGGTCGATTTTTCGTTGATGAAAACTGTATTGAAGGTTTGCTCTTCGTCAAATCTGAATTCAATATAATTACCTTGTTTACCTTGGAAAGCACCCATAGAAGCCTCAACAGTATCAACTTCTTCGCCGTTGATTAAAACTGTTTCTGCGGTGCTGACAATATCAACAATTCTGTTACCTCCACAAGAGGAGAAAAGGCAGATTATGAGAATAATGCTGGTAATTGAAAATAAAATCTTTTTCATAAATGCACCTTATTCCGAAAGCTCGGCAACCTTTCTCAATTGACGTGGAATATCAATTCTTTGAGGGCATTTCTCAACACAAGCCTTGCAGTCAAGACAATGCTTTGCTCTCTGCTCTTCGCTTATCAAGTCGTAATGCTTTGAAAAATCTCTAGTATCTCGTGTTTTATTGTATTCGTTATATGCTTTAAAACAAGCGGGGATGTTAATTACTGCAGGGCATGTTTCAACGCAGTATTTGCAATCAGTACAAGGTACTGCAAAATTCTTTCTGAAAAGCACATTTGCTTTTTCAATAGCTTCTTTTTCAATATCCGAAAGGGGTTTACATTCATCAAAGGTTTTAAGGTTATCAACAACCTGCTCATAGGTACTCATACCGCTGAGCGTTACGAGAACATTGGGAAGCTCTGCAACATATCTTAAAGCGTAGGAAGCAGCGGAAGAATCGCCAAGCTCTTCAAAAACTTTTCTTGCTTCATCATTAAGAGTATGTAAAGAACCGCCACGAACAGGCTCCATAACAATACAAGGGATGTTTCTTTCTTCGAGAGCCTTGTAATATGCTTTTGCATTCTGATTTTCCCAGTCGTAATAGTTAATCTGAAGCTGAACAAAATCCCATTTATATTTATCAATGAGTTTCAAGAAAAATTCAAGATTTCCGTGGTAGGAAAAGCCCAAATGCTTGATTTTTCCAAGTTCTTTTTGCTTTGTAAGGTAATCGTAAGAATTATCTTCTTCAAATACCCACATATTATCTTCGCTAACTGCGTGAAGAAGATAAAAATCGAAATAATCAACACCGCATTTTTCAAGCTGACCGTTGAAAATCTCTTCGGTGTTTTTCTCTTTATCTTTAATAACACCGCTTGGAAGCTTTGTTGCAAGGCAAAAGCTTTCACGGGGGTATCTGCTAAGAGCCTCTTTAACAAATTGCTCTGAATCACCGCCGTGATAAAAATAAGCGGTATCATAGTAATTAACCCCTGATTTCATTGCGAGGTCAATAAGTCTGAATGCTTCATCTCTGTCAATAATTTCGCTGTTTTCTTCTTTTTTAGGCAATCGCATAAGACCAAAGCCAAGCTTTGATATTTTAGTGCCGATAGAATCAAAATTACTGTATTGCATAATAAAACTCCTTTTAAGGTAGTATGGAATAATTATACAATACAGTAATACCTTATTTCAAGCAAAATCAGAAGAATGTTTCTATAATTTTTTCGGAAAGATAAGGGGAGTAACGGAAATAATCAAGATGCCCCTCTTTTATGAAGTATTCAGGCTTTTTCTTGGGGTAGTCTGCATCAAAGGCATCAACAATAATCAGCTTCACTTTCATTTTTTCAGGGATTATGCTTTTTATATAAACACTTGTTTGCTGACCATCAAAAACCGCAGGTGTATATTCCGCTAAACCTGCAAGGTTTGGAGTTAATTCAACGAAAATGCCATAGCTTTCAACACTTCTTACAATACCGCTTACAGTTTCGCCAATATGGAATTTTTCTGCATTTTCTTCCCAAGTGCCTAAAAGCTCTTTGTGGGTGAGAGTTGCTCTGCCGTTTTCATCAAAGCTTTTAATGATTACCTTTATATCATCACCAACATTAAATCTTACACTTGGGTGGGGGATTCTTGAAACTGAAATGTTGTCAATGGGTAAAAGGGCATTTATACCACAACCAATATCACAAAAAGCCCCGAAATTTTCAAGATGTGTAATTTTTGCGGTAATAATATCGCCTGTGAAAATGTTTGTATTCATTTGTCTTTGAAATTCTTCCTGAACCTTTCTTCTGCTTAAAAATGCAATTTTTTTATCTCCTGAAGCCTTTATATCATCAATAATAAATCTGACAGGCTTATTCACTCTTGCGATTATTGCAATATCTCTTGTTGTGCCTTCTTTTATGCCTGAAGCACATTCTTCTCTGGGGATTATGCCATGAATAAAACCAAAATCAATATGTAAATTATGCTCTCTGTCGCAGTAAATCGCTCTTGCTTCAAGGTGTTTTTTTTCTGTGAAAGCTTTTAGAAAAGCCTCATAAGATGAAAGTGCGTAATTATTTTCTCTTGTGTTAATCAAAAAGCCTTCGGGAAGGTAGTTTGTCATTTCTCTATCACCTGATTCATTTATTTTATTTTTATTTTATTTAAACCTACTCTTTAATTTTATGTAAAAGTATGTTACAATATTTCAGAATAAAACAAAAAAATGGGGGAGTTTAGGTGGATATTCGAGTTGGCGATATTCTTGAAATGAAAAAGCAACATCCCTGCGGTTCAAAAGAGTTTACTGTTTTGCGCTCGGGAATGGATTTCCGTTTGCATTGTAACGGTTGTGGCAGAGAGTTTCTGATTCCCCGTTCAAAAGCAGAAAAGAACATAAAAAAAGTAACAAGGGAGAACGCAGATGATTGATAAACTTCAGCAGGTAGAAGAGCGTTTTGAAAAGGTGAATGAATTGCTTTGCTTGCCCGAAACAGTTTCTGACCAGAGCAAATATGCATCTTTAATGAAAGAATTGAAAAATCTCACTCCTTTGGTTGAAACATACAGAGAGTATAAGAAAGCGGTGAGCGATGGCGAAGCCGCAAAGGAAATGCTGGCAGAGAAGCCTGATAAAGACCTGAAAGAGCTTCTTGAACTTGAAATTGAAGAATGTAAGGAAAAGGTTGAAGAACTTAACGAACAGTTGAAAATTCTTCTTTTACCCAAAGACCCTAACGATGATAAAAATGTTATTATTGAAATTCGTGCAGGTGCAGGTGGTGAAGAAGCTGCTCTTTTCGGTCATTCTCTTTTCAGAATGTACTCAATGTATTCAGAAAACAGAGGCTGGAAGCCTGAGGTTTTGTCTATAAACGAAACAGGTCTTGGCGGTATAAAAGAAATTAGCTTTATGATTACAGGTGAGGGCGCATATTCCCGTTTTAAATTTGAAAGCGGTGTTCATCGCGTTCAGCGTGTGCCTGAAACTGAATCAGGCGGAAGAATTCATACTTCAACTGTAACTGTTGCAGTTCTTCCCGAAGCAGAAGAGGTTGATATTGCCATCGACCCCACTGATTTGCAGATTGATACCTACCGTTCAAGCGGTGCAGGTGGTCAGCATGTTAATAAAACCGAGTCTGCCATTCGTATAACCCATTTGCCTACTGGTACTGTGGTTGAATGTCAGGACGAAAGAAGTCAGCATAAAAACCGAGAAAGAGCAATGAAAATTCTCCGTTCACGACTTCTTGATGCAGAAAGAGAAAAACAGAATGCAGAAATTGCAGATGAACGCCGTTCTCAAGTTGGAACAGGTGACAGAAGCGAAAGAATAAGAACATATAATTTTCCTCAGGGACGAGTAAGCGACCATAGAATCGGTCTTACTCTTTACAGAATTGAAGCTATAATGAACGGCGACCTTGATGAAATTATTGATGCACTCATTACTGCTGACACAGCAGATAAATTAAAGGTTTCAGAAGAATAAAAGAGGAATAAATTTTGAATACAGAGCTTGTTAAAATAACAATAGAGGATTGTGACGAAAAATATAAAAAAGCAGTGGAGCTTCTTCAAAATGAAGAGGTTGTGGGTATACCTACGGAAACTGTTTACGGACTTGCAGGAAATGCCTTTTCGTCTCTTGCAGTCAGCAGGATTTTTGAAGCAAAGGGCAGACCTACCGATAATCCCTTAATCGTTCATATTTCTGAGTTTTCCGAAATTTATGATTTGGTGAAGGTTGTTCCTGAATCTGCGAAAAAACTTGCAGAGAAATTCTGGCCCGGTCCTCTTACAATAATTCTTCCTAAGGCAGATAAGGTGCCTTATTGCACTACTGGAAATCTTGATACAGTTGCAGTTCGTTGCCCATCCCATGAAATTGCAAGAAGACTCATAAAATTAAGTGGTCTTCCCTTGGCAGCACCGTCTGCTAATTTGTCGGGTAAGCCGAGCCCTACGAAGGCAGAGCATGTTTTTGAGGATCTGAAGGGCAGAATTTCCTTTATAATTGATGGTGGAGAGTGTGAAGAGGGCGTTGAGTCAACTGTTATTACCCTTGCAGGAGAAAAGCCAAGGCTTTTAAGACCGGGTAATGTTACTCTCAAAGAGCTTACAGAGGTTTTGGGAGAGGTTGAGGTTGATGATGCAGTTCTTAATCCTTTAAAGAATACTGAAAAAGCAGCTTCACCGGGTATGAAATACAAGCATTATTCACCGGATGCAAAAATCACTCTCGTAAAAGGCTCATTTGACTCTTTTTGTCAGCTTGTTAATGATTTTGATAATGAGACATATGCGATGATTTTCGACGATGATAACGTTGAAAATCTTAAAGTACCATACATAAAATATGGGTTGGCGAATTACAAAAACCTTTCCCATAATCTTTTTGATTCTCTTCGTGAGCTTGATAAAATCGGTGCAAGACAGTGCTTTGTAAGATACCCTGACGACGAGAATAAGGACAATCTTGCAGTTCTTAACAGACTTTTAAGAGCAGCAGGCTTTAATGTAATTGAGGTGTAGCTTTGAAAAAACTTGTTGGTCTGACAGGTAAGACAGGAGCAGGTAAATCAACTGTTTCTGCTCTTCTTAAAGAAAAGGGCGCATATATTATTGATGGGGACATAGTTGCAAGAAATGTCCTTGTAGATAATGCTGCTTTGATTAATGAGTTAAAAGAGGAGTTTGGTTGTGGTATAATTGACCCTGACGGAGCTCTTAATAGACGCGCTTTGGCTAAGGAAGCCTTCTCTACACCGGAAAGAACTGAAAGGCTCAATGCTATAATGCATCCTGCTATTAATGACGCTATCTTCCGTGAAGCTGAAAAAGCTTTTGAGAATTTTGATGTTGTAATCGTTGATGCTGCGGCAATAATAGAATCAGGCTTTACAGAAAAAGCTGATTATTTAATAGTTGTTCATGCACCTGTTGAGATAAGAAAGGAAAGAATTATAAAGCGTGATGGGCTTTCTGAAGAGGATGCAGATGTAAGAATCAACGGACAGAAGGAAGATGATTTTTATCTTTCAAGGGCAGATTTTGTGTTTAATAATTATCCACCTTACGATGTAGAAGAACAGTTTGTACGGCTTGAAAGGGAGCTTTTTGATTGAGCGAAAACCGAAATGTAAACAAATTTAAACTGGTCTCACTGCTATTGATATTGGCAGCGATTTTGATTATAATAGTAGTTAATACAGTTAAGCTGTGTGTACAGACAGCTTACCCGAGACAGTATATGGAGCTTGTAGAAGAAAATGCAGAGGAGCTGGAGATAGATAAGGCTCTTCTGTATGCAGTTATTAAAACTGAAAGTGGCTTTGATAAAAATGCAGTTTCTTCTGTTGGTGCAATGGGATTGACTCAGATTACACCTGATACTTTCCAATGGCTGCAGACCAAAACAGGCGAAAGCTATGAGGATGATGCTCTGTTTGAGCCTGAGGTTTCAATTTATTACGGAGCCTATTTTCTGAATATGCTTTTAGAGGAGTTCGATAATGTTGAAACTGCTCTTGCGGCATACCACGCAGGCAGAGGAAAGGTCAATGAATGGCTTGAGGACCCAAGCGTTTCACCCGACGGTGTAGTTCTTGAAAATATACCCTATGAAGATACAGCAGGATATGTCAGAATGGTTATGAAAAATACTGAAAAATATAAAAATATTTACGATATGGATTAATATCGGAAAGGACGATATATATGGCAACAGTAGAAGAACTTAAAAAAGAACTTTTTTATAAGCCTC
Organism: Acutalibacteraceae bacterium; assembly: GCA_045631405.1. GTDB lineage: Bacteria > Bacillota > Clostridia > Oscillospirales > Acutalibacteraceae > DTU089. The sequence continues at coordinate 40,548 of JAZQUT010000032.1, read as the reverse complement.
AGCATGCAAGTGATGTTGTTGAAGCAACAGAGGTTGAAAAGGCAGATGCTTTTGCAGAGGGCTACAAGGCATTTTTAGATAATGCAAAAACTGAACGCGAGGCAGTTGAGGTTGTTGTTGCAGATGCAAAGGCACAGGGCTTCGTTGAGTTTGACCCCTTAAAGAAATATGATGCAGGTGACAAGGTTTATTATGTTAACCGTGGTAAATCAATAATTCTTGCAGTAATCGGTAAAAAGAGTCTTCTTGAAGGCGTTAAGATTGCTGCTGCTCACATTGATTCACCCCGTCTTGACCTTAAGCCCAATCCTCTTTATGAAACAGACGAATTAGCTCTTTTTAAAACCCATTACTATGGTGGCATAAAGAAATATCAGTGGGTTGCAATTCCTCTTGCTCTTCATGGTGTTGTTGTTAAGGCAGATGGAACATCCGTGAATGTTAAAATCGGTGAAGAAGCAGGCGAGCCCAAGTTTGTTATTTCTGACATTCTTCCTCACCTTGGTGCAGAGCAGGGTAAACGCACTCTCTCTGAGGGCATTCAGGGTGAAGAGCTTAATGTTATCGTTGGTAGCCGTCCCTTTAAGAGTGATGAGGGTAGTGAGCTTGTTAAGCTTAATATTCTTAAAATCCTTAATGAAAAATACGGTATCATTGAAAGCGATTTCTTAAGCGCCGAGCTTGAGGTTGTACCTGCATTCAAGGCAGATGACATCGGCTTCGACAGAGGTCTTATCGGTTCCTACGGCCATGATGACAGAGTTTGTGCATACCCTGCAGAACAGGCGATTTTCAACATTGAAAATCCTGATTATACTGCAATTACAGTTCTTACAGATAAAGAGGAAACAGGCTCCGATGGTAACACAGGTCTTCAGTCCTCTTATCTTGAATATTTCATCGCATATCTTGCAAAGGCAAACGGACTTGAAGCATATCAGGTGCTTTCAAAGAGCGAATGTCTCTCTGCAGATGTTAATTCAGCTTTCGACCCCACCTTCAATTCTGTTTTTGAAAAAAATAACACCTCATTCCTTAACAGAGGTGTTGTTATAACAAAATATACAGGCGCAAGAGGTAAATCAGGCACAAGCGATGCCTCTGCAGAATATATGGGCAAAATCAGAAGAATGCTTGATAAAGCTAATGTCGTATGGCAGATTGGTGAGCTTGGTAAGGTTGACGCAGGTGGTGGCGGTACTGTTGCAAAATACATCGCAAAGCTTGATGTAGATGTTGTTGACCTTGGTGTTCCTGTTCTTTCAATGCATGCTCCTTATGAAGTGGTTTCAAAGCTTGATGTTTATATGGCATACAGAGCGTTTGCAGAATTCTTTAAACAATAAAATCAAGGAAATTTAAAATGAAAAAGATGTATAAATTGTCTTCTTTTCTTCTTTGTATTGCGCTTTTGCTAAGCTCTTTTTCAATAATTGCATACGCAGAGGATGGGGAGACAGGCGAAACAGAAGAGCCTGCAATTCTTATGGGCGATATGGATCTTGACGGCAGAGTTTCAACAATGGATGCCCGCTTGATACTCCGTATTTCTGCAGGTCTTGAAAATTTGACTGATGAGTATCTTCTATATGGTGATATGAATTCGGATGGGATTATAACTATTGAGGATGCAGTTCTTGCGCTGAAGGCAGTTACAGGTGTTGAGATAGGTGGGGGAGTTGTTATTCCTGATAAAAATGGCGACAATTTCCTTACAGATGACGCCAACAATGAGTTTATTAAGCTTATTGCAGATAAATATAACCTTGACCCTGCGTCACTTGTAGCGATTTATTCAAAGCCTGATTCAGGTACAAACTATGTCCTTGAATTCAAGGGTAGTGGTATTCTTGGTAATAAGCCTCCTTACGAAAAGAGTGTAGATAATCTAAAAAAGGTTTATCACATCGGCTTAGCTCCCGAAAGAAAAATCAGCTATACCAATGGTCAGCTTATTGGTGACCATTACAATTGTACTGCAGCTGAGGGTGTAATGGTATTCAACATTGTTAAAACAATGGTTATGGAGCAGTATCCTGATTATTTCTCAGGAACCGGTGAGGCGCAGTAACTCTTCGCCAATGAAACAAATCATAAATAACCCCTTGATAACCAATCGGTTATCAAGGGGTTAAGTGTTTTTTAACCTACAAGCCAATGATAAAATTCTTCGAAGAATGTTGTGAAAAGCTTCATGAAGCTCATAAAGCTTGGCATTTGGAAAGCCTGTGCAGCAACATTTTCAAGATTTGAGCCTCTTAAGGGAAGAACCTCGTGGAAGGTCTGATTAACTGTATCGTTCTGCATAAACTGAGGATATTCCTCCATATCGAAAACAGTAAGCTGGTCTTCACTTTCGTGGAGAATTCGATAGAATTCATCGTGACCGTCGTGGGTCGTTGAGTGAAGCATATCTTTAACGAACCAAGTGTTTTCAGGGAGAATACAGGTGGATGCGTCAATCATTCTGTCGGGGGAAATGTACCATGTGCCCTGATGTGCTGCCTGCTTATAATCCTTGGGAAGCTGCTCGCCAATGTCGGCACAGGTTGCACCAAGTGAAGCATATTTTGTATCAACAGTACCGTCAGAGGTGTTTTTGTAAGCGCTTACAAGGGGTGTTCTCTGCATATTATAGCCTGCAACAATATAGACATTTGTGCCGTCAGTCTTAGCCTGATTAAGAAGCTCCTCAGCACTCTGCTGAACCTCGTAGTGATAATAGTCAAGTCTTTCAACAAGTGCCTGATGGTTGCCATCATTGATGCCCATAAAATCCTTTGCAGTTTCGTAGTATTCATGGGGAACAAAGCTCCATATACCTGGCATTGTGCCGAAAATGGGGATGAGAGCTTCATCAAAAACCTTGTCCTTAAGGTTTACAACAAGGTTATCTGCAACTCCTACAAGTCCCTCTAAAACTCCTCCTGCATCAAGCATCTCAAGAAGCGCGTAAAGAAATGCTCCGAAGAAATCGCTGTCCATTGAGGGAAGGGCGTGCTCAGCATATCTTAAAAGGGCATCCTTGTTGATTTCAACCAAGCCGTTGTAAAGCTCACCTGCGACTGCAGTTCCCTGTAAGGGGCAGTTCTGGAAAATTATAGTTTCAATATCCTTGGAGCCATAAAGCCTTAAGTATGCCATAAAGGTTACGCCACCCATGCTTGAGGCTCTGCAACGAACTGTATCATGCCCGGTGATTTCCTTAACCTCTTCAATGTACTGATGAAGAAGCTTTGCGTTTTCAATTGGGTCAACTCGGAAATCATAACCGAAATAATAGCTGTAATCAATGCCGTGGTCGGCTGTATCAGGATGGAATTCCTCGGTTGTAACTCTTGGCTGAGAGTTTCCGTTTTCATCCATAGCAAGCATACCGAATGCACTGTTGACGCAAGAAATGAGAGTATCCCCGAATTCGTCGTAATTCTTTGTGCTGATAAGGTTGCCTGCAGCAGAAAGAAGAGGAACGAAATCTCCGAGAATATCACCTATTTCAGGACGGAAGAGAGTTCTCTGATTTTCTGTGCCTTCATCAAGGTATACTGAACCACTACCGAGAGCAGCAACATAAACTATCGGTGTCTGACCACAGGTGCAGCTGCCGTCAGCTGCAAAGCAGGGGAGAACACCAACGGCGATTATAATAATCGCAAGAATAGAAGCAAATATTTTTTTCATAGGTTTTCCTCCTATCATATTTCCATATAGTGATATTAACATATTATTAGTACATTTTAAAGTGTACAATACTTATAAATTTACCGACTACTTTTTTAACAAATCAACATAAGTGGTGTTATTTACATATTACGGTGATTATGCTAAAATAGAATAAATTATGAGGTGATTAAATGTCTTATACAAGCTTCGCATCTGTTTATGACGAATTGACACAGAATGTAGATTATAAAAAACGAGCAGAATATATCGCGAGTATTCTTGCAGATTTCGATATAAAGGATGGGCTTCTTCTTGACCTTGCCTGTGGCACGGGCTCACTTTCCGTTGAATTTTCAAAAATGGGCTTTGAGGTTATCGGTACGGACGCTTCTCCTGATATGCTTATGGAGGCCCGTGATAAAGCAATGGAAGAAGGAGAAAACATACTTTTTCTTTGTCAGAAAATGCAGGAAAGTGACCTTTATGGCACAGTGAGAGCGGTTGTCTGCTCCCTTGACAGTATTAATCACTTACCCAATGCTGATGAAATGCGAAAAACCTTCCAGGTTCTCAAAAATTTCATTGATGACGGTGGAATAATGATTTTTGATGTCAATACTATTTACAAGCATCAAGAAATTTTAGGTAACAATACTTTTATCTATGATGAAAAAAATGTGTATTGCGTGTGGCAGAACAGCCTTTATCCCGACGGCGTAACCGTCGGAATTAACCTTGATTTCTTTGTTAAAAACGAAGATGGCAGCTATGACAGATTTACAGAGAGCTTCAAGGAAATTGCCTTTAGCGATGAAGAGATAACATATGCTGTAGAAAGTGCAGGCTTTAAGGTTGTCAAGCGCTACAGAGAGTTCAGCTGTGGTCAGCCAAAGGAAGATACTCAGAGAGCATATTATGTAATCAGGAGAGAATACAATGGATAATTTAATGTATTTGAAAAGTGGTACAGATATAAGAGGTACCTCTATTGAAAAGGACGGCAAAGCAATTGATTTGACCGATGCCCGTCTTATGAGCATTACTGCATCTCTTGTTGAGTTTTTGAAAAATAAGCTGGGTAAGGAAAAGCTTTCTGTTACTGTGGGCTATGATTCAAGAGTTTCCTCTGAGCATATTTCAAGAACTGTTACAAGAACCCTTGCTTCTTTAGGTGTTAAGGTGTATGACTGTGGACTTTCTTCAACTCCCTCAATGTTTATGTCAGTTGTTAATTTCGGAGTTGATGCAGCAGTTGAGATTACTGCAAGTCATTTGCCGATGGAAATGAACGGTCTTAAGTTCTTTACCAAAGAGGGTGGCTTTTCAGGTAATGATATCAAAGAAATTCTTCAATTTGCTCAGGAAAATCCTTATGAAATAAAAAATGTCAAGCTCAATATCGCAAAGCTTGACAATATGAAAAAATATTGTGACGATTTGAAGGAAATGATTAAAAAGGGTGTTAATGCAGAGAATTACGACAGACCCTTGGAAAATCTTCATATCGTTGTTGATGCAGGTAATGGAGTGGGCGCATTCTATGCAGAAAAGGTGCTTGCACGATTAGGCGCAGATATTAATGGTAGCCGTTATCTTGAGCCTGACGGAAGATTCCCCAATCACATTCCGAATCCTGAAAATAAAGAGGCTATGAAATCTATTTCCGAAGCAGTTGCTAAGAGTGGCGCAGATTTCGGTGTTATCTTTGATACAGACTGCGACAGAGCTGCTTGTGTTGACAGAAACGCTCAGGAAATCAACAGAAACAAGCTTGTCGCCCTTGCTTCATACATCGCTCTTAAGGATAACAAAGGTGGCATTATCGTTACTGACTCCGTAACAAGTGACGGACTTGCAAGGTTTGTTGAAAAAGACTTGGGTGGTGTTCATCACAGATTTAAAAGAGGTTATAAGAATGTAATTGACGAGGCAATGCGCCTTGAAAATGAAGAAAATAAAAATGCACCCCTTGCCATTGAAACCTCAGGTCATGCTGCATTTAAAGAGAATTATTATCTTGATGATGGTGCATATCTTATAACAAAAATTATCATTGAGCTTGCAAGACTTAATAAAGAGGGCAAGTCAATTGAAAGCCTTATTGAAAATCTCGAAACCCCTGTTGAAGAAAAAGAAGTAAGATTTACAATTAAATTAGACGATTTCAGAGATTACGGACTTTCTGTTATTGAAGATTTTAAAAAGCTTTGCGAAAACACAGATGGTATAACTGTTGCTCCCGTAAACTACGAGGGCGTGAGAGTTAATTTTAATTCCGAATTAGGCGACGGTTGGCAGCTTTTAAGAATGAGTGTTCATGAGCCTCTTCTCGTTCTCAATTGCGAAAGCAATAAAGAGGGTGGAGTAGAAAAAATGCTCCAATTCTTCAAAGCCTTTATCGAAAAATACGAAAAGCTTGATATTTCAAAATTGAACTAAAATAAAAATCGTATTCGGTTTTTCCGAATACGATTTTTTGTTGATTGTTATTTAAACAAATAAACTCTTGTTTCATAGGGCTTTGTAGCAAAACCATTTCCTTTAAGTGTTGCATCATCATAGTTTGCAAGAACAAGCTCACCCTTTGAAAGATCAATTCCGTCGGGTGCTTTAAAATCAACAGCCTTTTCTGTGAATGAAGCAACAACAAGAAGCTTAACACCATCAAGGTTTCTTTCATATACAAAAAGATCTTTGCTGTTTTTGTAATATTGCTTGAAATCACCGTAAATAGCAACCTCGTTTTCCTTACGGAATTTGAGAAGCTTACGATAGTAGTTAAGAATGGAGTTTTCATCTGCTTCTGAAGCTGCAACGTTGATTTCCTTGTAGTTGGGGTTAAGGTTGAACCAAGGCTCAACTGTTGAGAAGCCTGCGTAAGGACCATCGTTCCATTGAACAGGTGTACGGGAGTTTTCGCGAGAGCCTTTGTTTGCAAGCTTTACGAAGGTTTCCTCTTTTACATGGAGCTTGTCGCACAGTTTTTTGTTGTTAAAGGTAATCATATCCTTGAACTCGTCAAGTGACTTGAGCTCAATGTTAGTCATACCGATTTCCTGACCCTGATAAATGAAAACAGTACCTCTCTGAAGGTAACACATTGTTGCAAGCATTTTTGCACTTTCAACTCTGTATTTAAGGCTGCCGTAACGGTCAACAATACGGGGGTGGTCATGGTTTTCAAGGTAAAGTGTATGCCAGCCCTTGCCTTCCATAGCGTCATACCATTTCTGGTAGCACTTTTTCATCTTCTTGAGGTTGAAGGGAGTTTTGATCCAGTCAGTCATAAAGCAGTCTGCTTCAAGGTGGTCGAAGCTGAACATTGTTTTAAGAACCTGAGTGTCATCCTCTGTAACAAAGCGAAGAACCTTTTCGGGAGTGATAAGGGGACCTTCACCAACTGTGAAGCAATCATATTTTGAAAGAACCTCATCGTGGAATTCCTTAAGATATTCATAAAGGTGAGGACCACAGTTGTAATGCTCCATACCTGCAGCAACAGGGATCGGGATAGCGTTGGGAAGACCTTCTCTCTTAGAGATGTACGTAATAACGTCCTCGCGGAAGCCGTCAACACCCATGTCAAGCCAGAACTTCATAATATCCTTAACCTCTTGGCGAACCTTGGGGTTATCCATATTCAAGTCAGGCTGACCCTTTGTGAAAACATGGAGATAGTATTCGTCAACAGACTCAACATATTCCCAAGCGCCACCCTCAAAGGTTGAGAGCCAGTTGTTAGGTGGTTTCTTTCCGTTTTTGCCTTTACCCTTGCGCCAGATGTAGTAATCGTGGTAGGGGTTATCAACGCTCTTGCAAGCCTCCTTGAACCACATATGCTCTGTTGATGTGTGGTTAACAACAAGGTCCATAAATACTCTTATTCCACGCTCGTGACAGCCTGCGAGAACCTTTTTGAAGGTGTCCATATCGCCATATTCGGGGTTGATATCTCTGTAGTCTGCGATATCGTAGCCGTAGTCAGCGTTAGGGGATTTGAAGAGAGGGGAGAACCAGATAGCATCTACGCCAATGCTTTTGATGTAATCAAGCTTTGAATAGATACCCTCAAGGTCACCGATACCGTCTGCGTTGCTGTCGCAGAATGAACGGGGCCAGATCTGGTAAACAACCATTTCTTTATACCAGGATTTTTTCATAATAAAACCTCACTTGTTTCATATTGAGTTAAGTTTATCAAATAAAAATAAAAAAAACAACAAATCTTTGCAATATCGTTATTTTGTATTAAATATCGGCTTGTTATTTGTGTAATAATTCGGGTTTAAATGACGAAAACACAAAAAATTAACATTTAAGTTAAAAAATGCTATGTACTTTTTAAAGATTATACTGTATAATGACTAGGAATGAAATCCTTGCGAGGTTATTATATGAAGAACACAACCAAAATTATTATATCTCTTTGTGCTGCATTGCTTGTTGTTGCAACTGTGCTTGTTGTCAGCCTTGTAAAGAACAATATGGCAGAAAAAGCGCCAACCACCAAGCCTGCTTATTCCCTTCAGGCAACAAAAGCTCCCTCAACAACTGCTGTTACAGAATCATGGGTTGACCTTGAGCAGATGGCAAGCGAGCTTGCAACTGCAACTGATACAACAGACCCCAGTGACACAACAACTGATACAACAGCTGCTCCTGTTATTCAGACAACAATTGTTTACATAGTTTATTCTGAAACTAATGTAGCTCCTCAGTCCACAAATAGTGCTTTGGATGACGAGGAGGAGCCTCAGATGTCCGAATATAAATACACCATCGACAAAAATACAGGTAGCGTAACTATTAATAAATACCTTGGAGACGATGCTGTTGTTTGGATTCCTGAGAAAATCGGCGGCTATATTGTAACCGGAATCGGTAGCAAATGCTTTGAAAAGCAAAGCTTAAAAGGTGTTGTTATTCCTGAAAGCGTAACGAGCATAGGCAATAACGCTTTCAAGGATTGCAAAAACTTAACATCAGTTACATTTAAGGGTGCACCCTCAACAATTAATGTTGGTAACAACGCTTTTCAAAATTGTGTCAGCCTGAAATCAATTAATCTTCCTGCAGCGAAAAGAATTGGTAATATGGCTTTTGACAGCTGTACATCCTTAGAGAAGATTGTTATTGATTTCGGTACAGAGGAAATCGGTGATTATTGCTTCCGTAACTGTACTAAGCTCAAAGAGGTTGATATTCCCGAAAGCGTTACTGTTGTAGGTCAGGGCGCGTTCAGTGGTGAGCATCCTGAGGGTATGGTTATTTACTGCGTTGAAGGCTCAGCAGGTCATGATGCAGCTAATAAATACGGTATCACAGCAGATTTGGTTGCCTATTGATATTGTTAGAATAAGCTTAAGCTGTTGCTCTTTTAGGGTAACAGCTTTTTTATTCACTTTCGGGACAAAGTTTGTATATACTGTTATTGAACAGAGGAATTAATTTTCCTTTTGTTGATTATTTTTAATACCGTTGGGCAAAAATATAATCGTAACATATTTTTACCTTTTCGGAGAGTGATAGCTTGAATATTAAAAGAGGGGACATATATTATGCTGACCTTAGTCCCGTGGTTGGCTCGGAGCAAGGTGGAGTTCGCCCTGTACTTATAGTTCAGAATGACATTGGCAATAAATATAGTCCGACAGTTATTGCAGCAGCTATAACTAGTCAGCAGTTTAAAACAAAGCTTCCGACCCATATAAGCGTTGATGCTGCTGTGTGTGGTCTTTCGAAGGATTCGGTGGTTTTGCTTGAACAAATAAGGACATTGGACAAACAACGCCTTAAAGAAAAAATGGGGAATCTTCCCGAAAATGATATGTCAAGAATAAATGATGCTCTGTCCGTCAGCGTAGGGCTTGATAAATAAGAAAAAAAGTGGTTGTCATAGGGGCAATCACTTTTTTGTTAACCTTTTGTTAAACCCCTCGACACAACTTGACAAGAAGCCTTTTGTAGTGTAATATTATCCTGTTAATCTCTATGTATTTACTATATATCTCACTTTGTGGAGGCTTATTATGTCTAAAAGATACTTTACTTCCGAATCTGTAACAGAGGGTCATCCTGATAAGGTTTGTGACCAGGTTTCTGATGCTATCCTTGATGCGATGCTCGCTCAGGATGAATATTCCCGTGTTGCTTGTGAAACCACCTGCACTACCGGTATGGTAATGGTTATGGGTGAAATCACAACTAATGCTCAGGTTAATATTCCTGAAATTGTTCGTGAGGTTGTTTGTGATATCGGTTTTGATAATAACGAATGTGGCTTTGATGGTAACACCTGCGCTGTTTTCCAGACAATTGACAAGCAGTCCGCAGATATTGCGATGGGTGTTGATAAATCCTTTGAGCTTAAGGACGGTCAGGAGGATGCTTATAACCTCCATGGTGCAGGCGACCAGGGTATGATGTTCGGCTTTGCTTGTAATGATACAGAGGAGCTTATGCCTCTTCCTGTTTCTCTTGCTCACAAGCTCGCTCGCCGTCTTACAGAGGTAAGAAAGAACGGCACTCTTTCCTATCTTCGTCCCGATGGTAAAAGTCAGGTTACAATCGAATATGATGATAACGATAAACCCGTAAGAGTAGAGGCAGTTGTTGTTTCCTCTCAGCATGATCCTATGGATATTGAAATTCTTCGTAAGGATATTGTTGAGCATGTTATCAAGCCCATCATTCCTGAAAAATATCTTGATGAAAATACAAAGCTTTATGTTAATCCCACAGGTAACTTTGTTATCGGTGGTCCTGTAGGCGATAGTGGTCTTACAGGTAGAAAAATTATCGTTGATACCTACGGTGGCTATTCTCGTCACGGAGGTGGTGCTTTCTCAGGTAAGGACCCCACAAAGGTTGACAGAAGTGCTGCTTATGCTGCAAGATATGTTGCTAAAAATATCGTTGCTGCAGGTCTTGCAGAAAAATGTGAGCTTCAGCTTGCTTATGCTATCGGTGTTGCTCGTCCTCTTTCTGTTCGTGTTGATACCTTCGGTACAGGTAAGATTTCTGACGCGCAGCTTGAAGATCTTGTTAATGAATACTTTGACCTTCGTCCTGCTGCAATTATTGAAAAGCTCGAGCTCAGAAAGCCTCAGTACAGAGCACTTGCTGCTTATGGTCATATGGGTAGAATTGACCTTGATGTTAAATGGGAGAAAACCGATATGGCAGAAGCTCTCAGAAACGCAGCTGCAGCATTATAATAATTTCTCTTTTGTGTGATTGGAATGGCAGAGAAGAATATTCATTCGGGACATAGAAAACGCGTAAAAGCGAATGTTATAAAAAATGGATTTTCACAGCTTGAGGAGCATAAGCTTCTCGAGCTGATGCTATTTTATTCCATACCAAGAGAGGATACAAACGAGCTTGCTCACAGGCTTATAAATCATTTTGGTTCCTTTGAGGATGTTTTTAAGGCTGATATTGAGCAGCTTAAAAGAGTTGAAGGTGTCGGTGAAAACACAGCAGTTATGCTTGCTGCAATGAGCGAAGCCTTCTACAGAGTATCAAAGGCTAAGCCTGTAAAGAAAAGTGTTTATAAAAACACAGATGACCTTAAGACTCTTGCAATATCTCTTCTTAAGGGCGAGAAAAACGAAAAGGTGTATCTGTTCTGCTTTGATAGGAAAAAGAAGCTGAAAAGAACAGCTATTATTTCTGAGGGCGATGAGGTTTCTTCAGAAATCAATATGAAGATTATAATGAAAAATCTTGTTGATACAGATTCTTCGATAGCCGTTCTTGCTCATAATCATCCGTTGTCTTCATCAGAGCCCTCTGCTCATGATATAGATTCAACTAGAACTCTTTGCGTAACTCTAAGAAGAATCGGTTATGCTATTGCAGACCATATAATTGTTGGTGAGGATGGCGAGGCTTATTCAATGCACCTTGACCCTCGCTTTTCGGGATTATTTTATTAAGAACAGCTTTACAAATTTTGGAGAGAGTATAAAGCTTGTGAAATCGGCACACAATGCACTTGGCAGGGTGTGTCGTGTTTTTTTTATATTAATTGAGCCATAGTACAGAGTTATGGCATAAAAGGTGGTTTCTGTTGAACCCATAATAACAGAGGCGCAACGACCTATGTAGCTATCAGGTCCGAAGCTTTTAAGTATGCTCTCGTACATTCCTAATGCACCACTGCCTGAAACAGGCGAAAGAATTGCGAGAGGGGTTATTTCCTTTGGTATGCCTAAAAGCGATGCAAGAGGGGAGACTAAAGAGCATATGACATCAAGTCCACCTGATGCCCTGAGCATATTGACGCATAGTAAAAGTGCAATAAGTGATGGTGTTATGTCTGCTATTGTTTTAAAACCACTTTTTGCACCTTTTATAAATTCGTCAAAAACATTAATACCCTTGAATGCTCCGTGTATAATAATCAAGACTACAAGTGCAGGTAAAATAAAATCTGTTATATTGCTCATTTGAACACCTTTTTAAAAATATTTGTTGCAAGAATTCCTATGGTTAAAGCGATAATTGAGGTTGTCAGCGCAGGGGCGAGGATTTCCATTGGCGCAGCGCTTCCGTATTCAGAGCGAAGCAGAGCAATTGTTGTTGGTACTAAATGAATTGCAGCAGAGTTTATTACAACAAAGCGTGCCATTTCATCGGTTGCTTTTTCGGGGTTTGGATTTATATTCTGTAATCTTTTCATTGCTTCAATTCCTAATGGGGTTGCAGCGTTTCCAAGTCCAAGAAAGTTTGCAGTTATATTCATAGCAATTGCTTCCTTTGCTTTCTTGTCCTTCAGCTTAGGGAAAACCATGTTGAGTAAGGGTGTGAACAGCTTGCAGATTAAGGCTGTCAAACCACTTTTTTGTGCAATAGCTGTCAGACCATTCCAGAGGCATATGACTCCTGCTAATTTTATTACTAGTGAAATTGCATCCGTTCCTCCTGTAACAACTGCGCCTGAAAGCTCACTGATTTTTTCTGTTGCAATTGCGCAGAATAAAGAAAAAACAACCATAATGGGTAAAAGATAATTCATCATTGTCCCAATAAACTCCCTTTGAGCCTTTGTGGCAAAATATATTCTTGACTAAATCACAATATATTGTATAATATATATGGTAAAATCCCCAAAAATTGTATTTTTTAGGAATCGAAAGGTTAGATATAGATGGCTAAATCAACACAGTCACCAAAAGAATACGGTAACGAAAGTATCAAAAAGTTAAAGGGTGCAGATCGAGTGCGTAAGCGCCCTGCAGTTATTTTCGGTTCAGACGGTCTTGACGGTTGCGAGCATTCTGTTTTTGAGATTATCTCAAACTCTATTGACGAGGCTCGTGAGGGTTACGGTAAGAAAATTGTGATTACCCGTTTCCTTGACCATTCAGTAGAGGTTCAGGACTTTGGTCGTGGTATTCCTGTTGACTATAATAATCGTGAGAAATGCTATAACTGGGAGCTTGTTTTCTGCGACCTGTATGCCGGTGGTAAATATGATACCAACGATGGTGGTAGCTATGAATACTCTCTTGGTCTTAATGGTCTTGGCCTTTGTGCAACTCAGTATGCGTCTGAATATATGGAGGCTGAGGTTCATTCGGGCGGCTTCTGCTATGAGCTTCAGTTTAAGGCAGGTAAAATCAACGGGGAAATGAAGAAAACTCCCTATGATAAAAAAGACACCGGTACAAGAATTAAATGGCGTCCTGACTTAAAGGTTTTCACAGATATTGCAATTCCTCTTGAATATTTTCAGGAAACTCTCAAAAGACAGTCTGTTGTTAACCCCGGAATTAAGTTCATTCTTAAAAATCAGCTTACAGAAACAAAGTTTGAAAGCTTTGAGTATATCTACGACAATGGTATCGTTGACTATGTGAACGAGTTTGTTGGTGACGATGGTCTTACAACAGTTCAGTTCTGGCAGACAGAAAGAAAGGGTCGCGACAGAGAGGATAAGCCCGAGTATAAGGTGAAGATCAATATCGCTCTTTGCTTCTCAAACAAAAAGCAAATGAAGGAGTATTACCATAACTCTAGCTTCCTTGAATATGGTGGTGCACCCGAAAAGGCTGCAAGAAGTGCATTCGTTTCACAGATTGACGCTTACCTTAAGCAGAATAGCAAATATACAAAGAGTGATGGTAAAATCAGCTTTCAGGATATTGAAGATTGCTTAGTGCTTGTAATTTCCTCGTTCTCTACTCAGACATCTTATGAGAACCAGACAAAGAAGGCGATTACCAATAAGTTTATTCAGGAAGCGTTAACAGAGTTTATTAAGCATCAGCTTGAGATTTATTTCATTGAGAATAAGCTTGATGCAGATAAGCTTTGTGAGCAGGTGCTCATTAATATGCGCTCCCGTGTTAAAGCAGAAAGCACAAGACTTAACCTTAAGAAAACTCTTACCTCATCTAATGATATGACAAGCAGAGTTGAAAAATTCGTTGACTGTCGTAGTAAAGATAAAAGCGAACGCGAAATCTTTATAGTTGAGGGTGATTCAGCTCTTGGCGCTTGTAAGCAGGCTCGTGATTCAGCCTTCCAGGCAGTTATTCCCGTAAGAGGTAAAATCCTCAACTGCTTAAAATTTGACTATAACAGAATTTTCAAAAGTGATATTATCATTGACCTTATAAAGGTTTTAGGCTGTGGTGTTGAGGTTTCAAGTAAATCAAATAAAGAGCTTTCCTTGTTTAACCTCGATAATCTTCGTTGGAGCAAGATTATTATCTGTACCGACGCTGACGTGGACGGCTTCCATATCAGAACACTTATTCTTACAATGATTTACAGACTTATGCCCACTCTTCTTAGGGAGGGTAAGGTCTTTATTGCAGAGTCACCCCTTTATGAAATTACATCAAAAGGGCAGACCTGGTTTGCATATACAGAAAAAGAAAAGCAAATGGCTCTTGAAGAAATCGGAGACGCAAAATACACAATTCAGCGTTCAAAGGGTCTTGGTGAAAACGATGCAGATATGATGTGGCTTACAACTATGAACCCCAAAACTCGTCGTCTTATCAAGGTTGAGCCCAATGATGTTGAAGAATTGATTGCAGAGAAGTTTGAGCTTCTCTTAGGCGATAATCTTCAGGACAGAAAAGAATTTATTGCAGAAAACGGTCATCTCTATCTTGACCTTGCAGATATTTCGTAAGGGGGGATAATAATGGCAAGAAAGAAAAAAGATATTCAGGAAACAGCGAAGACCGAAGAGGTAAAAGCGAATATTATAGGTGCAGGTGAGGTTGTTACTCAGCAGATTACTGAAACTCTTGAGACTAACTTTATGCCCTATGCGATGAGCGTTATTATCTCTCGTGCGATTCCTGAGATTGACGGCTTCAAGCCTTCTCACAGAAAGCTCCTTTATACTATGTATAAAATGGGACTTATTAACGGTGGACGAATCAAGTCTGCTAACATTGTTGGTAGAACAATGCAGCTTAACCCTCATGGTGACGCAGCAATTTATGAAACAATGGTTCGTCTTTCCAAGGGTAACGAAACTCTTTTGCACCCTTATATTGATAGTAAGGGTAACTTTGGTAAAGCGTATTCAAAGAATATGGTTTACGCTGCTGCTCGTTATACAGAAGCAAAGCTTGAGGGTATCTGCTCCGAGCTTTTCGGCGACATTGATAAGAACACCGTTGAGTTTGTTGATAACTACGACAGCACAATGAAGGAGCCCACTCTTTTACCTGTTTCGTTCCCAAGTGTTCTTGTTAATATGAACAGTGGTATCGCAGTTGGTATGGCAAGTAACATCTGCTCCTTTAACCTCAGAGAGCTTTGTGCAACAACAATCGGACTTATTAAAAATCCTGATTTTGATATTTTCGAAACTCTCAAGGCACCTGATTTCATCGGTGGAGGCATGATTGTTTATGACAGAGCGGCTCTTGAAGAGGTTTATTCAACAGGTAGAGGCTCAATCAAAATCCGTGCAAGATATTCTTATGATAAATCAAATAACTGTATTGATATTACAGAAATTCCTGCAACAACCACCTGTGAAGCAATTATTGATAAAATAATTGAAAAGGTAAAGGCAGGCGCACTTAAAGAAATAAGCGATATCCGAGACGAAACAGATAAGTCAGGTCTTAAGATTACCATTGACTTAAAGCGTGGTACAGACCCCGACAAGCTTATGAAGCGCCTTTATAAATTTACATCCCTTGAGGATTCCTTCAGCGCAAACTTCAACATCCTTGTTGCAGGTGTGCCGAGAGTTATGGGTGTAGGCGAAATCCTTGAAGAGTGGATTGCATTCCGTACCGAATGTGTTAAGAGAAGAGTTTATTTTGATTTGACAAAGGCAAAGGATAAGCTCCACCTTCTTTTAGGTCTTAAAAAGATTCTTCTTGACATTGATAAGGCAATTAAAATTGTCCGTGAAACCGAAGAGGAAAGCGAAGTTGTTCCCAACTTGATGATTGGCTTCGGTATTGATGAAATTCAGGCTGAATATGTTGCTGAAATCAAGCTTCGTCATTTGAACAGAGAATATATTCTTAAAAGACTCTCTGATATTGATGACCTTAAAAAGAGCATCGAGGATATGGAAGATATCCTCAGCAGTAAATCAAGGGTTAAAAAGATTATTGTTGACGAGCTTACAAAGATTTCTGACAAATACGGTAAAGACAGAAAGAGCGAAATTATTTACGATACCGACAATGAGGAAGAATTTGTTGAAGAAATTCCAGATTACGAGGCAAATCTCTTCTTTACCCGTGATGGCTACTTTAAAAAAATCACTCCCTTGTCACTTCGTATGGGTGGTGAGCAGAAGCTTAAGGAAGGGGACGAGATGGTCTGCGCCCTTAATTCCAGAAACTCTGCAGAGCTTCTCTTCTTTACTGATAAATGTCAGGTTTATAAAGCTAAGGCTTCAGATTTTGAAGATACAAAGGCAAGCGCATTGGGTGATTTCATTCCCTCAAAGCTTGAGTTTGAAAAGGACGAGAAGCCTATTTATATGGCAGTAACAAGTGATTACAAGGGTTATATGCTCTTTGTTTTTGAGAATGGTAAGGTTGCAAAGGTAACAATGTCAGGTTATGCAACAAAAACCAATCGTAAAAAGCTTATCAAGGCATATTCTGATAAATCACCCATTGTTGCAGCTATGTATATTGAAGAGGATACAGAGGTTGTTCTTTCTTCAACTGCAGGCAGACACCTTCTTGTTAACACCGGCGCAATCTCACCTAAAGCAGCAAAGGATACTGCAGGCGTAAATGTTATGACACTTAAAAAGTATCATAAGGTGCAGGATGTAAGATTGTATAAAGAGGGTGAATTCACAAAGCCTCATCGCTACAGAACAAAAACACTTCCTGCAGCAGGCGCTGTTCTTAGTGCTGACGACACTGCAGAGCAGTTAAGCTTAATGTAAATTATAAAAAGAAACTCCCCGTTCTGAAGAACGGGGAGAGCGAATAAATATAATCGTTTTGAGCAAATCGTAAAGACGATGTTTAACACAAATGCCCCGAAAACGATGCAAACGCGTACAAAATGTTTATTCGCTATCTATATAATATGTGGTTTTTTATGCAAAATACATAGTAAGCAAAAATTTTTTAAAAAAGTTAAAAAAAGACTTGATTTTTTATTTGCTATGTGTTAATATAATCGGGCGTTGTGAACGAGACATAGTTCAGAATGAAAGGAAATTGAGTATGGATCAGCTTTTATGGTATCATTACCTTATAGGTGTCTTGCTTATCGTTTCAGCAATCATCATCATCGTAACTGTTATGCTTCAGCAGAGCAAGCAGCAGGGACTTTCCGGTGCAATTGCCGGTGGTGCTGATACATTCTTCGATAAGAATAAAGGCAGAACATTAGAGGCAAAGCTCTCTAAAATAACAAAATTTGTTGCAATTGCTTTCTTCGTAATTGGTCTTGCAGCAGTTATTATGTTCAAATTATTATGATAAAAACCCTGTTAGCAGGGTTTTATATATGAGTCATTAGCTCAGTAGGCAGAGCACCTGCCTTTTAAGCAGGGTGTCCGGGGTTCGAATCCCCGATGACTCACCAAAAAACAGACAAGCATTAGCTTGTCTGTTTTTTTATCCATTGCGAAAGCAATGGTATATCATCACGCTTTAGTGTGTATATCATCGCCGAAGGCGTATCTCATCACCGAAGGTGCATCAACTTTCGCAATGATGATATACAACTTCTTTGAAGTTGATGATATGCAAGGCGTTCGCCTTGATGATATACAATGCTACGCATTGATTTTTAAAATTTGATAACCTTTTTGTAACAAAAACTCAACCTCACTCGTTTAATAGTTGAACGTTCAAAAATTGTGAAAGGGGAGATGGTATGGAAGATATAGAACTTATATTTTCAAAATATTATAAGTATGTTAAACACTATGCACTCTCTCTTTGTTATGATGAAACTCTTGCAGAGGATATAACTCAGGAAACCTTTTATAAAGCCTTTAAGAATATTGATAAATTCAAAAATGAATGTAGGATTGAAACTTGGCTTTGCAGAATTGCGCATAATGAGTTTGTTTCTTTGAAGCGCAAGAAAAAGACGGAGAATATTGACGATTATACTACTCTTGCATCTTTCGATAACATTGTTGAAAATGCTGATGATAAAGAATGTGCAAGAAAAATTTTGGAAATATCAACAGAGCTTTCCTCACCCTATAAAGAGGTGTTTTATATGAAGGCCTTAGGTGAGTTGCCTTTCTCGGTAATAGCCGAGGTTTTCGGTAAAACAGAAAGCTGGGCAAGAGTTACATATCACAGAGCCAGAGCTAAAATTTCAGAAAGGTTAGGTGACTTTAATGAATAAGTTTGATTGCGAAATAATTAAAGATTTATTGCCTTTGTATGCGGATAATGTTTGCAGTGAAAAATCCGTAAAAATAGTTGAAGAGCATCTGAATGATTGTTTAGATTGTTCCGAAGAGTTTCGTAAAATAAGAGAATGTCCCGTTGTGCCCGAAGTTGATGAGGATATGAAAAAAGCTGTTAAAAATGCAGGTAAAAGAATCAAAAAAGCTAAAAAGAAAACCATAATCGAAACAGTTGCCCTTGTGCTTATTCTTGTTATTCTTTTTGGTGTAATTGGAATGTATCGTTTTATTTTGTACGCTGCTAAAACTGACCACGAGGTTTATAATAACAGTACAGTAGTTTTCAATCAGAATTGCGAAAGCGTATCTGTTGATTTGATTGATAAAAAAGACTATGAAAATGATAGTGCAACATTGTATGTAGGCGAAAAATATAAAATAGAAAATATTGAAGAAAGCCATACACAAAAATTAGTTATCAATAAAGATAAATATATTCACGTTATTGAACATGAAAAAGGTTTGATGGTTTATGGTATGAGTGAATATCTTGAAAACCATGTATTTTTCCCCGCAAGACCATTTGTAAAATGGGGTGTAGACCTTATGGGTTATGAATCTGATTTTGCTCCCGGTTATGATTTATCTCTTGAAGAAAAAATACTTGAAATGGAAGAACCTGAAGTGCCGTTTTTCTGTTCTGTTGAAACTTATTCAAAGGCTTTGGCATATTACAGTATAAAAAATTCGATGGGTATAGGAACGGGTTATCTGCTTGTTAAAAACGATGAGTTCTATTGTATAGGCACAAAATTACATAACGGCGACAATAAGCTATATACCTTTGTAATTCAATCTAAGACTGACCTTAATAAATCTATGCAGATAAATTTCTTCGGTTACGAATCACAAGACGAAGTTGTTGAAGTTCTTTCAAGCCTTAAAATTAAATAAAATTTTGGAGTGACGGGCATTAAACTCGTCTCTCCATTTTTTCTAAATAATTGAGTATAAATGCACCGATAAGTCCTGTTGAAAGAATTGACCTTGCGGTTGCTGAAAGTTCATCTGAAACAATTAAAAGCTCATATTGGAATGGTGTGAAATGAGCGTAATTTGAAAAAATGCTTATGAATAATAAAGGTAAAGCAAGTGCAAGAGCGCATTTTATAACAGTTTTGGTTTTTCTTCCTAAAGAATTATAATAATTTTTTATTTGTGTCAATGTTATCACCGAAATAATACTATAATAAAAATCATATTTATTCAATGGAAAATGAAGGTTATTGCTATATAAATTACCATACAAAATGTATGAAATCTATTGCATTGTAACACAAGACTTGGTATAATTATTTTACTTATTCTATTGACGGAGGAAGACAGTATGAAATGTCCCTTTTGTGGTTTTGAAGAAAGTAAGGTAATTGACTCCCGTCCTACTGATGAGGGTGAGAAAATTCGCCGTCGCAGAGAGTGTATGAGCTGCGCAAAGCGTTTTACTACTTACGAAATTATTGAAAGTGTGCCGATTGTTGTTGTTAAGAAGGATGGCAAATCCCGTGAGGTATTTGACCGTGATAAGCTTTTCAACGGTATGATGCGAGCTTGTGAAAAGCGTCCTGTTTCAGTTGGTGATATTGAAAGAGCGATTGACGAAATTGAAGCAGAAATCCAGAACTCTCTTGATAGAGAGGTTACCTCTGTAAGAATCGGCGAGCTTGTTATGGATAAGCTTAAGGATATTGATGAGGTTGCTTATGTTCGTTTTGCATCTGTTTATCGTCAGTTCAAGGATATAAACACATTTATGAGCGAGCTCAAAAAATTGTTAATAGAGGATTAAAAATTAGGCTACCTTCGGGTAGCCTATTTGTGCTTATTTAAGATTATGTCAAATTTTATTTGTCCCGTATGTAAAAGTGAAATTTCACTTTTTGAAAGAACCTATAAATGCCCTGCAAACCATTGCTTTGATGTTTCGAAGGACGGCTATGTAAATCTTCTAATGTCTCAGCAATCATCCCTGAAGCGCCATGGCGATGATAAGCTGATGGTTAAAGCAAGAAGAGATTTTCTTGAAAAGGGTTTTTATAACGAGCTTTGCAGAAAGCTTTGTGAAGCTTTAATTGAAGCATTACCCGAGAGTGCAACAATTGTTGATGTAGGTTGTGGTGAGGGGTACTATACCTCTGCGCTTTCAAGTCTTAACAATTTTGAAATATACGGTATTGATATTTCAAAGGATGCCTTGAAATATGCAGCCAAAAGTGTCAAGAACTGCAGCTTTGCAGTTGCAAGTGCATTTTCCTTGCCCATTGCAGATAATTCTGCTGACTGTGTTCTCAGCGTGTTTGCACCATCTGCTTACGAGGAGTTCAGCAGAGTTCTGAAGCAGGATGGCAAGTTGATAAAAGCGATTCCCTTGGAAGATCATTTGTGGGAATTAAAGTGTAATCTCTATGAGGTTCCTTATAAAAACAAGCCCGAAAAACGAAACGATGAGCTTTTTAGCTTGGTTTCTCAAAGAGAGATTAAATACAAAATCAATTTAATCGAAAAAGATGACATTGAAAATCTTTTCAAAATGACGCCGTATTATTATAAAACAAGCAGAGAGGACGCAGAAAAGCTGCTGTCCCTTGAAGGTCTTGAAACAACGGCTCATTTTGCTGTCGAAATATATGAAAAGAGGTAAGAAGTATGATATATGAAAACAATTGGGAATCATTGAATTCAAGAAAGGTACCCGAATGGTTTGGTAAAGCAAAGTTCGGTATTTTTATTCATTGGGGACTGTATAGTATCCCTGCCTATGCACCTGTTAAGGATTATGCAGAATGGTATGGTTATTCCTGTAATTTGGAGAAGCCTGAGCATCCCTCTCATCCTAAATACAAGGAGTTCCATGCAAAGCATTATAATTCAAGACCCTATTACGATTTCAAGGATGCGTTTACAGGTCATCGCTTTGATGCAAATAAATGGGCTGACCTCTTTAAGAGAGCAGGTGCGAAATACATAAACTTTGTTTCAAAGCACCACGATGGCTATTGCCTCTATGAAACCGAATATGCACCCGGTCTTAATTCCGTTGAGTGTGCACCTAAACGTGACTTCCTTATGGAGCTGAAAAATGCTATGGTGGGTACAGGTGTTCGCTTTGGTGTTTATCATTCTGTTTATGAATGGTGGCATCCTTACTACCTTGAAGACCCTGAAAAATATGCCTTGGAGCATCTTCATCCCATGCTTAAGGAGCTTGTTGAAAAATATCAGCCTGCTACTCTTTTCACAGACGGCGAATGGGAGCATGAAAGCTCGGTATGGCATTCAACCGAGTTTTTACAGTGGCTTTATAATGAATCCTCTGTTAGGGATACAATAGTTCCTAATGACCGTTGGGGTAAGGAAACCCGTGGCAGAAAGGGTGGTAACTTTACTACCGAATATGGCATTATTGATGTTTATCTTGGTACCGAAAGACGCATCGAGGATGTTGAGCTTGACAGACCCTTTGAGGAGTGCCGTGGAATCGGATGCTCATTCGGTATTAATAAGGAAGAGGGCTGTGAAAATTACCTTACAGTTAAAGAGCTTCTTAAAACACTTTGCGATCTTGTTTCAAAGGGTGGTAACTTCCTTCTTAATATCGGTCCTGATGCTGATGGTACAATTCCACCTCTTATGGAGGAGCGCCTTCTCGGTATGGGTAAATGGCTGGATGTAAACGGTGAAGCTATTTATGAAAGTGAAGTTTATTCAAAGAAATCTGCAGACGGCGTTTACTATACTCAGAGAGATGGCAATATCTATGCAATAACAGAAAGATTCCCATCAAAGGAAACTGTTTTTGATGCAATTGATTTTGACGAAAATTATAAGATTTCTCTTCTTGGCTCAGAGGGCAAGGTTATAGCAGAAAGTAAGGACGGCAAGCTTGCTCTTAGAACAGATATCTGCGCTCCTGATGATGTTGCTTGCGAGCATCTTTATGTTTATAAAATCAGCAAATAATTTAAGTGTTCTAGGTGGATTATGAAAAACCTTATTGGTCATTTTGTGACTATAACCAAGCATCGCCACCTTGTTATAAAGCATTGTAAAAAAGCAGGTGTTTTGTGGCAGGGGCTCAGACATGATTTGTCAAAATATTCTCCCACAGAGTTTCTTCCCGGTATAAAGTATTATACGGGTCAGCGTAGTCCTAACGAGGGAGAAAGGGCAGAGAATGGCTATTCTCTTGCATGGATTCATCACAAGGGTAGAAATCGTCACCATTTTGAATATTGGACTGATTATAGTCCTGTAACAAAGCGAATTGAGCCTGTGAAAATGCCCGTACGCTATGTTGCAGAAATGTTTTGCGACAGAGTTGCTGCAGGGAAAATATATAATGGTGATAAATACACAGATGATTCACCACTTGATTATTTTATGAAAGCAAAGCACAGAAGAGTGATTCATCCCGAAACCTCGGATTTGCTTGAGAGCCTGCTTGTTATGTTAAAGGAGCACGGCGAGGAATATACCTTTGAATATCTTCGCTCTCTTGTAAAAGAGGATAAGAGAAACAAGAAGAATATCGCTAAAAAATAAAGAATTTGTAAACAATGTTTATGTTCTTTATGATATTCTTGTTTTTAAAAATAGCTTGTGATATATTAAGAGAAGAATATATCATTTTGGAGGACATATGAATAAAACCCCGATTATTACAATTATTGCCTTGCTTGTAGTGATTTTAATCGCTTTTAGCGGATGCGAATTTGAAATCAGCTTATCAGGTGAGGAGAATAACACACAAACATCTATTGAGTCTGTTGTTGTTACCGATGAAGAGGGTAGTACTCAGATTGAAACAGTTGTCCATTATATTACTACTGAGTCCGTTCCCGTTGTTACAATTGTTGAGGTAACAAACGAAAAGGGTAAGGTTGTTGAAACTGAGAAGGTTACTCTTTCACCTGAAGAGGTTCAGCAGGGTAAGGATTTCTTTGGTAGCAAGGACGAAACCAAAGCAAATAAAGATAAGGACAAAGAAACAAATAAAGTTACGAATAAAGAAACAACAGCTTCAAAGGAGCCTGCACCAGATAGAGTTACAACCACACCTTCGAAGGAAAATGTCGAGGTTCAGGACGATTTTGCAGTTCTTAATTCAAGTAAATATCTTATTGAAGGCAGAGTTGTTGGTGCTGATGGTACAGTTCATCCCTATAAAATGGCAAGAGATGGCAGTCGCTTTACCTTCAGAAGCAGCTATGACGGTCAGGAGCTTTGCTTGATCATGGGCTCACAAAATGTTTATATTGTTTTCCCTGAAACCAAAACCTATGCAAAGATTTCCAAGGACTTGGTACAGGAGGAATCCTCAGAAACAGGTGAGTTCGACGCGCTTCTTACAGGTGATGTTTTCAACCTCTATGCAAACAAAAAAGAGGTTGATACCTATACCGAGAAAATGTATGGCGTAAAATATAAGGTTGTTGAATACGATGATGGTACCCGTGATTACTTTAACGGTAAAACTCTTGTTCAGACAGAGGCAAAGGATGGCTCGATTCTTTACTATGATGTTATTTCAACAAATGTTACCGAGGGTCTTTTCGTTCCACCTTCAGGCTATACTGAGGAAGCCTTGAATGTTACAACAACAGGTGCTTCAACAACAGAAGGTACAACCAAATAAATCATAACTATAATGAATATGAAAAGTAAGGTTGCCCTTGTAACAGGGGGCGCAAGAGGAATCGGTAGGGCAATTTGCCGTTCTCTTGCAAATGACGGATTTAAAATTGCCGTAAATTATAATAATTCAGAAAACGAGGCTCTGTCTTTAAAGGCTGAGCTTTCTGAGCTTGCTGAGGTTGAAATCTTCAAGTGTGATGTTTCTAACGCCAATGCAGTGAAGGAAATGTTTTCTGAGGTTGCTCAGAAGCTTGGTAGTGTGAATATTCTTGTTAATAATGCAGGAATTGCTGAGCAAGCGCTTTTTACCGATATTACCGATGAAATGTGGCAGAGAATGATTAACACTAACCTTTCGAGTGCTTTTTATTGCTCAAGAGAGGCTCTCAAAAGTATGATTAGCGAGAAAGATGGTGTAATCATAAATATTGCTTCAATGTGGGGCGAGGTAGGGGCTTCTATGGAGGTTCATTATTCAACTGCTAAGGCTGGGCTTATCGGTATGACTAAGGCCCTTGCAAAAGAGGTCGGCCTTTCAGGAGTACGTGTGAATGCAGTTTCTCCCGGAGTTGTATTGACCGATATGATGAACTCGTTTTCTGAAAATGATAAAGAATTTTTAAAGGATGAAACTCCCTTGAATTCTTTAGGTACGCCTGAAGATGTTGCTGACGCAGTCAGCTTCCTTGCAAGCGAGAAAGCAAAATTTATTACCGGACAGATTCTTTCTGTAAATGGTGGCTTTGTTATATAAAAAAATTGCCTTATAAAAAGGGGTTGTAAATATGAAAATTACATTTATGGGTGCAGGTAGTACAGTTTTCGCAAGAAATGTTATCGGCGACTGTATGTGCTCCGAGGTTCTTCGTGACAGTGTTTTCGCTCTTTATGATATTGATGGCGAGCGCCTTAACGAAAGTAAAACAATTATTGAAGCGATGCAGAAAACAATGGGGGGCTTCGGCAAGGTTGAATGCTACCTCGGTGTTGAAAACCGTAAGGATGCTCTTCGTGGGGCAAACTTTGTTGTTAATGCAATTCAGGTTGGTCTTTATGACCCCTGCACAATAATTGACTTTGAGGTGCCTAAGAAATATGGCCTTCGTCAGACTATTGCTGATACTCTCGGTATCGGTGGTATTATGAGAGCCCTTCGTACAATTCCTGTTATGGACGATTTTGCAAAGGATATGGAAGAGGTTTGTCCTGATGCACTTTTCCTTAACTATACAAACCCAATGGCAATGCTTTCAGGCTATATGCAGAGATATACAGGCGTTAATACAGTAGGTCTTTGCCATAGTGTTCAGACCTGTAGCAGCGACCTTTTCAGAGATTTGGGTATGGAGGATAAGCTTGAAGGTAGAAGAGAGCTTATTGCAGGTATTAACCACATGGGTTGGCTTCTTGAAATTGCTGATAAGGACGGCAACGACCTTTATCCTGAAATCAAGAGTAGGATTCAGGCTAAGCTTGATGACCCTGATTTCAGCAACAAGGTTCGTCTTGATTATATTAAAAACTTTGGCTACTATTGCACAGAGTCAAGCGAACATAATGCAGAGTACAATATGTTCTATATCAAGAGTAAATACCCTGAGCTTATCGAAAAATATAATATTCCTCTTGATGAATATCCTCGCCGTTGCGTTAATCAGATTGCAGGCTGGAAAAAGGAATATGCAGAATTGCTTGAAAACGGCGTGAAGGAGCACAAGCGCTCTAATGAATACGCTTCTCATATTATGGAATCTGTTGTAACTGACACACCCTATAAAATCGGTGGTAATGTTATAAACAAAGGCTTTATTACAAACCTTCCTGCTGATGCATGCGTTGAGGTTCCTTGCCTTGTTGACGGTAAAGGTGTTCATGGTACATATGTTGGTGCACTTCCTGTTCAGTGCGCTGCAATGAATATGACTAATATCAATGTTCAGCTCCTCACAATTGAAGCTGCAAGAACAAGAAAGCTTGAGCATATTTATCAGGCAGCTATGCTTGATCCTCATACTGCTAGCGAGCTTGATATTGACACAATCAAGAAAATGGTTGATGACCTTATTGCTGCTCACGGCGATTTCTTACCCAAGTATCACTAATATTTGGTAATTCAAAAAAATAGTTGACATTTTAAGTTGTTAGTGATAAACTTTCAACATAAATTAAACCTGTGACGAAGAGTAGTAAATGGTCATAGAACCTTAAAGAGAGTCGGCGGCGGTGGAATGCCGATAGGGGAATTTCTATTGAATGGACTTCTGAGGGCGAACTGAATTAAGTAGGGGAGACGGCAAGCAACCGTTATAGAGCTATGTGTATGTCAGTACACAGTTGAGTGCGTGTTTTAACACGAATTTGGGTGGTACCGCAGGATTATTAAACCTGTCCCATAGTTTATGGGGCAGGTTATTATATTTGCCCTGCAGTATTAGATTAAAGGAGAAAATATTATGATTTTCAACAATGTAGATTTCGATACCTACTACAAGGATTATCCTACTCAGGAAGGCTATTTCGGTAAATACGGTGGAGTTTTTATTGACGATAAATTAAAAGCTCCTATGCAGGAAATTACCGAAGCTTATTATGACATTTGTCAGTCAAGAAAGTTTATTGCAGAGCTCAGAAGAATCAGAAAGGAATTTCAGGGCAGACCTACTCCCATTACTCACCTTGAAAGACTTTCAAACAGCCTCGGCAGAGTTCAGCTTTATGCAAAGAGAGAGGATTTAAACCATTCAGGTGCTCACAAGCTTAATCACTGTATGGGTGAGGCTCTTCTTGCAAAATATATGGGCAAAAAGAAAATTATCGCTGAAACAGGCGCAGGTCAGCACGGTGTTGCTCTTGCAACTGCAGCAGCATATTTCGGTCTTGAATGCGACATTTATATGGGCTCTGTTGATATCAAAAAGCAGGCTCCCAATGTTGCAAGAATGAAGATACTCGGTGCAAATGTTATCGAGGTTACTCACGGTCTTCAGACTCTTAAAGAAGCAGTTGACGCAGCTTTTGATGCTTACAGTAAAGAATATAAAGATTGTATTTATTGCATAGGTTCAGTTCTTGGACCTCATCCCTTCCCCATGATGGTAAGAGATTTCCAGAGCGTTGTTGGTATTGAAGCAAGAGAACAGTTTATTGAAATGACAGGACATTTGCCCGATTCAATTGTTGCTTGCGTTGGTGGTGGCTCAAATGCAGCAGGTCTTTTCGCAGGCTTCCTTAATGACCCCGTTGATATTTATGGTGTTGAGCCTCTCGGCAGAGGTCCTAAGCTTGGCGACCACGCAGCAAGCCTTAAATATGGTACAGAGGGTATAATGCACGGCTTTAACAGCATTATGCTTAAGGACGAAAACGGTGAGCCGGCTCCTGTTTATTCAGTTGCAAGTGGTCTTGATTATCCATCCTCAGGTCCCGAGCACGCTTTCTTACAGGAAATCGGCAGAGTTAAGTATGATGTTGTTGATGACGAGGAAACAATTGACGCTTTTTATAAGCTCTCTCGTCTTGAGGGTATCATTCCTGCTATTGAAAGCTCCCATGCAGTTGCATACGCTATGAAAATGGCAAAGGAAATGGACCACGGTTCAATTCTTATTAACCTTTCAGGTCGTGGCGATAAGGATATGGACTATGTTATCGAAAATTTTGGAATAATTTAATAAAAAACACGGCAGAAATTCTGCCGTGTTTTTTATTAAATTCGGAGTTCGGAATGCGGAATTCGGAATTATGTTCGGCTTCGCCGAGACCGATTCAAGCCCTACTTTATCGAAAACAAAAAAATATAGAGAAACCACAAAAAGTGATTTCTCTATATTTGGTGCCGGTGACCGGACTTGACGGGCTCTGCCCGTCATTCGCTACGCGAACACCCGATTATGTTCGGCTTCGCCGAGACCGCTTCAAGCCCTGCTTTATCGAAAACAAAAAAATATAGAGAAACCACAAAAAGTGATTTCTCTATATTTGGTGCCGGTGACCGGACTTGAACCGGTACGATGTTGCCACCGAGGGATTTTAAGTCCCTTGCGTCTGCCTATTCCGCCACACCGGCATAGCTATTAAATTATAATATTATCAATTCCTATTGTCAAGTGTTTTTTTGATACTTATAAGAGGATTTTGTGGTTTTACTATATATTTTTTTGAAAGAACAAAAAGAAAATTGGCCTTTCCTATACATAATATTATTTTATTGATATATTAAATCCAGTGTGATAATATATAAATAAAATAAATTAAGGATTTTAAAGTTATGCTTTTTAAGGAAACAACAATATCCGGACTTAAAGTGAAAAACAGGATAATCCGTAGTGCAACTCATGATGGCTTGGCAGATGAAAATGGTGCACCTACTGATAAGCTAATTCAAAAATATGTGTTTATGGCAAAGAATGATGTTGGTTGCATTATAACAGGCTATGCTGCTGTTAGCAAAAATGGTGTTTCACCATATCCGCGTATGATGAAAATTTTTGATGATGCTGTTATTGATAAATATAAAGAATTTACAGAAGGCATACATAAACATTCAACTCCTGTTGTGTTGCAAATTGCCCATTGCGGAAGGCAAACCTCATCAAAAGCAATCGGTGTGCAAAAGGTAGCACCTTCAAATGTGTTTCACGCTTTTTATCCTGATAAAGCAAAAGAACTTACCGAAGAGGAAATTTATTCAATTATTGATGATTTTATTTCGGCAGCTGTGAGAGCCGAAATAGCAGGTTTTGATGCGGTTCAGGTTCATTGTGCTCACGGTTATCTGCTTCATGATTTTCTTTCACCATATGGTAACAGAAGAACTGACCAATGGGGTGGAAGTATTGAAAATAGATGCAGAATTGTTGAACTTATCATAAAGGGAATTAAAGAAAAAACAAACATTCCTGTATGGATTAAAATAAGTGCAGAAGATAACCGCAGAAATGGTATGGATATAACTTCATCTGTTGAAATATGTAAACGGCTTGAAGTGGCAGGGTGCGATGCAATTGAAGTATCCTGCGGTACTGTTCAGGATGGAATGAGTACCATGCGCAGTAAGGTTTTGCCTATGGATGCGGTTTTTAAATATAGAGAACCTTGTGCATCATTTCCTATGTTACTCAATAAAGTTGCTTTGTGTTCTGCAAAACTTGTTAATCCGCTAATAAAACAACCTGCACCTTTGGAGAAATTTAATGTTGCCAATGCAGCAATAATAAAAAAGAATGTTTCTGTACCTGTTATTGCCGTTGGCGGAATTTATAATGTTAATGATATGACCGACATTCTTACATCCCAAAAAGCTGATTTTATTTCAATGTGCAGACCATTTATTTGTGAGCCTAATATAGTCAAAAAATTAAAAGATGGTCAGGAAAAATCAAAATGCATTATGTGTAATTATTGTGGTCTTGTAATTGAAAAAGAGGCAACAAAATGCCTTTACGGCAAAATTAAATAAAAGGAGTTTTATATTATGGTTTTTACAATTGAACTTTTGTGGCTTTTTGTAGCGGCAATGGTTATCAGTTCTATCGGATTTAAAAATTATGTTTGGTTTATTTCACTTGGTTATGGCTTTTCTATTGCAGGTGAAGGTATTCTGATGTTGCTTCTTTATGGAAAGCAGTTAACCATCGGTACAATTATTTGTTGTGTGTTATTTATAATTTACGGTTGTCGTTTGGGTGGTTATCTTGCAATTCGTGAATTTGGCGGTAGCTCTTATAAGAAGAATATGAAAGGCGAAATTAAGGATGGTAAATCTGTTCCTTTCGGTGTTAAAATCGCTATATGGGTTACTTGTGCTTTGCTTTATGTAACTCAGGTTTCAGGTGTTTTCTATCGTTTGTACAATAATGTTAATGATAATATTCTTGTTTACATAGGTGCTGCAGTTATGGTACTTGGTCTTGTTCTTGAATCAGTTGCAGATATTCAGAAAAACAATGCTAAAAAGGTTACTCCCCGCCGTTTTGTTGATACAGGACTTTACCGCCTTGTGCGTTGCCCCAATTACCTTGGCGAAATGATTTTCTGGACAGGTGTTCTTCTTTCAGGTATCGGTGCAGTTTCAGGCTGGCAGTGGATTTTGGTTGCAATTGGTTATATTGGCATTATCTTTGTTATGTTCAGCGGTGCTCGTCGTCTTGAAATTCGTCAGAACAAAAACTACGGCAACGACCCCGAATATCAGAAATATGTAAAATCTGTTCCGATTATGGTACCATTCGTTCCGTTATATAGCGTGGAAAAATATAAGTGGTTAGTAGGTTAAGGAGAGGTTATTATGAAAATAGCAAGTCAGACAGAATATGTTTCTGCTCGTTTGAATGATTATGAAGCAGTGAGAATGGTGTGTGAGGCAGGGTTCGATGCTATTGACTTTTCGATGTTTCATATGAAGCACGATGACTGTCCGTTAAATTCTGATTCTTATAAAGATATTGCAAAAGAGCTTAAAGCTATTGCAGACAGTTACGACAAACCTTTCTGTCAGGCACATGCACCTTTCCCCACAATGAGAGATGGTGACGATGAATATAACAAAAATATGATGCCCAAGGTGAAACGCTCCATTGAAATTGCGGGTTTGCTTGGGGTTGAAAATATTGTTGTTCATCCTGTGTTTTTCAAGGAAAACAAATTCGAAAAAAATATGGCGATGTATATGGAACTTCTTCCTGTTGCAAAGGAAGCGGGGGTTAAAATTGCTCTTGAAAACATGTTTGGCAAAAAAGACCCTGTAACAAATAAGCAAACACCCAATGTTTGCAGTCTTGCCCCTGAATTTGCGGAGTTTTATGATGCTCTTCCAAAAGAGCATTTTACTTGTTGTGTTGATATTGGTCATTGTGCACTTGTTGGCTCAACGCCTCAAGAGGTTCTCCGTGGTCTTGGTGGCGATAGGGTAGGGTGCTTACATGTTCACGATAATGATACCTTTGATGATTGGCATTTCCCGCCCTTTACGCTTGATTTGGATTGGAAAGAAATTGCAAAGGCTCTTGCAGATATTGATTACAAAGGCTACATAACCCTTGAAAGTGATAATATTCTTGCAGATATTCCAACAGAGCTTTATCCTTCTATGCTTCGCTATATGCACGATGCCGCAAGACTTGTTGCGAAGATGGTTGAAGATTATAAGAAATAAACAGGAGATTAGTATGAAAGTTCTCGAAATTGATTTTAATTACTTTTATTACCCCGAAGGTATTTCTTGCATTAACGATTTTGTTAAGTATTTGAATGCAAATTATAACTCGTTCATTGAATTAACAGAGTTGCAGACAATTAATTGCCATTACCCTTATTTCATCAGTGAAGATACTAAAAAACATTATCTTAACGTTGGAAATATTGATGGCGTAACAGAAGAAGAGGTTACCGTTCTTTCTCGCGCTGAATATGAAACTCGTCTTAATGAAGTTGCAAAAAAGAAATGTGTTAATTGTATTCATTATGAAGAGGATGAAGATGGCGATAATTTAAAAGGTCATAGAGAAAAATTAACTCTTGACGGAGAATGTTGGGGTTTTGAAAAGAAAAACTGAGGAGAAAGCAAATGAAACAAAAAATTTTAACGCCCGAAAGGCAAATTAAACTTTCTCAGAAGCGAGAAAAAGAAATTGCCAAATGGGAAAAAGAAAAAAGTAAACCTAAAGGAAGATTCTATCTTCCGTATCTGATTTTCATAATCAGTCTTATTTATTTGACTGATGAGGTTGCTTCCCAAATCGGACCTCTAATGAAAACGGAAATTGCAAACGGACTTCTTTCGTCTTATGGTGAAAGTTCTGTAGGTATTCTTGATACTTTAAGTATGATTGCAATACCTTTTCAGTGCCTTGCAATATTCTATAAACCTCTTTCTGATAAATTCGGCAGAAAGAAATTCCTTTTTATAAACACTTTCGGTCTTGGTGTAGGAATGTTTATTGTTTTTCTTTCAAATAATATTCCGCTTTATGTTATCGGAACTTGTATGATTCAGTTCTTTGTTCCCCACGATATGCAGGTGGTTTACATAATGGAATCTGTGCCAAGTAAGCACAGAGCAAGGATTTATTTCACAATTAAAAGCTTTGCAACTTTGGGAATAATGCTTGTTCCTCTTCTTCGCCGAGTGCTTATGCAAAATATGTATGAGTGGCGAAATGTTTTCCTTGTTCCTGCTATAATCGGTCTTGCAACCTCTTTTGTGGCCCTTTTCTTTGCAAGAGAAACAGATGCTTTTATAGATTCCAGACTTAAATATCTTAAAATGACTGATGAGGAACGGGCAGAGGAAAAAGCAAAAAAAGACCTTGAAAATGCACAAGGCGGTATTATAAATGCCCTCAAATTTGTTTGGTCACATAAGCAGTTGAAATGGCTTTATGTAAGTATGGCTCTCACAAACCTTGGCTACCTCATAACAATGTATTATCAGGTTATCATTTCCTATGGTTATGCAGGAAAGCACGGCGAAATTACCGATGAGATTTTAAATCAAGTCAGCTTGAATGAGGTTACATCAGCTCTGTTTTTCTTCCCCATAGGTAGTGCGGTTATTCAATTGCTTGTGGGCTGGTTGGGAGATTCTTTCGGACGAAAGAAAACTGCAATTGTAATGTCAATTTTATGTGTACTTTCATTTCTTGGTTTCGCCCTTGGCTCTTCCTGGGGTTGGGGAACCTGGTTGGTTGGTTTTTGCTCAGGTGCTTGTATAGGTAGCTTCTGGGGGGCGGGGGATATAACAAGCCTTATGATTAGTGAATCTTCCCCCACAAACTTGCGTTCTTCAATTCTTTCAACCCAATTTATAGCAATGGGTGTAGGCATAGCCTTTTCCTATGTTGTAGGAATTCCACTTATAACAGTTTTCGGAAACTCTATTATCAGCACCATTTGCTTCTTCTTTGCTGTTCCAGGCTTTATTGCTGCTTTAGCAGTTTTAATGCTGAAAACCAAAGATACAACAGGTATAGATTTAAATACCGTTACAGGTAACGAATTTGAATAAACAAGAACCTATGAGAATTTACTCTCATAGGTTTTTGTTATGTTTTATACATTTTTTGAAAGGAAGAAGCACACCCACAAAGCAATAACAAAAGCGCTTTCTGCAGGGATTGCAAGCTTTGTATAGGGGCATTTCCAGCCTTTGTCAACGCAAAGGAAAATTGTTCTTGTAACTAAAACAGTTGTTGCGAAAATGCATCCACCAACAAGAGAGTAGGTTGCAGTATGTAATGTAAGGGCAAGGTACAAAAGGAATGTACCTAAAGCGAATGAAATACCGCCGTAATAAACTCGGATTTCAGTTTTACCTGCATTGTCAACGGGCTTGATTGAAAAGCTTTCTGCATTCTTTAAAGGCTTTGAGATAAAAACAACTGCCATACCCCAGAAATAGCCGATAAGGCAAATAACAGCAAAGGCTGCAGGTGGGTTTGCTGCCCATATTTCTTTTAAAAGTTCCATAATTAATACCTCTCATTTCATATATTTTTCTCTGTATTTTTTTGGTGTTAAATCAGTATATTTTTTAAATGTTTTTGTAAAATAGTTAACATCGAGCATACCACAACGCTGTGCAATGTTCTGAATCTGGATGCTGGTTGAAACAAGCAGCTCTTTTGCTCTTTCGATTCTTTGCTTGTTGACATATTCTGTCAGCGTGCTACCGGTTTCCTTTTTGAAGAGTGAGGAAAGATAGCTTGGGTTAACATCGAATATCTTCGAAAGATTATTTAGGCTCAAATCAGATGCGATATCGCTTTCAATTTGAGTTATAACCTTTTGAATTAGTAATGAGTAGCTTTTTTGTGAGTGCTTGTTGACTAGTCTGCAGTATTTTTTAACCATGTATTTTAACAGCTCGCCACATTCCTCAACATTTTGAGCTGCTTCTATTTTCAATGCGAAATCAGATGAAACAACATCAATGTGGTAGGGGTGCACCTTGCCCTGTTCGGCACCTTTTCTCAATAGGGTGTTTAAAATTATTAAGAAGTTTTTTGTGTTTCTTAAAGAATCAGTTAACCTATGTTCAAGAGCGTTTTCAGGCTTGATGTTAGTAAAAATCATTTCAGCCTTATGAGTAAGTCCCTTGGAAACAGCATCAATAAGCTCGTTTTCTTTTGCATAACGCCGTTCCAGAAGCTGAACTGCCATCCAAGGCTCTGGCTCCTTGGTGGAATTGTTGGTATGGGGAAAAACAGGAATTTCAACCTCGTTTTCTAAATGCTTATGAATAATTGTGAAATTGTCCAGTCCTTTAAATATCAAATCGCCAAAGGAGCTTACAAGTGCAAGAATTGTATCATCATTAGCGAAATACGGTACAACAGAATAAAATTTTTCAAGCTGTATGTTGATATAAGAGGGGAGAGCATTTTCAGCAGTTTTCCTGTTTATTAAATTTTTAGTGACGAGCTCCTTCGTGTATGGTCCGAGGATGAGAATTGCAGATGGTTTGCTTTCGGGTAAAGGGATGAAAACATAACTGCACATAAACATATCAGAAACTACACTGATTTCATTTTTATCAAAAGGTAAAGTTCTTTTGAAAAACTCTTCGTAATCTGCATGAAGATTTAAAAGTCGTCGGATTCCCATGTCAATATCTGTTGGGATGCTTTTTTCAGTTATAATTGTAGTTGGTATTTTTAATGCTTCAAAGGATTTTTTGAAAAAATCCAACTCTTTTTTGTAAAACAATTATCTCACCTCGCTTTATTCATATTATCCTTGAATAAAGTAATTATATTATCGTACAATTTTTATAAAATTTCAACACTATACAAAAAATTATACTAAAAAAAGCAAAAAAATTACTCACGAGAAATGAGGAAATGTTATAAAATTGAGTTGTAAGAGATTTTGTGTAAAATTGACAAAATTTATCAACGAAATCGGAAAAATATAGAAAAAGGAGCGAATCTATATGGCTAAAAAAGAAGTTCAGTTAGATTCAAAGGGTTTCCGCAAGTTTGGTATGCGCGACAAGGTTGCTTATGCATTAGGTGACTTCGGCTGTAATATGAGCTTTGCACTTAAGGGAACAGTTCAGACATTCTGGTTGGTTTTCATGACAATGGAAACTGGTCTTTTATCAGGTCTTTTGTTGCTTGTTCAGGCATGGGACGCTATTAATGACCCACTTATCGGTAATCTCATTGATAGAGATAGAAGAAATTATAAAATGGGCAAATTCAAAACTTATATTTTCATTGGTGCTTGTGGCTTGTTGATAGCGGGTGCTGCAGTATTCCTTCCCTTCCCCAATGCAAATATTGTAGTTAAAGCAATTTTATTTGTTCTCGGTTATATCGTTTGGGATGCATGCTATACAGTTGCAAATGTTCCTTATGGTTCAATGCTTTCTCTTATTACAGAGGATAGTGGTGAGCGTGCTCAGCTTTCAACATGGCGTTCAATCGGTTCAATGTTCGGTAACATTGTTCCTATGGTAATTCTTCCTATGATTATCTGGCAGAAGGTTACTTATGATGGAACAGGCAAATACCATGAAAACCCCTTAACAGGAGAAGCTTATAAAATCGGTGATGCAGTTCTTGATCCCCTTACAGGTAAACAGTTTGAAACCTTGTTAGGTAATCGTGTTTTCTTCGCAGCGCTTATTATGGGTGTTTTAGGCTTCATCGCATTTATGGTAATGATTAAAATCACAACCATCAGAGCAGATGAAAATGCTGTTAAAACAAATGAAGGTGGAAAATTCAATATCGTTTCTTCCTTCGGTAAATTTATGCGTAACCGTCCTGCAGTAGGTGCAACTGTTGCAGCTATGGGTATGTTCCTTGGTATGCAGTCTGCTTCAACAGCAAATACAATTATGTTTGCAACTTATTTTAATAATGCAGGTATGTCAGGTGTTGTTACTGCTATCGGCTTCCTTCCAATGGTTGCATTCATTCCCTTTATCAAACCTATGGTTAATAAGTTTGGTAAGAAAGAGGTTACCGTTATCGGTACAATTGTTTCTATCATCGGTGCAGGTATTATGCTTGTATTCCCCACACTCGAAAATCGTGACACAGCATTGATTGTTTATCTTGCAGGTCTTGTTCTCTTTGGTATTGGTATGGGTGTATATAGCTGCGTATCATGGGCATTGATGGGCGACGCTATCGATTATAACGAATGGAAATTCGGTACTCGTGAGGAAGGTACAGTTTACTCACTTCACTCCTTCTTCCGTAAGCTTGCTCAGGGTGTAGGCCCCTCTATCGTTCTTATTATTATGGGTGCTCTTGGTTATGTTTCTGAGCTTGGTACAATCGGTCAGAGCTTCCAGACCTCAAAGAATATGTGCTGGTTGGTTGCAGGTCTTTATATGTTCAGTGCAGTTCTCCAGTTCGTTGGTCTTGCAGTAATCTATAACCTTGATAAGAAAACTCTTGCTACAATGGCAACTGAATTAGAGGCTAGCAGAGCAGCAAATGCTGAATAAGAGTTTCCTTTCGGCAGCAAATGAATAATTAAAACAGAAACTGCCGACAATTACTGTGTCGGCAGTTTTTATGAGTAAAATCTATTTTCTTAAAGGAGAAAATTATGAGACAAGTTTTAAATATCAACAGAAAATGGGCTTTTTCAAAGCAGGCAACAACAGTACCGTCAGAAATGCCTTCTAATTGGTGCTTCGTTAATCTTCCTCATTCATGGAACGCTATTGACGGACAGGACGGCGATAACGATTATTTCCGTGGAACCTGCTACTATGTGAAAGCCTTCAAAAGATTTGAGCTTCCTGAGGCTGAAAAATATTATCTCGAAATCAAGGGAGCAAACTCTTCTGCAGATGTTTACCTTAACGGCAAGGTTCTCGCTCATCATGATGGTGGTTATTCAACCTGGAGAGTTGACATAACAAACGGCATAAAGGAAGAAAATCTTCTTGTTATAGCAGTTGATAATGCTCCCAACGACAAGGTTTATCCTCAGATGGCTGACTTTACCTTCTATGGTGGACTTTACAGAGATGTTAATATTATCTGCGTTAATGACACTCATTTTGAGCTTATGCATCACGGTGGACCCGGTCTCAGAATTACACCTGAAATCAATGGCAACGATGCAGATGTTGAAATTGAAGCATGGGTTGTTAATTTAAAAGAAAATCAGAAGCTTAAATATATAATCAAGGGCGCTGACGGTAAAACTGTTTTAGAGAAAAAGACAGAGGATTTAAAGGTTTCTCTTAAAATTCCTTGTGTTCATCTTTGGAATGGTAAAAAAGACCCGTATCTTTATACTGCAGAAATCGAAATTCTTGACGGTGAAGAGGTTGTTGATAACATCTCATCTCGCTTCGGCTGCCGTACCTTTAAAATTGATCCTGAAAAAGGCTTTATTCTTAACGGAGAAGAGTATCCTCTTCGTGGTGTGTCCCGACATCAGGACAGATGGGGCTTCGGTAACGCTCTTCTTCCCGAGCATCATGAGGAAGATATTGACTTAATCTGCGAGGTTGGTGCTACAACAATCCGTCTTGCTCACTATCAGCACGACCAGTATTTCTATGACCTTTGCGATGAAAGAGGTCTTGTAATCTGGGCAGAAATTCCATATATTTCAAACCATATGCCCGGTGGTAGAGAAAACACAATTTCTCAGATGAAGGAGCTTATTGTTCAGAACTATAACCATCCTTCAATTGTTGTTTGGGGACTTTCAAACGAAATTACAATGAAGGGGGATTCCGATCCTGATCTTCTTGAAAACCACGAAATCCTCAATAACCTTGTTCACGAAATGGATAAAACAAGGCTCACAACTATCGCTGCAGTTTCAATGTGCGATATTGACAGCCCTTATATTCAGATTCCCGATGTTGTTTCCTATAACCACTATTTCGGTTGGTATGGCGGAGATACAACAATGAACGGACCTTGGTTCGATAATTTCCACGCTAAATACCCCAATATTCCTATCGGTTGTAGCGAATATGGTTGCGAAGCTCTTGATTGGCATACCTCAGACCCCAAGCAGGGTGACTATACAGAAGAGTATCAGGCATATTACCATGAAGAGCTTATCAAACAGTTCTTCTCAAGAAAATATATGTGGGCAACTCATGTATGGAATATGTTTGACTTTGGCGCAGACAGCCGTAATGAGGGTGGCGAAAACGGACAGAATCATAAGGGTCTTGTGACATTCGACCGTAAGTATAAGAAAGACTCCTTCTATGCTTATAAGGCTTGGCTTTCCGATGAAAAATTCGTTCATATCTGTGGTAAGAGGTATGTTGACAGAGTTGAGGATGTAACAAGAGTTACCGTTTATTCAAATATGCCCGAGGTTGAGCTTTTCGCAAATGGAAAGAGCCTTGGCAAGAAAACAAGTGATATTCATTTCTTCTATTTCGATGTACCCAATGTTGGCGAAACAGAGCTTAAGGCAGTTGCAGGAAAATTTGAGGACTACTCAAAAATCTGCAAGGTTGAAAAATTCAACGAGGCTTACAGACTCCGTGAAACAGGCGCAGTTCTCAATTGGTTCGATATTGAAGAGCCAGAAGGCTATTTCTCACTCAATGATAAAATGAGCGATATTATGGCTTCTGAGGAGGGTAAAATGCTCTTTATGGGTCTTATGGCAAACGCTATGAAGAACCATGGCGATAAGTCAATGATGGGCGATATGGGCGCCGAAATGATGAGTGGACCTATGATGCAGATGATGGGTGGCTTCACAGTTCTCCGTCTTATGAATCTTATGGGTGCTGCAAATCTTCATTTCACAAAAGAAGAACTCCTTCAATTAAATGCAGCACTTAACAGAATTAAAAAGTAATATAAAAAACAAAGCTCTTTGCAAAAGCAAGGAGCTTTGTTTTTAGCTGTTAGCAATTAGCAAAAGTAATGCGAAGCCTATTCCTCTTTTTTCGTAAAACGAAAAAGGAGTAGGACCATTGCAGGTGGTGGGTGGTACAAATTATCTATTTTTTTCTTTGCTTTCATTCTTCTGATTTTCTTTTTAAAATCAAGTATCGCCTGAATAATGAAAAGAATTGCGAAAACATACATGATAATGCCTAAATATAAAAATCCGACACCATCGCGTTCTAATTCTTCTTGTGCATATTCGAAATCAAATATAACTTCATCGTTTACGACTAATTCAAGAACATGATCATTCTTTGGGTCTACTAACATTTTGAACTTTGTTCCAGGTGTAATTTCTTTGATAGTTTCAAAGATTTTTTCATTAACACAAGATGGATCAATATGTTGTGCAGAACCGTCACTAAAAATCAATTTGATTGGAGTAAAACCACCACGACTTCTGTCATATCCTGTAAAATCTTTGTATGTACAAGTCAATTCCGTTGCATCTTCTCTGTCAATTGGTTGATTTAAATACAAAGTTGACGAAAATACCATGCCCATAAATATTGAATTTAAAGCCAAAACCAAAGCAACCCATCGGTTCAATGGTTCTGATTTTCTTTTGTATTTATTTGCCATTTAATCACCTGAATCTTTTTTGATTATTAATTATAAACTCATATAATTTATCAAGCAATTCTTCCTGCGCATCATTGTAGAAAATTTCGTCCTCGTCCTCGAAATCGATTTCTTTTTCTTCCATTTTATCAATTTTGTTCTGAATGCTTTCTAAACTCTTTGGAATCTTTTGGGACGGGAATTTGTTTTGAACACTTGTCATTAATTCAACCATTTTTGGTGAATCGATTTCCTCAAAGGCTTTAATAGCATTTGTAAATCTATTTCCGTTATAGTACAAATAGCCTGAGAAACCGTCTGAATTAACCTGAGTTAAAACTAAATCTGCATCGAAAACAAGCTTTTCCCATTTGTTGAGATAGTTTAAATAAGCTCCGTTACCTGACATTTCATTTAAGTGTGCAGAAATTTCTGTTAAAAGCTCATCTTGTGGCAATGAAAGAATATCTGCAATTTTCATTGAGCATTTTTCGGGTGCAATAGGGGCGATTCCACTAATTGTAATTTTAGATTCAGGAACCTTTCCTGCAACGTAATGCTTGTACTTTTCCCAGACATCAGTTAACTCACGGAATTCAATTGACTCTTCGTAATTATCTGTAGTGTCAGTACAAAGTTTAATTAAATAATCAACACCTTTTTCTGTATTGTTATTTTCAAAATAATATTGAGCTAATCTTAAATATAAAGTAACAGAATCAGCTACACATTCCCTATCTTTTTCAATGTATTTTTCAAAAGCAAGAAAATAAGCAAAACCACATTCCTTTTCGCCGTTTTCCATAAGCTCGTCGCCTTGTCTTATAAACAAATCAAAAACATACATTATGTTTCGGTGGCTTTTTGCAGCCTTTTGAAGCTGTTTGTTTAATTTAT
>JAZQUT010000031.1:0-69733 GCA_045631405.1 Acutalibacteraceae bacterium | reverse complement strand
GGAACCTATCGACCTTTCAATCCTTGGTGAGCTTCGTCTCAACAAGATAGACTACATCTGTGAAGATATTGGCGATCTTACAGGTGGTTTCGTTTGGACTATCGGTAAAGGTCTTCTCGGTGACCTTGGCGATATGGACTTTGACCCTATCGCAGGCAAAACCAGAAGCCAGGGCGATTTTCAGATGATTATGAATGTTCTTACCCTTGTTGGTAATGACAACAACTCAAACATTCTTTCTAAGATTGCTTATGGTCTTGGTACTTCTGACGGTATCAGCCTTGGTCTTGTCGGTAATTTCCTTGATCTCGGCTCTATCGGTGATCTTCTTGGCGATATTCCTATGCTCGCTAAATCAATGCTTTATGATCTTCTTATCTATGGTTCATACGGCTACGAAAAGGATTTCGAGGAACTCGGCAACACTCTTCCCGCTGCTGTTGACACTCTTGACGAAATGGTAGCACAGACTATCGGCGGTCTCCTTGTTAATCCTCAGGATTATGATTACGAAGGTGACACTAAGATTTGGGATATGGATTCAGTTATTATGCCCACTCTCGCAGCAAAGGGTATGGCTGAGGTTCAGGCAATGACAAAGATTACTGAAAACAGCGTTTTCAGCCTTCTTGACAAAATTGCTCCTTATGCTATTTATGACCTTGGTGTTAACGCTCTTAACAACAACCTTAAGAAAGCTCTTCTCGAGGCAGTTGAGGTTGAATTCAATGAAATTGATGTAACTGCTCTTCCCGACTATGTTGCAGCAGACTTCGAGGTTGACGCAACAGATGGTAAAGAAAGCTATGTTAACTACATTGCTTACGACAGAATCTATCAGGATGGCGATGTTTTCTATTACACAACAATTGAAAATGAAGTTGAAATGGAAAATGGCGAGCCTAAGGTTGATGAAGACGGCAATGAAATTTCTAATAGAGTTCGTAAATACTTCAAAGCTAACACAGGCTCTGCTAACGATTTCTATGACCTTATCGACTTTGGTTGGGAATTCGTTGCTCCCGCTCCCGGTGCTGAAGAAGATTCTGCAGATTTCGCATTAGATAATCTTTCAGCTCTTAACTACAAAGCTCTTATTGCAGAGTACGGTTCAATCATGGAATCTCTTAACCACCTTCTCTATGTTGTTTTCGAAACAGCTGTTAAGCAGGATGTTAAGGATTACTTTGCAGAAATGACCGGCGACTATTGGGTTGACGGTGCTACAACAGAAACTTATGCAGACGGCACATCCATCTTTATGGATAACGCATCTCGTCTTCTTAAGTATCTCCTTGCTGAGCATGCAGACAAGATCTTCGGTTCTGACTCTGCTTATGTTGCATGGGAATATGATGATATCGCTGATTACGAGCTTCTCGACATCGTTGCTATCATCGGACCGGTTCTCTTTGAGGACGTAATGCCCCAGCTCATTATGCCTAAGAACGCAGACGGTACTTTTGCATTCCATTCAGGCGTTCAGGTTCTTGAATTTGGTGCTATCATTTTCCGTGAATTCGTAACAGAAATCGCTCCCAACGTTAACTATGATAAATATATCTTCGCAGAAGGTACAGTTACATCAGCTAACGACAGACAGTTCAAGGTTCAGAATGCTGAGACTTGGTTCAATATCATCCTTAACATGGGTCTTGATATTGGTTACACATATCTTAACAATATCACAAACTTCAACACAGCTATCCCCACTCAGGAGATTACAGAAGCTCGTTGGAAGGGTATGCTCGGTACAGCAGTTACATGGGCAGCTAACTATGTAAGTGACGGCACAAACAGTGTTATCCACGGCTTCGAGCCCACAAAGCTTGCTGCTTACACAGATCCTCTTGACAAATTCAGCTATGTACTTAACACAATTCTTCCTCTCGGATTTATCTGTGGCTGTACAACTGATGATTTTGCATTTGATATCAGTGTTGTATTTGACAAGCTCAAAACTCTTCTTACAACATTTGACCTTACAGAGCTTGCATCTCTCTTCGGTAGAAATACAGAAGCTTACAACATTCTTAACACAACAAACCTTATGGACATGGTTCTCAACCTTGTAAACGGTATTGTTAACCTTGTTCTTCCCATCAGCGAAAATGGTGATGGTGTAACAGGTCTCCTTCAGGGTGTTGGTACAAAGAGCCTTGATAACATCATTACTAAGGCTAACCTTAAGATTACTGTTCAGCAGCTTCTCAGAGCTCTCTATACTCAGGGTAGAGAACTTCTCAACTGCGCTCTTCCCGTTGTTGGTATGTTTATCAAGGGTTGGGGTACAGAACAGCAGTTCCAGAAACCCGAAATCTCTCTTGCAAGATCTATCGACCTTGTAAATGGTGCAACAGAATCTGCTCAGACTGTTACAGTTCGTAATGCTTCAAACGGTGTTTGGAGACACTACAGAGACGCTAACGGCACAGAGCATACTGACGAACAGTATCAGATCAAGCTTATGAGCGTAAATGTTTACGATCAGCTTAGCGAAGACGGTTCTTCAGCATACGTTACAGTTTCTGCTTCTCAGCAGACAATCGGTTACGGTGGAACAGGTTCCTTCACTTACACAGCAGCTAATGTTCCCACAAGCGGTGCTCTTGTAAGATTTAAGGTTGGTTATAAGGTTATCGACGAAGATGGTCAGGAAATGGCTAACGGTAAGACATTCTACGCTGAATCTTACGCA
Source organism: Acutalibacteraceae bacterium (assembly GCA_045631405.1). Taxonomy (GTDB): domain Bacteria; phylum Bacillota; class Clostridia; order Oscillospirales; family Acutalibacteraceae; genus DTU089. The sequence goes on along the minus strand of JAZQUT010000031.1, from coordinate 67,035 downwards.
TACCTTAACTACAACGGTACTGACGCAGGTAAAGAAACATACTGGGATAACAATGGCTCACTTTCTTACGCAGCTATCTACTCTCCTCACTATGTTCCTATTTCATCTGCTACAGATTACATCCCTGAAATCGTAACAGGTAAATTCGGTCGTGACTATAAGTTGTTCACATCTGCTCAGGAAGCAGCTATTACAGCTGCAACAGCAACAGTTGACGGTATCACCTTCGGTAACGTTTCAATGAAGTTCTCTAACAGCTCAGGTGGTCGTTACTTCAATGACCTTAAGCAGTTTAAGACATACACTGTTCAGGCAACTAACGATGATGGTGAATCTCAGTCCGGTTCAGGTAACGCCCTTACAGTTAGTGGTTCAGTTAATAAAGCAACCTGGGAAGCAGCTAAAAAGACTTCCGGTTCAACTTCAGACTGGTCAATCACATTGAAGGCTAAGGGTTCAAACAACGGACCTCACACCTTCACACTTAAATACTACGATGATGTTGCTTACAACAAGCTTTCATCTCTTGCAATTTCTGAAATGGACGCTCTCAGACTTGGTTCTGGCTACAACCTTACAGGTAAGGTTTATGCAAACGGCGTTCTTGAATCTCAGAATACAACAGATGATAAGGGTGAAACTGTTCTTCGTGAAACAGCATTCACAACAACAGCATGGATTGCTAATGCTGATGGTGGTAAATGGGCTGGCTCCTACACAGGTGCTGACGGCACTGTTTACACAGAAACAGTTACAGAATATGCAGCAAATGCAGTTACTGTTACTGATGAAGAAGGCGAAAACGGTTATGTAATGGACGGCGAAGATAAAATCAGCGTTAAGAAAGTTACTGTAATCGATTGCGCTACTGCAGTTAACGCTTATGTTCCTGCATTCCTTGAAGGTGCTCGCGGTGGTGTTCAGGCATGGAACGCTAACTCCGTATGGAACCTTGACGCTCTCTATGAAGCTCTCTATGTAGCATCCAACGACGTTGGTTACTGTCAGAAATCTGCTATCCAGAAAGTTCGCGAAGGCGCCGGTGATAACCTTGACGCAACAGTTAACACTCTTAAAGCAGATCTTGCAGCTTCCGAAGCTCTTTACAGCGATACTAAAGACTATACAGATTATAAGATGTACAGATGGAATCGTTACAATGACGCTCGTGACGATGCAGCTTACTACATCAACCTCAAAAACGATGCATCTAATGCAACAGTTGCTGAGATCGACGAAACCTTCCCCTACACATGGATCAATGAGGATGACCTCAGAGCTCTTGTTGCAGGCGACAAATATGAAGACTATATCATAGCTCTTCTTGAACAGATGGACGAAGAAGAAAGAGAAGCAACAGCTAACTGGCTCAAGAGCAAAAAAGAAGAATACCAGACAACTTCTCTTCTTGACGTTGAAATGGCTGCTAGCTATCTTGACCGTATGGGTCCCCGTCTTCTCGCTCGTGACCACGGCGTAATCACAACATACCTTGCAGATGAAATTACATCTGCAGATAATATGGTTAAAGCAGAAAGCGCATACACAGCTCGTAGCTGGGCTAAGTACGAAACAGCTTACAACAATGCTAAGGCTGTTCTTGCTAACCCCACTCAGATGACAGTATTTGATGCTAAGTATGAGCTTATGTGCTGCCGTAACGAGCTCGTTCTCGTTGAAAACGAAGCAGACTACTCAGAGCTTGAAGCACTTATTGCTCAGGCAACACAGGCTGTTGCTAACGCAAGTCTTTATGACAACACAAATAAAGAAATTGGTCAGGTTCTCGCAGAGCTTGGTTACAATGACTTTGTAAATGCTGATGGCGACAAGATCCAGCTCTTCCCCGGTTCAGCTCTCTATGTAAATACAGAGCCTTACTCAGTTGACGAGCAGGGTGCTATCGACACAGCAGCAAGAGAACTTAAAGAAGCTCTTGCAAGACTTAAATTCAAAGGCCTCAATATTACAGGTGCAGGCGTAGCTACTGAAGTTATCGTTCCCGGTGACGAAGAAGCTGGTATCGAAGATATCACTGCATCTATCGCAAGAATTGCTCCCGAGCTTGACGCAGACGCTGTTAAGGCTATCCTTGGCGCAACTGCAACAGGCGCAACTGTTACACCTGACCTTATTACAGTTTCTAACGATGTTAACTACACAGTTGACACAGATCTTGAAGGTCTCACAGGTACAAATGCAACTGTTACATTCTACACACTCGTTGGTGGCGTAAAAGTTCCCGTTGCAACTGTTAAGGTTGTTGTTGAAGCTGATGTAAACGGTGACGGTGCTCTTGACGTTCTTGACGGTTCTATCGTTGAACGCGTTTCTAACGAAAATGCTGAACTCGAAGGCTGCTACTTCCTTGCTGGTAACCTTGACGCAGCATCAGAAGAAATCGTTGCAGCTGACTACGCAGCAGTTGTTAACAAAATTCTTGCTTAATTGATTCAATTTTTAATGGTTTAATTCGTAAAATAACGATTTAATACAAAATCCCTTAAAAACTAAAAACTAAAACCTCTTGCCGAATTTTACTTCGGCAAGAGGGTACCCCGAAAAAGCTATATACCATTATATATATATCGAACGGTTTTGGTTCTAACTTTTTAAGCGGTACGGCGAAAGCCGTTTTGGAGAGAAATTGGAAAAAATTTTTAGGAGGCAAACAAATGTCTAAGAAAATTCTTAGTGTACTTGTTGCTATCATGATGGTAGTTTCAATGCTTGCTATTTCTGCAAGTGCTGTAAGCTTCGAGGATGAAGAAACAGCAGCAGAGTACACACAGGATTGGGCACTCGGTGAGCCCGTTGACAACGGCGACGGTACTTGGTCTGTAGATGTTTACCTTACAACAAACTACGGTACAGGTCCTATCGAATTCGTTCTCACAAACTCCGATACATCAGTAGCAGCTATTAAGTCTGTTACTATTGGTGATGCTATTCCCGCTGATTACAACGCTACAGTAAGCGTTTCAAAAGCAAAAGGCAAAGTTATGATTATTGCTGATACTGCAGGTACCGGCACAATCACAGCTGAAGAAATCGACGGCGTTATCGCAACTGTTGTTTACACATACGCTGGCGCAGGTTCTGCAGAAATCGCTATTGACGATAATGCAAAATCTGCAACTAACACCGCAGGTACTCTTATCGCTGCTCGTATGAGCGACGGTGACGTTGTTACAGGCGAAGGTATCACAGGTCAGACTGTTACTGTTGGTGATTCTGTATTCATCGGCGGTGGCGCTGCAGAAGCTCCCACTCTCGGTGTTATCGACGGCACAGCTGGTGTTATCGATACAACAAGACAGGATATGTACTGTGACTATGATGGCTTCGGTATGGGCGATGCTACATTTACAGGTTACATCTACGGTGTTGAACCTGAATATTTCGAAACAGTTGACGCTATCTTCGAGGTAGTTGGCGACGGTGAGCTTGAAATCATTGCTAACGATGCAGGTTCAGAAGCCGGTACAGGTACAATCGTTAATGTTCTCGATGCTAACGGTGAAGTAGTTGAAAGCTATGTTCTCGTTATCTTCGGTGATGTAAACGGCGACGGTTGGCTTGATAGTGTCGATTCTGGTGACATTATGCTTCACGACGCTTGGATGTATGAAGCAGGTCTTGACGGCATGCGTTTTGAATATGCTTATCAGCATCTTGCTGCTGACCTCAACGCAGATACAATGGTAGATGGTGTTGATGCTGGTGACTCAATGCTTCACGATGCTTATCTGTATGAACTTGGTTCAGACGGAATGCGTATGTATCAGACTGACGTTCTTGCAGCATACGGTTTCTAATTAGATCGTTTTTTATAATTTAATATTTTTACAGGAGGCTACTTAAAATGTCTAAGAAAATTTTAAGTATTGCACTTGCAGTTGTTATGCTCTTCTCTGTATTAGCATGCACTGTTGGTGCAGCAAACACAACTGTAACAACAACCTTCCCCAAAGATGCAACTCAGGTTGGTTTCCGTGTTGTTACAGATGCCTATGTTGGTCAGCCTGCAGGTGAAACAGTAACTGTTAAGGTTTACTGGGTTCACGCAGTTGGTACTGACTACTCTTCTTTCCTTCAGAGTATCGGTAATGTAGTTCTTTGCTACAATGATGCTTTCAGCTACGAATACTCAGGAAATGCTGGTCGTACTTTTGGCGATGCTTATGTAGATTATTTCGTTAATACATCAAATGTTAACGCTAATAACGCTACTTACGCTAACAACGTTATCAGCAAGCTCAGCACAGCTGATCAGGCTTATGGCTGGACATCAGCTATGCTCGTTCAGCTTACACTTGGTACTGCTACAACAGCTGCTAAGGGCTTCCCCCTTGATCCCGATTGCGAAATCTTCTCTATTGAGTTCGTAACAACAAGAGAGGTTACTGCTGATGATATCATCGGTATCCCCTCACACCTTCTCGGTACAACTGTTACAGCAAGCTATTCAACAGGCTCAAAGCAGGTTAAATGGACTGCTGCTAACATTGTTAACAACGAACCCGCAGTTCCTGCAACTGTTACTGTTAACGACACAGCAACTGCTAAAATGCGTCCCGGTGAAGCAGCAGGTACTGTTGATCTTGGTATCACAGGTGCTGTGAACGCTCTTTCATTTACAGCTGGTAAAGATCTCGTTGCTGGTAAATATGTTGCTCCCAACCTTAACGCTGTTGGCGTTCAGGCTCGTGTAAACGGCGTTGTTGCTGCTGCTGAAAGCACATGTATCTATGAAACTGCAGATGGCTTCAACTATCGTGCAGCTATCACAGGTATGACTGCTGATGCTTTTGCAAGCGACGCAACAATTGAAGTAAGAACATACATCACTGATGTAAATGGTAACACTTACTTCTCTAACTGGATGTTCATTGACGCTGCTGATGTTCACGATGCAGCTGTTGGCAATGGCATGGCAGGTATTGCTTAAACAAAATGATTTCGAAAGCTTACGAAAAAGCCGATTTCCAGATTATAGAATTTTCTCTTGAGGATGTGCTTACTAATTCAGCTGTTGTAACAACTGTTCCAAGCACAACTGCCCCGACTGTACCTGGTACAACCTTACCAAGTATTTCAGTTGATGGCGGCGAGGACGGAAAAATTCCCTGGTCCGACTTTTTCCAGTAACATTCAATTAAATGAATACTGAAAGGAGTATTTTTCATTATGAAAAAATACATTGCACCTGAGCTCGAAATCATGGAGTTCGAGCTCGAGGATGTTCTCACCATCTCTTATGCAGATGGTAGCATCGATGACGGTTGGTATTAATTAATCCGACTAAAAAGTCTTTATAAAAACGCAAGCCGAGGGAAACCTCGGCTTGTGTTGAATAAGGAATGCGGAGTGCGGAATGTGGAATTTTTGTTCCTTTATTTGAGTTTATATTTTATAAATTAATATTTGTATAAATTGAAATAGATGAATAATTTATCATCTCTGTTTTGCGAAGCAAAATAGGGGTGGTGAGTACCTTTCTGAATTTATTTGGCAAAACAGAACAATAAAGTTGTTGTGTTTCAAGCCTTCCTTTGAAGGACGGCACAAAAGATAATAGCTTCATTCGTTGGAGTGGGTTTTATTATTCCAATTAGCCTTCGGATAACAGGGATGATGGGATTCGCAATTAATAAAAAGAGGTGATTTTATGCCAAAAATTAATATGGAGTCATTGCTTCAATTCATTGAGGAGGCATTTAATCGCGGACTTGAGTTCCAGATTCCAATTACTGGAACGAGTATGAATCCTCTTCTTTATCAGAAACGGGATTTTGTTAAAATTGTCAAACCTGTTTTACCTTTAGAAATAGGGGATATTCCTTTGTATTGCAGGGATGACGGCACCTTTGTTTTGCATCGTGTAGTCGGCTACAAGGATAACGGAGAATATATTATGTGTGGTGATAATCAGTTTATTTTAGAATATGGTATCACCGACAAAAACATTATAGGCGTTGCAAAAACACTTATAATAGATAGCAAGGAAATCGATGTTGATACTGATATTGAGTATCTAAAGCACAAGGAAAAATATTTAAAGAATCTTAACACACGATACCCTGTAAGACGATTAAGGTATAAATTGCATAAAATTAAATGCAAAATTAAGGGATGCAAAAACAGGCCAGAAAATGCAGGGCGTGATCTTGAACATACTGCAGAGGTACAGAAGACAAGAGAAGAGGTAGTAAAAACTGGGGAGATACTGATTTCGGCAATAAAAGCATATATTACCGAAACGAATTTTGAATTCACTGAAGGCACAGATTTTTCTAAGCTTTATAGTCTTGCTCAAAATCATAGAGTAGCAGCTATGGTTGCTCCGATGGTTATGAAATCTCAGCTTGCAGATGGAAAGACCAAAGCCATATTTAGCAAAGAGCTTTTTAAAAACTCTGCACGCTATACTGCGCAGGAGGCAGAGCGTCAGGAGCTTTCAAGAATTTTTTCCGAAAATAAAATTCGCCATTGTTTTCTTAAGGGCTCAAAGGTTGGGGTATATTATGATAACCCCGACTGCAGATTTATGCTTGATATGGATTTATATGTTGAGCCCGAAAAGCATAATTTAGCAGGGGAGCTCCTCCTTTCCCGTGGCTACGAAATTAATACAAACCCCGATGACAAGGATACAGGCTTCGTCAAAAAGCCATTCCTTGTTGTTGAGCTTCACAAGGAGCTCAAGTATGAATATGACATCGGATATGAATATTATAAAAATGCCTTTGAGAGAATGACAAGCGCTGATGGATTTGCTATGGATATGACAAATGAAGATTTCTATGTCTATATTCTTTCCCACACAGCTCACCATTTTGAAACTGCAGGCACAGGCATTAAGAGCGTTGTTGACCACTATTTCTTGAGAAAAAAGCTTAAGCCCTTATGCGATTTATCAATTCTCCCCGAAAGAATTGATGAGGTTGGTTTGAGTAGGTTTTCTGACATGATGGATGCACTTTGTGATTTCTGGTTCGGAAGTAGCGAAGGAAATGACACCATAAAGGAAATGGCAGCCTATATTATTCTCAGTGGAATTTTCGGAAACAAAACCAACTACTATCTCAGTGCTTTTGCAAAAGGCAGAATGGGTGAAACTGCCGACTCGTATTTGCTCAGAAGACTTTTCCCTCCTTTGAAAAATATGACTTACAGATATAAAGCTCTGAAAAAATTCCCCATTCTTTTACCGTTGTTCTGGTGTGTTAGAATATTCTCCGCTTTCTTTGACAGAAACAGAATTTCTGCTGAAACCAAAACCATAGCTTTGGCTGAAAACGAAAAGAAACAACAGCAAAAGGATTTTTTAGAAAATATAGGTCTATAATTTTAAAAAAACTATTGTAGATTACTTATAGTTGTGATAAAATAAATAAGATAGTGTATTGTGGTTTGAAGCGATACAGAAATAAAATTAAAGGAGATTTTTCATGGCTTACGAAGAGAAAAAATCATCTTATGACGAAACTACAGGTCTTGAGCCCATACTTAAGCTTATAAGACAGCTTCTCAGCAAATGGTGGCTCATCGTTGTTTTTGCTTTAGTTTTCGCTGCTTCAGGTTTTGGTGTTGCAAAGCTTACATATACCGAAACTTATTCATCCCAGATTATCTTTAACGTATCAAACAAGAATAAAGATGTTCTTGGCTCTACCGGTATGGTTACCAGTGCAAGTGACGCTCAGGCTTCAACAATTCTTGCTAACAACTTCAAAACCCTCATTCAGACAGGTAATGACTTTATTACAAATGTTCAGAAGATTGTTAAATCAACTACAGGTGAAAAATATGAAAAAGACCAGCTTCGTGGTCTTATAAATGTTGAGGTTGTTACTGATACAACGCTCATCAAGGTTACCGTAAGATCCGGTGATGCTGATTTAACATATGCTGTTGCAACTGCTATTCAGAGTGTTTATCCTCAGATAGCAAAGGATGTTTTCCCGACTGCAGATATCAGCATTGCTGATAACGCTACTAAATCAAAGCTTGCAAGTGACTCTTCAGCTCTTATTTACACAGCTTTAGGTTTAATTGTTGGTGCAGGTCTTGCTGTTCTTATTATTCTTATCAGCGCAAAAATTCAGAATAAGCTTCTTTCTGTTGATGACATTAAAAACAATTTTAATTTAAGCATTATTGCTACTGTTTCTGATATTAAAAACAAAAAGAAGGCAGACAGAACAAGACTTCTTATTACGGATAAAAATGTTGGCTTGCCCTTCATTGAAACCTTTAAGTTGATAAGAACAAAAATTGAAAATGTTAAGCTCAAAAAGGGCTATTCAGTTTTTGCTATTACCAGCTCAACAGAGAGCGAAGGTAAGACTACATGTTCTGTTAACACAGCTCTTTCTCTTGCTAAGAGTGGTAAATCAGTTCTTCTTATTGATGCTGACCTCAGAAAGCCTGCTGTTTGTAAAACACTTGGCATCTCTGTTGAAGGGGAAAGAGGCGTTTACGATATAGTTACAGGTGCAAAAACCTTTGAAGAATCTGTTAAGTATATCGAAAAGCTTAATCTTTACCTTCTTGTTGCTTCTGCTGCTGTTCAGGATCCCTCTGAAACTCTTGCTTCAGAAAAGATGGCTGAAATTATCAAGCAGGCTCGTGAGAACTTTGACTATGTTATTGTTGACTGTCCTCCTGCAGGTGTTGTTGCTGACGCAGCTATCGTTTCAAACTACACCGATTCAGTTATTTTCGTAACAGCTGAAGAAAAGGTTGCTATCCCTCAGATTGAATATGCTCTCAGCGACCTTACAACTGCAAAATCTGAAATTCTTGGTTGTATCTACAACCGTGCAGGCAGTGGTAATGCAGGTCTTGCTATGGGTAAAGCAGGTGGCTATTTCTCTAACCGTTATGGTGGATATTACGGCTCTTCTTATTATTATGGCAGCCGTGGATCATCTTATTATTACGGTACCAGAAGTGGCAAAAGTCACAAAAGAAAATAAATCTTAATGCAAGGAAGCTCTTGGATTCCCAAGAGCTTCCTTTTTTCGTCATTTTCTATAAAATAATAAAAAATTTTTTTATATCTTGAAACAAATTTTTTTCAACATAAAAGGCCAAAACTATTGATTATTTACATCGAATGTAGTATCATATTGAATGTAATATACTCTAATTGGGTCAGTGCGCTCTTTTTTCAGATTTTTATAAATTTGATACAAAATTTCAGAGCTCGACTTAATAGTGTTTAGGTGAATATATACTTGTTTGGAGGCTTTTTTATGGCACTTGAATTACCAAAATTCACAAAAAAAGAAAAGACCGGAGATAAACCCGATATTACATTGCAAATTGCTCAATTTTTTGAGAAGAACAAATTCATGAAAATTCTTGTTCCGGTTATTCTCTTTCTCATTTTAGTAGTAATATTTATTATTGTTATTTTTGGTGACGGGATTCTTATGGAAAAGGATAATACTGATACTAATGATACATCGGTTCAGTCCAATGAGGTTCAGGTTATTCCCGGAAATAATATAATAAGAGACAAAGAGTTTACAGAGTTGATTGATAAGGATCCTCTTTCACCCGACATTCTTTCCTCTGCAACCTACACAGGATCAGTTGTTGGTTCAAGCGGACTTAAAACAGCCCTTATTCAGGTAGGTAAAGAAGGCGATATGTTGGTTCTCACAGTCGGCGAAACAATTGGTGATTCCGATTGGGAGCTCCGTGAAATTGCTTCTGATTATGTTATTTTCAAAGCAGGTAAAACAACTAAAAAGTTAGATTTGGCTAAATAAGTAATTTATGTAAATTTATATATAATTTTAGGGGGACTATAACAATGAAAACAAACAAACGCAAGATGAGGTCAATAGGCATTTTTGCCCTTGTGCTTGTTCTGCTTGCGAGTGCTATTTTGCCACTCTCTGCTGCAGGTAGCGCAATTGACGAAGCAATGGGTACCTACATCGTAAAACAGGGCGATACACTTTCTTCTATCGCAGCTGCTCACGGTGTTACCGTTTCTGACATCGTAACTACCAACGGCATTTCAGCTTCTGCTGAGCTCTATGTAGGTCAGAGACTTGATATTCCCGGTGCAGTTGCAGTTGAGGATGACTCTACTACATATTACGGAACATCAAGCACAATTTCTATCAATTTCAAGGATGCAGACCTTGTTGGTGCGCTTGAAACTGTTCTTGCTCACACAGGCTACACAATGATTTTCAAGGGTACTACAACAACCCTTCCCGAAATCGCACTTGATAATGTAACTCCTCTTACAGCTATTGATTATATTCTTCGTATGGTTGATATGACATATATCAAGCACGACGATATTATCTATGTTGGCGCTGCTGAAACTCTTAATTCCAGCTTCGTTGACAAAGAGGCTCTTACAAGATTCTCTCTCAAATACATCTCTACAGATACTCTTACATCTCAGCTTTCAACACTTGGTGTTTCAGTTAAGCTTGTTAAGGTTGACATCAACCTCAGAGAGTTCTGGGTAAGTGGTACGCCTATGCAGCTCGCAAAGGTTAACCAGCTTATCAAAACACTTGATAACAAAAAGAATACAACTATTGGTAGTGCACAGATCAGCTCAAGCCTCAGCGCTATCGAGCTTAAATATATTACTGCAAGCGAATTCAGCAGCTTGCTTGGTTCTCTCGGTCTTCACACCGGTATTGTTATGAGCGCTCATCCTATGACACTTTATGTTTACGCTTCAGGTGATGCATATCAGGATATCATCAATGTTAAAAAGCTTGTTGACTATCAGGATGAAACCACAGAAGAAACAACTGAGCCTGTTGGTGATGATACTAACGAAGAGACAACAGAAAACAATGGTGTAACCAATAACGACAGCACCAATACTGATACAGAAAATGATGTTGTTATCAGCAATGGCGAAACATCACTTGTTAAAATTGATCTTCAGTACATAACAAAAGAGAATGCATCCGAAATCGTTAATATCTTTGGATATGATGTTAAAATCCTCGGTCTTGACCTCTACGAAAAGAGAGTTTGGGTTCAGGGTGAAGCAGAAGAGGTTGAAGAGGCAGTTGAAAGAATCAAAGAAAATGATACAGCTGATAACGATATGACAAAGACCTTCTTTACATATGAGCTCCAGAACATCGTTGCTTCAGAGCTTCAGAGTAAGATTGCATTTATGGATCTCGACGAGGTTGAATTCTATTTCGGTTCATATCCTCAGCGTACAAAGTCATTTATGGTTTACTGTAACCAGAATCAGGTTGAAGAAATTCAGGAGCTTATCGCTTCTCTTGATAACAACCTCAGCGAAATGTATTATCCCATTCAGACAATTACAGATGCAGATACACTTTCTGTTCTTGCTGCAAAAGAAGAGCTTGTTGTTAAGCTTCTTAACATTCCTACAATTTCCGTGGATTCATTTGAACTTTCTGCAGATCTTGATCCCTCAGAAGAAGGCGTTAAGTATGTTCTTTATGTTCTTGAGTCTCCCGAAAATATTGACCTTATTACAACTATGTGGGGTCAGATAGGCTAAAATTTACCACTTTGGAGTGAGTATTGTGGAATATTTAAATCAACCAAGTAATTACCCCGTAAGTCTCGAGCAGTTGCTCAGACTTACGGTTGAGAAAAAAGGTTCGGACCTTCATATTGTTGTTGGTATGCCTCCTTGCATCCGTATTGACGGCGACATTGTTAAACAGGATTTCCCCCCTATGTCTCCTGTAGATGTTGAGAATATGTTAAGTGCGGTTCTTACCGAAAAGAATAAAAAGGATCTTCATGATAATCTTGAATTAGATATTTCACACTCAGTTCCTCAATGTGCTCGATTCAGAGGTAATATCATTATTCAGCGTGGTACTCTTGCTGCAGTTTTCAGAGCGATTCCTTTTGAAATTCCTACTCTTGATAAGCTTGGCTTACCCGCTGACGTTAGAAGACTTTGTTCTCTCCCTCGTGGCTTGATTCTTGTTACAGGTCCCACAGGTAGTGGTAAATCAACGACTCTTGCAGCGATGATTAACCATATGAACTCTAACTATGAATATAATATAGTTACAATTGAAGACCCGATTGAGTTCTTACACTCTCATAAGCGTTCTATTATCAGACAGCGTGAGTTAGGTGGAGATACTCTTAGCTTCAATAATGCTTTGAGAACTGTTCTTCGTCACGACCCCGATGTTATTATGATTGGTGAGATGCGTGACCCTGAAAGTATCAGCATTGCTCTTACAGCTGCTGAAACAGGTCACTTGGTTCTTTCCACATTACATACTCAGACTGCTCCTGCTACAATTGCTCGTATTATCGACTCCTTCCCAAGTGAGCAGCAAAACCAGATTCGAAGCCAGCTTTCCAACACTCTCAGAGCAGTTCTTTCACAGCAGCTTTTACCCCGTATTGGTGGTGGACGTGTTTCTGCAGTTGAATATATGGTTGATAGTCCTGCTATTCGTAATATGATTCGCGAGGGTAAGGACCATCAGATTTATAGTACAATGCAGACTGCTCAGAAAGAGGGTATGCAGACTATGGACCAGGCGCTCCTCAAATTGCTCAGAGAGCAGAAAATCAACAGAGAGGCAGTTTTGGAAAACTGTGTAGAGAGAGCAGAAATTCTCAGACAAATTCAGATGTATTGATAAATTTTCAAAGGGGGCAGACTCTTGGAATTTACGTATGAAGCGTTAAACCGACAAGGTCAGTCAATAACAGGTAAGGTTGTTGCTAACAGCACAGGCGAAGCTTATGAAAAGCTTCGTGAAGCAGGTGTTGTTGTTACAACTCTTAGTGAAACAAAAAGTAAAGGCGTTAAGAAAACAAGAAGTAAAAAAGTAGGACTTGCAGATATGTCAATGTTTGCTCGTCAGCTTTCTGCTATGATCAGTGCAGGTATTCCTGTTACTCAGGCTATGCAGACACTTGTAGGACAGACAACTAACCAGACACTTGCAGGCGCCATTAAAAATATTGCAGATGATGTTGAAGGTGGTACAGCCCTTTCAGAAGCATTCCTTGCTCAGAGACCTGTTTTCTCAGACCTTTTTTGCTCAATGATTGCAGCGGGTGAAATGGGTGGTATGCTTGACAAAACACTTCTTGCTATGTCAAACCAGTTACATAAGGATAAACAGCTTAAGGACTCTGTTAAGTCAGCAACCTCTTATCCTAAGATGGTTGGTAGCTTTGCTATAATTATTCTTATAGTAATGCTTATATTCATGGTTCCTACCTTCCAGGGTATGACATCAACTGTTGAGGACCTGAACCCGATTACAGAATTCGTTTATTTCCTTTCTGAATCATTGCGAGCTTATTGGTTTGCTATTTTCCCTGCGATTGGTGTTCTTATTTTCCTCGTCATTCGTATTATAAAATCTCCACCAATCCAGCATTTTTGGGAAAATCATAAAATGCAGTGCCCTATTATCGGCGAGCTTATTACAAAAACAATTCTTGCTCGTTTCTGTCGTATTTTTGCAACCCTTATTGGTGGTGGTGTTACAGCAGTTAAGGCTCTTGAAACTGCAGGTCCTACATCTGGCTCAAAGCTTGTTGAGGCAGCTGTTACAAAAGCAATTGAAGATGTTGAAAATGGTGGTACAATCCACGAATCTCTTGACCAGTCAGGACTTTTCCCACCTATGCTTATCGGTATGATCGCTATCGGTGAAGAGGCTGGTACACTTCCTACCATGCTTGACAAGGTTGCAGAATTCTACGAGGAAGACGTTGACACTCTTGCAAAGAGCTTGGGTTCAACCCTTGAGCCTATCATGCTTGTTGGTCTTGCAAGTATAGTTGGTTTCCTTATTATTGCTCTTTATCTTCCTGTTTTCCAGGCAACAACAGCAACACCGGAATAAATGGAAAATTAACCCTACAAAAAATTCAAATCCTTCACAAAGGGAGTAGATATAATGGCTAAAGTAAACAGTGCTATCGGCATTGAATACAATTCACATGAGATTAAAGCAGTTGAGCTTTATAAACATTCAGACGGCAGATATGATGTTATAGCTGCAGGAAAAGAACTCCTTGATAATAATGTTATGGGTAACGGTATTATTCAGGACGGTACACTTTTCACAGTTGCCCTTAATGAACTTATAACAAAAGGTAAGTTTAACAAAGCAGCACCTATCGTTGTAGGTATCAATAATGAAAATGTTATTATGCGTTATGCAACCTTCCCCAAGGTTCCTGCTGACAAATTAAGAAGCGTTGTTACAATGCAGGCGCAGGATTTCATTCCTGTTCCCGTTTCTGAATTAGGTCTTGATTTTGTTGTTATTGACGAAACAACAGACGATGATGACCAGCCGGCATTGAATGTTCTTCTTGTTGGTGCAAGAAACCTGATGCTTGATAACCTTACTCAGAATTTTGAAGCAGCAAAGCTTGAAATCGTTGATATTGATAGCTCATTCCTTGCATGGTGTCGCGTTGCTATTGATGAATCAGAGGGTGAAGAAGTTTTCGGATTCCTTTGTCTTACAGACGATGTACTTGATTTCGTTGCAGTTGCTGACAAAGAAATCAAAATGGTTCGTTCAATCAATATTCCTGATCGTGCGATGATTGAGGTTAAAAAAGCCTTTAACGATCCTCAGGAAATAGTATCATCGGAAATGGAAACTGTTGTAGATTTGCTTTATTCTGAGCTTTCTTCTTCAATTAACTATTTCCAGATGCAAACAGGTTATATGTTAAATAAGGTTCTTTTCACAGCTGCAACTGAGTTGGAAAAAGAAATTGCTGAAAAGCTTGGAGAAAAGAGCTATGTTCCTCTTGTAATCCCCGAATTTTGTAAGGAATTTTCGGAGGCATCATTTGATGCAAGTGAATTTGCAGGGTGCATAAGCCTTGCTAAAGTAGCATTGGAGGGATAAAGAGTGAAATATAAAGTTAGTTTGCTTCCGGAACAAAACAGGAAGCGCTTAAATGGTAAAAGAAAACTTGAAAAAATCAAGCTGTTTTCACTTGTTACATTAGTAGTTTTAGCAGTTTTTACCTTTGTTGTTATGTTTACAAGCCTCTATGCAGACAAAAAGCTTGCAGAGGCAAGAAAGCTTGATAATGAATATGCTCAGAAGGTTGCTGAACTTGAGCAGTTCAGGGCAATTAATGCAAATCTTCAGGATAAGGTGAAGCTTATTGAGAGTATTCAGATTGAAGAGCCACAGCTTGTGAATTTCGTAGCAAAAATTGCTAATCTTAAAACTCCCGGCGTTTCAATTTCTTCAATTGAATGTAAGGATTGGAAGGTTTCTCGTCAATGTGCTTTAGTTGGTGAGTGTGATACACGCGAGCAATATCTTGCTTTCGAAAAATCACTTCAGGAAATTGAAGGTGTGTCTGCTGTTGTATGTACTGCATATGAACAGGGTGTTGGTGACGGTCCAATAGTTAAATTTACAGTTAATTTAACTTGTATTGGTGGTGTTGTAGTAACACAAGCACCTACAGAAGCTGTTACAGGTGATACTGCAGAAACAACAGCTGCTGCAACAGAATAAGGAAAGGAGAATTGTTTATGAAAGGCAAAAAAATAGATATTAAAGATATAAAGAATTCTCCTTACACATCTGCTATTGGTTTAGTTTTCGTAATTCTCCTTGTTATTGGGATAATCGTATATTTTTCAATGGGGATAGCAGAAACTAAGAAGGAAATTGTAGCAGTAAGAGAGTCCTATAAGAAGAATCTTCAGGAAATTGCAATTCTTGAAGAGTTAAGAGCCCAAAGCGAAAAGGCTGAAGCTCAGTTAGAGATTTACAAGGGTATCCTTCCTGATGGACTTGGAGATGTATATATTCTTCAGGAGGATGTTGTTAATGCTTGTGAGAATTTCGGGCTTACAGTTGCTTCGGCTTCGGTAACACAGGTTCCTGCACAAACACAGGAAACAACATTTCTATTAGATGTTTCAGGCTCATTTGAAAATATACATAGTTATATGGAATATATTTCAGGACTTGAGCAAATGCATCGCTTTGACGAAATCACATTATCTCCTAAAGGTGATGGCGAATATTCAGCGAAGCTTTCTTTGACCATTCTTTCTCAGAATGGTGCAGATGGTGTGTTAGGTGCAGTTGTTGACGCTGCAGCGGCACAATAAAAAGAATATATGGACAAAACAAGTCGGACTTTTTGAAAAAAATGTTCGGCTTATAAGTCTTATTATATATAGTATATAGTTTTTACAGATTTAAAGGGGAAATTAGTCTTGGCAGATATGAATATAATAATTCCCGGTAGCGTAGGTTTTTTCCTTGTGAAAAACGGCACAATTACCGAACAACAGTTATTTCAGGCATTAGATATGCAAAAGCAGAGCAAGGAATTGTTGGGAAAAATTCTTGTTGATGAAGGCTTTTGTTCAGAAGCTGATGTTGCTCGTGCTATCGAAATGAAAACAGGCTGCAAATTTGTTTCCATCGAA
Source organism: Acutalibacteraceae bacterium (assembly GCA_045631405.1). Taxonomy (GTDB): domain Bacteria; phylum Bacillota; class Clostridia; order Oscillospirales; family Acutalibacteraceae; genus DTU089. The sequence goes on along the minus strand of JAZQUT010000031.1, from coordinate 50,576 downwards.
GAGGTAGGAATCAATTTTGCTGTTGCAAATATAATACCTACAGATCTTATTGCTCGTAAGGGTGTATTACCTCTTTATCAGGATGAGAAGCGACTCTTTGTTGTAATGCGCAATCCTAATGATGTTGTTACTCGCGACAACCTGTCTATTTTAACAGGTGGTATGGAAATCGTTCCTCTTGTTTCAACAGATACAGAGTTAAACGCAGCTATTGACACAATTATTAACAATGCATCTAAGATTGATACCTATGACGAGGAAGAGGAGAGTGAAGACGAGCTTTCTGACCTTGACGATCTTGCTGCAGATGAAAAGCCTGCAGTTCAGCTTGTTAATCAGGTTATTACTAACGCAGTTAAATCAGGCGCATCCGATATTCATATTGAGCCCCTTGAAAAAACTATGAGAATACGTCTTCGTATTGATGGCGTTTTGCATGAGGTTCTTCAGCAGCCGGTTAAGCTTCATGCTGCAGTATCCTCTCGTGTTAAGGTTATCGGTGGTATGGATATTGCTGAAAGACGAGTTCCTCAGGACGGTCGTACAACCGTTAAGGTTGATGACAGAACATTCGATATCCGTATTGCAGTTCTTCCCTCTGTATATGGCGAAAAAATCGTTATGCGTCTTTTGGAACGTGGTGCTCGTTCCGTTCAGCTTAAGGATATCAAATTCTCAGAATCACAGTCTGAAAGATTTATGAAAACAATCTTTATGCCTTATGGCTTCTTGCTTGTTACAGGTCCTACCGGTAGTGGTAAGTCAACAACACTTTATGCAACTCTTTCAGAGGTTAGTGATATTACAAAGCATGTTATCACACTTGAGGACCCTGTTGAGCGTCGTATGCCCGGTCTTTGCCAGGTTCAGATGAATACCCGTGCAGGTATGACCTTTGCTGCAGCTCTTCGTTCAGTTCTTCGTGCCGACCCGGATATTGTCATGGTCGGTGAAATCCGTGACGGTGAAACTGCAAAAATCGCAGTTGAGTCTGCTCTTACAGGACATATGGTTTTCTCAACACTTCATACAAACGATGCACCTAGTGCAGTTACCCGTCTTGATGAAATGGGTGTTGAGCCCTTCCTTACAGCGTCATCACTCGTTGGTGTTCTTGCACAGCGTCTTGTTCGTGTGCTTTGCCCCCGTTGTAAAGAAGCTGTTGATATCACATACAGAGAGCTTCGCAACAGTATGGATGATTTCCCCATTCCTGAAGGCAAGACTCTTGATGATACAGTTACAATTTATCAGCCTAAGGGCTGCATTTCCTGTAGTAATACAGGCTATAAAGGCCGTCAGGGTGTATTTGAATTCTTACAGATTACTCCTGAAATGAAAACCTTGATTCTTAAACGCAGTGGTGTTCAGGAAATCAAAGAGCTTGCGATGAGTCAGGGTATGCAAACTCTTCGTCAGGAAGGCATTAATAAAATTCTTGAAGGTACAACTTCTGTAGAAGAAGTTCTTCGTGTTATTGTATAAAAAGTGCTTGCACTTTTTATACAATGCAAAATGCAAAGCGCAAAACGCAAAACAGCTAATAGGCGTAGGCATTTTATAAAAAATGATATTAGATAGTTGATTTATGAATAATAGTGTGGTTGAATCTAAAAGCTTTGATTTTTCTGTGAGAATTGTTAATTTGTATCGGTTTTTAACAGAAGAGAAAAATGAGTATGTTTTATCAAAACAGATATTGCGTAGTGGCACAAGTATAGGTGCAAATGTTTCCGAAGGTGAGAAAGCGCAGTCTAAAGCAGACTTTTACTCCAAAATGAGTATAGCTCTAAAAGAATCAAATGAGACTTACTACTGGTTACGTTTGTTAAATGCTACGGAATATATAAATGAAAATCAGTATTTGAGTTTGGAAAATGATATAAAAGAGCTGATAGCATTACTTACCTCAATTTGTAAAACTACACAAACAAAATTAAATTAACTATGTACTGCAAATCACTTTGCGCTTTGCGCTTTGCGTTTTGCATTTTAAATGAAAGGTTTTGAGGTTATGAAGATTTTAACAAGCAGAAACGGTGTTGCTCTTGTTGCAGTTTTAACAGTGTTATTGGTTTTAACACTGTTACTTCCCGTTATGTTCAGAACCTCAGAGGATGCAACCTATTCTGCTGCTACAGAGCTTAACAGACAAAGAGCCTCTTACCTTGCAAGGTCAGGTGTTGAAATGACTGTTGCAGCAGTTAAGGGAACAAGAGATAGTGAAAATCTTTCATATAAGAATCTTTATGCTGCTCTTAAAAACAAGGATACTTCACACAGTGCAGTAAAAATAAAATCATCAACTATTGATGATGAGCCCGTTACGTTAGCTTATACAGAAATAGAGCCTATATGGATGTTTCTTGATGAGAACAATGAAACTAAATATGTTTGTGCTGCCGAGGATTCAGAAAAATATCTTGAATATGCTAACAATTCTAAATATTCACTTCTTGGCAAAACAGAAACAACAATTACATACAATGGCGAGCCTCAGTTTTACGAGGTTGACAGCAACAATAACAGAATTCCAAGAAGTCAGGCAAATGCCTTCGATGAAAAAGGCGAAATAAAGGAAAACTATGTTGCTATTTATAACGATTGCTTTATTGTTGAGTCAAAATCGTTAGTAAAGGGACAGAGAGCAACCAGAAAGGCTGTTATTGTCAGAAACCTTGATACAAGTAATGTTGATGGCGAAGCAATTGTTGCCTATACAACAACAAGCTCTGAAACTGCCCCTAAATTCTTGAATCAGATTGAAGGGCTTGACGAAAATGGAAAAAACAGCGAGGGTAAATATGTGGATTATTACTTTGGTGGTAACCATGCCTTAGCAAATCCCTTCAAGGCTAACTCCAAAAAAGAGGTTAATTCCGTTAAGGATTATTATAGTCAGTCGGATCCAGAGCCCAAGTATGTTTATGTTTTCTCTACCATAGGTAATATGATAATTGATGCTGACAGAGATATTGCCGAAAACAACAAGGATGTTGTTGCTTTGGGAACCTTCCCAGGAGTGAACTACCGTGACGAAAAACCCGCTTCCAGTGCAGACAAATTTGATGCATATAACTTTATTGCTTATGCAGATGATGTGCAGAAATATAACTTTATGTCCTTTACTGCAACCAACGTTGCTCAGGTAAAGCTGCCGATCGACCTTCGAATCACTCCTGCCCGTGCAGGTCGAGCTGGTGATATGGAATGGGATTTTGGAGCAGTGCTTCCTTGGGTGGACGGAGATTTAGTTAAGGATAGAAATGCATCCCTTTTCAAAATGATTAATATTCAGGCAAAGGATATTGCCTTTGAGCAAAGAATTGATCTTATGATGAGCCTTTTCGAAGCAAAGGGCTCAGGTCTTGAAAATCAGGAAACAGCATATAGAGGTGGATTCCTTCTCCTCTCTGCTCCTGCAAGCACACCATATTCCTATTACCATGAGCAGCTTGGAGAATTGGTTCCTGCAGGTATGGTTTATTTTACAGAGCCTGTTTACCTTTGGCTTATTGAAAACGGCAATGATGGCTTCAGTGATGCAAATATTGGTGATGACTTTGATGCTGGTATCGGTTATTTCGGTGAAACAATGTATCGATTCAAGCAGGTTACAAAGCAGACTAAGTTTACAAACGATGAATATAAGGTTGCAGAAAGACCTGATTTGCTTCATCGTTATTACCCTAGCGATGTGGATGTAAAGGTTTATAAGCTTGTTGATGCAGGCGATGTTTATTATTTCAATGCAAGCAAAACTATTAAAGAAAGCGGAAAAACAGAAGAGATGCCTTCTGGCTTTAATATAGTTAACTGGTTCCTTGAAACCAAGTATCTCAAAATTAATGAATATGAGGGTCAGGGCTGGTGGCAGCACTTCATTCATCTCAGAGAGGTTCTTTATAAGGATTATATGCTTAGCCAGATTCAGGGAAAAGAAACAGGTGTTTCATATTACGAGGATGATTTCCATTATATCGGAAATATGAACGAGCAGCATACACTTATCAGTCCCAATGTAGTGGATGATGATTATGTTATCTGGAGCAACTAAATAAATTCGATAAAAGGTCGGGTGAGTTTGTGAAAGGATTAATAAGAAAGATCTTATCTGAAAGCAAAACTCAAAAATTGAACAATAAAAAGGGTATGACGTATGTAGAGCTTCTGTGTGCGTTGAGCCTTCTTGTGCTTATTGTTGTAATGTTTTCACCAATGCTTTTAAGCTCATATGAATCTCTTTATGCAGCAGGTGAAAAAACATACACCGTTTACGGTGGTAAAAAAGAAATTGAAAAGGGCCTGACCTTCAGAGGTCAGCATGACGATCTTGCAGAGGGTATGGAGGTTAACTTTAAGACCTTCTCAACAGTTGTGCTTATTAAGGCTAAGCAGGTTGTCACAAGCATGGATGGCCTTGAAACTCTTTACAGCGATGAAAAGGGTAAGGTTACTATGCCTGCTGAGCTGACTATGGCTGACAACCAGGATTCTCAGATTCTCAAGATAAAATTCACAAATAGCAGCTTTACTCAGGCTGATTTCGATAATGGCAAAATTTTTATAACCAATGCTATCCCCACAGCTTCTCAGCTTAATGGTGGGAAAATGGCATATCAGTTCAAAAGCGCTTTTAATGACTCCAAGGATCTTAGTAAGGATGCAGAGTTTGTAAAGATGCCTAATATGGATACTGAGGACGAGGAAAACTATGACCCCACACTTCATGTTCTCATCAAGGGTATTGATATTACGGATTCTCCCATAAGAGTAAGGCTTTATTACCTTAGCGGAAATCTGGTTAAATGCTCTGAAACTCATTATTATATTTCTCCTGCAGATCTGATGTTCGTTGGTGACACAGGAACAGCTGACTATTTCACATCAGCAGGTGTGAATGAAAATGGCGATATGCTCGTTGCTGCAAGAACCTTCCAGGAAAGCTCAATGAGAGTAACCTCAGGACTTAATGATGTTAAGTGGATTTCAGAGAGCAATGACTCCTCAATTGCTGATGGTTATTATATGATGTGTGGTGAAAACAGCGTTGTAAGAAGACTCTGGCATTTCACTCCCGGTGTATTGAACATCGGTACAAGACGAAATGATTTCACATCACTTTTGGGTATGCAGACTCATTATGTTTTCGGTGGCGACGTTGCTTACCCTTATGAATGGGCAGGAGATTATACTGATACTTACAGTATGTCTGTAAACACATCCGACGCTGTGTACGAGGATGCTACTCACAATTATTCTCTTAACGGCAGTAATTTAGCTTATGGCTATAATGGCTATACTGCAAATTTAAGTGGTGTTTGGGCTCCATCTACATTTGCCGGAAAAATCAAAAGAATTTCTTATGTTATGTCCGGTACTGCAGAAGAAGCTAAAGTTGCAGTAGGTGGCTCCTTATCAAGAGACGGATATTTGACTAAATCCTATCATCGTGATGGTTTTGATTGGAGTTCGTTTAAAAACTACGACCATTATACTAACGGCGATGGTAGTAACGAGTATGTTTATAATCCTTCTTCCGGTGTATGGATGAAAAGAACTAGTACAACAAGCTTTTCATCAACAACGATTCCCGGTTATAGCACGGAAGGAGCTTGGTTTGCAGGTAATGCAAAAAAATATGTAGCAAGTGATCATGACCACACTCAGGTTCAAGCCTTCAATCCGAGAAGTGCAGCTCCTGCTGGATTAACCTGGGCAAACGATGAATCTGATAGTGCAACCAGCGATAAGAGCGTTACATGCCTTGTTTTAAAAGCCTATAACAACTATGATATAACTCATTTAACAGGTACGGGTACCTCTCAGGCTGCCCTTACAACCAAAAAGGTTAATATGACCTCCTGCGCTGTTTTGCCCGGCAAGGGTGGAGAAAGCTTTTATTTAGGAACAACTGAGGCTTATGCCCTTATTAACACAACTACTCCAAGAGACCCTGAGCTTGGTGTTGATGGTTATGTTAAATCATATAAAATTGAGGGCAAGAACGGTAATGTTTATGCAAAATCTTATGCTCAGGATACCTCAGATATTGATCCCGTTGTGGCTGCCCTTTCAGACTATTCAGGCTATGATATTAATGAGGACAGATCAAGGCAGCTGGCTCAGGCAGATTCCTCAGCTCCCTCAAACGGTGGAACTTTAGTTGGAGCTGATGCCTATTTCACAATGGGCTATAGCTCACAGCTGAGCGCTGTTTATGATAAATTTATCAACGACAATTCCTCTCATCAGCAAAAGCCTCTTGAAAGCATTTACCTTAGCTCTAAGGGTGGTACAAATGCAATTGATGATGGCTACCACAATATGTGGTTAACAAGAGAATTCTATAACCTTACTGTTTCTGATACATATAATAAATCAGTTGTTGCAGCAGGCTATAATGTGGCAGGTGCAGCAAAGGTAGGTTATAAAAAGACTATGTATGCCCCCTTTAACCCTGATAACGGTACATACAGGGATGAAGCATTGAGGGATTGTCATACAGCAGATGGTATTATAAATCCTCCTGCACCGGGTACAGATTCAAGTGTTTGGAGCGCATGTAAAAATGGTAATGGTAACGGATATTACGGTCTTGATTTCAGAGGGAAGCACAGTTATACTAGCGATCATTTCTTCTGGGTTCAGCTTCCTATGGCAACTATGTCATACACAGACCTTGACCGTATAACAAATGACGCTGTGTTGTCAGTTTACACTGAAGGTGTTAAGACCTTTGCGCCTATCTTATATTACAAAGAGACAAATGGCACAAGCGTTCGCTTTAACAGCGTTTCTGTTTCAGCACTTAACGATAAAAAGGTGGGTATTGCAGCGGGTACAAGTAATGGTAAAATCTTCATTGTTTACCCCGATTATGTTAACAACGTAATTTCATCAGCGCCCATATCAATAAATGATTCCACAATATGTCAGATGTATGACATGTATAATCCCGATGATATAGATGGTTCAATGTCTTCAATTGATGCTGTTAAGGCATTCAGCACTACTGTTGACGGAACACCCAAATTCTGCTTGATTATGGCTGGTAAGTCAACAAGCAACAATCATCCCACATTTGGTGTTGCAACCTTTAACACCCAGACAGGTGCATTGGAGAAATATCAGGTATTCGGCCCCACAGCAAAGGCTGATGCTAATATCAAGGATATCTGCGTTGCTAATGGTATTGTTTATGCAGTTGGCTCTAAGGTGAGCAGTGGCACTGAAACCAAAAATGGTGTTATTTATAGCTGTAGCCTTGATGAGCTTCTTCATTGCACACAGGAAAACAACGGAGCAGGTGTTACCTGGAGCGCAGTTGACACTTGCGCTACTGAGGTTAAAGCAGATAACGGAGAGCTTGTTGCAAAGTCAAGTTCAACTCTTCCTGCATTGAAGGCTGTTGCATCAACTGCAGAAATAGACTAAGAAAGGATGAGCTTAATGTATAAGTTTTTAAATAGCAAAAAGGGCTTTACATTAGTAGAGCTTATGGTTGTTATTGTCCTTCTTAGCTTTGGTATTGTTGCTTTGGCTAATCTTTTCAAGGTTGGCTACACAGCGTTTGAAAAATCAATGGAGCGTTATCAGAAGCAGGAGGCAGCCAAAAGCGTTGCAGTTTATTTGCAGAGTGGTAGCTCTGCTCTCGGTGGTGCTTCTAAGGTTGAGCTTTATGATACCTTGGATGTGCTTCCTGCAGACGGCGTTGTTGAAAAGGGCTGCGCATATATTTATGTTGACCCCGATGACGGCTTCCTTTATTGCAGAGATAAGGGTGCAACTGAATCCGTTCAGCTTACTGACCAGCAGCTTTATATAAAGTTTGATATCATTCCCACAGGGATTAAGGACCCGGTAAGTGGTGCAGAGCTGACCCGTGGAATAAATTGTAATATTGCTGCAACCGAGTCTGAATATGATTTCAGTTCCGGTGTGGCACCCATATCCGATGAGATTTATTACGATCTTGATGTGGCATATCATTTCCCCAATATGATTGAAAATGGTGTTTTGTATGTTAACAGGGTAGTGGATGCAAAGCTGGTTAACGGCCAAAAGGAAATAGCATATATTCCATCATTTGCTGTTTCATCCGACGGAAACAAAACAAAAATCAACACTGTTGATAATGGTGCTATTCTTGTAAAGTTCGTTTCAGATATGACCATTGATGGTGAAGAGCTTCTTACAGATAACAATATGAGCCTTTATTGCTTTATTGCAACTGCTTCCTATGGTGTTAACAATGGTGAGGGTGTTGTTGGTCTTCTTTGCGATTTCCGTGACAAGGTTCTTCTTACTAACCCCTTAGGTGAAGCATTTGTTGAAGCTTATTACAAGTATTCACCACCTGTTGCAGATGTTATCGCTGAAAGCGAGCCTCTTAAGGCAGCTGTAAGAGTAGCACTCAAGCCCTTGGTTGTTATCGCTGTTAATGCACTCGACGAGGATGTAGCTCAGGAAAGCGCACCTTGGTTTGCAGCCTTTGTCCTCTGTGGTGTAGGCGTAACAGCAACTCTTGTTAAGGTTAATAAGAGAAGGAAAAAGATTAAAGAATAAAAAGCATAGTAAAAACCGACTTACTTAGGTAAGTCGGTTTTTTGTTGTTCTTTTATAAATTCAACAACCTTCTGAGGCACTCTGACTCTGTCCTCAAGGCTTTTCTTGATAATCAGATCAGGAAGAATAAGCTCGTCGGCTTTAATAATACCCCAAAGGCGCTTCATAACCTTTTTACATTCTTCCTCGTTGCCCTCGTTCTGAAGGACGATGTATCTTCCGAGATTCTCATAGATTCTGTCGTTCTTCAAGCCTAAATCAGCTTCGGCAAGACTCATTCTGAATTCCTTTTCAAGCTCCTCTGAATAGGCAAAGTCGTCACGGAGAATAAGAGCCTTAAGCATAAGAGCATGTGTGCCACTATTTTCTTTGTTATTAAGAGTGTATTTTTCATAGTAGGTGTAAGCTCTTACAAAGTTCTCCTTGTGTAGCTCATAGAGCTCGCCGAGAAGATAATAAATACTTGCTTTTATCTGTGGCTCTGTATTATTGAAATAGTGCTGTGTAGCGTAGATTAACAGGTTTTCTGCAGAAGAAATGTTTCCGTTTCCTCCACGCTTAAGGAGCACCTTTGCAGTGTCTTTTATTATGGCGCATTTTTCTTCGTTGGTGTAGGCATTTTCAGCTTTGCTTAATTCCGTTAAGAATTCCCCAACGATTTTAGGGCTCCAGGTTTTGGTTTTTAAGTAAATTTCTGTCATATTACACCTCGGGTGGAACGCATTTTGCAAGGGTGAGAGAGGCAGAGGATTCTACAGCGAATTTTCCGTCACAGCTATAAGGCATAAAGAAATAGTCGCCTTTTTTTATTTCTTTTTCAAAGCCTTCACCGATGAGCTTGCCTGAGCCGTCGGTTACAACATAAACGCAAACACCCTGAAGTGCTTCGGTTTTGCCGTTGTTTAAAATATATCTTTCTACGCTGAAGCAGGGGGTATCATCCTTGCTGATTAAGGTTTCCTTTTTGCATCCACCTTCATTATAAACCGTGGTGGGTGTTTTTTTGCACTCCTTCATAACTCTTTCGTAATTATAAGAGTAATCAAAAACACTTAATGCAACGTTCTTTTCAAGACCGATATACATTTCGTTATCGCTTAAATGATAATCACCACACCAACGCTCAGGCTGAATAGTAAAATCTGTTGGCTCCTGAACCTCAAGAATGAGACAGCCTGCGCCAATAGCATGAACTGCTTTGGCAGGGATGAAATAAACATCACCAACGCTTACAGGAATTTTATTCAGAAGCTTTTCCATAGCAGCTTTATCGGTTTCGCTTGCTTCAACTGCTTTCTCAAATTCTTCGGGGGTTACGCCATCCTTGAAGCCGAAATAAATACAAGCACCTTCTCTTGCACCTAAAACAAGCCAAGACTCAGCCTTGCCGAAATCGGAGTTGAAATGAACTCTTGAAAAGGCTTTGTCAGGGTGAGCCTGAACAGGCAAACGGATTGCAGAGTCAAGAGCCTTAACAAGCACATCAAGACCATTTCTCTTTCCAAGCATCAGTTCCTTTTCGCTTTCAAGAAGCTCATTGAAATGAATGTTGGTACCCTTTACTGTGGAAAGACCTTCAAATTCATCGGTGCTACCTTCGTTAAGCGCCTTTGTTGAAGAGCAAATCCATTCCTCGGGATAGAATGAATCCTCGCTGTTATCGCCAAAGAAATCGCTGAACAGCTTGCCACCTAAATACACACGGAAAACTCGGTTTCCTTCAAAAAATATAGGGTTATTTGCTATTACTTTTGTGTCCATAATTTACCTCAGAAGCGCATTTTGCGCAGATTTTATATCTTTAAAAATACCACCTGCAACGCTTGCAAATACGCAAGCACCTGTTGCTGCCTCCTCGCTATGCTTGGGAAGAGTGGCAGTCATTCTGAAATCCTCTGTGAAGATTTTTCTCCAGATTTCACTTTTTCTCAAGCCATTTCCCGAGCAAACAAGGGTAGTTGGTGTGGCAGTTAAAAGAGCTTTTTCGCTTTCATACATATCGAAAAGCTCCTTTGAAACGCCCTTAAGAGTTCCGAAAATAAGGTTCTCGGGAGTGAGATTTTCAATGCCGATATTATCAATGCTACCACGGAGCTTCGGGTTTTCTCGGGTACCACAGAACTGACAATTAACTGTCAATAAGTCAGAAAAATCGTTTATACTTTCAGCCCTTTCGTCCATAAGAGCAAAGAGATTTTCTGCTTTGCCACCAAGCATTCCAGCGCATTTTTCAAAGAATGACTTTAAAATAGCATAGGCTCTGCCACCACAAAGAGAGGCGCCAACGAAAATGTATTTATCGTCTGTAAGTGGGCGAATTTCACCACAGGAAAGCTCCTGCACCTTTTTAGTTACAAAGGATACCTGACTGCCTGTTCCTACGTTAACAAGAACAGAGTTTTCTGCATCTGCAACAGAGCCTAAAAAGCTGCCCTGATTATCACCGATAGCAACTGCAACGGGGATGCCTGCGTGGAGAAAATCGCAATTAGTTTTACCTGCCAATGCAGTTGATTTTATAACCTCAGGAAGAAAGCTTTTATCGATTCCTACCTTTTCTAAAGCCACCTCATCAAAGCAATTTTCTTTGAGATTATAAAAGCCTAAGCTTGCTGCATCACTTGAATGAGTAACGGGCTTTGTTGCTGTCATAAGGGATGCAAGATAATCGTGAATTGTGCAGAGCATTACTGCATTTTCGGGAATTTCGTTATTTATCAAATTATAAAAATGAGTTGTAAGTCCGAAGCCTGATGCAGCTTTTATTCCTGTTTCCTCTGTTAAATATTCTGCATAGGAAAGCCCGTTTTTATAAGGCTCATTTCCTCGTTCATCCTGCCATATCATAAGAGGGGAGCAGGGCTTGTTATCTTTATCAAGATAAACAATACCGTGCATCTGACCGGTTATTCCGATAGCATCAATTGTGAGACTGTCGGTAACATTTTTAACTGCATTTTTAACAATTTCGATTATTGTATTGGGATTCTGGAGCTTTTCAAAATCTCTGCCATCAATGAATGAATCGTTCTTGAGGGTGCAGAATTTTAAAATCTCACTTTTATCTGTGTCAAGCACAAGCGCTGTAACGGTGGTTGTGCCGATATCAATACCTAAAATATTCATAAAAACACCTTAGCACATTACTGTTGAAGCGGGGTCAAGACGGCGAATGATGTCCTGTTGAATTGCAGGGGAAAGGTCAAGAAAGTTAACAAATGTGCCGTGAATTCTCATAATATAAACTCCACTGGGAGCATATTTCTTGGGATTATCAAGAACCTTTCTGAGAATTTCTGCAGTTGTTACATTAACATAGAGATAGAAGGGAGAAACATTCTTGTTAAGCTCGTTGAAGAACAAGGGCTTCATAACCTTGTCGCGGAACTCAACACCCTTGCCCTCGTAATTATCACTTGTGAAATATTTGGGGTCAATGCCGAAATGAGAAGCATAGCCACCACACATTTTATTAAATGGCAATTTGAAGAGGGAAAGTGTACGGAAGCCAAGACCATTCTGCGCCTCACCGTAAAGTGGGTCAACACCGTAGCCCAACATATCTCTTGCCATTCTTCCACAAGGAAGAGCGCCTACCCAATAGCCATATAAAAGATGAGTTGAGGGGGTGGAGAAGTCGGGACGGAAATTGTTTCCGAGATAGTTCTTCTGGGCCCTTACCATATCTGCAATTTTTGCAGTAAGCTCAGCAGTTTCGCTATCGGGAGTGTCAAGATTATTACCGAATTTTTCTGCAGACATCAGGAAATCACGGAGCTCCTCATAACCCTCGAAATTGCATTTTAATGCATCGAGAAGGTTTTGTGCATCCTCGGGGCGCTCTGCAAGAAGCTTATCAATAGCAATAAAGGAATCAGCAACAACGCTTGTTCCGTGAATAAGGCATCCACTGCCGTTGTATTTTGTTCCCTGATGTGTGATATCTCTTGTATCATAACCACTTTCGATACCACCCATAACTGTACTGAGGAAGGGGACAGGCAAGTGGGAAATTGCTCTTGAGCAGCCATTTGCAGCCTTTACCATTTCGTCACAGTAATACTGAGCGTTTTTATAAAATCTTTCTCTGATATTTTTAAGTGCTGTAAGGGCATCGGTTTCCTCGCAAGCTGTACCGATATATTCGCCTGTAATTGTAGAATAGCCGTTGTTGAGAGTAAGCTCGAGAACCTTACCTAAATTAAACCAGCTGTTTGTTGTGTTGGCGTTGTCCTTACCCATAATGAGAGGCTCCTGACAGCCTGCGATTGAGGTGTCGGCAATATCGTCAATATCAACCCCTGCTTCTGAAAGAACCTGATAAAGTGAATCGTCATTGAAGAATGAGGGGGTGAGACAACCGGGGGTGAAAAGGAATCTGCCTAATTCACTGTAAAGCTTTTTAGGAGTGTTTTTATGCAGCTTAACAGAGAGAATGGGCTGAGGAAGATTCATATCATAGTAAGCATCAAGAAGCGCGTAGGTGGAAGCGTTTGTAAGGTCATTACCATCCTTGTCACGACCACTTACAATAAGGTTCTGTGAAATTGCCCAGCTTCTGTCACCAACATTGAAGAAAACGAGAAAATGCTTGAAAAGTGCAGCAGCTTCTTCTCTTGAAAGACCGTCATTTGCTCTGTAAGACTCAAAGATTCTGTCTGCATTACCAACAGAGAATGCAAAGGGGTTGGGAGCCTGCTCGAGACACATTGTCTGCCAGAGAAGAATATAGCTTTGAATTGCTTCAAAGAGTGTTTCTGCACCGTTTTCAGGAACCTTAGCGAGAGTATCGGCAAGAAGCTGAAGCTCTTCCTTTCTTTCGCCCTCAGCATAAGCCAGTTTTTCTTCTGCAATTGCTTTATATCTTTTTGCAAGAATGAGAGCACACTCAAGAGCGATTTTCATAGCCTCATAATTGCTCTTCTGCTCGTCATTTGCAATTTTCTGCTTTTCTTCAATGTCAGCAAGCATCTTTTTGATACCGAATTTCAATGCATAGCGCATATCGGGGATAAGGTGACCTGTTACCTGCTCAACGAAGAATGCAACCTCACCTGTAAGCTTTTCGCAATCCTTATAAACTGCAGAAAGATTTTTAACATAATCAGTCTGCTTGTCAAGCTCGCGAAGAGCTTCGATTCTTTCCTTAGGAAATTCTTCAGTTGGGTCAATATCATTATAAACTGCAGTTGGGTCGCAATAGCCTGCAAAGGTTTCGACTCTGAAGGATGGGTTGATAAGAGCATAGCTTCTTGCAAAAGCATCTCGCTGAGTGCCTGCAAAAATTGCATTGTCGCTGATTGAAAGAGGAAGGATTTTTACTGCCTCTCTGAATTTTTCAGCAGCCCTGAGCATAGGGGGAAGAGAAGCATATTTTGCGTCAGCCTTCTGCTCTGCTTCTTTAACAATAAACCAACCCTCAAGATGATTTATTGCTCTTTCCTCCTTGAAGAGAAGATTTGCCTTCTCAGTTGTTTTAATTGGGTCAAATTTATACATAACAAGCACCTCAAGTGTGAATTAAATCCAAATTTTTATTTTTGATTTCTGTTGCAAGAGCTTTAATATCCTCGGGAGTGACAAAGCCGTTTTCCACCTTGTATTCCTTGCCCTGCTTTTCATATTTTTCTTTGCCGAATTCGTGATATGTGAGTATTTCAAAATACAGATTTCCGTTACCACTCTGTGATTTCAGCTCTTCAAAAAATCCAGCAAATAAAGCTGCATTTTCTTTTCCGTTGTTGAATCCGTTTATAAGGGGGATTCTGATGAGTAGAGGCTTATCCGTTTTTGAACGAAAAAGAAGATTTTCTTTTATAATTTCAAGATCTGCGCCTGTGACAGCCTTCATCTTTTCTGCATCAGGTGATTTGAAGTCGGCTATCATATAATCAACAGTTTGGAAAATTTCCTCGCAGTTTTTTAATGATGCGTTGGTTTCGATGCAGGTGTTGATACCGTTTTCTTTCAGCTGCTTCAGGAGATCGATGACTGCGTTCCTTTGACAAGTAACCTCGCCACCTGTAAGGGTGACGCCACCACCGTCGATAAACATCATTTTGCAGGAATTGGCTTCCTTTACTATGCCTTCAACAGTTAAGACCATTGAATTCTTTCCGATTTCCATACCCTCGGGATTTGAACACCAGGGGCATTTCAGGTTGCAGCCCGATAAGTGATACACAAGGCGATTACCGGGGCCGTCCTGAGAATAGTTGAAGCCCTTTTGAAAAATATGGATTTCATTTACTTTTCCCAAAGCTGCACCACCCTTTACCCTTGATATACAATATAATGTTTTATTTTACACTATAAAAAAGCTATATTCAATATTTATTCTTCGTCACATTGACAAAGTTGAGTTTTCAGTTTTGGGCATTTTAACAAAATACAAAAAATGCCATATTTTTTCTTGTTAGTAAGGTTTTTTTATGTTAAAATATTTTTTAGTCAAACTCAACAAAAATGCCTTGATTTATGTACTGAAAAATGGTTGCCGGGAAGCAGAGTTTCTATTGACTTTTAGCTTGCATTTTGGTATCATAGATAAGGTCTTTAAGTCGGTACAGAGAGATCGGCAAGATGAATTATAAATATATTCGGTACAGCTCTGACTGTATCAATGTTTTTGTGTGTTCAGCCTTGCCAATGTGCAAGGCTTTTTTATTAGGTAAAAAACAACTTTACGGAAAGGGATTTTTATGTCACAGCAATTAAAGGCAAAAACAATAAATACTGCTGCTATGAAAAAGGTCGGTTCTCCTTCCTTTTATGCAGATGTTGTTTCTCAGTTGACTTCTTGCCCTACTCTTTCTGTTTTCAATTGTGATAAATATTTTATTTTTCCCGGTTTTTGCGATGTGCATGTGCATTTTCGTGAGCCGGGCTTTTCTTATAAAGAGACTATTGAAACAGGATGCAAGGCTTCTGCAAGGGGTGGTTATACCGCAGTTTGCACAATGCCGAACTTAAACCCCGTGCCCGATACGGCGGAGCATCTTAAGGAACAGACAGACATCATAAAAAATGATGCAACAATAAATGTTTACCCCTATGCTTCAATAACAATTGGTCAGAAGGGCGAGGAACTCTCAGAGCTTGAAAATATGGTTGCTGATGCAATTGCTTTTTCTGATGACGGCAAGGGTGTGCAGAGCGAGGAGCTTATGCGACAGGCTATGCTTGAAGCAAAAGCCTTAGGCAAAATGATAGTTGCCCATTGTGAAGATAATTCACTTTTATTCGGTGGGTATATTCACGATGGTGAATACTGCAAGGAGCATAACCATAAGGGCATTTGCAGTGAAAGCGAATGGAAGCCCATTGAAAGAGATTTGAAATTGGTTAAGGAAACAGGCTGTAAATACCATATCTGCCACATTTCAACTAAAGAAAGCGTTGAACTCATAAGAAAGGCTAAGGCTGAGGGCTTGGATGTAACATGCGAAACAGGTCCACACTACCTTGTGCTTGACGATAGCGATTTGAAGGAAGAGGGCAGATTTAAAATGAATCCCCCACTTCGTTCAAGAGAGGACAAGCTTGCTTTGATTGAGGGTATCAAGGACGGAACTATTGATATGATAGCTACCGACCATGCACCACATTCAGCAGAGGAAAAAAGCAAGGGTCTTGCAGGAAGCGCATTCGGAGTTGTAGGAATTGAAACAGCGTTCCAGATTATGTACACCCATTTCGTTGAAACTGGCGAGATCACTCTCGAAAAGCTTATAGAAATTATGGCAATCAATCCTCGCGAAAGATTCGGAATACCTCTTGGTTCGGATTTTACAGTATGGGATTTAGATAAAGAAAGCGTTATAAATCCACAAGACTTCCTTTCAAAGGGTAAGGCAACACCCTTTGAAGATATGAAGGTTAAGAGCGAATGTGTTCTTACGGTTTGTAACGGAAAAGTTGCTTATAACAAGGTTAATTAATCACGATGATATAAATTTGGAGGAATTTTGTATGGCAAAAAGAACAGACATCAAAAAAGTTTTAATTATCGGTTCAGGTCCTATTGTTATCGGTCAGGCTGCAGAGTTTGACTATGCAGGTACTCAGGCTTGCTTGGCACTTAAAGAGGAGGGCTATGAGGTAGTTCTTGTTAACTCTAACCCTGCAACAATTATGACTGACACAATTATTGCTGATAAGGTTTATATGGAGCCTCTTACTCTTGAATATGTTGCAAAGATTATCCGTCACGAGCGTCCTGATGCTATTATTCCCGGTATCGGTGGTCAGACAGGTCTTAACCTTGCTATGCAGCTTGAGAAAAAAGGTGTTCTTAAGGAATGTGAGGTTCAGCTTCTCGGTACATCAAGTGCTTCTATCGAACGTGCAGAGGACCGTGAATTATTTAAAGAGCTTTGCGAATCTATCGGCGAGCCCGTTATTCCTTCAGAAATCACTTACTCATTAGAAGAAGCAAAGGCTGCTGCAGCTCGCATCGGTTATCCCGTTGTTGTTCGTCCTGCTTTCACTCTTGGTGGTACAGGTGGCGGCTTCGCTTACAATGAAGAGGAGCTTATCGAAATCGGTACAAACGCATTCAAGCTTTCTCCTGTTCATCAGGCTCTTATTGAAAAATCTGTTAAGGGCTATAAGGAAATTGAGTTCGAGGTTATGCGTGACTCCAATGACCATGCTATCACAATCTGTGGTATGGAAAATATCGATCCTGTTGGTGTTCATACCGGTGACTCCTGCGTTGTAGCACCCATTATGACTCTCAGCAAAGAGGATGAAAAGATGCTCAACGATTCAGCTATCAAGCTTATCAAGGAGCTCAAAATTGAAGGTGGCTGTAATGTTCAGTTTGCTCTCAATCCTCACACATCTGAATACTATCTTATCGAGGTTAACCCCCGAGTTTCCCGTTCATCTGCTCTTGCATCAAAGGCTTCAGGTTATCCTATCGCTCGTGTTACTGCCAAAATCGCAGTTGGTATGGCTCTTGAGGAAATTCAGATTGCTAATACAAATGCAGCATTTGAGCCCAGACTTGATTATGTTATCGCTAAATTACCTCGTTTCCCCTTTGATAAATTCACATCTGCTACTAACAAGCTTGGTACTCAGATGAAGGCTACAGGCGAAATTATGGGTATCGGCTCAAACCTTGAGGAAGCTCTTCTTAAGGGTATCCGTTCTCTTGAAATCGGTGCAAACCATATGTACCTTTCAAAGTTTGATAATATGAGCGTTGATGAGCTTCTTGAATATATTTCAGAGTTCCGTTCAGATAATATCTTCGCTATTGCAGAGCTTATCTATCATGGTGTTTCTCTTGAGAAAATCCATGAGGTTACAATGATTACGCCATTCTTCCTTGAAGCAATCAAAAACATCATTGATATGGAAGAAACTCTTCGCGTAAACAAGGATAAGGATACTCTTGTTGCTGCTAAGAAGATGGGCTTCAGCGATAAATACATCGCTCGTCTTTGGAAATGCGAGGAAATAGATGTTTACAATATGCGTAAGGAAATGAATCTTTTCCCTGTGTTTAAAATGGTTGACACCTGCCATACAAACGCATATATTCCTTACTTCTATTCATCATACACAGGCGAGAACAGCTCACGCCTTACAGATAAAAAGAAAATCATCGTTCTTGGTGCAGGTCCTATCCGTATAGGTCAGGGTGTTGAATTCGACTACTCAACCGTTCACGCAGTTATGACTATCAAGAACGCAGGCTACGAGGCTATTATCATCAACAATAACCCCGAAACAGTTTCTACTGACTATACAACTGCTGATAAGCTTTACTTCGAGCCTCTTACTCCCGAAGATGTTATGAACATCGTTGAGTTTGAAAAGCCTGAGGGTGTTGTTGCATCTCTTGGTGGTCAGACTGCTATCAACCTTGCTCAGCCTCTTCACGACCGTGGAGTTAAGATTATCGGTACAGACTGTGCAGCTATTGACCGTGCAGAAGACCGTAACGCTTTCGAAAACCTTCTTAACGAGCTTAACATTCCTCGTGCAAAGGGTAAAGCAGTTACAAATCTTGAGGATGGTATCGCAGCAGCAGCTGAAATCGGTTATCCCGTTCTTGTTCGTCCTTCATTCGTTCTTGGTGGACGCGCTATGCAGATTGTTGCTAACGAGGAGCAGCTTCGTCACTACCTCAGAACAGCCGTTGAAATTGATGAGGACAAGCCTGTTCTTGTTGATAAATATATCTACGGTAAAGAGGTTGAGATTGACGCTATCTGCGACGGCAGAGATGTTTTCGTTCCAGGTATTATGGAGCTTGTTGAGAAAACCGGTATTCATTCAGGTGACTCAATCAGCGTTTACCCCTCATTCAGTATCTCAAATAAAGTTAAAGGCATAATTCTTCAGTATGCAAAGAAGCTTGGTCTTGGAATCGGCATTGTTGGTCTTTTCAATATT
Organism: Acutalibacteraceae bacterium; assembly: GCA_045631405.1. GTDB lineage: Bacteria > Bacillota > Clostridia > Oscillospirales > Acutalibacteraceae > DTU089. The sequence continues at coordinate 31,598 of JAZQUT010000031.1, read as the reverse complement.
CAGTTCATTGTTGACGAAAATGACGATGTTTATATCATTGAGGTTAACCCCCGTTCTTCAAGAACTGTTCCCTTCCTTTCAAAGGCAACAGGCTACTCTCTTGCAGATATTGCAACAGAGGTTATTATGGGCAAGAGCCTTAAGGAACAGGGTATCTTTGATATTTATGCTGAAGAAAAGAAGCGTTGGTATGTAAAGGTTCCCGTATTCTCATTTAACAAAATCCGTGGACTTGATGCTTACCTTTCACCCGAAATGAAATCAACAGGTGAAGCAATCGGTTATGATGATAAATTAAACAGAGCTCTTTACAAAGCTCTTCAGGCATCTGGTATGCACCTTCAGAACTATGGTACTGTTTTCGCAACAGTTGCAGACAAGGATAAAGAAGATGCGCTTCCTCTTATTCGCCGTTTCTATAAGCTTGGCTTTAACATTCAGGCAACTGAGGGTACTGCAAAGTTCCTTAAGGAAAACGGAATCAGAACTCATGTTCTTGGCAAAATCAGCGAAGGAAGTAATGAAGTTCCAGAGGCTCTCCGTCAGGGTCACATTGCTTATGTTATCAATACAAAGGATATTAACGGTAACAGCGAAAACAACAATGACGGTCACTTGATTCGCCGTTATGCTATTGAAAACAATGTAACAATTTTCACAGCACTCGATACAGTAAGAGTTCTCCTTGATGTTCTTGAGGATATCACACTTACAATTTCAACTATCGATGCAGAAGGTAACTTATGAGAGAATCAATTTTTAAAATAATTGAAAATACACCTCTTACAGAGACTGTATATAAAATGAAGCTTCAGGGAGATGTGAGTGACATCACATCTTCCGGACAGTTTGTAAATATTAAATTAGACGGCTTTTATCTTCGTAGACCTATCTCAGTTTGCGATTGCGAGAATGATGTTCTCACACTTATCTACAAGGTTGTTGGTAAGGGTACAGAGCAGATGTCAAAAATGACAGCAGGCGAGGAGCTTAATATTCTCACAGGTCTTGGTAACGGATACGACCTCTCTTTAGCCGGAGATAAGCCCTTGCTTTTAGGTGGGGGCGTTGGCGTTCCTCCTCTTTATATGCTTTGTAAGAAGCTTATTGCAGAGGGTAAAAAAGTAAGTGTTGTTCTCGGCTTTAATACTAAGGCAGAGGTTTTCTGCGAGGATGATTTCAAGGCTCTCGGTGCAGAGGTTTTTGTTACAACCGTTGATGGCTCTTATGGAATCAAGGGCTTTGTAACAGATGCTATGAAGGATATTGATTATACATATTTCTACACCTGTGGTCCCGAGCCTATGCTTAAAGCGATTTATAAGGCAAGTGCAACAAGTGGACAGTTCAGCTTCGAGGAAAGAATGGGCTGTGGCTTTGGTGCTTGTATGGGCTGCTCTTGCAAGACTATTACAGGCTATAAGCGTATTTGCAAGGAAGGCCCCGTGCTTAAGAAGGAGGAGATTTTATGGGCAGATTAAGTGTTAATCTTTGTGGTCTTGAGCTTGATAACCCCATAATTCCCGCAAGTGGAACCTTCGGTTACGGCTATGAGTTTGCAGAAATTTATGATATAAATTGCCTTGGTACATTCTCCTTTAAGGGTACAACAAAGGATCCTCGCTTTGGTAATCCTACACCCCGAATTGCAGAATGTACCGCAGGTATGATAAATGCAGTTGGTCTTCAGAATCCCGGTGTTGAAAAGGTTATTTCTGAAGAGCTTCCCAAGCTTAAAAAATGCTTTGATAAAAAGGTTATGGCAAATGTAAGTGGCTTCGCTATTGAGGATTACGCTTACACCTGCGAAAAGCTTGATAAGGAAGAGCAGGTTGGTTGGCTTGAGGTTAATGTTAGCTGTCCCAATGTTCATGGTGGTGGTATGAGCTTCGGCACAGACCCCAAAGCTGCAGCAGAGGTTACTGCAGCAGTTAAGGCTGTAACAAAAAAGCCTGTAATCATTAAGCTTTCACCTAATGTTACAGACATTGTTGCAATTGCTAAAGAGTGTGAGGCAGCAGGTGCAGACGGTATCAGCCTTATTAACACACTTCTTGGTATGAGAATTGACCTTAGAACCAAGAAGCCTGTAATTGCTAACAAAATGGGTGGCTTCTCAGGAAGCGCAATTTTCCCTGTTGCAGTTCGTATGGTTTATCAGGTAGCAAATGCAGTTAATATTCCCATTGTTGGTATGGGAGGTGTTTCAACTGCAGAGGATGTTATTGAGCTTATGCTTGCAGGTGCAACTGCAGTTGAGGTTGGTGCAGCTAATCTTATTGACCCCTGCGCATGTCGTAATATTATTAACGATTTACCTGCAGTTATGGACAAATACGGAATAGATAATTTAAGTGATATAATAGGAGTGGCAAAATAATGGGTAGAGACGTAATCGTTGCTTGCGACTTTGCGAGCGCAGAAAAGGTATATGAATTTCTTGATAAATTCGAGGGTGGCAGAAAGCCTTTCGTAAAAATCGGTATGGAGCTTTTCTATGCAGAAGGCCCTCAGATTGTTCGCGAAATCAAAAAGAGAGGTCATAAGATTTTCCTTGACCTTAAGCTTCACGATATTCCTAATACAGTTAAAAAATCAATGGCAGTTCTTTCAAACCTTGATGTTGATATCACAAACCTTCACGCAGCAGGTACAATCAGCATGATGGAGGCAGCTCTTGAAGGACTTACCCGTCCTGACGGAACAAGACCTCTTCTTATTGCTGTTACTCAGCTTACATCAACAGATCAGGAAAGAATGGAAAACGATCTTCTTATTAAAGAGCCTATTGATAAGGTTGTTATGCACTATGCTCACAATGCAAAGCTTGCAGGCCTTGATGGCGTTGTTTGCTCACCTCTCGAGGCAGGTAAGGTTCACGAAACCTGTGGTAAGGAATTCCTTACAATCACTCCCGGTGTTCGTTTTGCAGACGGTGATATTGGCGACCAGAAGAGAGTTATGACTCCTGCTGAAGCAAAGAAAATCGGTTCTGACTACATTGTTGTCGGCAGACCCATTACTGCAGCAGAAGACCCCGTTGCAGCATATAACAGATGTGTTGAAGAATTCTGTGACTAATTGAGGAGGATTTAAAAATGGAAAGCTACAAAAGAGAATTTATACAGTTTTTAGAGGGTGCAGGCGTTCTTAAATTCGGCGATTTCACTGCCAAAAGTGGTAGAAAAATCCCTTATTTCATCAACGCAGGCGATATTAAAACAGGCGAACAGATTTGCAAATTAGGCGAATTCTATGCTAAGGCATATTTTGAAAAGGTTGGCAACAAGAAAACAGTTCTTTACGGTCCTGCTTACAAGGGTATTCCGATTGCAGTTTCAGTTGCAGTTGCTCTTGCAAAGAATGGCCTTGATGTTCCTTTCTTTTTCAATCGTAAAGAAGAAAAAGACCATGGTGAAGGCGGCGTTTTCGTTGGCTACAAGCCCCAGGAAGGCGAAGAAATCGTAATCGTTGAGGATGTTATCACAGCAGGTACTGCTATTCGTGAAAGCATGTCAATCCTTTCAGGTCTTAAAGGCACAAAGGTTGCTGCAACATTTGTTATGGTTGACCGTAAGGAAAAGGGTCAGACAGAAAAATCTGCTATGGCAGAGGTAGGCGAGGAATATGGCTTCCCCGTATATTCTGTTGTTGATGTTTACGATATTATTGAATATCTTGAAGAAGATGAAAGCAACAAGGAAAACGTTGAAAGAATCAAGAATTACCTTGCAATTAACGGAGCTAAAGAATAATCAGCGTTTATTTGAATTTTAAAAATATAAAAAGGGGATTAGTAGTAAATGAGAAGCTTAATTGATATTCTCGATTTTACCGTTGAAGAAGTTAACGAGCTTATTGCAACGGCAAACGATATTATTGACAATCCCGATAAATACTGCGAAAAGTGCAAGAGAAAAAAGCTTGCAACACTTTTCTTTGAGCCCTCAACAAGAACAAGACTTAGCTTTGAAGCAGCTATGATCGAGTTGGGTGGTAGTGTTATCGGTTTTTCTGCAGCAAACAATTCTTCTGCTGCAAAGGGCGAGAGCGTGGCAGATACTGCAAAAACAATCAGCTGCTATGCTGATATTATTGCGATGCGCCATCCTAAAGAGGGTGCGCCTCTTGTTGCTGCTCAGCACGCTACTATTCCTGTTATAAATGCAGGTGACGGTGGACACAACCATCCCACACAGACACTTACTGACCTTCTTACAATTCAGCGCGAAAAGGGTGGCTTTGAGAATCTTACAGTAGGCTTCTGTGGTGACCTTAAATTCGGCAGAACAGTTCATTCTCTCATTACTGCTCTTTCAAGATACACCGGTATTAAGGTTGTTCTCATTTCACCTGAAGAATTAAAGCTTCCCAGCTACATAAAGAAGGATGTTCTTAAAAAGAATGGTATTCCTTACAAGCAGACAACTGACCTTGAAAGTGTAATGCCTGAGCTTGATATTCTTTATATGACAAGAGTTCAGAGAGAGCGCTTCTTCAACGAAGAGGATTACTTAAGACTTAAGGATAGCTATGTTCTCGAGCCTAAGAAGCTTGTTAATGCTAAAAAGGATTTATGCATTATGCATCCGCTTCCTAGAGTTAATGAAATAAGCGTTGCTGTGGATGATGATCCCAGAGCCTGCTACTTCAAGCAGGTGCTTTACGGTAAATTTATTCGCATGGCTCTTATTCTCAAGCTTTTAGAGGAGGCAGAGAAATGAATATAGATTCTATTACAAATGGTTTTGTTATAGACCATATTACTGCAGGTCGTGGGATGAAGGTTTATGACCTTCTCGGCCTTGATAATCTTGATTGCTCAGTTGCAATTATCAAAAATGTTGCAAGTAAAAAAATGGGCAAGAAGGACATAATCAAAATTGATGCAGATATTGCACTTGATGTTGATATTATCGGTTATGTTGACCCCGGTACAACAGTCAACATAATCCGTGATGGCGAGCTTGTTGAAAAGCGTGCGCTTGAGCTCCCTCAGAAGCTTACAAATGTTATAAAATGCAAGAATCCTCGTTGCATAACCTCAACTGAGCAGGAGCTTAACCACGTTTTTAAGCTTACTGATAAGGACAACGGAGTTTACCGTTGCATTTACTGTGAAACACAGGCTAAATAACTAGCAAAATCAACATAATAACGGTTATTAAAAAGGGTTTTATTAGCCCTTATGTGCCTTGACCCAATGCACTTATTTATGATAGAATTAAATCATAAATTAATAGCGGATTTTTCCTGTAACTGACGGAGTATTAAGTGGAGCACCACAAAGGAGCAGGAAAGTGATTTTCCGTATTAAGCCGACCGTCTGGGCACACTTGTTCATTCTTTGAACGAGTGCGCCTTTTTGCTTTAGAAAGGATGTCTTATATGAAAAAAGTTGGAATTATAATGGGTAGCGACAGCGATTTACCCGTTGTTGAAAAAGCAATAAATACTCTTAAGGAATTCGAGGTTCCCTTTGAGGTTCATGTTTTCTCTGCTCACAGAACTCCTGTTGAAGCAAAGGAATTCAGCGCAAATGCACGCGAAAACGGCTTTGGCGTTATTATTGCAGCGGCAGGTATGGCTGCTCATCTTGCAGGTGCAGTTGCAGCGAACACAACTCTTCCTGTTATCGGTATTCCGATTAAGTCACAGAATCTTGGTGGTATGGAAGCACTCCTTTCAACAGTTCAGATGCCTTCAGGTATTCCTGTTGCAACAGTAGCGATTGACGGCGCAGTTAACTCTGCATTACTTGCAATTGAAATTCTTTCTCTCGGCGAGCCCGAGCTTGAAAAGAAGCTTGCAGAAAAAAGAGCAAAGGATACTGCTACAGTTCTTGAAAAAAATAAAGCGATAGAAGAAAAATATAATTAAGTTTTAAAAATAAAGTTAAGTTGCAAATTCGGAATTCGAAATTCGAAATTCGGAATGTTGGGGAAGCTTCGCTTCCAAACATTATGATTTTCGTATTACATTTTCTTCAACTCGGCTAACTGCTACATGCTATTCGCTGACTGCTAAACTGGCATCTGGCATCTGGTATCTGGCAACTTACAAAATGTTTAACTTTACTAACGAGGTGTAAAATGGGCGGTTTTTTTGGAGTAGTATCTAAAAACGATGCTGTACTTGATACCTTTTTCGGAGTTGACTATCACTCACATTTAGGCACACGCCGTGCGGGTATGGCTGCATACGATCCCGAAAGAGGCTTGCAAAGAAAAATTCATAAAATAGAAAACTCTCCGTTCAGAACAAAGTTCGAGAATATTCTTGATCAGATGAGCGGTAATTCATCAATAGGCTGTATCAGTGATACAGATGCGCAGCCACTTCTGATGCGCTCTAATCACGGTCTTTATGCTATCAGCACTATTGGTATCATAAATAACAGTGAAGCGCTTGTTGACCAGTATCTTTCTTTCAGTGGTGGTCACTTCGGCGCTATGACAAGCGAGGGTATCAACTCATCAGAGCTTGTTTCAGCTATGATCGACCAGAAATCAAGCTTTGCAGAGGGTATTCGCTTTGCGCAGGATGTAATTGAAGGAACTTCTTCAATTCTTATTCTTAAGGATGACGGAAAGCTTATTGCTGCTCGTGATAAGTTAGGTAGAATTCCTGTTCTTATCGGTAAAAGAGAGGATGGCTTCTGCGTTTCCTTTGAAGACTTTGCTTATAAAAAATTAGGCTTTGAGGATTATAAGGAATTAGGACCCGGTGAAATCGTTGAAGTTTCTGCTGATGAGGTTAAGGTTCTTTCTCCTGCAAGAGAAAAGAAGAAAATCTGTGCTTTCCTCTGGTCTTACTATGGTTACCCCACATCCTGCTATGAAGGCAGAAATGTTGAGGCAATGCGTTATGAAAATGGTAAGATTATGGCACAGACCGATAAAATGCTTGGCGAGGCTCAGAACATTGACTATGTAAGTGGTGTTCCGGATTCAGGTACTCCTCACGCGATCGGTTATGCAAATGAAAGTGGCGTGCCCTTTGCTCGTCCATTTATCAAATATACTCCCACATGGCCAAGAAGCTTTATGCCCTCAAATCAGAGAGAGCGTAACAGAGTTGCTAAAATGAAGCAGATTCCTATTCACGAGCTTATCAAAGACAAAAAGCTTCTTTTTGTTGATGACAGTATCGTAAGGGGTACTCAGCTTCGTGAAACTGTTGAATTCCTTTATGAGAACGGTGCCAAGGAGGTTCATATGCGTTCTGCATGTCCTCCTATTATGTACGGATGTAAATACCTTAACTTCTCAAGAGGAACAAGTGATATGGACCTTATCTCAAGAGCTACTATTATGGAGCTTGAGGGTGAAGAGGGCTTTAAGCATATTGATGAGTACAGCGACGCTTCCACAGAGCGTGGTGCCAAAATGAGAAAAGCAATTTGCGAAAAGCTTCATTTTGCTTCCCTTGAATTCCAGTCCCTTGAGGGTATCGTAAAAGCAATCGGACTTCCTGAAGAGGACCTTTGCACATATTGTTGGAATGGAAAAGGCTAATTTCATAAATTAACAAAAATGATTTTTTAGGAGAATAGATATGAATAATTCAAGATCAGAAAGTTATGCAGCAGCAGGCGTTGATATTACTGCAGGCTATAAAGCAGTTGAGCTTATGAAAAAGCACATCGCAAGAACTCGTAATGAGGGTTCAATGGATGATGTTGGCGGCTTTGGTGGTTGCTTTGACCTCGGCTTTGCCAAGGGTATGGAGCATCCCGTATTGGTTTCAGGTACTGACGGTTGTGGTACAAAGGTTAAATTAGCTATTCTTATGGATAAGCACGATACAATTGGTATCGATGCAGTGGCTATGTGTGTAAACGATATCGTTTGCGTTGGCGCAAAGCCCTTATATTTCCTTGACTATATTGCTTGTGGCAAAAACATTCCCGAGAAAATCGCTGAAATCGTAAGTGGTGTTGCAGAGGGCTGTGTTCAGTCTGGCTGTGCTCTTACAGGTGGCGAAACTGCTGAGCATCCCGGTCTTATGCCTATTGAGGATTATGACCTTGCAGGCTTTGCAGTAGGTGTTGTTGATAAGCCCAAAATGATTGATAACAATAAAATGGCTGCAGGCGATGTTGTTATCGCTCTTCCCTCAACAGGTATTCACTCAAATGGCTTCAGCTTATGCCGTAAGGTTTTCGATATTGATAACAATAATCCTGAGCTTTATGTTGAGCGCGAGGAATTAGGTGGAAAGAGTATTGCAGAGGCTTTGCTTGTTCCTACAAAGATCTATGTTAAGCCCGTTCTTGCTCTTATCGAGAAGGTTAATGTTAAGGGTATTTCTCACATTACAGGTGGCGGCTTCTATGAAAACATTCCAAGAAGCATTCCCGATGGCTTATGCGCAAAGATTGATAAATCTGCAGTTAAGGTTCTTCCCATCTTTGATGTAATTGCAAAATGGGGTAATGTTCCTGAGCGTGATATGTTCAACACATATAATATGGGTGTTGGTATGAGCATTGTTGTTCCTGCAGATGAAGTAGAGCTTTCTCTTTCAGTTCTTAAGGATAATGGCATTGAGGCTTATGTAATCGGTGAAATTATCGAAGGCGAAGACAAGATTATACTTGAATAATTGAGGTAGCAAAATGCCCGATACAAAAAATATTGTTGTTCTTGTTTCCGGTGGTGGAACAAACCTTCAGGCTCTTATTGATGCAGAAAAAAGGGGCGAGCTTGGCGCAGGTAAAATCACTTGCGTCATTGCTTCAAAGGCAGATGCTTTTGCTCTCACCCGTGCAGAAAATAACGGAATAAAAACAAGAACTCTTATAAGAAAAGAATATTCAGACATCGCTTCATACAGTATTGCTATGAGAGATGCGCTTCTCGAAGAGAAGGCAGATTTAGTGGTTTACGCAGGGTTTATGACAATTCTTGACGAAAATGTATGCGATGCCTTCAAAAACAAGATGATTAATGTTCATCCTGCGCTTATCCCCTCATTCTGTGGCAAGGGCTTCTATGGTCTTCATGTTCATGAATGTGCATTGAAAAAGGGTGTTAAGGTTTCAGGTGCAACAGTACATTTTGTTACAGCAGAATGTGATGCAGGTCCCATTATTCTTCAGAGGGGAGTTGAGGTAGCTGAGGGCGACACGCCCGAAACTCTCCAGAAGAGAATAATGGAACAGGCAGAATGGAAAATTCTTCCCAAGGCAGTTCAGCTTTTCTGTGACGGAAAGGTTGAGGTAGTTGGGAATAAGACAGTTATTAAAGAGTAAGTTGAAGTGAAAGGATAGATAATAATGGAAATCAGAAATCTTGAAAATGAACTTAATTCTCTCGCTTATCACGGCAGAGGTATCATAATCGGTAAAAGCGCCGATTCTAAAAAGGCTGTTACTGCTTATTTTATTATGGGCAGAAGCGAAAACAGTAGAAACAGAGTTTTCATTGAGGATGGCGAGGGCATCAGAACTCAGGCTTTTGATGAATCAAAGATGGTTGACCCCCACCTTATTATCTATGCTCCCGTAAGAGTTCTCGGTAACAAAACAATTGTTACAAACGGCGACCAGACAGACACAATCTACGAATTAATGGACAAGCAGATGACCTTTGAACAGGCTCTTCGTACCCGTGAATTTGAAGACGATGCACCTAACTACACACCTCGTATTTCAGGTATCATCCGTCTTGAAAACGGCGATATGAATTATGCAATGTCCATTCTCAAATCTGCAGATGGTGACGGCTCTTCTTGCCAGAGATATACATATGCTTACTCAAATCCTCTTCCCGGAAAAGCAAAATTCATTCATACATATAAATGCGACGGAAATCCTCTTCCCAGCTTTGAGGGCGAGCCCAAAACTCTCGAGCTTCCCGATGTTGATATCGACACATTGACAGATATTATCTGGAAGAATCTTAACGAGGACAACAAGGTATCTCTTTTCGTTAGATATATTGACCTTGAAACAGGTAAATATGATTCCCGTATAGTTAACAAAAATAAATAAGGAGATTATCGAAATGACAGAATTTGAATTGAAATATGGTTGTAACCCCAACCAGAAACCTGCAAAAATCTTTATGGCAGACGGCAGCGAGCTTCCTATCGAAATCCTCTGTGGCCGTCCCGGCTTCATCAATTTCCTTGATGCATTCAACTCTTGGCAGTTAGTTAAAGAGCTTAAAGAAGCTCTTGGTCTTCCTGCGGTAACCTCCTTTAAGCATGTTAGCCCCACATCAGCAGCAGTAGGCGTTCCGCTTTCTGATAAGCTTAAAAAGGCTTGCTTCGTTGATGATATTGAGGGTCTTGACGAATCTCCTCTCGCTTGCGCATACGCAAGAGCAAGAGGTACAGACAGAATGTGCTCCTTCGGTGACTGGGTTGCTCTTTCAGATGTTTGTGATGTTACAACTGCAAAGCTCATTCAGCGAGAGGTTTCCGACGGTATCATCGCTCCCGGTTATGAGCCCGAAGCACTTGAAATTCTTAAATCTAAGAGAAAAGGTAACTACAATATCGTTAAAATCGACCCCAATTATGTTCCTGCTCCCATTGAGCATAAGCAGGTTTACGGTATTACATTTGAGCAGGGTAGAAACAATTTCGAAATCAATGCAGACCTTCTCAAAAATATTGTTACAGAAAATAAGGATATGCCCGAAAGCGCAGTTCGTGACCTTATAATTGCACTTATTACTCTTAAATATACTCAGTCAAACTCAGTTTGCTATGCAGTTGACGGTCAGGCAATCGGTGTTGGCGCAGGTCAGCAGTCAAGAATTCACTGCACACGCCTTGCAGGTACAAAGGCAGACACTTGGTTCCTTCGTCAGCACGAAAAGGTTCTTAATCTTCCCTTCAAGGATACTCTCGGCAGACCTGACAGAGATAATGTTATCGATGGCTACATCAACAAAAATGAAGAAGATGTTTGCGCAGACGGTAACTGGCAGAAATACTTTACATCTCAGCCTGCACCTCTTACAGACGAGGATGTAAAAGCATACTTTGCAACAATTGATGGTGTTGCTCTCGGTTCAGACGCATTCTTCCCCTTCAGCGATAACATTGAACGCGCAAAGAAGAGTGGCGTTAAGTATATTGCAGAGCCCGGTGGTTCAATCCGTGATGATGTTGTCATTGAATGTGCAAACAAATATGGTATGACAATGTCCTTCACAGGAATGCGTTTATTCCACCATTAATAGAGGTATAAAGATGAAGATTATGGTTGTCGGTGGTGGCGGTCGTGAACACGCTATCATCAAAAAGATAAAAGAAAATAAAGAGGTTACAGAAATCTTTGCCCTCCCCGGTAACGGTGGTATGGCAAAAGATGCAACTCTTGTTGATATCGGTGCAAAGGATATTGAAAAAATCGTTGAATTTGCAGTCAACAACAGCATTGATTATGCAGTTGTCGCTCCCGATGATCCGTTGGTTTTAGGTTGTGTTGATGCACTTGAGGAAAAAGGTATTCCCTGCTTCGGACCTAAAGGAAATGCAGCTATCATTGAGGGTAGCAAGGTTTTCTCAAAGAACCTTATGAAGAAATATAATATTCCTACAGCAGCTTATGAAGTATTCAATGATATGGAAAAGGCTCTCCAGTATCTTGAAACTGCACCAATTCCCACAGTTATCAAGGCTGACGGTCTTGCTCTCGGTAAGGGTGTTATTATTGCAACAACCCGTGACGAAGCAAAGGATGCTGTTGTTTCAATGATGCAGGACAAGATGTTCGGCTCAAGTGGTGACAACATCGTTATTGAAGAATTTCTCACAGGCCCTGAGGTTTCCGTTCTTGCCTTTACAGATGGTAAAACAGTTGCTCCTATGATTTCCTCAATGGACCATAAAAGAGCAGGAGACAATGATACAGGTCTTAACACAGGTGGTATGGGTACAATTGCTCCCAACCCCTATTACACAAAGGAAATTGCAGCTGAATGTATGGAGAAAATTTTCCTTCCTACAATTGATGCAATGAATAAAGAGGGCAGAACCTTCAAGGGTTGTCTTTACTTCGGTCTTATGCTTACGCCCAACGGCCCCAAGGTTATTGAATATAACTGCCGTTTCGGTGACCCTGAAACTCAGGTTGTTTTACCTCTTCTTGAAAGTGACCTTCTCACTATTATGAAGGCAACAACCAACGGTACACTTTCAGAAACTGAGGTTAAATTCAGCGAAAAGAGCGCTTGCTGCGTAATTATGGCTTCAGAGGGCTATCCTGTAAGCTATAAAAAAGGCTTTGAAATGAACATTCCTGAAGAAATTGAGGGTAATGTTTATGTTGCAGGTGCTTCTCTTAATGGTGGTAAGCTTCTTACAAACGGTGGTCGCGTTTTAGGCGTTACTGCTGTTGAAGATAATCTTAAGGATGCAGTTAAGGCATCTTATGGACTTGTAAAACAAATCAGCTTTGACAATGCCTTCTATCGTAATGATATCGGAGCAAAGGCACTTGCTGTATTGGAGGACTAAGATATGGTATATAGAGTTTATGTTGAAAAGAAAAAAGAGCTCGCTCATGAGGCTAAGGCTCTTTTAGGTGATGCTCGTACACTTTTAGGTATCAAAAACCTTGAGGATGTTCGCGTTATCAACCGTTATGATGCAGAAAATATTACAGAGGAGCTTTTTGATTATGCAATCAAAACAGTTTTCTCCGAGCCTCAGCTCGATATTGCAACTGCTGAAATTGAATTAGATGGTGCAACTGTTTTTGCAGTTGAGTTCCTTCCCGGTCAGTTTGACCAGAGAGCTGACTCTGCAGCACAGTGTATTCAGATTATCTCTCAGGGCGACCGTCCCACAGTAAAGAGTGCAAAGGTTTATGCTCTTTACGGTGACCTTTCTGCAGAAGATGTTGCAGAAATCAAAAAGCATGTTATTAACCCTGTTGAATCAAGAGAAGCAACTCTTGAAACATACGAAACTCTTGAAATGAAATATGAGATTCCCACAGAGGTTAAAACTCTTGAGGGCTTCATCAAGCTTGACAGAGCAGGTCTTGAGCAGTTCGTTAAGGATTTCGGTCTTGCAATGGATGCAGACGATATCGCTTTCTGCCAGAATTACTTCAAATCCGAGGATCGCGATCCCACAATAACAGAAATCAGAATGATTGACACATATTGGTCTGACCACTGCCGTCATACAACATTCCTTACTGTTATTGACAATGTAACATTTGAAGACGAGCTTCTTCAGGGTGCATACGATGAATACATCGCAACAAGAAAAGAGCTTGGCAGAACAAAGCCTATCTGCCTTATGGACCTTGCAACTGTTGCAGTTAAATATCTTAAGGAAAACGGCAAGCTCGAAAAGCTTGACGAATCTGAAGAAATCAATGCTTGTACTGTTAAAATCAATGTTGATGTTGACGGCGTAAGCGAGCCATGGCTTCTTCTCTTCAAGAATGAAACTCATAACCACCCCACACAAATTGAGCCCTTCGGTGGTGCTGCAACCTGTATCGGTGGTGCTATCCGTGACCCTCTTTCAGGCCGTGCTTATGTTTACGGTGCTATGCGTGTTACAGGTGCTGCTGACCCCTTGAAGCCCGTTAGCGAAACAATCAAGGGTAAGCTTCCCCAGAGAACAATTGTTACAACTGCTGCTGCAGGTTATTCCTCTTATGGTAACCAGATTGGTCTTGCAACAGGTATTGTTGATGAAATTTACCATCCCGGTTATGCTGCAAAGCGTATGGAAATCGGTGCTGTTGTGGCTGCAGCTCCTCAGGAGAATGTTCGCCGTGAAAGACCCGATCCCGGTGATATTGTTATTCTTCTTGGTGGTAGCACAGGTCGTGACGGCTGTGGTGGTGCAACTGGTTCTTCAAAATCTCATACTGCAGATTCTCTTGAAACCTGTGGCGCAGAGGTTCAGAAGGGTAATGCTCCCGAGGAAAGAAAGCTTCAGAGACTTTTCAGAAATAAAGAAGCAACAAGAATGATTAAACGTTGTAACGACTTCGGTGCAGGTGGCGTTTCAGTTGCTATCGGTGAGCTTGCAGACGGTCTTAAAATTGACCTTAACGCAGTTCCCAAGAAATACGAGGGTCTTGACGGTACAGAGCTTGCAATTTCCGAATCTCAGGAAAGAATGGCTGTTGTTATCGAAAAGGAAAATGTTGACAGATTCTTAGAGCTTGCTGCAACAGAAAACCTTCAGGCTTGTCCCGTTGCTGTTGTAACAGAGGAAGCAAGACTTGTAATGCATTGGAATGACAAGGTTATCTGCGATATCAGCCGTGATTTCCTTAACTCCAATGGTGCAGATAAGCATGTTGATGTTGCAACATCAAAGCCCGAATCCTATGATAAAGAAATCAGTGGCAGCTTCACAGATAATATGAAGGCTATGGCAGATGACCTTAATATCTGCTCAAAGCGTGGCCTTTCAGAGCGCTTCGACTCAACAATCGGTGCAGGCACAGTTCTTATGCCCTTCGGTGGTAAGAATCAGCTTACTCCCATTCAGGCAATGGTTCAGAAGATTTCTGTTGAGAAAAAGCATACAGATGATTGCTCACTTATGTCATGGGGCTACAACCCCTTCATTACAGAAAAGAGCCCCTATCACGGTGCTTATCTTGCAGTTGTTGAATCAGTTTGTAAGCTTATTGCAACAGGTGCAAAATTCGAGGATGTTTACCTTACATTCCAGGAATACTTTGAAAGAGTAGGCAAGGATGCTAAGCGTTGGGGCAAGCCTCTCGCAGCTCTCCTTGGTGCATTCAAGGCTCAGAAAAACCTCGGTATCGGTTCTATCGGTGGTAAGGACTCAATGAGCGGCACATTCGAAGACCTCGATGTTCCTCCCACACTTGTTTCCTTCGCAGTTACAACCGAAAAGGTTAAAGATATTGTTTCTCCCGAATTCAAAAAGGCTGGTAACAAGGTTTACCTTATTACTCCTGACTTTGACGAAAACGGTCTTCCTGAAACAGACTCACTTCTTAAGGTATTTGACAAGGTTTGCGCTCTTCTTCGCGATGGTAAGGCAGTTTCCTGCTACACACCCGGTATGGGCGGTATCGCAGAGGCAGCTATGAAAATGGCATTCGGTAACGGCTTCGGCTTCGAATTTAATTCAGCATTAACTGTTGCTGACCTCTTCAAATATAACTACGCAACATTCCTTGTTGAAGCAACTGAAGATATTGCTGACGCTCAGCTTATCGGTACAGTTACAGATAAAAAGGCTATTACACTTGGCGAAGAAAGCCTTTGCCTCAAAGAAATTCTCGGAATTTACGAGGACAAGCTTGAGAGCGTTTATAGCTGCAACATTCCTGATACAAATACACCTGTTGAGAATTTCTCATTCTCTGCAACAGAAAGAAAAGCTCCTGCACTCAAGGTTGCTAAACCCAAGATTTTGATTCCTGCATTCCCCGGAACAAACTGCGAATTTGATAGTGCAAAGGCAGTTCGTGACGCAGGTGCAGAACCCGAAATCATTGTTATCAAGAACCGTTCATCTGCAGATATTACTGCAAGCGTTGAAGAGTTCTCAACAAAGCTTAAAGATGCACAGATGATTTTCATTCCCGGTGGCTTCTCCGGTGGTGACGAACCCGATGGTTCTGCTAAATTCATTACTGCATTCTTCCGTAACGCAAAGGTTAAGGAGGGTGTAACAGACCTTCTTGATAACCGTGATGGTCTTATGTGTGGTATCTGTAACGGCTTCCAGGCACTTATCAAGCTCGGTCTTGTGCCCTATGGTAAGATTATTGATACAGACGAAAATTGCCCCACTCTTACATACAATACAATCGCTCGTCACCAGTCAAGAATTGTAAGAACAAGAATTGCTTCTAACAAATCTCCCTGGTTGGCACTTACAGAGGTTGGCGATGTTTATAATGTGCCGATTTCTCATGGTGAGGGTCGTTTCCTTGCAAGCGAGGAGCTTATCAGAAAGCTTGCTGAAAACGGACAGATTGCAACTCAGTATGTTGACCTTGAGGGTAACGCAACTGTTGATGTTCACTTTAACCCCAACGATTCAATGTTTGCTATTGAAGGTATCACATCACCTGATGGCAGAGTATTTGGTAAAATGGGTCACAGTGAGCGTATCGGCGACGGACTTTACAAGAACGTTGAAGGTAACTACGATATTCAGATGTTTAAGGCAGCTGTGAAATATTTTAAATAAAAAATTAGAACTCGCTCAATTGAGCGAGTTCTTTTCTTCTTCTATCTCTTGTAATATTTCAGCTCTTTCAGTTGTGTAGAATTCAATTGCTTCGTTTAAATCCTTGGGATTTTTACCGTTGCTGACTGCTATTCTGAAATATTTTTCAGCGTTTTCCTTATCACCTTTAAGAGAATATGCCAAGGTGAGCAGACCTGATGAATTAGTATCGTTATTTTTAAGCTCTAAGGCTTTTAAAGCATTTTCAATTGTTTCATCCAGCTTGTATTGATAAAAATAGCAATTTGCTTTGTTTATGTATGTTGTATGGGAATATGGGGCAATTCTTAAGGACTCGTTGATATGCTGCATAGCTAAATCGAAATTGCCATCTTCCATATGCTCGTGTGATAAATTGTTGTGAACAGTTGCGTTATTTGGCATATACTCTAAAAGCTGATAATAAATTTTGATTGCCTCATTATGAATTCCACATTCAGAAAAGCAAATTGCAGCAAAAATATATACTGCATAAGCGTCATGCTCATTTTGTATATCTTTAGTTAATTGTGTGAGGTATTTTATAGCTTTTTTATAATTATTTTCATTATATAATCTTATGGCGCACAAAAGCTTCTTCCTTGCAAATTTATTCTCTTTAAAAGCATAGTGGATATCTTCATCGTATTGCTTTGAATAAAATTCAAGGGGACGGCGCCTTGTGTTTCCTGCAAAAAGCTTCACCATAGTTCCGATTAAGCCTACAAATATTGCGAGAAATCTTGTGAGGTTTTCTGTGTAAGGCTTTTTTAAAAATACGACCTCATAAACATAAAGTCCTATAACGGCTACCATTGCTAATGCGACTATAACGCAACCGATTATTTTACCTTTTTTCATTTTTGCACCACCTATTAATAAACCATATAATAAAATTATAGCACATAAAAATAAAAAAACAATAAAGAATTGCAGTAGTCTGACTACTGCAATTCTTTTTAATGTAATGAGCTAGTTTGCCTTTGGGCTGCAACGAGGTTTGCATAAATACCACCTTGAGAGATAAGCTCGTTGTGGGAGCCGACCTCGGCAATTCTGCCCTTTTCAATAACTACAAGTCTGTTTGCGTTTTTAAGAGTTGAAAGCCTGTGGGCAATTGCGATAGTTGTTCTGCCCTCAATAAGCCTTGTAAGAGCCTCCTGAATTTTGATTTCTGTTTCAGGGTCAAGAGAGCTTGTTGCTTCGTCAAGAATAAGAATCTTCGGATTCTTAAGAATTGCTCTTGCGATACTTACTCTCTGTCTTTCACCACCTGAAAGGGAGTGACCGTTTTCACCGATAACGGTGTTATAGCCATCAGGAAGCTTTGTTATAAATTCGTGGGCGTTTGCAGCCTTTGCTGCTGCAATAACCTCGTCAAGAGAAGCATCGGGACGGGCATAGGCGATATTGTCAAATATTGTTCCGGAGAAAAGATATGTCTCCTGGAAAACAACACCTATATTGCTTCTGAGCTCCTCGGGAGGAATGTCCTTTATATCAACTCCGTCAATGGTGATTTTGCCAAGTGACGGGTCATAAAGGCGCATACAAAGGTTTATCATGGTTGATTTTCCTGCACCCGAATGGCCCACAAGACCAATCATTTCACCGGGGTTGATGTGAAGATTTATGTTTTTGAGAACGGGCTCATAGGATTTGTAGCCGAAGGTTACACCCTCAAAATCAACTGCACCGGCAGAGTTTATTTGCTTCGGCTTATCAGTTACAACCATCTGAGGTGTCTCGTCAAGTATTTCATAAATTTTTACAAGGCTCGTTGAACAGTCTGCAACTCGTCTTGGGAAAATGGACATCCAGCGAAGAGGGGCATATAGGAAGCCTAAATACAAATTGAATCGTGTCAATTCACCTAAGGTAAGCTTGCCGTCAAGAACCATCTTACCACCGATTATAAGCACAAGAAATTCACCTAATGCCATAAAGTTACCAACAAGAGGGAAGGTAACTGCCCAGTATTTTTCATTGGAGGCAGCAACATCAGCAAGCTTTTTGGAATATTTTGAGAATTTGGCAATTTCTCTTTCCTCATTACCAAAGGATTTAACAACTCTAATGCCCTTGATAATATCGTGGAGTATAGAGGTAGCCTTCGAGTCAACTCTCCATTGCTTGTGATAACGAAGCATTGTGGAATGACGGAAGGTTGACATAAATAAAACGCCAATGGGAATAGGGATTATAACTGCAAGGGTGAGAGCAACATTAGTTGAGAAAAGAATTATCAGGATAACTGTGAATAAAATCACCTGTTCGATTAAATATCGGCCCTGCTGATTAAAGAATTCTTTTACTCGTTCAGTATCCTTTGTAACTCTGTGAATAAGGTTACCTGCAGATTTTCCTGACATTGAGGAAAGTGAAAGCTCCTGAATTTTTGAATATACAAGATTTCTCAGGTCATTTGCAAAATTTGAGCCTACACGGTTTGTGATACGGTTGCTTATGATGCTCAGGCCTTTTGAAAGTGCAAAGGTTAAGGACATTAAAAGTACAATTGCGATAATGCCTGTTGACCTTGATTCAAAAAACGGATTTGCATTTTCTATGGGCACTAAATAATGGTCAATGAGAATTGAATTAAACATTGGCATTATTGCACCTAAAATGTTTGCAATTGTAAGTATAAGTCCGGCACCAATTACTGATTTCATATAGGGCTTGAAATAAGTGAATGCGCGAGAGAATACGTAGGATTTCTTTACGCAGAACATACAAGCTTTCATACCTCGGGGGTAATGACGGTGACATTTTGGACAAATTGGCAAATCGTCTGTGTTCATCGGTAGCATTTCGCCACTTTCGAAATAATGGTTAAGAACCTTAACCAACTCACCGATTTCGCCAACCTTGCTCATTGAAAAACGGCACACGGTAATATTTTCGCTGCCGTCGCTTTTTGCGTCCTTAGGCTTGAGCTCAAGCTTACCGCACCCGATATCTGTCAGCTGTATTGCTTCTTCGATATCCTCAATATTAAATTTTTCTTCTTTTCCGTCAAGGCTTTTAAGAATGTAACCATCACACAGTGTTAATGTACCGTTACAAACCTTGCCCTCGGAAGAAATATCAAAATGTACGGTTTTATTTTCCATAATCAATATAAATAGGGCTCTAAAAGCCTTCTGCTTTTCTGTTCGATTTTTTCTTGGTCAGGGATTACATAACGGTTGCCGTCAACATCAAAGATAAGAAGAGTGTTTCCGTTTGCAGAACGAAGATTTCTTGTCAGATCTCTTACTGTAAAGCTTTTATCTTTATTGTCAATAACTACATCAAAGTAAAAATGACCCATACGCTCTTTAATGCTTTTTACAGCTGTTACTGTGGGGCAATAGTATCTGTTCTGAAGCTCCTTATTAGCAAAATTAAGAGATTCCTCATCAAGCTCCTTTAAATCTCTTATGATTCCGATTTCATTGTCCTCGATATCGTGGACACAGATGTATTCGTCAGTAAGAGTGTAGGGATAGCTTCTTATTAGCTTTACTCTTCCTTTGCTTTCACCGTTAACAGAAAGCACAAGAAAGCCATTCTGATTAAAGGAGAATCTGCATTTATCAGGATCTAAAAATGCAATTGAAAGCTTATTGTCGTTCATTTTCTGTTTCCTCCTTTTTATCTGATTCTGTTTCTTGGTCAATTCCGATAAATTTCAAAGCCTCTTCCTGAAGCTTGAAAAGCTTATAATATGCACCTTGCTTTTCCATAAGCTCGTCAAAGGTGCCGAATTCAATGCATTCTCCGTCATCAATTACTGCGAGCTTGTCAGCATCGCGAAGAGTTGAAAGACGGTGAGCAATAGCAATTGTTGTTCTGCCTGCTTTCAAGTCTGAAAGAGAATTCTGAATATTTCTTTCGGTTTCTGTATCCATAGCAGCAGTTGCTTCGTCAAGAATAAGAATTTTGGGGTTTTGGATAATGGTTCTGGCAATTGAAATTCTTTGCCTTTCACCACCGGATAAGTCCTGACCACCTGAGCCGACCCATGTTTCATAGCCATCGGGAAGCTTTGAGATAAAGCCGTGGGCAGAGGCTGCCTTTGCAGCAGCGATAACCTCATCGTTGGTAGCATCAGGACGAGCGTATCTTATATTGTCGGCAATAGTACCCATAAACAAGAAAATGTCCTGAGAAACAATACCTATATTTTTCCTGAGCTGCTTTGAGGAAAGCTCTTTGACATCATAGCCGTCTATTTTTACAACGCCTTCTTTTGGGTCGTAAAGACGGGCGATAAGGTTGGAGATTGTTGTTTTACCTGCACCTGTTTTACCAACAATACCAAGCATTTCACCCTCGTTTATTTTAATGGAAAGATTTTTTATAATGGGGTGTGCAGGCTCGTATTCAAACTGCAGCTCATTAAGCTCAATCTCACCCTTGAAATCATCAAGAATAATCGGATTTTCGATATCCTTTACATCGGGCTCAGTATCCATAATTTCAAAAACACGCTGAGCAGAATCAACGCAACGGGCCCACCAGTTTGAAACCCATGAAAGGAAATCAATAGGAGTCTGAATCATCTGAAGATATATTACAAAGGTGAGAAGCTCACCTACTGTAATTTCTTTTGTTGTAATGCAAAGATAACCACCATAGCCCAAAATAAGAGCGCCTATAATATAAATAAACACGGTAAGAATCGGGAAAACAGTGTTTTCTGCATTAGCAACCCTTATTTCTGCATCTTTAACTTTTCCACTTATGTTATTAAAAGCATTGAACTCGTCGTCCTCTTTAGAGAAGGCCTTGATGATTCTGTGACCATTTATATTATCGCTTACCTTTGAGGTGAGACGAGAGTGCTGAACCCACACCTTGTGATGCATTTTTTTGAAAAGCTTATTGAAAACAGGGTAGCAAACAAAAATAACTGATGCAGCTAAGAGGGTTACTATTGTAAGCTTAACGCTTGTTGCAAGCATTATTATGATAATACCCACAACGGTTATTGCACTACCGATAAGGTAGGGGAAGCCGTCAACGAAGAACCAATAAATATTATTGGAGTCTCTTGTTACTCTTTCCATCAGCGAACCGGTTTGCTTGTGTGTATAAAAGCCCACAGAAAGCTTCTGCATAGCCTTGAAAATTTTGATTTTGATGCTGTAAACTACCTTGGGAAGCATACCTGCAACCAGATATTGATAAACAAGAGTGAAAAGCTGGTTAAAAATCTTAATTGCAGCCATTGAAAGAACGACTGTGAAAAGTCCTTTCAAAAGCGCATCATAGCTCAAAGTGTTACTGGGATTTAATACCTCGTCATAGAGCTTCTGGGTGCTGAATTGAGGAATTAAAAGATTTAATCCATTACTGAGAAGAATGAAAAGTAAAATGAATACCATTTTCCATTTTACATCACCAAAAAAGGAGAAAAGACGCTTTATAGTTGAGCTTTTGCCAACACAGTCCTTGCAGAATCTCATTCCACTTGGTACGGGTGCGCCACATTTTTGGCATGTCGAATCTTTATCGCTGGCAATATATTGCTTGTATGATTTACCCTCTTTAAAGGTGTTAAAAATTTTTCGGAATGTATCAGCCTTTGAAAGAAGACCGATAGAAAAATAACCTAAGGAATAATATTCGTTTTTGTATTTGTAGGTTAACTGACCTGTTGCAAGATATTGCTCAGTGAAAATTTCATCAATTTCATCTACAGGCAAACAGGTTAATTTGCGAAGGAAGGGCTTGGGTGGGGGCACACCTTTCTTTTTCTTCTTGCCTTTTGCTTTCATTTCGGGCTCTTCAATTTCAGCAATATATAAGCCCTTTTCGTCAAATATTATGAAGCAATCGCCGAAAACTTCCGGACCGAGCATATCGGTTTTGAAGGTGTAAATGATAGCGTCGGTATTGAGATCTGCTTCTTGCAGAATTTCTTTTATAGGCTCGGGTAATCCTCCCGAGAGCGAAAAATTCGGACGGGGTGGCTTCTTAATATGCAATTTGTAAAGAATTTTGTGTACTATTTTCATAACAATACCTTTGCCTATTACAATATGTATGTATATTTTATCATAGCAGTTATTAAATCACAATAGAATATGAAGATTTAATTATCTTAATTATTTGTTAACAAAAGCAAGTAGTGTTGTTGTGAATTTTGTACATTTTGGAGAAACGTCATTTGTTTATTGCTACGAAAATCAGATTTCAGGCTAGATTTGAGAATTGAGTGAATTGACATTCACCCTTGCTTTTGGTATAATTGAATTGTTAATTTGGGGTTGTAGGGGTAATCCGTAAATCCTGACTTATGATGTTTTTGATTTTTGAACTAATGATTTTTTGAAAGGTGTTATTTATGGGAATCAAAAGTGTTACAAGATTTGGTATTCAGAGAAAAATTGTTGCTAATATGACAACTGAAAGCTGGCAGAATATCCCTCATGTTAGTTATCAGTATGAGCCTGATATTACAAAGTTCTATTCAGAATTTAAGAAATTCACAGCAGAGCATCAAGGTGATAGCGGTGCGAGAATAACTTTCAACTCTGTTCTTCTTAAAGCTATTGCTGAAGCAATTGAAGAGGATCCTGTAATCAATGCTCACATGCACTTTGAAAAAGGTCTTGTAAGAGGTAAGGTTACTGTTTTTGATAATATTGATATCTCTGTTCCGTGGATCCTTCCTGATGGCAATATGATGACTATTACAATGAAGGATATGGGTAACAAAACCCTTAAGGAAATCGCAGAATACCAAGCTGACATTAACCGTCGTCTTGAAAAAACAAATCTTACAGAGGCTTTGTATTCGGTTTCTTTTAATGATACTATTGAAAAACTAAAAAAAGGTCATGTTCTTAAAGCTATTAAAAGACTTGTAGGTGCAAACACTAATAAGAAGCATAAAATTCAACTTCTTAAGGGTGCAGAAAAGAAGGCTTATGAAGCAATTCCTGAAACAGACAGAATCACTTTTAGGGATCTTAAGCAGGGAACAATCACTGTTTCAAATATAGGTGCAGACACACGCGGAATTTCAGGCCAGGCAGCAATGCTTATGGTTATTCCTCCTCAGGTTTGCGTAATTTGTATCGGCTCGATGCAGAGAAAGCCGATTGTTGTTAAGGATGAGGATGGTAACGAGAAGGTTGAAATCAGAACAATTCTTCCTCTTAACATCTGCTTTGACCACAGAGCACTTGATTTCGGTGAGGTAAGACCCTTTATTTCAAAAATGGAGGATTTCTTCGCAAATCCTGAAAAGGTTCTTAATCTTGACGCTTAATTACATATCGCTTTTCAGAACTTCGGCGTTGGTCGGAGTTCTTTTTTATGATATAGCTAAGGTTAAATGGAGCGAAACTGTTGTAAACAAGAAATGTTGCGCAGTCTATTGCCAAAAAGGCTATTAATATGATATACTATATCGGTTAAAAGATAATTTTTAAGGATGAACAAAAAAATGAAGAAAAAAATCATAGCTTTGTGTAGCGTGATTGTTGCATTATCTGTTTGTGTTGCAATGCTTGGTGTAACAAGTGTTGGAGTAAAAAATAATGTAACAACAGCTACTATCAAAAATTACAATGCACCAAAATCAGAGACTACAACAAGTAGCGCTTTGAGCGATATTGTTGGTAGCATCGGAGGAGACTCATTAGGTGATATAGGTGATTTGTTCGGCAGTGTGGATACAAGTGGCCTTGGTGATACAATAGGAGGCTTCGGTGATTCTCTAGGTGGTATCGGCGATGCTTTTGGTGGCGCTGGTGATGCACTCGGTGGTATTGCAGGTGGCATTGGAGATACCTTAGGTGGTATCTTTGGTGGCTTAGGTGGTACCGGTTCAAGCGCTGTTGTTAATACAACTGCACCTGTGCAGACAACCTCTGCAGATATTGGCTTGATTATTCCTGTTCCTGCAGCTACTCAGACAACTACTGAAGCAGCTACTGTTCCGAGCGTTTCAGAAACCTTGTCAACCGGAGAAACAGTGGACTATGCTGCAACCTCAAATCCTTATACAAAGCCGTCAGCTACATTTGCTGCAGGGGATGAGGACGAAACAATAAAATGGATCCAGTGGATTTTTGTTTATACCGGTTATGGCTTAAAGGACAATGGAATTACTGGTGTTCTTGACGAGGATACTGTTGCTGTTGTTAAAAAGCTTCAGCATGAAAATAAATTAACTGTTGATGGCAATATCACAGAAGAGGTAGTAAAGGCTGCTGAGGTTCTTTATTATCAGTCCTTGCTTGGCGAGGATGTCAGCGCAATTGAGATTGCTTCTGATGCAACAACAGGTGTTAACCCCTCCAGTCAGGATGCAGATGCCCAAAATGGAAACGGTGTTCCCGTTGCGCTTCTTATAATTGTTCTTGTAATAATCTGGGTATTGGCAATTGGTGGAATTGTTCTTCTTTTCGTATTTAAAAAGAAAAAAATGAACGCAGAAAAGAAACAGGAAGCAGAGAAAGCAGAAATCAAAGAAGAAAATAAAAACACAGAAATTAGCAGTCTTTCTGATTTGTTTGAAGAAGCAGAGAAAAAAGACAAATAAAGGGAGTGTTTTAAATGGATAAGTATTTAATCATTAATGCAGATGATTTCGGAATGAATCATTCCTCCAATATGGCAGTAATGGATTTGTTTCAGAAGGGTGGAATAACCTCCTCTACAATTATGACTCCATGTCCTTGGGCAAAGGAGGCAGGTAAATGGGCTGCAGCACATCCTGAATATGCAGTTGGTGTTCACCTTACCTTTACAAGTGAATGGGGCAATTACAGATGGGGTCCCGTGGCTCATAGCAATACAGAATCCTTGAGAGATGAAGAGGATTTTATGTATTATGATTCAGGCTCATTTGAAAAGAACTGTGATATTGCTGAGGTTGAAAATGAAATCAGAGCGCAGATAGCTCGCTTTAAATCCTTTGGCGTTGAGCCTTCACACCTTGATAATCATATGGGCTCTCTTTACGGTATTGAAACAGGACGCTTTGAGGTTCTTACCAAAACTCTTGAGCTTGCAGGCGAATATGGTCTTCCCTTCCGTTTTCCCGGCACATTCGTGCCCGAAATGTTCAAAAATGAAACTCTTGATGTAAAAATTGATGTTTCAGTTATTGAAGGTGTTTTCAATCAGGTTCTCGGATATGCAAAGAGCTTGGGTGTTGCTATGCCTGACTATCTTATTCCTGGCGAATGGAATGGCCCTCAGAATGACAGCTACGAAAATTTCAAGGAATATATTTATGAGCTTTACAGAAGCTTCCCAAATGGTGTAACAGAAACTTACATTCATCCTGCTCTTGAGTGTGATGACCTTAAGGCTATTACAGGTGTTTGGCACAGAAGAGTCTGGGAGCATAAGCTTTTCTCAGATCCTCAGACACTTCAGCATATTAAGGCTTGTGGTATCGAGCTTATCAATTATCGTGATCTTAAAAAGATTAAAGGCTTCTAAAAATAAAAAACCTTTCTTTCGTAATGAAAGAAAGGTTTTCTTTTTTATTGTTTAACCGATTATGCTTAAGCCTTCAAGAAGAATTTTGAGACCTAAAAGGATAAGGATAAGGCCACCTGCAAATTCTGCCTTTGATTTATATTTTGTTCCGAAAATATTACCGACTTTAACACCGATAGAGGAAAGTGTGAAGGTGATTATACCGATAAGCGCGAATGCTATGTAAACGAACCAATCGGGCTCAAAGTCTGTAAACGCGAAGCTTACGCCGACTGCTAGAGCATCAATGCTTGTTGCAATTGCCATTACAAGCATTGTTTTAAAGCCGAGAGAACCGTTAACCTTTTCTTCGTCCTTTTCTAAGGACTCTTTTATCATATTACCACCTATGATGGCCAAAAGAATGAATGCAATCCAATGGTCAACGGAGGTTATTTTATCAGCAAAGGTGCTGCCTAAAAAATAGCCGATCATAGGCATCAGACCCTGAAAGGCACCGAACCATGCACCCACAATTGCGCAGCTTTTGAGATTTATTTTCTTGAGTGCAAGACCCTTGCAAAGTGCAACTGCAAAGGCGTCCATAGAAAGACTTACAGCAAGTAATATAATTTCAATTATACTCATCTGAACAACTCCAATTTTTATTCGGAAATGAATTATATATCAAATACTAATTTATGTCAATAAGTTGATTTTAATATACCCTTTATGATAATATATCCATTGTATTCAGAGGGTGATGAAATGAAGAAAATATTTAAATTAAAAAAGAGATTAATTATATCAATTGTCGCTGTAGCGATGATAGTGCTTCTTGTGGTGAATGTGTGTGCATCCGCCTTCTTTTCGTTTGTGTTATACAAGAGTGATGGTTGGAGCAGATTTGAAAAATATTCTTACGGCGAAGAATTGAAGGATGAATCTGAGTGGATAGAAGAAAAAAGCAAAGAAATTCAGATAGAAAATTCAGAAAGCAAAAAGTTGACAGGTTTGGAAATCAAAAACGAGCATGTATCACATAGCTATATTATACTTTGTCATCAATATGGTGGTAGCCCTGCGTCTATGGAGGAATATGCAAGGCATTTTTATGATTTAGGCTTTAACATAATTATGCCGTATATGAGAGGTCACGGAGATAGCTCTTATAGTTATGTTTCCTTCGGCTGGCAGGATGGTGCCGATATTGCTGATTGGGTTAACAATATCGTAGCCGAAGATGAAAAAGCCAGAATTGCACTCTTCGGAGTTTCTCTCGGTGCTAATGCAGTGACAGCTTGCGCTTCAAGAGAGCTACCTGAAAATGTCCGTCTTGTAATTGCAGACAGCTGTTATACATCAATGGATGCGTTGATAAAGGAGTTTGTAAAAAACGAAACACCATTTTCATCACTTGTAACAGTCAACCTTTTGTCTGCTTTTTCCAAGAATAAGATGGGGGAAGGCTTTAAATCTGCAGATACAATTGTAGAGCTCGAAAGTATAGAGCTTCCTATAATGTTTATTAACGGGGAAGACGATGTAGTTGTTCCTCCACTTGTAAGCAAAAAGCTTTATGAAAATTGTGACGCTGAGGGTGTTGAAGAGGTGATTATCGAAAAGGGTGTTCACGGAAGAAACCTTCAGGCAGACAAAGAGGCTTATTGGTCTTATGCAGATGCGTTTATATTGAATAATATTGGTATATAAAATGCGTCATCTAGACGCATTTTTTATTTATTTGCCTAACGGCTATGAAACATTCTACTTTTTTGTTAAATTCTATTGACAAAGCTTTATTACTCTGTTATAATGCACTCCTGTAAAGTTAAAGTTCTTTACAGCGATTTTTGAAAGGGGTGTCATTGTGGCTAAAAATCTTGATGTTGTTTTGCTTGCAGATTTCTATGGTGAAATGCTTACAGATAATCAGCGTAAGTTCATTGAGTATTATTACAGCGACGACCTTTCTCTTTCCGAAATTGCGCAAAATGAGGGTATCACAAGACAGGGTGTCCGTGATGCAGTAAAAAGAGCCGAAACCCAGCTTTTCGATATGGAAAAGAAATTAGGTTTCGCTGAGCGCACAAGGAAAATCGCAGAGGTTCTTGATGTTGTTATGGAAAACGTTGAGGAAATCAATAAATATAATATGAACATCTCTCTTTCAAGAGAGATTAACGATGCAGTTGTTAATATAAAATCTGCAATCGTTTCACTTGACGAATAAAGGAGGTTGCACCGTGGCTTTTGAAGGACTTTCAGACAGACTCGATAATGCCTTTAAAAAATTAAAAAGTAAGGGTAGCCTTACCGAATCCGATGTTCGTGATGCTATGCGAGAGGTGCGACTTGCACTTTTAGAGGCAGACGTTAACTATAAGGTTGCCAAGGATTTTACTAATACAGTTACCGAGCGTGCAATTGGTGCTAAGGTTATGGAAAGCCTTACTCCTGCACAGATGGTTATTAAAATTGTTAATGAAGAGCTTACTGCTCTTATGGGTGGGACTCAGGCAAGACTTTCAACAGCAGCACATCCTCCAACAGTTGTTATGATGTGTGGTCTTCAGGGTTCAGGTAAAACAACCCATAGTGCGAAAATTGCTCTCAGACTTAAGGAGCAGGGTCACAGACCTCTTCTCGTAGCCTGCGACATTTATCGTCCTGCTGCTATTAAGCAGTTACAGGTTGTTGGTGAGCAGGTAGGTGTTCCTGTTTTTGAAATGGGAACTGAAAATCCCGTTAAAATTGCAAGAGAAGCAATTAAGCTTGCAAAGGATAACGGTTATGACTATGTATTTCTTGATACTGCAGGCCGTCTTCACATTGATGAACAGCTTATGCAGGAGCTTAAGGATATAAAATCAGAGGTTAAGCCTCACGAAATTCTCCTTGTTATTGACTCTATGTTAGGTCAGGACGCAGTTACAGTTGCTTCTTCGTTTAATGAAGCTCTTGGTATTGACGGTCTTGTTCTTACAAAGCTTGATGGTGACACCCGAGGTGGTGCAGCACTTTCAGCAAGAGCAGTTACAGGTAAACCAATTAAGTTTATCGGTATCGGCGAAAAGCTTGGAGATCTGGATGTTTTCCATCCTGACAGAATGGCAAGCCGTATTCTCGGTATGGGTGACGTGCTTTCTCTTATTGAAAAAGCAGAAACTGCCCTTGACGAGAAAAAGGCAGAGCAGCTTGAAAAGAAGCTTCGTGAAAACAAAATTGACCTTAACGATATGCTTATGCAGTTTGAGGAAATGAAAAAAATGGGGCCCATGAAGGATATCATTTCTCTCATTCCCGGTCTTAATAAGAAGGTTAAGGATACTGATGTTGACGATAAGCAGATTGATTATACAATGGCAATTATCCGTTCGATGACTATGAAGGAACGCGAAAACCCCGACATAATCAACCCCTCAAGAAAAAGAAGAATTGCCGCAGGCTGTGGGATGCAGGTTGAGGATGTTAACAGACTTCTTAACCAGTATCGCTCAATGCAGAAGCTTTATAAGCAGCTTAATGGCAAGAACTCAAAGAAAATGATGAAGCGTATGCAGCGCATGGGTATGGGCGGAGGAATGCCCGGCGGTATGGGCGGCATGGGTGGATTCCCAATGTAAAACGCAGTTTTGCATTGGTGTTTGCACGAAGTGCAACTTCATTGCGTAGCACTTCATTTATACGGAGTATAACTTCGTTTGAAATCAGTCTTTAAGCACAAAAATTGTGTTTAATATAAATTAGTTTATTATTATTTTACTTTTCGGAGGTAATTAAAATGGCAGTAAAAATTCGTCTTCGCCGCATGGGCGCAAAGAAAGCACCTTTCTATCGTGTAGTAGTTGCAGATTCACGTTATCCTCGTGATGGCAGATTCATCGAAGAAATTGGTTACTACAACCCCATCAGCAATCCCACAGAAATCAAAATTGATGCAGAGAAAGCAACAAAATGGATTCAGAACGGCGCTCAGCCCACTGATACAGTTCGTGACCTTCTCAAAAAAGAAAACATCATTAAGTAATTAGGTGACTACGATGAAAGAATTACTCGAAACAGTCGCAAAGGGCCTCGTTGATGCCCCTGACGCAGTCGAGGTCACTGTTGACGAGCCCAACGAAGAGGGTGTAGTTGTTTATCATCTTCACGTCGGACCCGACGATATGGGAAGAGTTATCGGTAAGCAGGGTAGAATTGCAAAAGCAATCCGTACTGTAATGCGTGCCGCAGCTATTCGTAAAGATGTTAAGGTACAGGTCGATATCGACTAATATTTGCGTTGGATTATTTGGCGCAGAGCAAAATGAAAAAACGCGCCCTATGTAAGCATGGGGCGTTTTTTCTTTTTTGGAGAGTATTTATGATTAAAGAATTTCTTGAAATCGGGCAGATTGTCAGCACTCATGGAATAAAGGGTGAGGTGCGCCTTAACCCTTGGTGTGATTCACCCGAGTTTGTAAAAAAATTTAAAACTCTTTATCGTGATGAAAAAGGAATTGATAGCTTCAAGATTGTTTCCTGCCGTCCTCACGGTAATGTTGCTGTGCTTAAAATCGATGGTGTTGATACTGTTGAGGATGCACAAAAATTAAGAAACACTATTCTTTATATGAAAAGAACAGATGTTAATTTGCCCGAGGGCAAATGGTTCGTTTCCGAGCTTATCGGTAGCACTGTTCTTGATTACGATGACAATAATATTTGCTACGGCAAAATTAAAGATATAGAAAGCTATACAGCAAACGATGTATGGTATATTGAAACTCCTGACGGCAAGGAGGTTCTCATTCCTGCTATCAAGGATGTTGTTATCAAGTGTGATGTGGCAAATGATGTTGCCTTTATCCGTCCATTAAGGGGGCTTTTCGATGAGGTTTGATATATTAACTCTTTTCCCTGAAATGTGTGAGGCAGTAATGGGCGAAAGCATTATTGGCAGAGCAAGAAAAGCAGGCAAGGTGGAAATGAATTTCCATCAGATTCGTGATTTTGCCATAAATAAGCATAATCAGGTGGACGATACTCCCTATGGTGGGGGAGCAGGTATGCTTATGATGGCTCAGCCTATTTATGATTGCTTTATGAAGGTCTGCGATGAAGCAGGCACAAGACCCCACCTTATATATATGTCACCCTGTGGGAAAACTCTTACTCAGGAAAGAGTTAAAGAGCTGTCCAAAATGGAAAACATCGCTATTCTTTGTGGACGCTATGAGGGTGTTGACCAGCGACTCATTGACGAAATTGTTGATGAAGAAATTTCTATCGGTGACTATGTTGTAACCGGTGGAGAGCTTCCTGCAATGATTGTTGCAGATGCTGTTTCCCGTATGCTCCCAGGCGTTCTTTCAGAGCCCGAGGGCTTTATGGGCGAGAGCCATTATTCTTCTCTTCTTGAATATCCTCAATACACAAAGCCACCTGTGTGGCATGATATGGAGGTTCCTGAGGTCCTTGCTTCAGGTCATCACGCTAATATTAAAAAATGGCAGAGAGAGCGTTCTATTGAAAGAACCCTTGAACGCCGTCCTGAGCTTCTTGAAAATGCAGAATTAGATAAAAAAGAAAAAGCATTTTTAGAAAGCTTAAAAAACAGTATTAAATAATTGTTTATGTTTAATAATAACTATTGACAATTGTAGTTAACTTGCACAAAACGTACCTTTTAAATTTTAAAAGGTTTAGTATTCCATCCGAATTATTGGTTTTCGAGGAAAAGGTTGGACTTTTTTCGTTGACTAAAAAGGATTTGGTGGTATAATGTAGTAAGTGGATTGCAGATTTCTGCACTCATAACAGTAAGAAATAATTCAATGATTTAATTTTGAATGTGGGAGAATTATTATGTACGTTAAAGATGTAACAGTTAAAAATCAGGTAGGTCTTCATGCACGTCCCGCTACTTTCTTTATTCAGAAAGCTAACGAGTTCAAGTCTTCAATCTGGCTTGAGAAGGAAGAAAGAAGAGTTAA
>JAZQUT010000030.1:0-53535 GCA_045631405.1 Acutalibacteraceae bacterium | reverse complement strand
CCACCTTCGGTGGTCAACCGGTTGCAATATGGTCGTCTTGCTCGCTATTCGCGTCGCAATACTTCCTATTGCGCCCAGAGCTTTTTGTTCGCTGTACCGTCCACCGGACGCGCTCACAAACGCTCACCCCTCCTTTTTGCTGAAGCAAAAAAGAGGGATAGGCTTCGCAAGCATTTATTATTTATTCTTTATTATCTATTCTTTATTCTTTAAAAGCTAAAAGAATAAAGAAGAAAGAAAAAATAATAAAGAATAATTTTTAAAATCGCGTCGCAGACCCGACACTTTGCGTTTTGCGTTTTGCATTTTGCATTTCCAAATTTACACTTTGCATTTTGCATTTTATGTGCTATTATATATACCATTATATATTATATAGGACACAAGGAAGATTTTATGGACATTTTAAAAACCCTACAGAATGAGTTTTCCGTCAGCGAGCATCACATAAAAAACATTGTTGATTTAATTGACGACGGAAACACCATCCCCTTTATCGCTCGTTACAGAAAGGAAATGACAGGCTCCTGCGACGACCAGAAGCTTCGTGACATCAACGACCGTCTCACGTATCTTCGAAACCTTGAAAAAAGAAAGGAAGAGGTTCTTTCCTCAATTGAGGAGCAGGGCAAGCTTACAGAGGAAATCAGCCTTGCAGTTGCAAATGCAGTAACTCTTGCTGAGGTTGAGGACATTTACCGTCCCTATAAGCAGAAGAGAAAAACAAGAGCATCTGTTGCTAAGGAAAAGGGTCTTGAGCCTCTCGCAGAGCTTCTTTTCTCCTTCACTCTTAAGGGCGTTGACCTTCTTGATGCTGCCAAGGACTATGTTGATGCAGAAAAGGGCGTTGAGACTCCCGAGGACGCTCTTCAGGGAGCATCTGATATTATTGCTGAAATCATTTCCGACTCTCCCGAGGCACGAAAGGTGCTTAAGGATTTAATCAATAAAAGAGGTGTTATTGAATCTGTTGCAAAAACAGAAGAGGACAGCGTTTACAGTATGTACTACGAATACTCCGAGCCTGTTGCAAAAATCCCCTCTCACAGAATTCTTGCTATTAACCGTGGTGAAAAGGAGGGTATTTTAAAGGTAAGCGTCGGGGTTGAAGAGGAAACTGCTTTAATGCTCCTTGACAAGCTCTTCATTAAGGAGGGCAGCTCCTCAACAGAATTCTGCAGAGAAGCAGCTAAGGACAGCTATTCCCGTCTTATATTCCCCTCTCTCGAAAGAGAAACCCGTTCTGCCCTCACCGAAAAGGCAGACGAGCAGGCAATTAAGATGTTCGGCTCCAACCTTAAGCCACTTCTTATGCAGCCACCTATCAAGAACAAAACCGTTCTTGCAGTTGACCCTGCTTACAGAACAGGCTGCAAGCTTGCAGTTGTTGACGGCAATTCAAGAGTGCTCTTCACAGGCGTTATTTACCCCACTCCCCCTCAGTCAAAAATTGCTGAATCTGAGGCAAAGGTTCTTGAGCTTATCAAAAAATTCCATATTGACTGCATTTCTATCGGTAACGGTACTGCAAGCAAGGAAAGCGAAATCTTTATTGCTGACACAATTAAAAAATCACCTCGCCCCGTTTCCTATATGGTAGTAAACGAAGCAGGTGCATCCGTTTATTCTGCATCCAAATTAGGCGCAGAGGAGTTCCCCGATTTTGATGTTTCCGTCCGTTCTGCAGTTTCTATTGCAAGACGACTTCAGGACCCTCTTTCAGAGCTTGTTAAAATCGAGCCCAAGAGCATCGGCGTTGGTCAGTATCAGCACGATGTTCCCCCTGCAAGACTTGAAGAATCCCTTTCAGGCGTTGTTGAGGACTGCGTAAACTCCGTCGGTGTTGACCTTAACACTGCATCCGTTTCACTTCTCAAATATATTTCAGGCGTTACAAGCGCAACTGCGAAAAACATTGTTGCCTTCCGTGAGGAAAACGGTGGATTTAATGCAAGGACTGACCTTAAAAAAGTCAAGGGTCTTGGACCCAAGGCATATCAGCAGTGCGCAGGCTTCCTTCGTATTCCCGGTGGTAAGACTCCCCTTGATAACACAGGCGTTCACCCCGAAAGCTATGACGCTGCCAAAAAGCTTCTTGACCTTTTCGGATATTCTCAGAAGGATGTTGCCAACAAGGGTGCTGCAGGCATCAGTGGCAAGGTTCAGGAGTACGGTCTCCCCAAGGCAGCCGAGGAATGTGGCGTTGGTACTCCCACTCTTGTTGACATTATGGGAGAGCTTGAAAAGCCAGGCCGTGACATCCGTGACGAGCTTCCCAAGCCAATGCTCAGAACTGACATTATGGATATGAACGACCTTCGCGAGGGCATGGAGCTGACAGGTACTGTAAGAAATGTTATTGACTTCGGTGTGTTTGTTGACATCGGCGTTCATCAGGACGGACTTGTTCACATCTCACAGATTTGCGATAAATATATCAAG
Organism: Acutalibacteraceae bacterium; assembly: GCA_045631405.1. Classification (GTDB taxonomy): domain Bacteria; phylum Bacillota; class Clostridia; order Oscillospirales; family Acutalibacteraceae; genus DTU089. The sequence goes on along the minus strand of JAZQUT010000030.1, from coordinate 51,093 downwards.
CATCCCTCCGAGGTTCTCAAGGTTGGCGAGGTTGTAAAGGTTAAGGTCCTCTCCGTAGAGCCACAGAAAAAACGAATTTCATTGACAATGAAGGGCATATAAAAAACAGGAACGAGTTTTTACTCGTTCCTGTTTTTAAATTCGAAATTCGGAATGCGAAATTCGGAATGAGCTTCGCAAGCATTTATTATTTCTTCTTTATTATTTATTATCTATTCTTTAAAAAACTACAAAAGAATAAAGAAGAAAGAAAAAATAATAAAGAATATATAATCGCCGTGCGCAGCACTCACAACTTGCCACTTGCAACTTGCCACTTAAAATGTTTGGAAGCGAAGCTTCCCCTTACCTGTTCACTATTCACTCTTACCTCTTAACTAAAAAAGGACTGCCTACGCAGTCCTTTTTTCTTACATTCCAAGCATTGAAGCCATCATGCCTTTTTTCTTTTCCTTTTTAGGCTTGTAGAGAGGGGGATTCTCAAGTCTTAATCTTGCGCTTTTGCTCTTTGTGAGATATTTGATAATCTCGTTAACAGGCTCGCTCATTGTTTCGCTGAAATATTCCTTAGCAGCGTCAACAAGGTCGGGGTTCTCTGCAAGAGAGCAACCAAGAATTGTAACTGCAACGATGCTCTGAGTATCGTTTGTTCCGTCCTCATAAATATCATTGAGAAGCTTGAAGAGCTTCTTCATTTTTGCAGGGTCATTTTCACGGATTGTTTCAATAACTGCTGCGTTGCCGTGCTTTGTGAAGAAATCCTCTGCCAAAAACTCGCCGTAAGCATCAAGGTTAGCCTTGTATTCCTCGCGAAGCTCGGGATAAACTGTTGTGAATCTACTGCCGAGTGTGTTTGCGTCATAAGCAAGAACACCACTCTTAGCCTGGCTTCTTGAAACAGGAGTAGGAGCCTTTTTGCCACTGTGAGCAGGCTTATGAGAGAAAAGCTTCTCAAATGTTTCGTTGTATTCCTGACAGATGTATTTAACATCCTTTTCGTTGAAGGTTTCAAGGTCAAGAAGGCTCAATGATGCACGGGGCATATCGTCATCGGGAGCGTCATCCTGAGAGTCCTTTGCACAGAAAAGACCAAGCTTTCCGTTATCATATTCAAGACGGATTCTTCCTCTTTCACCACGATACATAATAACAGTTTTTCCGTTTACCTCTTCAGCAGGAAGGCTGGGAGGATAAACACCATCGGGGTATTCAGCTCGGAAGCCGTATTCAGTTGTTTTGCTTTCTATACCTTTTACAATAAGTTCAAGAGCATTATTAAGTTCAAGCATTTATAATACCTCACATATTTAATATACAATTATATAATATATCACATTAAAATACATTTGTCACTATATATTTTGTAAAATGCAGAATGCAAAATGCAAAATGCAAAATTATGGGAAAGCTTTGCTTGCAAACATTATAAATATAATCGCGTCGCAGACCCTACACTTTGCGTTTTGCGTTTTGCACTTCACATTTTAAAATCGCGTCGCAGACCCCACACTTTGCGTTTTGAGTTTTACACTTTGCATTTAGATAAAAAAATAATCATCGCCTCAGCGATGATTATTTTTATCTATTTAACTTGCGATTAAACTGTTTCTTTTTTCTTTCTTGTGAGAACGAATGCTGCAGAAGCTGCTACGCAGATTGTTGCTGCGAGAGCGCTGCCTGCATCGCCTGTTTCCTCTGAACCCTGAGATGAGCCTTCAGCTGTTGTTTCAAGGTTGGGAGCTTCTGTTGTTGTGGGAGCTGTTGTAGCATCGCTATCATCGTCGCCACCGAAAAGACCCATAAGGAAATCGATAATCTTGTTAAGGAGCTCTTCAAGAACGCTGAAGTCAATTCCAAGACTGTCAAGGATGTTCTGGAAGAGATCTGAAATATCAACATTGCCGTCAACGAGCTGTTCGATGATATCTGTGATTTCTGCGTTACCGAGCATATTTGCGATAGCATCTGCAAAGTCTGCGAATGTTACGCCGTTGCCGTTAAGCATATCTCTGATAAGGTCGAGAAGAACATTGATGTCAGCAGCTGTTGTATCGCCACCTGTTACATCGTCTGTTGCAGACTCTGTTGTTTCGGGAACAACATCCTCGGGGAAGAGGAAGTTAACAACCTTGTTTTCTGAAAGAAGAGATGATGTAACATCATTATCGTCGTTACCGTCGTCGGTACGGAACTCTTCAACATAAACGCTGTAGGATGTTTCTGTCTTTGTTACATCGATAACGCTGAATGTGATGAAGAAAATATCTCTTGCGCCATTCTTTGTAACGCCACCGTTTGAAATCCAACCGAATGAATATTCGTTGTTAGTGCCTGTTTTGTAACCGTTAACGCCGATTCCGTTGAAGAAAGCGTTGAAGTTATCGTCAGCATCGTATGTACCAGCAAGACCTGCATTCTTAACTGCAAGAACTGCAGGATCGAATGAAACATAGAGGTTAACACCGGTGAGCTTCTTAACTGCAGGAACTGTAACTGCAACAGTGAAGGTTGTTTCAGTAACAACATCTGTGCCAGTAGCCTTATCGTTGTATTCACCCTCCATAACGCGAGTTGCGATACCGGGGTCAACAACTGCCAAGCTCATCGGCGCAAGACTGATGCAGATGAGTAACGCAGAAAGAAAAATCGCAAGAATTTTTTTCATTTATATCTTCCTTTACTTGAAATTGAGGAATAATCCTCTGCCTCATAAGCGAGCTTTAACATGGCATAGTTATAGCAACACTTATAGCCTGCATTGATTATATTACAAACGGCACATAAAGTCAATAGATTTTTCTATTTATATTATAAAAAAACTAAATAAATTCACAAAACCAAAACAGCTGAAAACCCTTGTATTATCAAGGTTTTTCAGCCATTCCGTCATTTTATACAAAATAATGGTTGGTTTTTGTACAGTATAAAATGCAGAATGCAAAATGCAAAGTGCAAAGTGCAAAATTATCGGGGAAGCTTCGCTTCCGAACATTATAAGGCTTCGCAAACTTTTAGTTTTCATAACAAGCAACGAAAAAAGGATTCAGGACAAAAAAGTCTTGAATCCTTTAATTCCTTTATAAATGCTGTGCGCAGCACCCTTTAATTTTGCATTCTGCATTTTGCATTTTGCATTATAATTCCAATTGCTCTATTTCTCCATTAAAATAATCCAACGCCCCAAAAATTCTCTCTTCTAATTCCGAATTTCTAATTTCGAATTCCGAATTCTCCTTGGCAGGAAGGAGGAACACGCCGATAGAACAGCTCTCCCCTATTTTCTCGGGAATCATTTTAACTGCTCTGCCGTTTATGGTGCGCTTTGTGAATTTACATTTTCTGTCGCAATAGGTGCAGATATATTCGCAGTCCACAAATGGCATAGGTGGGTTCTTAAGAGTGGGAACTCTTGTTGTCAACGCACCTGTGGGGCAAACATTCACACAAGCACCACAGGAAACGCATTTACTCTCGCCCAAGGGTAAATCAAATGCACTCAGAGGTAATGTACCAAAGCCTCTGCCGAAAAGACCAAGGTTTTCAGTACCACTGATTTCCTTGCAGGCTCTAACACACTGACCACAGAGAATACACTTGTTATTATCTCTCACAATAAAGGGGTGACTCTTGTCCTTCTGATACTGCCTTGTTTTGCCGTAGATGCCTGAAGCAAACGCATCATAATCTCTCGCATATGGCAGAAGCTCACAGGAATAAACTGCAGAGCAGCCACATTCAAGGCATCTTTCAGCCTCCTTCATTGCCTCTTCTCTTGTAAAGGTAAAGGCTGCCTCGTGGAAATTTTTGCTTCTGATTTCAGCATCAACAAGCTTGATTTCTGCCCTCTGAATTTCGGGCATCCCCTTCAGAATTTCGGGGTTAAAGGCCTTGTTAACAGAGTAATCGGGAAGCTCAGGAGGAACACTTTCCCCCTTGAACCAGCAGTCAATGCTTCTTGCTGCATTCTTACCCCCTGCAATTGCTCTTATAGCAATATCGGGACCCTTATTGATAACATCACCTGCAGCAAAAACGCCCTCAAGAGATGTCATAAATGTATTTTCATCAACGGAAATTGTTGATTTTTTTGTTAATTCAAGGCTGTCAATATCAGAGCCTACAACCTGCTGACCGATAGCAGAAATAACGGAGTCACACTCTATTATTTCTGTTTCACCCTCAATAGCAACTGGGCTTCTTCTGCCACTCTGATCAGGCTCACCAAGCTCCATTTTCTGCAAGCTAAGTCCTGTTACCCTACCGTTTTCGCTGATAACCTCAATGGGAGCGCAAAGGAATTTGAAATTAACGCCCTCTGCCTTGGCATCACGGATTTCATCAGGCTCTGCAGGCATTTCATTTTCAGTACGGCGATAAATGAGGTTAACCTCTTCTGCGCCAAGTCTTACTGCAGTACGCACAGCGTCAATAGCAGTGTTACCACCACCCACAACGCAGACTTTTTTGCCTAAATCAACCTTTTCGCCGTTAGCAACCTTATAAAGCACATCAATGCCACCGAAAACACCCTCTGCATCCTCACCGGGACATCTCATAGAGGATGCCTTCCAAGCACCGACAGCCACAAAAACAGCATCAAATTCGCCATTGAGAGACTCTATGGTGAAATCCTTGCCAAGCCTTGTGTTGTAATGGATTTCCACACCCATTTTCTCAATATTTTCAATTTCTTTATCAAGAATATCTTTAGGTAATCTGTAGGCAGGAATACCATAGCGAAGCATACCACCACCGTGGCTCTCGCCCTCAAAAACCTCAACAGAATAGCCCTTTAAGCTGAGGAAATATGCGCAGGAAAGACCTGCAGGACCTGCACCAACAACTGCAATTCTCTTATCGTTTTTCTCCTCACATTCGGGAATATAGTCCATAAAGCTGTCTGCTGCAAAGCGCTTCAGACCACAGATGGAAACTGCGCCCTCAAGATGTGCGCGACGGCATTTTTCCTCACAGGGATGAGGACAGACTCTGCCGATAGAAGCAGGCAAGGGATTATCCTTCTTGATAATTTCAAGAGCCTTTTTCTCTTCGCCATTTGCAATAAGACCAACATATGCCTGAATGTCCTGATGAGTGGGACAAGCCATATAGCAGGGCGCCTTGCAGTCGCCTGCATGGTCGCTCATAATAACGGAAAGTGTCATTTTTCTGCTTTTTTCAAGCTCGGGAGTGCTTGTTGTTACCCTCATACCCTCGGCAACTGATGTTGAGCAGGCGCGAAGAGGCTTTCTAATGCCCTCCACCTCAACAAGACAAAGTCCACATCCACCGTAGCTTTCAAGCTCCTTGTTATGACAAAGGTGGGGAAGATATATGCCATTTTCAAGAATGTTATCAAGGAGAGTTTTTTCTGTGTCAGCAAGGTATTCCTTGCCATTGATTATAATATTAACCTGACTCATAACTGCCCCTCCCCTGAAAGAATTTCAATTGCACCGAATTTGCAATTTTCAATACACTGACCACAACGAACACAAAGCTCGTTGTCAATTTTATAGGGTGATTTAACCACACCACTTATTGCATTTACAGGGCATTTTTTGCTGCAAAGGGAACAACCTTTACACCCGTCTGCCACTATGCTATAGCTTATCAATGCCGAGCATTTTTTTGCAGGGCATTTCTTCTCATTTATGTGAGCCTCATATTCCTCACCGAAGTATTTTATAGTTGTTAAAACAGGGTTTGGCGCAGAGTTGCCAAGACCGCAAAGGGCACCTGTTTTAATAGCCTCGCCCAATTCAACAAGGGTTTCAATATCGCTTTCCTGACCCTCGCCCTTAACGATTCTCTGAAGAATTTCAAGCATACGGGTAGTACCGATTCTGCAGGGCACACATTTGCCACAGCTTTCCTTGCTTGTAAAATCCATAAAGAATTTCGCCATATCAACCATACAGGTTTTCTCGTCCATAACGATCATACCACCGGAGCCCATAATAGCACCTGTTTTTGCGATATTTTCGTAGTCAATGGGAGTGTCGAGAAGATTTTTCGGAATACATCCACCTGAGGGGCCACCCATCTGAACGGCTTTAATCTGTGCATCATCCTTGATGCCACCACAGATGCCGAAAACAATGTCATTGATAGTAAGACCCATGGGCACCTCAACGAGACCACCTCGCTTAACACGGCCTGCAAGGGCAAATACCTTTGTACCCTTACTGCCCTCGGTACCCATTTCTGCAAATTTCTCGCCACCATTAGAGATAATCCAGCTTACATTTGCAAAGGTTTCAACATTGTTGATGTTGGTGGGCTTACCACGGAAGCCCTTCTGCGCAGGGAATGGTGGCTTTGTTATAGGCATACCTCTGTTGCCACCGAGAGACGCAAGAAGAGCAGTCTCCTCGCCACAAACGAATGCGCCTGCGCCCATCATAATTCTGAAATCGAAGCTGAAATCGCTACCAAAAATGCCTTCGCCCAAAATGCCCTTCTGACGCATTTCATCAATAGCAAGCTGAAGTCTTTTAACAGCAAGTGGGTATTCTGCACGAACATAGATAAGACCCATTTTCGCACCAACTGCAATACCTGAAATCATCATACCCTCAAGAACTCTGTGAGGGTCGCCCTCTAAAACAGCTCTGTCCATAAATGCACCGGGGTCACCCTCGTCTGCATTACAGACAATATATTTTTCATCGCCTGCAGAATTTTTCGCAGACTGCCATTTGATATAGGTGGGGAAGCCTGCGCCACCACGGCCACGCAAGCCCGATTTTTTAATTTCCTCAATTACACCCTCAGAGCCAAGCTCAAGCGCCTTTTTCAGAGCCTCGTAGCCACCGTTTTCTATGTAGGAATCAATGCTTTCAGGGTCGATTTTACCACAGCCTGAAAGAACAATTCTCTTCTGACCCTTAAGGAAATTCAGCTCATCCTCTGAAAGTCTGTTTTCAAGGGTAAGACTGCCGTTTTTAGCTGACTCAGCAAGGTCAGCTGCACTCTTCTCGTCAAGGCGACCATAGAGAATACTCTCGCCGTTGTCGCAGATAACCTCAACAATGGGCTCAGCAAAGCAAAGTCCGTTACAGCCAACCTTCTCAACTGTGAAATCGGTGCCTTCAAATGCGCTCTCAAGAGCCTTAAGAACATTTTTTGCACCTGATGCAATACCACAGGAGCCATAGCCTAAAAGAAATCTCATTTCTGCTCCTCCTCTCTTATGGTGTTGATAATTTCAGTCACCATATCGGGAGTAAGCTTTCCGTAAGCTGTGTCGTTAATCATCATAGCAGGAGAAATACTGCAGCAGCCAAGGCAGGCAACCTCTTCCCATGAGAAAAGTCCGTCCTCGGTCACATCTCCCTCTTCGATGCCTAAAACTCTTTTAACTGTGTCGCCTACGCGCTCTGCGCCGTTAACATGGCAGGCAGTACCCATGCAAACCATAATTCTGTATTTGCCAACGGGCTTAAGACGAAAGCCTGCATAAAATGAGGCAACGCCCATAATACGAGCAGAGGGAATTCCACTTAATTCTGTTATTGCTTCAACGCTTTCTCTTGAAATATAGCCGTCAATACCCTGAATGTCCTGTAAAACTGCAATAAGACTTTCCTCAGGATTTTCATATTTCTTAAGAATCAAATCAATCTGGCTTTTTGTAATAGCCACAAAACCATCTCTTTTCACTTAGTTTAAAGATAAAATAATTACCTTTTATTTTACTATATTGTTTTAAATGTTTCAAGTAGTAAAAATTCGGAATTCGGAATGCAGGGTGCTGCGCACGGCAATTATAATGTGGCGTATTTTTGCACCATACACTTTGCGCTTTGCGTTTTGCACTTTGCACTTATAATGTTCGGAAGCGAAGCTTCCCCTTAATTTTGCATTCTGCATTTTGCATTTTGCATTATTATGTGTTAAAATACCCTCGGTGATAAAAATGAAAGACTACAACTACTATTTATTCGACTTCGACGGTACTCTCTGCGATACAACCGAGGGCATTTTCAATTCAATTATTTATTCTCTTGACTGCTACGGCATTAAGGAAGATGACATTGAAAAGCTTCATTATTTCGTGGGCCCTCCCCTTTTCGAGAGCTACAAAACCATTTACAATGTTTCCGACGAGGATGCTCAATGGCTTATAGACAAATACAGAGAGCGCTACAGAGAAAAGGCTGCCGAGGAATCAAAAATCTATGAGGGCATAAAGGAAATGCTCGAAAGATTAAAAAAGGATGGCAAAAAAATTGCCATCGCTTCAAGTAAGCCTATTTACTTCGTTGAAGAAATTTCAAAATACCACGATATTTACAAATATTATGATTTTGTTTCTGCAGAGGATTTCAAAAACAACCATTCAAGCAAAAGGGATTTAATCAACGCCTGCCTTGATTTCTTCGGCAACCCCGATAAAAGCGAAATCATTATGGTTGGCGACCGTTGTTATGATATCGACGGTGCAAACGCAGTGGGCCTCGACAGCGCAGGGGCAGTCTATGGCTTCGGCACAGCAGAGGAACTGACAGAATCAGGGGCGACATACTTGTTAAACTCTCCTGAAGATTTGTATTAAATTCAAGATGCCAGTTGCCAGATGCCAGTCGCCAGCAAGCTTCGCAAGGAGTAAAGATAGAAAAATAAAATTGATTTATTGGGTACCTCCTTTCGAAAGGAGGGGGACCATCTTGAATGACTTAATTTTTCCAATAAAGTATCAAACGAGCCTAATGTAAATTTTCTGAAATAAGTTTAGCGGAATGGTGGAGGATTCTTGACGCGAACCCTTGAGCGTCTTTTCACCGCAAGGTGAAACTGTAATAAACTTTCCATACCGGCAAAACAAAAGTAACGGACAAAGGGAAAAATTATTTCTGAATGTAGAGAATAGTTACGGTATGTATATGTTAATTGAAGCTTACGCTTCAACTACGCTCGGTTCTCGCGTAGAGAACTCTCCACCGCCCGCCCAACTAAACTTTTAAACTTTATTTATCACACGCTTGAAACTTTAATATAAACAACAATAAATCAAAAGGCGGTCCCCCTCTCTTCGAAGAGAGGTAAGGACGCGCCTTTACTTTTTTGTTCTGAATATTATCTTCACGGACTACAATTTTTACAAGGTTGATAACCCTTATCAATCATACCTTGTCTAGTACCTGTATATTCACAGTAATTTTCTGAATTTATCTGCTTTGCATATCTACAGCTTGGGTAGTGGAATTTATCACTTTTTGCACTGTAAGCATAGGTGTTATATGAAACGGAGGATTTCGTCTCCTCAACCTTCTTTTTTGTTGTCTCAACGGGAGCAATTACAGTCTGCTTCTTTGTTGTCTCAGCCTTACTGCCGTCGGACCAGCTTCTTCCTGTTGAATAGTCAATGGTGACCCCTGGCTGAACATTATAGCAGAAGATATTAAAGCAAATACCCTCGCCGTCATCCTCAACGGAATAGGCCTCCATCTGTACACCACTTGCCACAAGGTCGGATCCGTCATAAATGGGCGTAATTCTGTATGCAACATGGTTTCCGGTTTCCTTTATGTAGTCGGCAACCATATTTTCAAAGGGTAGCATACCCTCTGTGTTCATATATCTTGTGCCTGTTATAAGGTTTCTCTTGTTTGCATTTTCTGCAGACAACTGCCAACCGATTAAATGACAACGGTTGTAAAGATATTTTCCCGAAACCCAGTCATACTGCGCCTGAACCCAGCCTGACGGCTTCACCGAGCTTATACTCTCGCGCTCCTCGCCTGCCTTGGGCATAATCTCTCTTCCACAGGATGCAACTGCACCACCACAGCGACCAAGAGAATCAAGAGAAGCATAAGTTTCGTAGCCCTTTGTTGTCAGCTCGTATTTATTGAACGAGGGAATATTTCCGTTAATAACCACATAAGGTCTGCCTGAGTATACAGGAATATCTGACAAAACAGCCTTACTGCTATCGCTACCCACGCTCTCGGTCTTATTTACCTTTTCGGTTTCCTTTTGTGTAGTTTTTTCTTCCTTGTCCTCTGCCTTTTCCGAGCCTTCTTCTGATTCGTCAGCAGAAGCATCCTCAGTGTCAGCTTCTGTTACAAGCGCCTCAATGGTTGTAGAAGCAATTTCTGTTGTGGCATCGGCAGGCACCTCTGAATCGCTACCCAAAAAGCCGATAAAGGATAACGCTAATATACAAGCAACAGCTATAATTATTTTCTTTTTCATATAATCACCTTGAATATATCTCTAAAGTAATTTTATCGTGAGAGTTCCCCTTGAACTCTTCTTTTTTTATTTTCTTAAAGCCCTCAGCCTTAAGGTCAACAGAAAAAAACAAATCTCCTGGGTATTTTCTGTTCCAATTAAAAATATAAAAGCCTTCAACATTTTCAGAGGTTATTTCCACATTCTCAGCAAAGCAGAAATCCCCCTGATTTGCATTAAGTAAAAAATCATCATCAACGATAATGTTTTCTATATTTTCAAATTGCTTTGCAGAATATGAGCTCATAAGAAGCCTTGAGCCACCAACGATTTCAAGAAGCTTTTCTCTGAGAACGCAGTCCATGCTCTGCCTCTTACCCATAAAGCTCATTCCGTTGTTTTTATCTATGCAAAGAATTATGTTCATATACTCACTCCTAACAATGCACCAAAGGTGCATATCATATTTTCGTAGAAAATATATCATAAAACTTGTTTTATATCATGTTGCCGTCAGGCAATATATCATTTTCAAATGATATACCTTCGGTATGATATACCCTTTTGGGCATGATATTCGCTTCGCGAATGATATGTTTTGCAAAGCAAAACATTATTTAAAAATCCCCAGACTCTTATCCAAGATGTTATTCATCTTCGCAATCGCCACACCATAATTCACCATGGGCACACCCTGCTCTCTTGCAAGGGTCATTCTGTGGTGCATTTCCTTTTCGTTAAGGGTACAGCCACCACAATGAACAACGAGAGAAAACTCACTTAAATCCTGAGGGAATTCGCCACCTGAGGTAAAGCTGAATTCAGGCTCTGCACCTGTAAATTTTCTAATCATATTGGGGATTTTCACCGTGCCGATATCGTTGCATTGTCTGTGGTGAGTACATCCCTCGCTGATTAAAATTCTGTCACCATTCTTTATTTCAGCAAGCCTCTCAGCCCCTTCAACGAGACCTTCAAGCTCACCCTTGTATCTTGCCATAAGAATTGAAAATGAGGTCAGAAGAACATCCTCGGGCACAATTTTTGAAACCTTGCCGAATATCTGTGAGTCGGTTATAACCAATTTCGGTTTTTTCGCAAGAGAACTCAAGGTGCTTTCCAGCTCTGTGTCCTGACAGGACACAACAATGCAATTCCCGTCCAACAAATCACGGATTGTCATCTGCTGAGGGAGAATAAGTCTGCCCTTGGGCGCAGCCTCGTCAATGGGAATAACAAGCACAACAATGTCGCCCTTTTCAACAAGGTCTGAGACAACATATTTCTTCCTTTCGGTAGTCTTGGCAAGACTGCCGATTTTCTCTTTTAATTCAAAAATATTCTCGTTATTAACTGCGCTGACATAAATTTCGTTGTCATTAAGAGCCTTTTTTTCTTCAAGAAGCTCGCATTTATTAAAGGCGATAACATAAGGAATATTTCTCTTTTTAAATGCCTTAACAAGCTCCTCGTCGCCCTCTGAAATACCCTTAAGGGAGTCAACAACAAGAATTGCAACATCGGTTTTTGCAAGAATTTCGTTGGTCTTTTCAACTCGCATTTCACCGAGGTAGCCCTCGTCATCAAAACCTGGGGTGTCAATAATCACAACAGGGCCTAAGGGTAAAAGCTCCATAGCCTTTTTAACAGGGTCAGTTGTTGTACCTAAAACATCGGAAACAACAGAAAGGCTCTGCCCTGTAACTGCATTTACAAGGCTTGATTTACCTGCATTTCTCATACCAAAAAAGCCGATATGCACTCTTTCGGCAGAAACAGTCTCGTTTAAACTCATTTTAAACCACCTTAAAATCTGAAATCTCGTCTGTTGGAATTTTTAATGTCCTTAATATTGCTCTCGGCAATTTCTCTTACCTTGTCCTTAGGAATCTTCTTCAGCTCCTCTTCAATAAGCTTGTAGCCGATTTCCTTTGTTTTGTCGGTTGCGTAGTCCTCCATATATTCAGTAAGAGTCATAAGCGCATTGGGGTGACAGCAGTTAAGAATCTGTCCTGATTTGCAAAGGCTCATAAATCTGTCCCCTGTTCTGCCCTCTCTGTAGCAAGCTGTGCAGAATGAAGGAATATGACCGTTTTCCATAAGCCAACGGACAACCTCGTCGAGAGTTCTCTGGTCAGAAACATCAAACTGCTCGGAATCGTGGGGTCGCTCCTCCTCGGTGTAGCCACCAACAGATGTACGGGAGGCACCACTAATCTGAGAAATACCAAGGTGTAAGGCTTCGCCCCTTACCTTCTCGCTTTCACGGGTAGAAATAATCATACCTGTATAGGGCACAGCAATTCTGATGCAGGCAATAATTTTCTTGAACATTTCATCGCTGATGCCGTTGTCAAATGCATCGGGGTCAATGTCGTCTGCCCTCTTAAGTCTTGGCACACTTATGGTGTGAGGTCCAACGCCGTGAACAGCCTCAAGATGCTCTGCGTGCATAAGAAGACCAACGAACTCATACATATATCTTTCAAGCCCGAAAAGAACGCCAAGACCTACATCGTCAATGCCACCCTCCATAGCTCTGTCCATAGCCTCGGTGTGATAGTCATAATCGTGCTTGGGGCCTGTTGGGTGAAGCTGAAGATAGCTTTCCTTATGGTAGGTTTCCTGAAAGAGAATATATGTGCCGATGCCTGCATCCTTAAGCTTTCTGTAGTTTTCAACAGTGGTCGCAGCAATATTTACATTAACTCGTCTTATTGCCCCATTCTTGTGATTAACGCTGTAAATGGTTTTGATGCACTCCAATATGTACTCAATGGGGTTGTTCTTGGGGTCCTCGCCTGCTTCAATAGCAAGACGCTTGTGCCCCATATCCTGAAGGGCAATAACCTCAGCCTTAACCTCCTCCTGAGTTAATTTCTTACGGGCAATATGCTTGTTTTTAAGGTGATAAGGGCAGTAAACACAGCCGTTCACGCAGTAGTTTGAAAGGTAAAGAGGGGCAAACATAACAATTCTGTTGCCGTAAAAATCCTGCTTTATCTGATTAGCAAGAGCCATCATTTCCTCAATCTTTTCGGGAATATCACAAGCAAGAAGCACAGCTGCCTCTCTGTGAGAAAGTCCTGTGCAGTGAAGACCTGCACCATCCTTACGAGGTCTCGCCTTTTCAAGAATACTGTCAATTAATGGGACATTATTCTTGTTCTCCTCTGCATATTTTATAGTATCAAGAATTTCACCATCATTGATGAATTCTTCTGCTTTTAAAGATTTTATATCATATTTAGCCATTTGTATTTCCTTTCCTTGGTATGTAAAAGTATCGCGAAGCTCATTCCGCACTCCGCATTCCGCATTTAATTCGCAGTTTCTTTAAACAACGTATGCTTCAGTCTTTCACGGGATTCCTCATTGAGAATGGGCCACCAGCGCTTATTGTGGTCGCCTTTACCCATATCAAGCTCATACCCTATATTTTTCATTTTTTCTTCAAGTGTCTTTAACTGCTCGGGGTTATCTGTACCTATTGTGCCCTTGTTATCGTAAATTTCGTATTTCCCACGGACAAATTCAGGGGTAAGATTAAGCATAATAACATTTGCACCCGAAAGAATCCCCCTCTCCCAGCCATCCTTTTCAACTGTTCCAAGAGCAGTTGTGGCAGGTAAAAGAACATTGGGGTGAATTAATCTTATAATTGAGAGAAGATAGCAGGTAAAATCTGCTGATCCTGCCTTTTCATTTGCAAAAATTGTATCCTTATGGGGAATAAAGGGTCCTATGCCACACATTTCGGGCTTGAATTCCTCAATAAATTTCAGATCTCTCGCAATATGCTCTGCAGTCTGATAGGGCGCGCCAACCATAAATCCACAGCCTACCTGATAACCGATTTCCTTAAGCTCCTCAAGGCATTTCATTCGGTTTTCATAGGACATATTCTGTGGGTGAAGCTTCTCATAAAGCTCCTTATCTGCTGCCTCGTGGCGCAGAAGATATCTGTCTGCCCCTGCATGAAACAGCTTCATATAGCTGAATTCACTTCTCTCGCCCAAGGAAAGCGTCACAGCGCAATCGGGGCAATTATTTTTAATATCGCTTATTAAATAGTCAAGACGGTCATCGTCATAATAGCCATTCTCGCCACCCTGCAGAACAAAGGTGCGAAAGCCTGAATCATAGGCCTTAACACAGCACATCATAATTTCCTCGTGGTTAAGCTGATATCTCTGACAATTCTCATTTTCACCACGGATGCCACAATAAAAGCAGTTGTTTTTGCAGATATTGCTTATTTCAATAAGACCACGGACAAAAACCTTGTCACCATAAATTTCTTTACGCTTTTTTATGGCTTCATTCTTTAAATATTCAGCAATTTCGTGGTCATAGCCCTCAACTAATTCTTTATACTCCTCAAGAGTAAGGCGACGGCTTCTTACAAGCCTTTCAGCAACTTCAAAAATTCTATTCATCACTTTTCACATTTGAAAGCACAGTCTTTGCGCTTATTCCTTTCAAGCTTCCGATTTTACCACTGATGGTAGAAATAACATCCTGAGGAGCATCAATAGCAACGCTTATGATGCTGATTTCCCTCTGGCTATAGGGAATCCCCATTCTGCCGATAATATATTCACCATAGCTATGCAGAATATCGTTAAGCTCAGCAACGCTATCGCCATTCTCAACAATAATGCTGATAACACCAACACGAGATGACATAATTTACCACCTTGTTTATAATTTTAGTTTTTAATGCAAAATGCAAAATGCAGAATGTAAAATTTCGGGTGCTGCGCACGGCAATTGTAAAATTTATTCTTTATTATTTTTTCTTTCTTCTTTATTCTTTTAAAGTTTTTAAAGAATAAAGAATAGATAATAAAGAAGAAATAATAAATGCTTGCGAAGCCTATCCCTCTTTTTTGCTTCAGCAAAAAGGAGGGGGGGACCATTGCCAATGGCAATGGTGGGTGGTACAGAAGCGTAGCTTCCCCGAAACTATTCACTATTCACTTTATTTCGCAAGAAATAAAAACACCGCACCCTGACATAATAAGGGTACGGTAAAAATCAGAATTGAGAATGCAGAATTAAAGGGTCTTCGACACAATTATATAAATGCCGGAAAGACTCGTAATACTTTTACAAAATCTTCTACGGCGCATTTTCGCGCCCCGAAATTTTGCATTTTGCATTCTGCATTTTGCATTTTATTTCCGTCCCTTATTTTCAGGAGAACCCTCCCCTTCACGTCAGGTACATTTTGTAAATTTATTATACAGTATTATTTTAAAATAATCAATGAATATTTAATTAACACAAGAGAAAAATATAACCAATAAATTAAACTATCGCGAAGCCTCATTCCGCACTCCGCATTCCGAATTCCGCATTTTAAAGGAGCATCTTATGGATTCAAAAAACTACCAACAACTCGTCCACAACCTCACCCCAAAATCCCCACTCTTAAAGGACTGCATTTTAGCCTTTATCTTTGGTGGTTCAATCTGTTGCTTCGGTCAGCTTTTAAAAATGCTTTATACGAATATGGGCTTAAGCGAAGACGAAGTAAAATTAGCCGTTCCCACAACCCTCATTGTAATTACAGCCATTCTCACTGCCACAGGCACCTTTTCAAAAATCGCAAAGCACGCAGGTGCAGGCACAGCCGTGCCAATTACAGGCTTTGCAAACTCTGTTGTTTCCCCTGCAGTTGAATTCAGCACCGAGGGAAAAATCCTCGGTACAGGTGCAAAAATGTTCAACCTTGCAGGCCCCGTTATCGTCTATGGCTGCTCTGCTGCAAGCCTGTATGGTTTGATTTATTATCTGTTTTTAAAATAAATATTGTTGATTTAACGGCTCATATGTGATATATTCTTAAATGATAATTAAATTTTTAACAAGGATGTGTTTATATGAGCAGAAATGCAATTTACGGTGCTGGCTCCCTCGGTACTGTTTTAGGCGCATACATCACTAAAAATGGTGGTCAGGTTGACCTTATTAACAGAAACAAGGCGCATGTTGAAATCCTCAACACAAAGGGCGCAAAAATCATCGGTACTGTTGATATGACAGTTCCCGTTAAGGCTATCACTCCCGACCAGATGGAAGGCAAATACGATGTTATCGTTCTTCTTACAAAGCAGCTTTTCAACAAGGATGTTGTTACAATGCTTAAGGATTTCCTCAGCGACGATGGCGTTATCGTAACTCTTCAGAATGGTATTCCCGAGCCCGGTATTGCTGAAATCGTTGGCGCAGATCACACAATGGGCTGTGCAGTTGAATGGGGCGCAGCACTTATTGAGCCAGGCGTATGTGAGCTTACAAGTGCACCCGACAGCCTTTCATTCCATATGGGTAAATTAGACGGCATCACAGATGAGCAGGTTAAAATGGTTAAAGATTTGCTTGAGCTTATGTGTCCTGTTCACGAGGAAGAAAACCTTATGGGCGCTCGTTGGTCAAAGCTTCTTATTAACGCAACCTTCTCAGGCCTCGGCACAGTTGTTGGTGGCGTTTTTGGTGATGTTTCCGAGGATAAGGATGCTCAGAAGGTTGCCATCCGTTGCATGAAGGAATGTATTGATGTTGGTCACGCAACAGGCACAGAGTTTGCACCTGTTCAGGGCAAAAACATTGTTGGTCTTTTCTATTACAAGGGCGCTCTCAAGCGTGCACTTGGATGCAAGCTTCTTCCCATCGCAATGAAAAAGCACAGACTCATTGAGCCCTCAATGCTTCAGGACCTTAAGAAAGGTAAGCCCTGCGAAATTGATGCAATCAATGGTGTTGTTTGTGAGTTCGGCAGAAAGCATAATGTGCCCACTCCCATTAACGACAAAATCGTTGAAATCATTAAGAAAATTCAGAACGGCGAATTAAAAGCCGAAAAAGCAAACATCAGACTTTTTGACGATATTCTTTAATAAATATTTTCACCCATCTGCTTTTGCAGATGGGTATTTTTTTGCCTTAAATACAAATAATAGTATCAAATTCACTTTAAGGAAGAATTCAGATATGCCACAAAGAATCGGGAAATACACAATTGAATTAAAAAACACGCCGTCGATTATCGGCTATGCTGCAGTGGTTGGTAAGAAGGAGTCAGAGGGGCCCTTGGGTCAGCACTTTGACAAGGCATATAACGATGCCTTTTTCGGCGAGAAAACCTTTGAAAAGGCTGAAACCAAAATGCAGAAAATGACAATTGAAGCTGCAGTGAAGAAATCAGGACTTTCAAAAAGCGATATTCAGATTGCCTTTGCAGGTGACCTTTTGAATCAATGTATCGGCTCCTCCTTTGATATGAGGGATTTGGGCTTCTGCTTTGCGGGGCTTTATGGTGCCTGCTCAACAATGGCACTCTCCCTTGCCCTTGCAGGAATCTTTGTGGATTCAGGGGCTGCAAAAAACGCCCTCGCAGCTGCATCCTCCCATTTCTGCTCGGCTGAAAGGCAGTATCGCTACCCTCTTGAATACGGTGGTCAGCGAAGCCCTGCAAGCCAATGGACTGTTACAGGTGCAGGCGCAGCAGTAGTCACAAAAAACCAGGAGAACACCCCCAAAATTGAAAGGGTTATATTCGGCTCTGTCCGTGATTTAGGTATAACCGATGTCAATAATATGGGCGCTGCCATGGCACCTGCAGCAGCACAGACCATCGGCGATTTTCTGAAGGACACCGACACAAAGCCTGAGGATTACGATTTGATTTTAACAGGTGATTTAGGCTCAACAGGCTCTGCCCTTTTAAAAGAGCTTATGCGAAAGGAATATTGCACCGATATCAGTTCTGTTCACAACGACTGTGGTATGATGATTTTCGATCTTAAGAAGCAGGATATGCACTCAGGTGGATCGGGCTGTGGTTGCTCTGCAAGTGTTGTCTGCTCTTATATTCTTAATAAGCTTAAAAGCAAGGAGCTTAACAAGGTGCTTTTCGTCGGCACAGGCGCCCTTCTCTCCCCCACCTCAGCTCAGCAAAAGGAATCCACACCGGGAATCGCGCATGGGGTATTACTCACTTCGTGAGAATGCGGAGTGAGGAATGAGGAGTGCGGAATGCGAAATTATAATGGAGGTACTATGAACAAACAACAAACATTACAAAGTCTTTCAAATGTTACAAAAACCTATCTACGAATTTCACAGTTAAAAACAATTTTAACTGTATTTTTAATAGGATATACTGCTGTAAAAGTAGTTAAAGCAATAAAAAGCCAATAAAATGCAAAAAGAAGAATAAGCTTCGCAAAATGTAAAGTAAAAAGACTAAAGCTGTGGTAATTTAAACCTTCCTTCGAAGGAAGGGGGACCATCTTGAAAATATTTATAAATTACAACGCGTCCCAAGCGAGCCTGATATAAAGTAATTGAGTACAGTTGGGCGGAATGGTGGAAGGTTCTCTACGCGAGCCCTCGAGCGTAGTTAAAGCGTTAGCTTTAATTGTAATAGAGAACATTTCACCTACGGTGAAAAGACGCTCAAGATTTCGCGTCAAGAACTCTCCACCGCCCGACCAACTTAATTTTATTCTTTGTTAATTCCACGCTTGAAGCATTCAAAAAAACAATAACAAATAAAAAGGCGGTCCCCCTCTCTTCGAAGAGAGGTTGGACTGCCATATTTTTTCATTTTATTTTCACTTTCACGCGAAGCTCATTCAGCATTCCGCATTCCGAATTTCGAATTAATCTTCTGCCAGTCTTATCATCAGCTCAGCAAACAGGCTATTCGCCCAAGCAAACCAAGGTCTTGTGAAATCTGTATCGTCGTTTTTGTTAAAGGACTCGTGCATAAGGTATGCACCTGCATGAGTGGTTGTGAGCATTCTTACACATTCTCTGATTTCCTCGGGATCAGTTGAGGTCAGCGCCTGCATGGCAAGGGAAATGTGCCAGATTTTATCTGTACCTGTGTGGGGACTGCCTATACCCTTTGCAGCAGAGCCTTCAAAATACCAAGGATTATTATGAGAAAGAATGAATCTTCTTGTATTCTGATAAATTTCGTTATCGGGCTTTACATAGCCAAGATAGGGCGCAGACAAAAGGCTTGGAGAATTAGCGTCATCCATTAAAAGCATATTGCCCATACCGTCTGTTTCGTAAACGAAAATTTTGCCGTAATCATCGTGGTCATAAATACCGTGCTCCTTGATGCCCTCGTCAATATCAAAGGAAAGGGAGCGACATTCGCTTTCAAGCTTGGTATCCTCGTAGCCCTCGTTAGCCATCTGCGCTGCCATTTTGAGAGCGCAAACTGCCATCATATTTGCAGGCACAAGATAACCGTAAAGGCATCTGTCGTCAGAGGGACGGAAGCCCGACCATGTCATACCTGTGTAAAGAACATCATTACCCCTGCCCTCGTTGGGAAGAGTGTCAATTGTGGGGCAATCTGTTCTATTGAAATAATATGTAGAATTCTGGAAATGGTTTTGCTCCTTCTTGAAAACCTCAACAATTTTCCACATCATCTGGTGGAATTCCTCTGTGAAAATTGAGTTATCAAGAGTTTCGTTATAATACTGATAAGAAAGATAAAGGGAGGCGCAAAGAGAGTCAACCTCATATTTTCTTTCCCAGATAAGCTCGTGGCTGAAATCAGTATCATCCTTGTGCCCTCTGTTGGGAACAGCGTTGAAGGCGTTTGAATAAGGGTCAAGACAAACAAATTTTGCATGACGGGCAATAACGCTTCTGATAATTTCCTTTAAATCCTCGTCCTCATTTGCATAACGGATGTAATGAGTGAGCTGGGATGCGCTGTCACGAAGCCACATGGCAGGAATATCGCCTGTTATAACGAAATAGCCACCGTCATCAAGCTTTGTAACAGTTGTTTCAATGGTGTTCAAAAAGCAGCCCTTGAAAAAGGGAGCAAGCTCAGGATATTTCACCTTAAGCTTTTCTGTAATTTCATCTGCTTTTTGCAGAAGAATCTTCGGAATATCCATAAAAATCTCCTAAAAGATATTTTTACTCAGTATAGCACGACCATTTTTTTAAAACAATGGTAATTTTGCAAAGGTTTTTACCTCTAATTTTGTCAAAGATACCAAAATTTCAGAAAATACAAATTTTTTCAGAATTGTTAATGATTTATCAATCTATATGTAGTATAATCATCATGAAATAAATTTTTTGGAGGTACCAAAATGGCAAATCGTATTGTATTAAACACAATTTCCTATCATGGAAAGGGAGCAATTGAAAACATCACCACAGAGCTTCAGAGCCGTGGATTTAAAAAAGCTTTCGTATGCTCCGACCCCGACCTTATCAAATTCGGCGTTACAGGTAAGGTAACAGACCTTCTTGACAAAGCAGGCTTCCCTTACAGTATATTCAGCGAAATTAAAGCTAATCCCACAATTGAAAATGTTCTTGCAGGTGTTGAGGCTTTCAAGGCAAGCGACGCAGATTGCATCGTTGCTATCGGTGGTGGCTCTGCTATGGATACAGCAAAGGCTATCGGTATCATTATCGAGAACCCCGAATTTGCTGATGTAAGAAGCCTTGAGGGCGTTGCAGATACAAAGAACCACGCAGTATTCACAATCGCAGTTCCCACAACTGCAGGTACAGCTGCTGAGGTTACAATCAACTATGTTATCACAGACGTTGAAAAGAAGCGTAAATTCGTTTGCGTTGACATTCACGATATTCCCGAGGTTGCAGTTGTTGACCCCGATATGATGGCTTCAATGCCCAAGGGTCTCACAGCATCAACAGGTATGGACGCTCTTACTCACGCTATTGAGGGCTACATCACAAAGGGTGCTTGGGAAATGACAGATATGTTCCACCTCAAAGCAATTGAGCTTATTGCAAAGCATCTTCCTGGTGCTTGCGAAAACACTCCCGAAGGCAGAGAAGGTATGGCTCTCGCTCAGTACATCGCAGGTCAGGGCTTCTCAAACGTAGGTCTTGGTATTGTTCACTCAATGGCTCACGGTCTCGGTGCTCTTTATGACACACCTCACGGTGTTGCAAACGCAATCCTCCTCCCCTCAATCATGGCTTACAATGCAGAATGCACAGGCGATAAATACCGTGACATCGCAAAGGCTATGGGCGTTGCAGGTACAGACGCTATGTCAGTTGAGGAAGCAAGAAAGGCAGCAGTTGACGCAGTTTATGCTCTCAATGAAACAGTTGGTATTCCTAAGGACCTTAAGGGTATTCTCAAGGAGGAGGACATTCAGTTCCTTTCAGAAAGCGCATTCGCAGATGCTTGCCGTCCCGGTAACCCCAAGGATACAAGCGTTGAAGAAATCGCAGAGCTTTACAGAGCACTTCTTTAATAACAAAAAAATTGCCTGACCGAAAAGGGAGTGTAAATTAGGGATTTTTGCAAAACAAGTAAAAACCCGACATTCTCTTTAAGTGGTGCGAAAACAGAAAAGACTACACAAGATTAAATTCCTGTGTAGTCTTTTTGTTTTGTATGCAAGAAAAAACAACTTGACTTTTATGCTTTTCAGAGTGATATATAGCACACACCGAAAGGAGCGTTGCTTATGACAGCATTAGAAAATTTATATTACGGAAATATAGTTCCGTCAGACAAAGCCATCAGACTTGGGAGTGAATACTCAAAACTACTGAATTTGTCCGTCCGGAATGAAGAAAAACTACTGCCAACACTCTCAAAGGAGCAAAAAGTCATCTTTGAAAAGTATAAGGATTGTATTACCGAAATGAATAGCATTTCTGAAAAAGAGGCGTTCGTTGAAGGTATGAAGCTTGGAATAAAAATTATAGCCGAAACCTATATTGGTAACTCACATAATTTTGATGAAATATAGTATATTTCAAGAGTAAAAAAGACTACACAAGATTAACACCGGCGTAGTCTTTTTTACTTTGCAATTATTTATAATATCGTTTGTTAAATGAATCTAATATGCCTTTACAGACTGTGTCTACATTATCACAAAAAAGGAAGTCTTCTGTTATTCCTAAAACAGTTAAATCCGTGAGCAATTGTCTTTTTAATGTTTTTGGAATAATTATTCGTGCGACAATATCAGAGTGATTCTTGGGAATTGCGTCAATTGACCATTCAAAGCAACCATCGTTCAACGTTTCATAATCAATATGGTTAGGGAATAGTATATATCTGCCTTGTTGGACTTGCTGACGGACACTTCTAACAGGAGCATATATGTACATTATTTTTTTACAACATTCTGCAATCCACTCTCCACCACAATCATCGTCTTTATGACATATCTCAAGAGTTTGCTCTTGCTCTAAAAAATATGGTTGCCTTTTTACATTTCCATAAAACAACGATAGATGCGTCCAAGTTCCACGTGTGAATCTGTAACTATCTGCAATTGCATTTGCTATAGGATAATTTGTAATATCATTATTATTGCTTTTAAAGATGATGACTTCACCATCCTTATTATCACTACTACAACAAGCAAAAAACAATGCAACAAGAGCGTTTTCTGTAATATCAAGCAATCGTGTAGGAATTCCATGATCTTGTAAAAGTGCAAGTAATTCAATCGGAGTTAAATTATCGTGAAAAATATCAGGCAATTTGAATTTTGCCATTTCAATTAAATTTCTTTCTTCGTTAAATATCGTACAAGAAACTGCCGAAGAACGATTGCGACCAATAGAAGGTAATAACTCATACTCGCAATTGGATTGCCCTCTAAATAATAATTCTTGGTCCTGAAAGACAGCTGTTTTCTCTATTTTTGAATTTTCTTCACAAACAAGACGTATGTAATCTGAAATACCATCAATTGTTGTTTCTATGCTCACTTTTATCACCTATTTCAAGTTTTGTTGTATCAGTTTTCCAAAAAATATTATACCACAAAACTTTCAAATATCAATTTCTGTGTTTTTTAAATTCCTTTTATAACTTGTATCTAATTGTAACAGGCACAAAAAACTACACAAGAGTAAATCTTGTGTAGTTCATATCTTTTGCAGCGAATATAAAGCTACTGCTTTATAGTGAAACGTAATGCTCCATTACTTTTTTGATGTTTATATATTGCTCAACTATTCTGTGATTACGCATACTACTGTTCTGAAATTCAGGTTTCAGCATTAGATGTGAAGAACAATGTGGTTCGCCGGGCAAAATTAAAACATTGTATGTTTCATCCTCATTGTTTAGTGACTGTAACAAAACATCATATGCAAACTGTTTATAATTTAATTCTGAGAGTTCATAATAGTATTTTGAGTCGAATATATATTGCTTACCATCAGCTCTTCCATAATGGTCAGGTCTTATTTTAAAACCATTGTGAGAGTCATCTATAACAAATGTCTTTTCTGAAAAATGAACTGCTGAAGATATTTGGCTTTCATTAAATACAATTCCACCACATTCATTATCAATTCCTACAAAAAAGTCGTTTAAATACTTCTCTATCATTCTTTCCCAAATTTTATCAAAGAATGTTATTTTAACATATACATCTCCTCCATGCTTTTTCTGCTGTAATTCTTCAAAGAATCGAATCAATGAAGAAATCAATTTCTTGTGAATGTCTTTAAAAGCATAGTTTTGAAATTTATATAATTGTTTGAGAACATATTCTTTATTTGCAATGAAATCGAATTTTGATGATTTCCCTGTTATTGATTTCATTGACAAAAAGAACGGAAAAGTTTGAAGGGTATGATTAATTACAAATATCATACACTCACTTATAAAGTCACTTTTTCTGTTTTTAGTTTTTGAGTATAAAGGTGAGAAAATAATGTTACCACCACTTATCAAAATATTAGAGCGACGAATAGTATCTTTCCATGATATTTTTCCTTTTTGTCTTGGTGTTACAGTTGTTTCTTCTTCATAATACAAACCATATTTTTTGTAATAATCATACACTTCAAAAAATGCACTAAAGGGATAATCTGATTCATATTCCTTTTGGTCACCTATGTATTTTTCAGCTTTTACTGTACGGAGTGTATCTTCCCTTATATATGTACTAATAACTTTAAATAATAAATCTGCATTGTAAGTATCTAAAGATGGATTGCGATTCAGCATATCTATCTCTTCCGGTAAGAAATAGTGTTTTGGAAAAACCGCTAAAGTTTCATTGCTTGAGGTTATGAATCCAACAAAATCAAATACTTTTTTTCTTTCTCTTTTTATATATTTAATATCACCATCAGAGAATGTAAATTTATTTTCAATAAACGAATCTACGCAGTGACTATCCTGTCCATATACAAGTTTCAATCATTTCACCTCCATTAAACATTTTAAGAATTATTACTGTAATGATTCAAAAAACGCTGTGCTAAAGATTTTTTCGTCATTTTCAAATGCATCATATAAATCTGAAAAGCTTTTAATCTGTGCATCAAAAAGACGAATATCTGAACGATACGATGATTGATTTACATCAAACCACAAAAAGTGCAATAACTTGTTTTTAAGTTGGTTTTTATGTGTATCCCAATCTGCTGCAATGTCAAATTCAATAAAGAATTGTCCTATCTGCTTGTCCTCACCAAGTCCAAGTTTATCGTCAGAAGATATAAATTTATTAAGTTTAGTATATAAGTCAACCCATGAAATTTCAATTTGGTTGCCGTCATCATCCCTCAAATTGACATTAATATTATTATAGTAATTATCGTGTTCATCTTTTATTGCTTTTGTACTTATATATTCCCATTCAAATCTTCTCTTGAAAGCTGTATCCATTACAAACACATTTTGGTCGGATGTGTTAACAGTTCCTAAAATTGATAAATTCGGAGGCAGTTTAACTCTGTCATCTTCAATGGCGATAATATCTTTTGAAATTACAGAGTTGTTTATAAAGTATCTGCTGTACCCTCTATTTATACCATTGTTCTCTCTATCTAAAAGTTGGAATATATCTCCAAAAATTGCAGCACAATTTCCACGAGACATCTCTTCTAATACAAGATATACTTCTTTGGATGTATCTTCATAAGCTTTTTCTAAAGCTAAAGTAAACACTCCTTTTTCATATGAATATGTTATGTCTCCTGCATGCTCACCTGCTCTAACAACTGTTGGTAAAAGCTGACCTATAAAATCATTGTAAGTATATTCAGGGTGAAATGTTACTCGAAATATACGCTCATCCGGAATGTTTTTGTTTTTCAAGTATTTATTTGCTTCAAAGCTTTTTCCTGTGCCGGGTGCTCCGTAATATATTTTTTGCATATATGATACCTCCGTATTCTATTGCTTTTTTGCAATATAGGTTTTTATAACATCAACCATATTTATCTGTACATTGTTAAATTCATCCATATCTATTTTGTATCCCTCATTAAAAGCCATATAAATTGCTGGTAAAACCTTTAGGCAATATCTATACATTTCTGCTGAAGGATTTGTGGAATTCGTGACGCGATCAGAGAGCAATTTTAATCTTTTGTTTTCATTATCAATAAAAAACAATTCATTTGTTCCATTTATACTAAATAATTGGTTGAATGTATTTAATTCATTTAAACAACCTTGCGTCTCATCAGTGTTAATAACATCATGATAATTACGCGAAAAAATATCCAAATATTTAAACCCTAATAACTCAGAACATAAAAAACTTATCTTCACAGCTCTTTGCTCTGACCGATTTGTTTCATTTATGTTCATAATATATACAGGTCTGTTGTTGAAGTGCATATCCGCCATATCTTGAGCTATTCCTTCATAAATTCCGATTAATGTTGGAATAACTTGCCGGGTTAAAAAATCATTTCCTGAATTTAGAGATGGAGGTATATAGAAAAACAAACCATCAATATTTCCGTTTTCTTTTTCAAAATATCCAGCATAAACAGAGGTGTTACCTCTATTTCCAACTTTTTCTTTTATTGTGTTTTTGTTTTCAGTACGCCAATTTGAAATGCATAATTTAGGGTTGGTTTCATTTAGTTGAGATATGATTTTATTCATCATATCTTCAATAGTATCCACACCGATTTCCAACCACTTGTTATGTATATCAACATTTTGATATGCTGTATTCAGTGTTGTTTCAAATTCTGCAGGTAAAACAAGTATGTGATTCATACCAAAACCTCTCTTTAATAATTCTTTATTAGAACTTCATTCTTTGAATATCTCCATCCAGAAATTCCGGCATCAATAATTTTAAATTGATGCTCTTCTGCCCATTTAATAAGAATGTCGTGCGATTTTCCATTATGGTTAATTACATTTGATAATAAAAATTTATATCCGAGTTCATGTATTCGTGTTAATATTTGCAAAAGTTCAACTTCTTCTTGAATACCCCAACCTTTACCGCCTCTTTTTCCATCATTGTAAGTAGCATTGGTGATATAATAAGGAGGGTCAAAATAGAATAGTGTATCTTTAGGGTACTGTGTCCAATCAATATTCACATAATCAAGATTAGTCATAATCAAATTGGAAGATTTGATTCTAAAGTTATTTATACGATTACGCATATCATCACTATATCCTGCAACACCAACAGGCGTGTTAAACTTTTGGCTCCCATTAAATCGAATCATATTTTGAAACGAATACATATGTAACACAAAAAGTTTAATATGGTTTTCAGCATCATTATAATCTTGCTTTAAAACATCATAATTTTCTCTTAAACCTTTTTCCAATGCGTATTGATTTATGCAGTTTTCGACATCAGTGATTACAGAATTTTTGTTTTCGTTCAAAAGCCAACTTACGATATCAAAAATTTGTCGATTAATTTCATTGTATTGAACAACATTAGTTGTAACTATGTTAGCACCAACATTAAAAGCTCCACCCATAACATCAACAAATGTGTCAATATGATAGGGCAATTCTTTAATTATAGTAGGTAACATAGTGTCTTTGCTACCAGAATAATTAAGCGGAGACTTATTAATAGATAAATCTTTTTCAAAATATATAATTATTTCATTTAGTTTTTTACCATTACTTTTATTGCTTGACCTATGATTCTGATATTCACGATAGTCAAAATTTTCCACATGAACTATATGGTCAACGGCAAAAAGTCGGGCTAATTCAATCAACTCTTCAATTGGTACAAGTCCCTGATTGCTATAACTTATAATTACGTGTTTAAAGTTTATCTGACGTAATAAATCCTCAAATTGCGATTTAGCTTCAGATCTACGTGCATATAACGAGTTTTTATTACCTCTTCCTCGTTTTCCGCCAACTCCGGTTATTCTTGGATAATCATATCTTGCCAATGTTTCTAAAAGATGGTATGCAGAAACATATTGAGTGACTGTATACGGGGTGTCGATATATGCAATATCTCCTTCAATTGTGCGAACAAGTTGATTCGTATCTTCAGTATAAACAATGCTTTTATGAATGCCGTCAACAACATTCATTTCAATTGGCTCAATTTGGAATGTTTTTTCTGCTCGGGTATCCCAAAATTTGAAAAAAGCTTCGTAAGTACCGGATGTGTTTGAGTATCGAGTAACACTTTCAAGTAAAGAGGCAAGTAAGAAAAAGTATTCATCATCATTTAATAAATCATCAGCTTTAAAATTTTCAATATCTTGACGGATGCCATCAATTTTTATTCCGTTTTCATCAGTGAAAAACATTCTACCACCGTGTGGAGTGTAGTTATTATATATAAAAAATGAATCATTGGGTACATAATTTCTATCGTTTAACCATTCAAAAATATTACATCCATATGTCAAACTGAATTTCTCGAATTGAGGGACACATGGAAATGAAAGTTTTGCACGATTTAAAACATATGAGTAATACAAAAAATCATTAGATATAATTTTGTATTTACCTTTAAAATAATCTCCAACACATCCTGTGCCAGAAAATAAATCCGCAAATGTTTCGCCTTCAATATTATACTTATTAATAACAGATTCAATTGCTGATAATAATTTGATTTTGCTTCCTAAATATCTCATTTTAATCATATAAGAACAAAATTTGTTCTTCCTCCGTTTTATTGGCTTATTTCAGATAACTTATTTATCATTTGGAATGATTTCAACAATATCACATACATCGCATTCTAATGCTGTGCAAATACGCACCAATACTTCGGTGTTGACATTTTCATCATGTCCAAGTTTAGCCATAGTACCTCTACTTATACCTGTAGCAGCAATTAAATCCTTCTTTTTCATTTTACGGTCAATTAAGAGTTTCCATAATTTGTTGTAACAAACCGACATACAATACACTCCAAAACATAATAAAATTACACATCACAAAGAATTGTAACATAAAATTTAGTGTTAAACAAGTATTAATTACCTTGAAACAGGAAAAAAGTTCATGTTCTTGAACTTTTAAAAAACATTTTTTATCTTGACTTTTTTGCTTTTTAGAGTGATATATAGCATAACAAAAAGTATGGAGGCAAAGTTATGTTTGTTATTAGCGAAAAAGTATTAGAACAACTACGAAAGAAATATCCTGCTGGGACAAGAGTGAATCTTGTATATATGAATGACCAATACAATAAAAATCTATCCTCAGGAGCAAAAGGAACTGTTGTTATGGTGGATGATATCGGAACTATACATGTGCAATGGGATTGCGGTTCATCTCTCGGAATTGCTTACGGAGAAGATAAATGTGAGATTATCGAGCAAGAACATAAATGAAATAGTTAATATGATATCACAAGTAGCATAAGCAATGCACATAATTTCAGGTGCATTGCTTATGCTCATTTATTATCATTTTTATGTCTCGCATAACTTGCATTTCTGTTTTTCCGGTTTCTTGCAGCTTGACAATCCCACTTTTGACAATAGCGTTGTCTGCTTGAATGTCGCACAAAAAACTCACCACAAGCCATACAAGTAAGTATCGACCCTTCACAATCATATTCACCTCGGTCAATTGGTGTCGAGTCTTGAGCCATCATCCTTGCAAAGGTATACCAACAAATATCAAAAACGGAATGAACATCTGCACCATATTCAATTTTTTGATTGCGTGGATTTATCTTCAATCGCATTCTAAAATCAGGGAATAAATCAATTACTTGTTGTTTTAACTTATTGTAATCTTCATCTATATGTTTAATATAATCACTATCGTTTTCATAAACGCTATATTTTTCAAAGAAAGGTATTGAATCACACAACCGTCCTTCATAATAAAAATTACGTATCTTTTCAGGGGTGGAGGAACGCTCTTTTAATGCCTCATTAAATTCAAATGTAGTACCTAAAGCACACAAATCTTTAATAAAATCTTTTACCCTGAAAGTTGCATCGCTTTGAATTATCTCCCACAGTTTCGCATGTGCATTAGGAACACTTTCAAGTAATTCACATAAAGCATCATTATCATAAGGATATATATTATCAATGCACCATTCCCGGATAGTTTCTGAAATTGAAGCAGAGCTGTCCGGGTTATTTATTTTTATATACAAATTACATATACTCGCCAATAAGTCTTGCCCTGTCAACCTGTAATCTGTTCCGCTTTTGGGTGGAACAGAAACTGAATGCAAAGGAACAATTACCTCATAACCTTCTTCATCATAGTCTATTGCATACGCCGGGAAACGTACAGCTTTATATATCATTTCACCAACACCACCGATTTCAGTGGTGCTTAAAAACTCTGTAGGAAACTTCTTCATAAACTTTTGCTCCTTTGTAAGCGTTAGTGTAAGCGATGAAAAATTCAAAACGATTACATTATACGCTAAAATTTAGTCAAACACAAGAGACTTGTGTGAAATTACATAAGGAGGTGAAACAATGTACAACAACATTCCAATTGAGCTGAAGCAGTATGCTCTGTTCTGTTTATGGAAGTATGAAGAACGTGTCGGTAAGAAAACCAAGGTTCCGTATAAAATAACCGGTGCAAGAGCTCGTGCAAATTCAGCAACCGACTTTTCAAGTTTCGACTCAGTAAGTGAAGTGGTTGATAAGTATTCCGGTATCGGTATGGGTGTGTTTAATGGTTACAGTGCCATTGACATCGACCACTGTGTTACAGATGGTGTGCCAAACGAAATGGCAACTGACATCATCAATACTATGAAGTCATATACGGAATTGAGTCCGTCAGGCACCGGGGTTCGCATCATCTTCAAAGTTGATGATTTCAATTTTGATAAAAACACCTACTACATACATAATGCAAAAATCGGTCTTGAAATATATGTATCCGGTGCAACAAGTAAGTTCGTTACCCTTACCGGTCATCAAATAAATGATTGCGGTATAGCAAACTGCGATACTGCACTTACGGAAGTTCTCAATACATACATGAAAAGAGATTCAGCTGTAAAAACAAATGCTGAAACAAATTATGTCAGTTACCTTACAGATGAAAGTGTGCTTAATAAAGCGATGACATCTGTTAATGGCTTTAAGTTTGCTGATTTGTGGGAAGGCAACATTCCTGATGGTAAATCCCATAGCGAAGCCGATATGTCCCTTGCATCGTATTTAGCATTTTGGTGTAGTGGTGATGTTGAGCAAATGGACAGGCTTTTCAGAATGTCCGGGCTTATGCGTGATAAGTGGGACAGAGCACAGAGTGGTAGCACTTATGGTGAAATAACGCTTAATAGAGCTGTTGCAAATGCATCTGCCTTTTACAAGCCCATTAACATTACCTGCGAAAGCACCATTGATTTAATGGAACTGCATCCTGAAAACAATGATAAGTATCGTTGGACGGATAGTGGTAACGGCAGACTTTTTGCAGATGTATTCAAGGACAAAGCAAGATATGTACCTGAACGCAAGAAATGGTTCTGTTTTGATGGTAGCCATTGGTGTGAGGATGTGGAGTCATTAAAAACGATGGAACTGTGTAAAGAGTTGGCAAATGCTCTGTTAAAACACGCTATCACCATAACCGATGAACACAAACGCACTGAATTCCTGAAGCACTGTAACAAGTGGCAGGTACGCAGAAATCGTGAAACCATTCTGAAAGATGCACGAAGCATTTATCCGTTGAATATGAGTGAGTTTGATAACAACCCGTATTTATTCAACTGTGCAAACGGAACCTTGAACCTTGAAACGATGGAGTTCCGTGAACACAATGCAAGTGATTTCTTAACGAAAATATCACCTGTAATTTATGACCCTGTGGCAATAAATGAACGTTTTGAGTCATTCATCACAGAGGTTATGAGTAACGACACTGAAAAAGCTCTGTTCCTGCAGAAGGCATTAGGTTACGCCTTAACCGGTGATACCAAATATGAATGTATGTTTTTTCTGTATGGTGCTACTACCCGAAATGGCAAAGGTACTCTTATGGAAAGCATACTCGGTGTTATGGGTGACTACGGAAAATCTGTAAGACCTGAAACTATTGCTGCAAAGCAGAATAACAGTAGCCAAAATCCAACAGAAGATATTGCAAGATTATCAGGCTTGAGGTTTGCCAACATATCTGAACCGAGCAGAGGTATTACTCTCAATGCAGCTCAGGTTAAAAGTATGACCGGTAATGATACAATCAATGCCCGGTATTTACATGAAAACTCCTTTGACTTCAAACCACAGTTCAAGCTGTATGTAAATACCAACTACCTGCCTGTAATAACAGATATGACTCTGTTTTCAAGCAATCGTATTTTCATAATTCCTTTTGACAGGCATTTTGAACCTTGGGAACAAGATAATTCTCTCAAAACGGAGTTTGCAAAAGCTGAAGTACAAAGTGCCATACTGAATTGGTTAGTACAGGGATATATAGCTCTTTGCAAAGAAGGTCTTAACCCACCATCTGCAGTAACAAATGCAACAACACAATACTGCCACGATAGTGATAAGGTTCAGCAGTTTTTTGATGATTGCCTTGTTGAACAGTATGACGGTGAAATCCGGACTTCTTCCGTTTACAACGCATATCGCAATTGGTGTGGTGAAAATGGATACTACCCGGAAAGCACCCGTGGTTTTTATCAAAGTCTGCGTACAAAAGCTACAGTTAAAAGAAAACGACCCTTGAGTGGTGGTGAAAAAGCATCACTGCTTATCGGCTACAAACTTAAAGACACCTTTTTGTGTCTGTAACTACTGTGGCACTATTGTGGCAGATAATATAGGTTATTTTTAATATTACTATCTATATAGAAAATTACATATATATCGTGCCACATTAATGCCCCATATATATTAGGAGGTGATAATTGTGTTCTTTTTAAGAAAGAGATACCTTGCACGATATCTTCACAAGGGACTTAACCTTGATGATTTCACTGTGGTTAAAATCATCCCACAGGACAGGCATTATGCCGTAATCATTATGAAGAATAATGACCCTTATGTACCAAAGAAGTGGTGCTTACAGTATCGTGGTAATGGTCATTACTTTGATACTGAAGAAGAACTTAACGCTTACTTTAAAGAGCGTAAGTTCAAGAATAAATTGAAAGGGAAAAACAACTATGAAATTTAATGAAAGTAAATATCGTGAGGTGTTCAAGTGGAAGCAACCGGACGGTCGAATTGTTCGTGCGTATATGTCCAACGACCCTGACAATTACCATTGGTGTGTTATCGATGGTAATCAGAGATACTCTTTTCCGAATTTAACTGCGATGAGTAAATTCTGCAAAGAAAAAAGTTACTTTCCAATATCTCTTTAAGGTGGGTGTGGGGGTATCAAAATCTCTGTGGCTCTCATATACGGACAGCGGCGCAGGGTCTTGTGTTAATTTTCGCAAAAGTTTTAACGGGAATACCCCCATGCAAACCCTTGTATATCAACACATTCACAGAAACTTTTGATAGTAAAAGTTTTAATAAGTTTTAATTTATGGAGGAAAAATATATGAATACTTTAATCAATACAACTACTTTTGAATTTTTAAATGCAATAAGAAAAAACAGATTTAACAACATCGTTCCAACTGTAAATGGAACTACCAACGGAGCTATGCTCGTTCCCGAAGACATTGAAAAAGAGTTCAATGCTGAAATGGAAAAGAACAGCTTTTTCAGAAAGTATGGCACTGTGTTCAAAGCACCAAAGTTTGAAGGTGTAATCAACACACTTACATCAACTGCTATTGCAGAGTGGATTGATGAAAACACACTCTATCCTGAAATCAGTGATGACCATTCTAATATGGGTGTAAAATCACACAAGTTGGCTGCACTTGTAAAGCTCAAGAACATGTTTGTCGATGATACTAAATTTGACATTCAAAAATACTTCTGCAGAGAATTTGCAAGAGCATTCTGCAGAGCAGAAGAAAAGGCATTCATTTCAGGTAATGGTGTAAATGAACCTAAAGGCATCATAACTGCAGATGTAAATGCAACTACTGAAACTGAAGGTGAAATAACAACCGATGATATTATCAAGTTGTTCTTCTCGCTTGAAGCAGAGTACAGAAAGAATGGCGTGTTTATCGTTAATGATGATACTGCATTAAAACTTCGTATGCTCAAAGACAAGAGTGGCAGATACATATGGGACGAAAACCACGATACCATCTTCGGTAAGCCTGTTCTTGTATCTGCATATATGCCTAACGCAGAGTCAGGCAATAAGGCAGTTGCCTTCGGTGACTTATCATACTATTGGATTATTGAAAGACAGCCCCTTGCAATTAAGGTTCTTAAAGAAAAGTTTTCAAGAGAAGATGCTACCGGTTATGCAGGTAGTGAGCGTCTTGATGGTAAGCTCATCCGTGACGATGCAGTTAAACTTCTCGGTGTGAAATAAGATGAATGACAACGTATCCTGTATCACCGAAAAAGAAATCGGTGGAACAATATATGTAGTTGAGTCGATGCCCAATAATACAACTAAGGCAACAGCTGACAGTATTGTGGAACGTTTAATTCTAAACAACTTAAAGTTATCAGTTTGTTCACAATAATGTATCAATTACAATAAGATAATTTTCAATAAGTGCGGTAATATGTAGTATGCTAAACCACTTGAAGATTGTCGGGAAGGAGGAAATATGAATAGACAATCTAATATAGCAAAAGCAGAAAAAATTACTGCACTTTATTGCAGACTCTCTCGTGACGATGAGTTACAGGGAGATAGCAATAGTATCGTTAATCAGAAAGCAATGCTTCAAAAGTATGCCGATGACAACGGTTTCAGGAATACACAGTTCTTTGTGGATGATGGCTTTAGTGGTACAAACTTTGACAGACCTGATTTTCAAAGGTTAATTACCGAAATTGAAAATGGGAATGTGGCTACCCTTATCGTTAAGGATATGTCACGATTTGGTAGAGATTACCTTAAGGTCGGTTATTACACAGAGATTGTATTTCCGGAAGCAGAAGTAAGGTTTATTGCTATTAACAATGGTGTTGATAGTGAAAACAAGCAAGACAGTGATTTTACACCATTCCTGAACATCATCAACGAATGGTACGCTAAAGACACAAGTAAAAAAGTTCGTGCCGTAATGCGAAGTAAGGGTGAAGCAGGTAAGCCTTTAGCTACACATCCACCTTATGGTTACGTTAAAGATCCAAACGATAAGTTGAAGTGGATTGTTGACCCTGAAGCAGCAAAGGTTGTGCAAGAAATATTCCACCTTTGCATCGCAGGTTACGGTCCTTCCCAAATTGCTAAAAGATTGGAAGCAAATCACGTACTTGTACCATCGGCACACTTGAAAAGTATTGGTCAACCTACAACTGCACATGTTCCGGATGATTATTGTTCTTGGAACGCAAGAACAGTAGCAGATGTTTTGAAAAAGCAAGAATACCTTGGTCATACTGTGAATTTCAAAACATACCGAAAGAATTACAAAAACAAAAAGATGATGAAAACAGACCCTTCAGAATGGATGGTTTTTGAAAACACCCACGAAGCAATTATCGACCAAGATACATTTGACAAGGTGCAAGTTATCCGTGAAGGTAGTAGGCGTGTAGTAAGAATGGGTGAAATGCCAATTCTTTCAGGAATGCTTTACTGTGCCGATTGTGGTAAAAAGTTATACCAAGTCCGTGCGAATGGTTGGAGTCACGATAAAGAACACTTTGTGTGTGCTACATACCGAAAAGTCAAAGGTGGCTGCAGTTCACATCAAATCCGAAACATTGTGGTTGAAGAACTTCTGCTTGATGATATTCGCCGGGTGACTCGATTCGCAAGAGAAAATGAAGAAGCCTTTGTAAGACTTGTAAGTGATGCAAGTGAACGGGAACTTGATAGGAATCTTAAAGATTACAAGAAAGAACTTTTACAGGCACAACAGCGTTATGCAAAACTTGACACAATCATACAAAGGCTTTATGAGGACAATATTGAAGGCAAGATTTCTGATGAGCGATTTGCAAAAATGACATCAACATATGAAGCAGAGCAAAAACAGTTGGAAAGCCGAATTGCAGAATTGGAGTCATACATTCAGGCAATAAAAGAAAAAGCCTTGAACACAGAACATTTCTTAAAGTTAGTAAGAAAGTATACTGATATTCAAGAACTTGATGCAGAAATCATTCGTGAGTTCATTAACAAAGTCATAGTTTTTAAAGCAGAAAAAGTCAATGGTCGCAGACAACAGAAAATACAAATTGTGTATAACTGTATCGGCACCATTGACCTAATGCAACAAAATGAAAAAACGGCTTAACCGGAATTAACCGAATAAGCCGATTTTTTCAAGGGTATTAAAAATCCCTAATTGAGAGCACCGAAGGTCAGGCTTTTTTTGTTAAGTGAGGAGTGCGGAATGCGGAATGCGGAATGCGGAATATCGGGGAAGCTTCGCTTCCGAACATTATATTATTTAATTCAAATAACTGCTTTTTACTTTTAAATTAACTAAACAAAAAAGATTCAGGACAAAATAAATTGTCTTGAATCTTTTTGTTTTACGAATATTTTTTAAATCTTGCGAAGCTCATTCCGCACTCCGCATTCCGAATTCCGAATTTCAAACGCAATTCCACGGATACACCGTAAAATCGGGCTCTGATGTAAACTCAACCCACTCCTTTGTTGTGGGGTGAATGAATTTAATGTTATGAGAATGAAGAGCGATGCTGCAATCTCTTACCTTGCTTCCGTATCGTCCGTCACCTGTAAGAGGAGTTTTTCTCGAGGAAAACTGAACTCTTATCTGATGAGTTCTTCCTGTATGAAGAAGCACTCTGACAAGTGCATTTTTCTCACTCTTTTTAAGAACAACATATTCAAGGCTTGCATCCCTTACGCCCTTTCTCATTCTGTTGACAACAAAGGAGCGATTCTTTTTTGAGTCCTTGAAAAGCAGGTTCTTATATACACCCTCGTCCTCCTCAGGTACACCGTCAGTAACTGCAAGATAGGTTTTATAAAACCTTTTTTCTGCAATTGCCGTTGAAAGCGAGGAGGCGCTTTTTTTATTTTTAGCAAAAACCATTACACCCGAAACCTCTCGGTCAAGACGGTGCAGAAGATGCAGATTTTTTCTGCTTTCGGTAATCAGTAAAGAAAGAATACCCTTCTCGCCCTTCTGGGAATCCTCGCTGAGAATCCCCACAGGCTTGTCGATAACAAGGATATCGTTATCCTCAAAAAGTATTTCTATCTCATTTGTGCAAATCGTATTTTCCATTGTATTCCTCGAAAATTTCTTTGAACTCCTCGTTACCGTATTTCACGCTCTTAAGGTAATGGTGAGCGTCAAAGGTATCGTGCTGAGCTTCAATTACTGCAACTGCAATATTAGAACAATGGTCAGAAATTCTTTCGCAGTTTGTAAGAAGGTCAGAAAGCACAAAGCCCATTTCAATAGTGCAGTCGCCACTCTGAAGACGGTTGACATGGTGGGACTTGATTTCGGAAGCAAGTCCGTCAATAACCTGCTCGAGAGGCTCAACCCTTGCTGCAAGCGCTAAATCGTTTTTCTCGTAAACCTTTGTTGTCATAATAACGATTTCTGTAATTGCATCAATAAGAGTTGCGATTTCCTTTTGTGCGCTTTCAGAAAATGCAATTTCCTTTTCATGGATTTCCTGAGCAACCTTTTTAAGATTAAGGGCGTGGTCACCAAGGCGCTCAAAATCGCCGATTGTATGAAGCATACGAGAAACTGTTCTCGCATCATTTGCAGAAAGTGATTCTGAAGAAACCTTAACAAGATATGAGCCAAGCTCGTCCTCGTAGGTGTCAAGAACACCCTCGTTTTCTTTAATCAGGTCAGCCTCATCCTCGTTGTAATCAAAAACAAGGTTAAGAGCCTTAAGAATGGTAATCTTAGCAAGAATTGCCATCTGTGATGTGTAGCTGTCGCACTCCATAATAGCAACTGAGGGAGAACGGAAAAGTCTTTCGTCAAGGTAAATAACAGCCTTTGCACCTTCCTTGTCGGTAGCTTTATCCTTGATAACCTTATGAGCAAGCTTTCCTAAAAGCTTGGTAAATGGTGCAAGAAGAACAACCGTTGCAACGTTGAAGATAGTATGAACAACAGCAATACTTGCAGGGTTTATAAAATTATTATCAAAATAATTATCAATAGCTCCGTTGACAATAAGGAAAACAGGCATAAATATCAATGAACCGATAATATTTGTGATGGTGTGGGTAAAGGAAACGCGCTTTGCATTTGCTCCGGCACCGATACAGGAAATAAGACCTGTGACACAGGTACCGATATTCTGACCGAGAATAATTGGCACTGCCATTGAATAGGTAATTGAGCCTGTGAGAGAAAGTGCCTGAAGAATACCAACAGATGCAGAGGATGACTGAATAATCGCAGTAAACACAGCACCAACAATAATACCAAGAATGGGGTTGTTAAACTTAAGGAGAACATCCTTGAATTCAGGAAGCTCTGCAAGCCCTGAAACCGAGCCTGACATAATGCTCATACCATAAATAAGCAAGGTGAAGCCTACAAAAATAGTACCGAGGGTTTTCTTTTTGTCGCTTTTTGCCATCATTATAAAGCCGATACCGATAATAGCAAGAATTGGTGAAAAGTTCTGTGGCTTTATCATCTGTATCAGGAAGGAATCACTCTGCATTCCCACAAGAGATAAGAACCAGGCAGTAATAGTAGTACCGATGTTAGCACCGAAAATAACACCTATTGAGCTTTCAAACGCCATAAGTCCTGAGTTAACAAGACCAACAAGCATAACAGTTGTAGCTGATGATGACTGAATCAACGCTGTAATTATCGCACCCATAAAGATACTGATAAATACATTTGATGTCATCTTTTTAAGAATAACCTCAAGCTTACTGCCTGCCATTTTCTCAAGACCGTCAGACATAGTGCTCATACCGAAAAGGAAGAACACAAGTCCTGCGAGAAGACTTAAAACATCAAAAAAGGTCATACTATACCCCCAAAATCCAAAATCTTACAAATATCATTTTATCACAGATTTTTCAACTCTTCAATATATTAAACAAATTAAAAAGAAAAATGCAAAGGTAAATGCAGAATGCAGAATTATCGGATAAGCTTCCCTTCTGAACATTTTATGGCTTCGCAAAACTTTTACTTTTCATAACAAGCAACAAAAAAGGATTCAGGACAAAAAGTCTTGAATCCTTTAATTCTTTTATAAATGCTGTGCGCAGCACCCTTTAATTTTGCATTTTGCATTCTGCATTTTGCATTATAACTTCGAGTATCCGTGACAATTTATAAGCGCATCAAGCTTTTTGCCCTGCTTGCAAAGAGGACATTCGTGAGCAGGAACTGCAAAGTAGCCCTCTAAATCGTTGGGATTGAAAACAGAGTTAACGGTATAGCCACCACAGCTAGCAACGGTTGCGAAAATGGAAGCAACGCCTGAAATTTCGCCACCATAATATTTAACAGCCTCAATAGCAGCCTTTGCAGTTGCACCTGAAGCAACGGAAACTGCAAGAACAAGAACATGCTTGCCGTTGATTGTATGTACAAGGTTATCTCTGAACATCATCTGAGAGCCGTTAACAATTTCGGGAGTTACAACATAAACAGTCTGATGAGCATTGATGTTTGCGAAGGAGTTTTTGGTAAGCTCCTTTGCAAGACAAGCACCGATAACCTCTGTGCCGTCAAGGCAAAGAATGGTGTCGATAATTGTTGTGTTGTAATTATATGCTGAGCAAAGCTCCTCTGCAACTGCCTGAGCCTCAGAAAAACGGGTTTTCTGGTCAGCAACATCAATATAATAATTTGAATGAGTGTAGCTTGTTGCAAAGTGGCCCTTTGCTACTCGTAAGAAAAGATTTTTTCTTTTGGTTTTGATTTTGAAAACTTCTGTTGTTGGCATAAGAACACCCTTCCTTTTTGGTATAATACAATTCTACCCTATCACCACATTGTTTGTCTATTGGACGATTGCATAAAATCAAAAACCCTTATTTTATCATTTCGTCAAATTGAGCCTCGGAAATGACTGTTATACCCAATTCGTTTGCTTTTCTGAGCTTGCTTCCTGCATCCTCACCTGCAAGAACGAAGGTGGTCTTTTTGGAAACTGAGCCCGAAGCCTTGCCACCGAATTTTTCAATAATCTCCTGAGCCTCTCTTCTGCCGAATTTTGAAAGAGTGCCTGTGAGAACAAAGGTCTGACCCTTAAATCTGTCATCAGCCTTTTCTGTGAGATTTTTCATATTAAGACCAAAGGATTTAAAATCCTCAATAAGAGCAATTGTTTCGGGAAGAGAAAGAGTATCTCTGAGAGTTTTTGCAGATATGTCACCCATACCGTCAATCTCCTTGATGTCCTCCTCACTTGCATTAAGAAGCGCATCCATTGTGTCAAAATGATTTGCAAGAAGCTTTGCAGCCTTCAGACCGATGTGATGAACACCGAGAGCAAAAATCAATTTATACAAATCATTTGCCTTGGATTTTTCGATAGCCTCAATAAGATTGAGTGAGCTTTTCTCACCCATTCTTTCAAGGGAAACAAGGTCCATAGGACTGAGCCTGTAAATATCAGATGCCTTTGCAATAAGGTTCTCCTTGACAAGCTGCTCTAAAACTGCTTCACCGAGACCCTCAATATCCATAGCATCTCTTGAACAGAAATGAATAAGCTTACGAAGAAGCTGAGCAGGACAATCGGGGTTAACGCAACGGATAGCCGACTCGCCCTCTTCACGAACAACCTTACTGTTGCAGGCAGGGCAATATTCAGGGTATTGATACTGCTCGTTTTCGCCTGTATGCTCCTTAACGCAAAGCACCTCGGGAATAATATCCCCTGCCTTTCGGACAATGATTTTATCACCGATAGCAATATTCTTTTCCTTTATGAAATCTGCGTTGTTGAGGGTTGCCCTTGAAACAGTTGTACCTGCAAGAATAATGGGCTCAAAAATAGCAGTAGGAGTTAAAACACCTGTTCTGCCAACCTGAATTTCCACATCAAGAAGCTTTGTTTCCTTTTCCTCGGGGGGAT
Source organism: Acutalibacteraceae bacterium (assembly GCA_045631405.1). GTDB lineage: Bacteria > Bacillota > Clostridia > Oscillospirales > Acutalibacteraceae > DTU089. The sequence continues at coordinate 10,581 of JAZQUT010000030.1, read as the reverse complement.
ATTTGAATGCCACAGCCCATTTAGGAAATTTAGAGGTGCTGCCAAGCTCCTCACGCATTGAAAAATCGTCAACCTTGATAACTGCACCATCAATGTCAAAGGTAAGTCTTCCTCTGTTGTCGCCGATGCCGTTAATGCAGGAAATCGCCTCGTCAATAGTGTCGCAGAGAGTGTATTCGGGTATGGTTGAAAAGCCTAATTCACCAAGGTAGTCAAGGCTTTCCTTGTGAGAACGAAGCTCCTTGCCACCCTCCTTCTGCTGAATGTTGAAAACGAAAATATCAAGCTTTCTTTCAGCAGTAATTTTAGGATTCTTCTGTCTTAAAGAGCCCGATGCAGCATTACGGGGATTTTTAAAGGTCTTTTCGCCCTTAAGCTCCTGCTTTTCAACAAGCTCGTCAAAGGACTCGTGAGACATATAAACCTCACCACGAACCTCAATATATGGCAAAGCCACCTTAAGCTTCAGGGGTACTGAACGGATAGTTTTAACATTGGCAGTAACATCCTCGCCCACATTACCGTCACCACGGGTGGAGGCTCTGACAAGGATACCGTCGCGATATTCAAGGGAGCAGGAAAGCCCGTCAATCTTCTGCTCAACAACATACTGAGCCTTTGGAAACACCTTCTTGACTCTCTCGTCAAATTCCTTTAACTCATCAACGGAAAAAGCATCCTGAAGGCTTTCCATTCTTACTGTATGAGTAACCTTTTCGAAGGTAGTGTCACTGCTTCCACCAACTCTATGAGTGGGAGAATCCTCCTTTAAGAGCTGAGGGAATTCCTCCTCAATGGCAGAAAGCTCACGCATCATCATATCATAATCATAGTCTGATACATCACTTTCGTTACCCATATAATATTTGTCAATACAGTCATTAAGAATTTTAGTCAATTCCTCGGACCTTATCTTAGCATCTTCAAAAATCATAATTGCACCTCTAACACTTGTAAAAGTATTGCGAAACCCTATCATCCCTGTTTTGCGAAGCAAAATAGGGAGGGGGACCAAAAGCGTCAGCTTTTGGTGGTGGGTACAATTTACAATTCCCAAAAGCTTTGTACCACCCACCACGCCAAAGGCGTGGTCCCCCCTCCTTTTTCGTTTCACGAAAAAAGAGGGATAACAGCTCCTCTGCCCACATAAATTCTGTATTTAATTTTACCACACCTTACCAATCTTTTTCAATATATTATTTGACAAAACACAACTACAACAATATAATATATCAAGATTAAATTTAAAGGAGAAGCACATGAAAGAAAAACTCAGAACTTGCTTGACCCTTTTCCTTACATTTCTTAAAATCGGCGCCTTCACCTTCGGTGGTGGCTATGCTATGATTCCTATTATTGAAAAGGAAATGGTTGAAAAGCATAAATGGATTAAAAGCGAGGATATTCTCGACATTTTTGCAATTGCAGAAAGCACACCCGGACCTATTGCAATTAACTCTGCAACCTTTATCGGCTATAAAATCGCAGGTGTTTTCGGCTCCTTCTGTGCAACCTTCGGCGTTGTTCTCCCCTCATTTGTAATCATCTCAATAATCTCACTTGTGCTTCGTGAATTCAGCGATATCAAGGCTGTTCAGTATGCCTTCAACGGCATCCGTGCAGGTGTTTTAGCCCTTATTATCAAGGCTCTCGTTTCAATGTATAAGAAAGCTCCCAAGGGTCTTTTCTCCTATATTCTTATGGGCGCATCCTTCGTCCTCGCAGCCTTCACCGATATCAATGTTATTTTCGTTATTATCGGCTGTGGTCTTGCAGGCTTAATCAACTCTCTTATCATTCAGAGGAGGGTTAAAAAATGAGTATCTTTTTTGAATTATTCATAACATTCTTTAAAATCGGTCTTTTCACCTTCGGTGGTGGCTATGCAATGCTTCCTCTTATTCAGAAGGAGGTTCTCGCTCACGATTGGATGGAAATTGAAGAGGTTATCAACTTTATCGCCGTAAGCGAAAGCACACCCGGCCCCTTTGCTATCAACTGCGCAACCTATGTGGGTATGGAAACAGGTGGCGTCTTAGGCGCAGTCTGCGCTACTCTCGGCGTTGTTATGCCCTCATTTATAGTTATTCTCTGCGTTGCTAGGTTTTATAAAAAATTCAAGGAAAGCAAAATCGTTTCATCTGTTATGACAGGTCTTCGCCCTGCAGTTATCGGTCTTATAGGCTCTGCCCTTGTGTCAATGATTTTAACAGTTTTCCTTCCCAACGGCTTCGATTTCGGTGGTATCGTAATCCCCGATCTCCTCGTCTCCCTCGCCATCGCTGTGGTTATGACAATTTTAGTCTTCAAAAAGGTTCATCCCATTATAATCATAGTGCTTTCGGCAGTTGCAGGTATCGCAGCAGGATACTTGCTGTAAATGCAAAACGCAAAGCTCAAAACGCAAAATTATCTTTGACAAGAAAGATTCAGGACAATGATGTCTTGAATCTTCTTTCTTTATGTCGCAGACCCTTCGCTTTGCGTTTTGCATTTTACACTTTACATTATATCTAAATCTAATTACTCAATTTATAAATAATATATAACATTCGACAAACTTCAACTTTCTTATTGCTAACGCAAATAAATTGGTATATAATACACACAGTTATGAGAAAGGGTGGATACCAATGAAAACAGTAACAGAATATTTCGGTTGTGATGTTTTTTCAGCATCTGTTATGAAGGAGCGCTTACCTCAGGAAACCTATGCTGAGCTTGAGCGTACTCTTGAAACAGGGCATCGTCTTGATTTAAATGTTGCCAATGTTATTGCCAATGCTATGAAGGATTGGGCAATTGAAAAGGGCGCAACTCATTATACCCATTGGTTCCAACCTCTCACAGGCGTTACTGCTGAAAAGCACGATAGCTTCATCACCCCCACCAAAGAGGGTGGCATAATAATGGAGTTCTCAGGCAAGGAGCTTGTTAAGGGCGAATCTGACGCATCCTCCTTCCCCTCAGGTGGTCTTCGTGCAACCTTTGAGGCTCGTGGCTATACTGCATGGGATCCTACCTCCTTCGCATTCATTAAGGACGGCGTTCTTTGTATTCCTACTGCCTTCTGCTCCTATGGTGGCGATGCTCTCGACAAAAAGACTCCCCTTCTTCGTTCAATGGAGGCTATCAACAAGCAGACTCTCCGTATTCTCAGATTATTCGGCAACACAGATGTTGTTTCCGTTAAAACAACTGTTGGTCCCGAGCAGGAATATTTTCTTGTTGACAAGGATGTTTTCCACAAGAGAAAGGACCTTGTTTACACAGGCAGAACCCTTTTCGGTGGAAAGCCCCCCAAGGGTCAGGAGCTTGATGACCACTATTATGGTGCTATCAAGCCTCGCGTTCAGGCATTTATGGCTGAGCTTGACGAGGAGCTTTGGAAATTAGGTGTTCTCGCTAAAACCGAGCATAACGAGGCAGCTCCTGCTCAGCACGAGCTTGCCCCCATTTTCGCAACAACAAATATTGCTACCGACCATAACCAGATTACAATGGAGGCTATGCAGAAAATTGCTAAAAAGCATGGTATGGTATGCCTTCTTCACGAAAAGCCCTTCGCAGGCGTTAACGGTAGTGGTAAGCATAACAACTGGTCAATTTCAACTAACACAGGCGCAAACCTTCTTGAGCCCGGTGAAACTCCTGCAGAAAATGCACAGTTCCTCCTCTTCCTTTGCGCAGTTATCAAGGCAGTTGACGATTATCAGGATTTACTCCGTATTTCAATCGCATCTGCAGGTAACGATCATCGTCTTGGCGCTCAGGAGGCTCCCCCTGCAATTGTTTCAATGTTCCTCGGTGAAGAGCTTAATGCAGTTCTTGACGCAATTGAAAACGATGAGGACTATGGCTCAAAGCAGAAGGAGGTTCTCAAGGTAGGCGTTCATGTTCTTCCTCGCTTCCCCAAGGATTCAACCGACAGAAACAGAACCTCTCCCTTTGCATTCACAGGTAACAAATTCGAGTTCCGTATGTTAGGCTCATCTGCATCCGTTGCAGGACCTAATACAACTCTTAATACTGCAGTTGCTGAGGTTCTCGCTCAGTTTGCAGACGAGCTTGAGGGCGCAAATGATTTCGACTCTGCAATTGAAGCTCTTATCAAAAGAGTTATCAAGGAGCACAAGAGAATTATCTTCAACGGCAACGGCTATGACGATGCATGGGTTAAGGAAGCAGAAAAAAGAGGTCTTCTTAATCTTAAGACCACTCCCGATTGCCTTCCCTATATGCTCCACAAGAAAAACATCGACCTTTATACAAAGCACGGTGTATATAGCGAGGCCGAAATCAAGGCTCACTATGAAATCAAAAACGAAAAATATTGTAAGTATCTCAACATCGAGGTTCTCACAATGATTGATATGACAAAGAAGGACATTCTCCCCTGCGTAAGCCGTCAGATTCACGAGCTTGCAGACACAGTTGTAGCAAAAAGAGCTGTGGGCGAATACATAGACACCTCCTACGAGGAAGCAGTTGCCAAGGAACTTTCAGGACTTTCAAAGGAAGCCTTCAGCGCAGTAAATGAGTTGGAGAAGCTTTCAAGCGAGGTTAAAGCAATCGAAGAAAGCGACGCTGCTGCAATGTTCTATAAAACAAGAATCATTCCCGTTATGGAGCATCTTCGCTTCGCAGTTGACAGCGCAGAAGCCCTCTGCCCATCAGACAAATGGTGCTACCCGTCATATGGAGAGTTGTTGTTTAGCGTACGCTAAACGAATGCAAAGTTCAGAACGCAAAACGCAAAATTATTATTACAACAAAAAAAGGATTCAGGACAACAAATGTCTTGAATCCTTTAATTATTATAATCGCTGTGCGCAGCACCCTTAATTTTGCATTTTGCATTTTGCATTCTGCATTTTATAAAATATATTCCTCATACTTCTCCAAGGTAAATATCTCTGCCGTAATATCAAGCAGTAAGCCCTCTGCAGTGTATTCCTCAGAATGAACAACACCTGTTTTGCGAAGCTCTGCGCCAACGCCACCCATTGAGAAGGGAAGAAGAATTTTAACTCTTTTCCTTGTGGGAGGAAGCGCCTCCTTTACCTTTTCAAGAAGCTCCTCCAGACCATCGCCTGTTTTGGCTGAAACTCTCACGGAGTTGGTCATAGGAATTGAAATATCGTTCACAAGGTCGCATTTGTTAAGAACCGTGATAATAGGCTTATCTCCACAGCCAAGCTCCTCAAGCAAATCCATCGTAACTCTGTAATGCTCAGAGCATTCCTCGTTTGAGGCGTCGCAGATGTTGAGAATGACATTTGCGCTGACTGCCTCGTCAAGAGTTGATTTAAACGCCTCAACAAGCTTATGAGGAAGCCTTCTGATAAAACCAACAGTATCAATGAGAAGAACACTGCTTCCGTCAGGGAGAGTCAATGCTCTCGCAGTGGGGTCAAGGGTTGCGAAAAGCTTGTTTTCTGCAAGCACCCCTGCATCTGTGAGAGTGTTCATAAGGGTTGATTTACCTGCATTGGTGTAGCCAACGAGAGCAACAGTAATAACACCATCCTTTTTTCTTCTTTCTCTGTGACGGGCTCTTCTTTCCTCAAGCTCCTTAAGGTCATCGGAAAGAGCAGAAATTCTGCGTCGGATGTGACGACGGTCAGTTTCAAGCTTTGTTTCACCGGGACCACGAGTACCGATACCACCACCAAGACGGGACATTGAAGCACCCTTGCCACCTAATCGGGGCAAAGCATATTTCAGCTGAGCAAGCTCAACCTGAAGCTTACCCTCACCGGATAAGGCGCGTGCTGCAAAAATATCGAGAATAAGGGTAGTTCTGTCAATAACTCTTGTATCGGTTATTCTTTCAATGTTTTTCTGCTGAGCAGGAGTAAGCTCACCGTCAACAATAACAAGGTCAGGCTTTTCGTTTTCACAGTATTCTGCAAGCTCCTCAAGCTTACCCTTACCAAGATATGTGCCTGCCTCAGGAGACTCTCTTTTCTGAGTCATTTCGCATATAACCTCTGCGCCTGCAGTTCGTGCAAGCTCAGAAAGCTCAAGAAGAGAGGAATCAACATCAAATTCGCCTGTGTCAACAGACACAAGCACAGCTCTCTCCTGTTCAATTTTATTTTCAAAAAGCTCCATAGGTTCACCATTTATTTCAGTTTATTTGTCTTATAAAGTATATCATAGTTTTTAGATTTTTCAAGTTATTAAGACATTCTGACATTAGGAATTCGGAATTAAGCTTCGCGAGAAAAAAGATAGAAGAATAAAGTTGATGTATGGGGTACCTCTCTTCGAAGAGAGGGGGACCACCATTTCATTTATTGTTGTTAGAATTTTGTTTTTAGCGTGGAATAAATAAAGTTAAAATTAAAGTTGGTCGGGTGGTGGAGAGTTCTTGACGCGAGCCCTCGAGCGTCTTTCCACCACAGGTGGAACTGTAACAAACTGAATGCTTCAGATTTATATTTTCAGATGATTGATGCATTACAATTGAAGCGTATGCTTCAATGACGCTCAGGAATTCGCGTCAAGAATCCTCCACCGTTCCGACAAACATTTATTGGTTTGGTTTAGATTTGGTTCGCTTGGAACTGTACTGATTAGCTTTGCCTATCCGAGACGGTCCCCCTCCTTTCGAAAGGAGGTACCACGCACAGTAATTTTTTCGCTATATCTTTACTCCTTGCGAAACTTAATTCCGAATTTTCAATAACAAACCGTAAATACTAAAAATATGATAAAAAATAATATTTACAAATTCATCGCAATTATAATCACAATAATACTTTTCCTCTTAACAGGGGCAGATATGTATATCAGGACCTACGGTGATATTTCCCAATATACTGCGCCCGACCAACTAACAACAGAAATTGAGAGGCTAAGTAAATTTTATAAAAAAGAAGAAACCGAAATACGCCTTATGACCTATAACCTGCTTGCAGACACCATAGGCTTTGAGGGAAGCTCTGCCGAGACCCGTGCAGACGGAGTATGCAGAATTCTGAATGAAATCGCTCCCGATGTATGTGGCTTTCAGGAAATGAGCCGTAAATGGTTCGCGTGTATTTATAATAATACAAATTATAAATTCATCCATCCCATTCGCTCTGCTCTTTTTCCGACTATGACCACTCTAGCCTATAATCCCGATGCAGTAAATCTTATTGCCTTCGGAGAGCAGGTTTTCAAAAATGGCAGTAGCTCCCCTCTTCGCAGAATGGTTTGGGGCGTTTTCCGTCATAAAAAAACAGAAAAGCTTTTCGCCGTTGTTAACACCCATTTCAGCCTCAGCGACTCTGCCCTTTCTGATACCACAACACCCCTGACCCAAGCCCTTGAGCTGATAACCCTCTGCAAGGAGCTAAAGGCTCTTTTCAACTGCCCTGTTTTCCCCTTGGGCGATTTCAATGCCCACCGAGCCACAAGCAAATCGCCTTCCCCGATTTACGACATCCTTGTGACAGCCTTCAAAAACACCTCTTCCCTTGCAAATACCACCTCTCACGGAGAATTCACCAATAAAAAAACTCTTTTCATTGACCATATTTTCCTCTTCGGTGACGCCAATATCACTAATCACGCTACGCTCTCCCAAGCCTCCTTGAAGCCCTTAAGCGACCACTACCCGATTTTTTGTGATATTTCGATACAAAAAGAATAATTTTTGTTGTTATTTTGTTGACTTTAATTCATTTTGTTGTAAAATATTAGTTGTATATCCTATATATACCTAAAAAGGAGAGATGAAAATGGATTTAAGTAAAATTATTGAAGCAAAGGGCAAGGCTGCTCAATATATGGTTGATGAAATCACATATATCTGCAACACCTTTGAGAAAAGAGGTCCCGGTTCAAAGGGTGAGCATCAGGCTTGCGAATATGCAGTAGAAAAAATGAAGGAGTTAGGCTGCGACAGAGCCTTTGTTGACGAGTTCAAGGAGAACCCCGGTTCATTCTTCGGCTGGATCAACTTCACAATCACCTTCTGTCTTTTAGCATTTATTTCATACTTCTTTGTTCCTGCAGTAACAATTGCATTTATTGCAATCGGTCTTATAATCTGTGTTTTGCAGTTCGGTATTTACAAAAAATTTGTTGATAAATTCTTCAAAGAAAAAACAGGCCATAACGCGACAGGGTTCAAAAAGCCCAGTGGCGAGGTAAAAAGAAGAATCATCTTCGTTGGCCATGTTGACGGTGCTTGGGAATGGCCCATCAAATATAAATTTACATACTTAGGCTTTGATATTCATATGATCACCTGCTTTGCTGGTGCCTTCTATCTTCTTGCTATTGCAATTCTCAAGGCAGCAGGGGTTATTGCAGGCGCACTTGCATTGAAGCTTGGCCTTGTTTGTATTGCTTTCCTACCCTTCTGGATTGGTCTCTACTTCATGTGGAATCGCAATAAAACCGTTGACGGCGCTAACGACAACCTTTCTGGCTGTTACATCGGTATGGGTATTCTCAAGGCTCTTCAGGATGAAGGCATTGAGCTTGAAAACACTGAAATCGGTGTTATTTTCACAGGTAGTGAAGAAGCAGGTCTTCGTGGTGCAAAGGCTTGGTGCGAGGCTCACAAGGACGAAATGAACGATGTTCCCACATTCATTTATTCATACGATACAATCACTCAGACAGAAGAGCTTATGGTAAACTATCGTGACCTTAACGGCACTGTTAAGGTTGACAAGGATGTTTCCGATTTGTTTATCGAGGCTTGCGAGGAATTGAACATCCCCTGCAAAAAGGGTATGGTTCCCCCTCTCGGTGGTGCAACAGACTCAGCAGCATTTGCTCAGGCAGGTCTCAGAGCAACAGGTATCACAGCTCTCAGCCACGCTCTCCCTGACTTCTATCACACAAGACTTGATACACCCGATGCACTTAATAAAGAGTGCCTTGAATTATGCTATGCAGCAAGTGTAAAGGTTCTTGAGAAGTTTGATAACGGAGCAAAGCAGTAAAATTCGGAATGAGGTGATTATATGCCAAATGAAAAGTACACCTTTAACTTTACCGAAAAAGAGGTTAAGGAGTTTTTGAAGCAAGCTACCAACCACAAAAAAGGTCTGGTACAGCAGATTTGTTGGATTATCATTTTCTTTGGCTTAATCGCTCTCGCTTATCTTTCAGGCTTTGTTTTCACCCCTCTTCGTGTTGCATTTATCACTATTCTCATTATCTATTGCCTGCTTCTGATACTGACCTATTACAGAACCAAAAAGATATTGAAGGAAGGCAGAGCAAGAATTGCAAGCAACACCTACATATATGAGTTTTTTGACGACCATGTGCTTGTTGCAATTCTAGACAAAATTTCAGCAAGAACTGTTCCGATAAATTATGCCGATATAAAAAAGGTGAAAAGCCTTAAAAACCATTTCGCAATTTTCTACGCAAATCAGTATTTCTTCTTAAGAAAATCCGATTTAATCGAAAACGCAAAAATAACAACATTATGACAAAAAGGATTCAAGACAGTGTCTTGAATCCTTTTTATATTTGTTAAAGTATTGCGACCCTTAATTTCGCATTCCTCACTCTGCATTCCGCATTATTTGCATCGCAAAGCGACAGGCTCTCGCATACGCCTCAGACACATACTCCTCTAAGCTCATTTTATCGTATTTATCATTCTCGTGTCTGTTGGGCTTTGAGCTCTTGTTAAGCTCAAAGGTAAGAATGCCATCATATCCACATTTTGCAAGCCTTTTTGCATTGTAGTCCCAGTCGCCGATTCCGTCATAGGGTAAAAGGTGAAGGTCATCGTGCCAGAAAATTCTGCCGTTAAAATCCTTGACACCTAAATTGTCGTTTATGTGAGTAGCATATAATTTGTGACCGAAAAGAGCCAATAAATCCTCTGAGAAATTGTAGCACATTTCGTGACCCGAATCCCAGCAGAAGCCCATAGTCTCTCTGTCACCATAGCGCTCAAAAAGTGCCTTGAGATATTCAATCCCCTCGGTGTTTTCAAAGGCGATTTTAACACCAAGCTCCTCGGCATAGTCAATAACCCTGCCGTAATTCTTAAGACCAAATTCAGTAGGCTTGTATTCAATATCAAAGCCTACAAACACATGGGAAACTAACACAGGCACATCATATTTTTTGCAAAGGTCAAGACAATGCTTTAATTCCTCAACGCCCTTCTCTGCATCCTCTTTTTCGTTTTCGTCCCACATGTCCTGACAGTAGCCCCAAGGCGCATGAATAGACTGAAAAATCATTCCCTCTTCTTTTGCTACCTCATAGCATTCTCCGATTTCCTCATCCATTCCCTTCTGCCAGAGAACGAAAAATCCCTCAAAGCCGATTCTCTTCCAAAGCCTTATCTGCTCCACCAAGGGCATACCGTAGGACTTACTTATTGCCATACATAATTTCTTTTTATACATACCATTCACTCCATATGTAAAAGTAATGCGAAATCCTATCCCTCTTTTTTGCTTTAGCAAAAAGGAGGGGTGAGCGTTTGTGAGCGCGTCCGGTGGACGGTACAGCGAACAAAAAGCTCTGGGCGCAATAGGAAGTATTGCGACGCGAATAGCGAGCAAGACGACCATATTGCAACCGGTTGACCACCGAAGGTGG
>JAZQUT010000029.1:0-1960 GCA_045631405.1 Acutalibacteraceae bacterium | reverse complement strand
TCTTCGTCACCTTGTTTTCTTTGATGCTTTCCAGGATTTAAGAGCTTTAAAGCTTTTAGAAAGCCTTACATCAAGAGAATATGTTTTAAACCTTATTGAGCAAGGCTTAGATGTTCCCCTTTCATTCAGAGCCTACCCCCATGAACAGGAATGGTTACTTAATTTAAGAGAAAGAGTAAATAAAGAAATAAGTGAAAGATAAAAAACAATCGTCCGAAAATTAAATTTTCGGACGATTGTTTTATTTGTTTTTGTTCAATCTTTTGATATTTGTATATGTATCCTTCTGACTACATCCTGCTCTGCCACCACCGGCACAAGCGCAAGCACATGCACAAGCGCATCCGCCACCACGGAACCCGCCACCTCTTGATGAGGTAGATGTATGAGCTCTGTTATATGCTCTTATATATTTCGGATTCTGATATCCGTATGTATGAATGGGGTGGCCATAACCTCTTAAGAAGCCTCGTCCCCTTCGATATGAAACATGACTGTCAAGAAGATATATTTCAACACAAAGAAGAATTACTATGCCAATACAGTATAACACTCTGTTTCCTGTTTGTGTTTCTTCAAGCTGATTATATGCCCCTTCAGAATAAAAGGGCTCATACTCAACAACCTCAACATCCTTGAAAGTGTTAAGGTCATAAGAAACCTGCATTATTTCATATTCACCGCAATCGAAACTACCCGACCAGATATAACAACTGTTTTTCAATTTAGCGCCGTCGCCTTCAATACAGGAATCCGACTTTTTCCATTTAAACTCATAATTTTCCACAGGGGTACTGTTAAACCAACATGGAACAAATTCATAAAAATAGCTATCTGAATCCTGGCAAAGCATATACTCCTGATTTACTTTGAAAGAAAACTGAATATTCTCTCCGCCTTTATAGCCTCTTTTAAAATCAAGCCTTACACCCGTGTAACCATCCTCATATATTTCGGTGTATGCTTTAATGTTTCCCGATATTGAATCTTCGTAAACAGTAAACATAGAATTTGCCATACCGATATCAACCCAGGTAAGCTCTTCTGTTTCATCAATAGCTTTCCATAAAAATGAATACTCAATATCAAGAGAACCATCTTCTAAAGGTTCAACAGTAACATTATACTTTTCAATAATGTCCTGTGGCTCAGCTTTTGCAGTTATAGAAAAATAAGCCAAAAACACCTGAGCAACAACGCAAATTGCAATTATAGCTGTGTTTTTTGCAGGGAATTTTCTGCGATTTTCTATGGTTTTGGCAGAATAATCGTTTTTATCTTTTTTCGCTTTCATTTCCCGTTCACCTCACTTTTTCTGAATGGGCAATTCAAAGCGTCTTCATCAGTCATTTGCCTTAGTTCAAGGCATTTTTTATTTTTCCATATATCAGAAAATTTATCTGTAAGAATATTTCCTAAATCAGCATAGGAATTAAGCCAACTCTGGCAAGGTACAACTGTACCATCGGGAGCAATTGCCATATTGCTCAACGCCGCACCGCACATCGGCACATTAACTCCGATTGCCTCAAGTTTTTCCTTTGAAATCAACCCCGGAGAAGTGAAATCCATTTCCATTTCATTAAGAGTGCAGAACATTTTAGCTTCTTTAACAATACCAAACAAAGCGTCTTCCGAAAGGTCATATTCTTCGTGATTGATTTCTGCCATTCCTGTGCAGATAAGACCGCTGACTGTAACGAAGCTGACACCCAATGATTTGATAAATTCAAGTGTTTTTATATAATCCTTATTCTTTTTGCAAAGAGGTGTGTTTACGCTGACATCAAGTCCTGCATCAACGGCATTTTTTATACCATTTACTGTATCTTTAAAATGCTCAGAACCAACAAGAGTGTTATGAACCTCTTCATTGTAAGAATAAAGGGTAACCTGAACACTATCAAGACCAGCCTTTTTTAATTTATCTACCAAAGCAGGCGTTAAATTTATACCATTT
>JAZQUT010000028.1:0-4284 GCA_045631405.1 Acutalibacteraceae bacterium | reverse complement strand
CTATTGAGTGATTGCTTTGTAGTGTCGGCATCGCCCTATTTTCCCAGGCGGCTTCCCACCAAGTATCTTCGGCGCTGTTGAGCTTAACTACCGTGTTCGGGATGGGAACGGGTGGACCCTCAACGCCATCAACACCGACTTCGATGAACTGTTCGTCCGTCGAACAACATTGACAATTATAACAGAAAAAAATTAAATGTCAACACTTTTTTAAAAATTTTTTCAGTTTTTTTTATTTGTGATAAAAAACAAGCAATGTCAATAAATTTTGTGCAACTTTTTAGTTCCCCACTGTTGATTATTGACATAGAATGTTGCATAATTATGATATGTAATTATGTGGAAAATAGCGGAGGGGTAAAAATGGCGAAATATGCTATTACATATGATATAGGAACAACAGGTGTTAAGACCTGTATTTTTGAATTAGGTGATACAATTAAATTGGTATCAGCTGCTTCTGAAGGGTATAATCTTTATGTTTTCCCTGATGGTGGAGCTGAACAGGAACCTCAGGAATGGTGGGATGCAATATGCTCCACAACAAAAAAGGTTCTTGGAAAATGTGATGTTGATACTAAAGATATCTGTGGTATATCCTTCTGCTCTCAGATGCAGGGTATCGTTCTTGTTGATAAGGATGGCAAGCCTGTTCGTCGTGCTATGAGTTATATGGATCAGCGTGCAAGAAAAGAGCTTAAAGAGGGTATGGCATATGGACCTCAGATTGCAGGTGCATTCATTCCCAAGCTACTTAAATCTCTTATGATAACAGGTGCAGTTTCTGCTTCGGTTAAAGACCCTGTATGGAAATACAAATGGGTTGAAAAAAATGAGCCTGAAAATTTCAAGAGAGTACATAAATGGCTCGATGTTAAGGAATATTTCATTACAAGAATGACAGGCGAGTTCTGTATGACTCACGACTCTGCCTTTGCAACTCTTCTTTACGATATCAAAAAGCACGAGTTCAGCAAGTCAATGTGTAAAATGCTTGGTGTTAATTTTGATCACCTTCCTGAAATTAAAAAATCAGCAGAAAAGGTAGGAGAGCTTTTAGAGCAGCCTGCAAAAGAGCTTGGTCTTATGCCTGGTACTGCTGTTTTCGGTGGTGGTGGAGACGCTTCTCTTATCGGCGTTGGCGCAGGCTCAGTTGCTCTTGGTGATACTCACATTTATAGTGGTACATCCGGTTGGGTTTCAACTGTTGTTGACAAGAGCATCGTTGATGCTTCTGCTATGATTGCAGCTGTTGTCGGTGCAGAAGAGGGAAGATATAACTATTTCGGTGAGCTTGAAACTGCAGGTAAATGTCTTGAGTGGGTAAAGGATCATCTTGCTCTTGACGAAATCGGCATTTATCTTGAAAAGAAGAATATTACAGATGGCTATGAGGCTAAATATACAAGCCTTTATGATTATATGACCGACTCTGTTAAGGATATTCCAGCAGGTTCAGGTGGTGTTATTTTCACACCTTGGCTTCACGGTAACCGTTGTCCCTTTGAGGATCCCAACGCTCGTGGTATGTTCTTCAATATCAGCATTGAAACAGGAAAGAGCGAAATGATAAGAGCAGTGCTTGAGGGCGTTTGCTATCATCTTCGTTGGTTCCTTGAAACCGAGGAGAAAAAGGTTAAATCCTCTGAAAAGGTTCGCTTTGTAGGTGGTGGTGCACTTTCTGACCTTACCTGTCAAATTCTTGCAGACTGCTTAGGCAAGACAGTTGAAACTGTTGATACACCTCAGAATGTTGGTGCTATGGGTGCAGCAGTTCTTATTGCAGTTGGTCTCGGTCAGTGCAAATCCATTGAGGATGCAAAGAGTCTTATTCCTGTTTGCAAGTCCTTCGAGCCCAATATGGAAAACAAAAAGGCATACGATAAATATTACGAGGTTTACAAAAATCTTTATAAATCCAACAAAGAAAATTTTGCAAAGCTTAATTCTTAAGAATTTCTTTTTTGGAATAAAAATATTTCCCAAAATATTGAAAAAATTGTCTTTTTCTGTTAAAATAATAAAAAATAGGTATCATATATTTATGAGGAGTGAGGTTAAATGAATATAGCATTAATTGCACATGACTCCAAGAAAGAACTTATGACTCAGTTCTGTATTGCATATTGTGGCATTTTAAGCAAGCACAGTATCTGTGCAACAGGTACAACAGGTAAGCTTGTTTCTGAAGCAACAGGACTTGATATAGAAAAATATCTCAGTGGCTCTCATGGTGGCGCACAGCAAATCGGTTCAAGAATCGCTTGCGATGAAATTGACCTTTTGCTCTTGTTCCGTGATCCTCTTAATCCTAAGCCCGGCGAACCCAACGAAGCAAATCTTTTGAGACTTTGCGATGTGCATAACATTCCTGTTGCGACTAATATTGCAACTGCAGAAGCGCTTATCCACAGCCTTGAGCATGGCGATCTTGACTGGCGTGATATTGTTAATCCCAAGAATTAATGAAATTCGTTGTTCAACGGACTTGATTTTATCGTCAAATTGTTGTATAAATATTGGGTAATCGGCATTATGACCGATTACCCGATTTTTTATTTTATAATATAATGTAATTTATTTCATTTTAAGGAGATTTAAAATGGCTGGAAATATTCAGGCAATCAAAGGAACAAAAGATACTTTACCATCAGAAAGCTATAAATCACAGTATATTGAGCAGACTGCTCTTGATATTGCGAAAACCTATGGCTTCCATGAAATGAGAACACCTGTTTTTGAATACACTGAGCTTTTTGACCGTTCAGTAGGTGAAACAACTGACGTTGTTCAGAAGGAAATGTACACCTTCAACGATAAGGGTGACCGTTCAATCACTCTTCGTCCTGAGGGTACTGCAGGTGCTGTTCGTGCATTCCTTGAGCATGGACTTTTCAACGAGCCTCTTCCTCAGAAGGTTTGCTATCTCACATCCTGTTATCGCTATGAAAAGCCTCAGGCAGGCAGACTCCGTGAGTTCCATCAGTTTGGTATTGAATGTTTTGGTGCAGCATCTCCTCTTGCAGATGCAGAGGTTATTGCTCTCGCTAACAGCTATTTTGCCACTCTCGGTCTTGAGGAATATACCCTTGAAATCAACTCAATTGGTTGTCCCGAGTGCAGAAAGAAATATCAGGATGCATTAAAGGCATATTTTGATGAAAAGAAGGGCGAGCTTTGCGAAACCTGCCTTTCCCGTCTTGAAAGAAATCCTATGAGAATTCTTGACTGTAAGAGCCCTGTTTGCTCAAAAATTGCAGAGAATGCACCGGTTGTTCTTGACTATATCTGCGATGATTGCCGTGACCATTTTGAGAAATTGCAGAAATTCCTTGATGCTATGAACATTTCTTATACAATAAACGCTCAGATTGTTCGTGGCCTTGACTATTATACAAGAACTGTTTTTGAATTTGTTTCACAGCACGAGAAAACAAAGGGCCTTGTTCTTTGTGGTGGTGGTAGATATGACGGTCTTGTTGAGGAATTAGGTGGCTCAGCACTTCCTGCTTGTGGTCTTGCAATCGGTCTTGAAAGACTTCTTATGGCTATGGAGGAAAGTGGTGTTCAGTTCCCCGAGGCTCCCAAATGCAACCTTTCAATTGTTACTGCAGGTGAAAATGCTGTGCTTAAGGCAGTTGAGCTTTCAGCAGATTTACGCGCTCAGGGCTATAGCGTTAATGTTGATACTGTTGGCCGTTCAATTAAGGCTCAGATGAAATATGCAAACAAAATCGGCTCTGAATATACCGTTGTTATCGGAGATAATGAGCTTGAATCAGGACTTGTTCAGCTTAAATGTATGGCAGACGGAACTCAGACTGAGGTTTCTCTTGATGAGTTTGACGCAGGCTTTGAAAGAGTAGTTATGGATAAGGCTGTTGAAGCCTTCAATAATGCTGATTTTTCAGCTCTTACACAGATTGATATAAATAATCTTTTAAAATAAGAGGCTTTTATGGAAATAATTGATATTTCAAGAGATTTATTGAAAACTCCTGTTTACCCCGGTGATCCCGAGGGCTATGTTGATAATATTAAAAGCATAAGAGCAGGGGAAAGCTGTAACCTTAATGCAGTTTATACCTGTCTTCACACTGCAACTCACGTAGATGCACCATTGCATTTCGTTGAGGGCGCAGGTGCTATGGAGACTCTTCCTTTGGATTTATTTATAGGTGAATGTCTTGTTGTAGAAACTCCTCCCGGACCTGTTACAGGTGCATTTGCAGAAGAACATTTTCCATGGAAAGACTGTGAAAGACTTTTAATCAAGGGCAACGG
>JAZQUT010000027.1:0-14178 GCA_045631405.1 Acutalibacteraceae bacterium | reverse complement strand
ATGGGAGCATAGCTCAGCTGGGAGAGCATCTGCCTTACAAGCAGAGGGTCATAGGTTCGAGCCCTATTGTTCCCACCAAGAGGTGGCCCGGTAGTTCAGTTGGTTAGAACGCTAGCCTGTCACGCTAGAGGTCGACGGTTCGAGCCCGTTCCGGGTCGCCACTTATATTTGCCTCTGTAGCTCAGTTGGTAGAGCAGAGGACTGAAAATCCTCGTGTCGTTGGTTCGATTCCGACCGGAGGCACCATGAATGAGCTTTAAGCTCATTCATTATATGCGGATGTAGCTCATCTGGTAGAGCGCCACCTTGCCAAGGTGGAGGTAGCGAGTTCGAGCCTCGTCATCCGCTCCAAAAAACAAAGGACTTCTTCGGAAGTCCTTTATTTTTTGTGTTTATGTCCGCAGGACATAACTTCTTCACCGGCATTTATGACGGTGATTTCATTACAGTTGTCATACCGTACTTCATTTTGCGGACATAAAACGAAGTTGCATTCAGCAAATGAAGTGCTTTGCAATGAAGTGTGCCTGTCGCACAATGAAGTTGCGTAAGCGCAAATGGACCTTGCAACAACAATATGTATGCGCTATACGCATTGTAGTTGATTTTTTTCTAAATTAAACTCCAACAGTTGAAAACCCTGAATAACTGTGATATAATTCCAAATAACAAATTAAATTTTGGGGTGTGGGTTAAAATGGCTAATTGGATTGATAACAAAACAGTAATCCTTACTGGTGCTTCAAGTGGTATTGGTAAAATGCTCGCGGAAAGACTTATGAAGGAGCACAACTGTAAGGTAATCGGTGTTGCAAGAAGCGAAAAGAAAATGCTTAACTTTGTTGAAGAGCTTGGCGATTATGCAAAGCTGTTTTCTTATAAGCTTTTTGATGTTTCAAGCTATGACAATTGGCAGAGCTTCCACGATTGGCTTGTTGAAAATGATATCAAGCCTGATGTTCTTATCAATAACGCTGGTGTTCTTCCTCGTTTTGACAGACTTATGCACTATTCAAAGGAAGAGATTGACGAGTCAATTAATATCGATTTCTATTCTGCTGCATATTCCTCTCAGATTATGCTTCCTCTTCTCCTTAAGAGCGAAACTCCTGCAATCGTTAACGTTGCATCATCTGCAGCTCTTATGGCTCTCGGTGGTACAGCAATGTACTCTGCAAGTAAAGCAGCCGTTAAGGGTCTTACAGAGGCTATGAGAGAAGAGCTCAGAGGTGAGGCTTATATTGGTCTTGTTTGTCCCGGGTTTACAAAAACAGATATTTTTAGAAATCAGGGTGAAACAAACGGTATGGATCTTATCAATATGGTTTCCACACCTTGTGATAAAGCAGTTAACAAAATCCTCAAGGGTATCCTTAAAAAGAAATCATATATCGTTGTTGGCTTTGACGGTAATGCAATGGGCAGATTTAACAGACTCATGCCTGTTCAGGGTTCAAGACTCTTCTGCGCATTTATCAAGGCATTCAAAATTGACCTTTTCGCATCTACATACGGATATCCTAAAAAGGACGATAAGAAATAATTTCTTGGAAAGCAAAACAGTACACTCAACCGAGTGTACTGTTATTTTTTTAAAACTCCATATTCTCAATAAATAAATCCATAAATCTTGGATTGGTTGATAAATCAATATACTCTGCATTGTTTGTGTAAAAAGATAAATCATTTCCCTCGCAGGCATATTTTACTGTGCCAAGCAGGCTGCTGTTATTCAAAACTGTGATTTTCTCTTTTAATTCTTTGGGAACCAAGCCAAGCTCTGTTGAGTTATCTATATTGATTTTTGCCGAAAATCCACCCGAAATAAAGGCGTTTTGAATATCAGTTAAGGATATCGCCTTTTCCTCTAAAATGGCTTGTAGGGCCGAATAAACGGCAGATTTAGCCAATTGGAACTGACGGATATCATTTTGAGTTAGTTTTACGCTTTCGGTTATGAAAAACTCGCCTTTTTCCATATAACCGGTTTCGTCTATAGCGCCGTTTTTGCGTAAGGCTGAAATAATATCTATAAGCCCTGTACCACAGATTCCTTGTGGTTTCTTGTTGTTTATTGTTTTATATTCGCCATTGTTGGAATAAGCGTAAATTGCACCGTCGGTTGCACTCATTCCTGAGGTTATATTACCACCCTCGAAGCAGGGGCCTGCTGCTGCCGAGGTGCAATAAATCTTGTTTTTGTTATAAAGAACGATTTCAGCATTAGTGCCAAGGTCAATTAGAAGATTGTATTTATCGTTTTCGGGAGCCTCTGCTAAATTCACACCTGCAAGCAAATCTGCGCCCACAAAGGCAGAAATACAAGGAAGAGATATGATGCTTTCAATGATATTTAAGCCGATTTCGCTGCCTTGTATTTTCTTGCTTTCAAGAAAAGCAGGTGTGTATGGTGCAACACCCATTGAAGATGGGTCAATGCCGAAAAAGATGTGTAGCATTGTTGTGTTACCTGCAACAAACATTGTTTGGGTTTTCTCTACATTAAATTCAGAAACAAGCCTATCAACAGCATTAATCAGGCATTTTTGTAAACCGTAAACACCATTTTTACTGCAATATTCAATTCGTGTTATAACATCGCTGCCATAAGCTCTCTGCGGGTTTGTGACAGTTTTTACTTTTATAATTTTCTTTTCGTCAAGGCTTACGAGAGCGAGGGCAAGTGTAGTTGTGCCAATATCGAGGCAAAAGCAACAATTTTCTGTGGCTTTACCGGTTTCCTCGGCACCTGATAAAGACTCAATTTCACTGCTTTCAGGCAAAACAACATCTATGTCTGATTTGATTTTATACTGACAAGAAAGCTCGTTCTTGCCGTTAACTGAAACCAGACATTTTTTGCAGGTGCCCTTACCACCACAAGGGTGTGGCATATTATTGCCCGACTTAATTAAAACATCGGACAGAATTGTGCCGTCGGCAACCTCAATTATTCTGTTGTTTAGCCTTACTTTATGCATAATTAATCCTTGAATTCGTAGTATTCTTTTAATTGGTTAATATCATCTTCGTTGAATGCTCCGTCGAAAATGAATAAATCGTCAATATTGTAAAGTGCATTATATTCCTGATTATATGTACCGAGAGCATCGTTGCCAACCGTAAAGGGTAAATTGTCAAGCTCAACAAGGTACTGTGGCTCAAGCTCTGTTTCGTGGCAAAGCTTGAAATTGTAATAGGTCTGCACCTTTCGATTTTCCTTGTCAACAACGAAAATTCCGTGCACCCAGCCTGTTGAAATCTCAGGTGGGAATGGTGTTACAAAGTCAAAATCGTCATCACCACAACCAATGTTCAAGGCTGTGTTTGAGCAACGAAGAGCAAGAAGCACACCACAGGTGCATCTTCTGCCACTCCAATTTTTATTAGCGAAAATCGCAGGCTCGTCAACTAAATCGCGGTCAATTTTAATCCAGAGAGAAGCAGTAAAGCTACCACTACCGAATTTAAAACCATCCATTACAAAATGTCCGTTTGTGCCAAGCTCAACTCTCGCTCCTCGGACACCCTCAGAATAATATTTTACTGTACCAATGGTTGAGGTTACCTGATTTTTACCTGTTGCATCAATGGTGTTGTTGTCAAAGAAAAGCGCAAGCTTTGTTCTTTCCTCGGGGATGAAATTGCTTAAGCCCTTTTCGGATTTATAAACGGGTGTGGGCATAATTTCGGGATGATAGGGCTTGCCGATTATTCTTTCATATTTGCCGTTGTAATCAGGGAAGAGACCCTCAGGAACCTGAGAGCAGAAGCCCTTTAAATCATACACGGGAATATCAATTCCGAGTGCATAAAGAACAATTGCATATAAATCAACCGTTCGCATATATTTGATTTCAGATTTTACAAGCCCTTTGCCTCTTGCACCGAAGAAAATGAATTTTTCACCCTCGGAATAACCACCGTGGCTATGCTCCAACCCTCCGTGGTCTGAAATAGCGATGAAGAGTGTTTCGTTGATTATTCCTGCATCCTCGTATGCCTTAAAAACTCGTCCGAGCTGTTCATCCTCGTAGCGAATAGTTTCAAGATGCTTTTCGGTTCCGTAGCCGTTTCTGTGGCCTGAGCCATCAGCTTCGTCAAAGTGAACGAATAAGAATGTAGGCTTGTCCTTGACGATTTTTACAATTTCATCGGTTAATTCCTTGTCGTTTGAGTTTGTGTATTTTTCAACGGGAATATCCTTTTCAATTAAGCCGATATTGATAGGAGTCCAGTTGCAATATGAGAAAAGCTTTGCATCAGGGATGTTGTCATAAATTCTTTTGAATAAAGAGGGGAGAAGCTCACTCTTGTGGTCGTTGTGGCTTAATTTACTGTTTGTAAGTCCGTGAACAATTGGCTCTGCACCTAAAAGCATTGCACCCCAGTTTTCTGCGCTGATAGTAGGGTCCATTGAAAGACCGAAATTGGTTATTGCACCATTTTCAAAAATTCTGTCTAAATTAGGTGTTTCGGTCTTGGTGTTAAAGTTGCCCATACCGTCAATGCCGATAACTGCAACATATTTGTAAATTGTTCTTTCTGCCATAATATCACCTTATTTATTAAGATAATCTATAATTTCCTCAAGCTTGTTTTCAGCATCCTTAATGCCCAGGTTGTACATTTGATTCATAATGTCTCTGTTTGTTTCAGTTCTTGAAATGTCTATAAACTCACTTGGACGGATTACGAGAATTTTGCCTTCCTTTTCAAGCTTTTCAACATATTCACATTGTTCGTTATACACCGTGTTTCTGTTGGTGAGAGTTTTAACGAACTCAGGGTATTTCTTATAGAAAACACCTGCTCCGTGAATACCACCGTTTTTGCGATAATCAGCAGGACGAGTGAGAACTACAATAGCTTTCTCATAACCCTTTTCGTAGTACTCTTTTAAAGGAATACTGTCTGCAATACCTCCGTCAAGGTAGGGAACACCATTGACAACAACAGGCTTTGAGCAGAACGGAAGAGAGCCTGAGGCTCTTAAGTATTCCATACACTCCTCGTTTTCCAAATCGTATATGCTCTTGTATTCAGCCTTGCCGTCCAAGAGGTTTGTTACAACTGCGTGGAATTCGGTTTTGTTGTTTCTGTAGGTTTCGCAGTCCATTGGGTCAAGCTTAAAGGGAATATCCTCAAACCAGAACTCCTTGTTCATAAGGTTGCCTGTTTTCAAAAGTGATTTCCAGCCTGTGTGGTCAGGATTTCCTGCATATTTTACATTGTATCTTAAAACTCTGCCGATTTGCTTGGATTTATAATTTATACCGAATAATGCACCTGCAGAAACACCTACGGCAACATTGGTATAAATATCATTTTTCATAAGTATATCAAGGACGCCTGCAGTATAAAGTCCTCTCATACCGCCACCCTCTAAAATTAATGCAGCTTTCATTTACTTAGCCTCGATTTTTTAATAGTTTTAATTGTAAATTCATTTACAGTAAACAGAAGAATTATAAAGCCTAAAAGCACAAATGGTGTGATTTTAAAGGTTGTTGCAGTTGCGATATAGCCGAATGCAAGCTGAACTGCAAAGCCTATTGCATAAGCGCCACCCATATGGAAGCCTGTAAGGTCAGCTGAATATTTTGCGCCGAATCTTTCGGGTACACTGTGAAGAATACTTGGGAATATAGGGCCGAAGCCAACACCGATTAAAAGCAAGCCTGCAACAGAAATACTTCCCAACGGGAGAGCTAGAAGAATTATTCCAAAGAAGGCTACTACAATACCACTTCTGATAAGTGTATTATCGCTTGCCTTTATTGAAGCAAAGCCTGAAATAAATCTTCCGAGTACAATGCCTGCGAAATAAAGTGAAATCCAACGGGCAGCAGTATCAGGTGAATAGTTATGGGTGTTAACAAGGAAGCTTGCACCCCATGTACCGATAAGAAATTCCATACTGCAGTAAAGACCCTGAGAAAGAATGCTTGTTAAAGCACCCTTTAATTTCAGAATATCCTTCAGGCCGTGCTTTTCGCCTTGCTCTTCAACTGCTTCGGTTTTGCTTTCCTTTTCGATGGTTTTCCATTTCTTAAGAGATAGTACAACAAGTATTGCGATAGCAAACTGAATTACAGCAAGAATTCTGTAGCCGTTTCGCCAGCTGCCACTTTCACCATTGAGGAAAAGAGACATAATAAGTGGACTCGTTGTTACTCCGATACCCCAGAAGCAGTGGAGCCAGCTCATATGCCTTGCCTTGTAGTGAAGTGAGATGTAGTTATTAAGACCTGTATCAATAGCACCCTGACCGTAGCACATTATAATTGCGCATATCATCATAACAATGATATTGGGAGAAAGGCTGATACCGATAAGACCCATAGCAGTTAAAAGTATTGAAAAGAAGGTAACATTTGCAGTACCGAATTTTCTCAAAAGCTTACCTGCAACGAAGGCAACACCACCTGAGCAAACGCCGGTTATGATGCTGTAAAGTGAGCCTGAGCTTTCGGGTACACCGAAATCAATATGTAAAACAGGCCAGCTTACACCAAAAACCGAGTCGGGTAGCCCTAAAGAAATAAAAACAATATAAATTACTACTAGAATACCAATCATTTTTGACCTCAATTATCCTGGGGGTATTTAAGCCCGATTTTTTCTCTGATTTCATCCATTTGCTTTGTGATGAATAATGTCTGCTCAAATGTATTTATGGGACTTTCCTTTAAGCCTTTTTTAACACATTCGCAGGTGTGAATAATCTGCTCCTCAAAGCCGTTACCAAGGAATTTTTCTTCAATGAATTCCTTTGTTCCGTCAAGAAGATTTATTTCGATTTCCTGTGGTGCATAGAAACGATTAATGTGAATAAAGCCCTTTGTTCCGTATATGTAGCCCTCGTTTGGCTTTCTTAAAAGTGTAGCAGAGGATATATCAGCAATTGCACCACTTTTATATTTCAAAAGTGTGCAGGTGTGAGTGTCGGTGCCGTTCCATATTTCAGCCTGAGCAGAGATATCTTCAACATCCTTGCCGAGATACCAGCTTGCAAAATTAAGTCCGTAAACGCCAACATCAAGAAGAGAACCACCACCGTTTTCGTTTTTTAATGCGTGGTGGTCCATTTCGTCCTCGTCGAAAGTGTAGCAGAATTTGCCCTCAACACCTTTAATTTCGCCTAAAAGCCCGTTTTCAATAAGCTCAAGAAGCTTGATTGTGCCGGGTACTAATCTTGCCCACATTGCCTCCATAAGAAAAACATTGTTTTTCTTAGCAGAAGCAATCATTTTTTCGACCTCTTTTGTATTTACTGCAAGAGGCTTTTCGCAAATTACATTCTTGCCGTTGTTCATCATAAGAATCGAGCATTCGGCGTGACCTGAATGGGGAACTGCAATATATGCAACATCAATTTTATCGCTCTTTGCCATTTCCTCATAGCTATAAAATCTTTCGGGAATGTTATATTCGTTGCCGAATTTCTCTGCGTTTTCCTTGGTCCTTGATGCAACTGCAGTAAGCTCAGCTTCGTGGACATTCTGAATTGCATCTGCGAAGCGATGTGCAATATTACCTGTTCCTACAATACCAAATCTGATTTTATTCATAAATTCACACCTTTACAAATTAATAGGAAAATTATATCATATAAATTTTTCTTGTACAATAAATAATTATCAATTATAATAATATTAAATTTATTAACAGGAGAATTATAATGGATTTATATAAAGCAATGCTTGAAAGAAACTCTGTAAGAAGATATACAGATGAACCCTTGAAGCAGGAGCATATTGACGAGTTAAACAAGGCAGTTGAAAAGGTTAATAATGAAAGTGGACTTCATTTTCAGCTTGCAACAAACGAGCCTGAAGCCTTTCAGGGAAAGGGCGCAGAATATGGTCATTTCAGTGGTTGCACAGATTATATTATCTGTGTTGGCAAAAAGGGTAAGGATGAAGAAATCGGCTACTATGGTGAGGAGCTTGTGCTTGTTTGTCAGGCTCTCGGTATAAACAGCTGTTGGGTTGCGCTGACCTTTAATAAGAAAAAGGTTGAGCCTGAAATCAACAAGGGCGAAAAGTTCTATCTTGTTATTTCAATAGGCTATGGCATCCATCAGGGCAGACCACATAAAAACAGACCCATTGAGGATGTTTATTCCTGTAAAGAACAGGCACCTGAATGGTTTATGGATGGTGTAAACGGTGCTATGACTGCGCCAACTGCCATTAATCAGCAGAAATTCCATTTCACCTATAAGGGCGAAAATAAGGTGAAAGCTAAGGCACTTATAGGACCCTATGCAAAAATGGATTTAGGTATTGCGAAATATCATTTTGAATTAGGCGCAAAAAACAAGGATTTGGAATGGGTGTAATATGACTAAAATAATGTTCGTTTGCCACGGCAACATCTGCAGAAGCCCAATGGCAGAGTTTATATTTAAAAAGATGATAAACGAAAAGGGTATTGCAGACCAGTTTGTTGTTTCATCCTGCGCCACAAGCACAGAGGAAATATGGAACGGAGTTGGCAATCCCGTTTACCCACCTGCAAAAAGAGAATTAGCAAAGCATAATATCTCCTGCGAGGGTAAAAGAGCAGTTCAGCTTAAAAAGAGTGATTATGATGTTTTTGATTATTTAATAGCTATGGATACTAACAATGTCCGAAATATTATGAGAATAATCGGCTCCGATAAAGAGGAAAAGGTATATAAATTAATGAGCTTTACCTCCCGTGGTGGCGATGTTGCAGACCCTTGGTACAGTGGGGATTTTGAAACTTGCTATAATGATATTTACGAGGGCTGCAGCGCTTTATTAGAAAGATTAATTTAAGGTGATTTTATCAAGTATTCAAGGGTAATTGAGGGTGCTTTTCTTGAACGCCCCAACAGATTTATAGCAAAGGTTTTAATTGATGGGAAAATTGAAACCGTCCACGTTAAGAACACGGGCAGATGCAGAGAGCTTCTCGTTCCTGAGGCAAAGGTTTACTTGTTCGTTTCCGATAACCCGAATCGTAAAACAAAATATGATTTAATAGCCGTTGAGAAGGTTACTGACAGAGGCATTATTCTTGTAAATATGGATTCCCAGGTGCCTAATGATGTTGTAGCTGAATGGCTCAGAAGAGGCGAGTTGTTTTCTGAAAATGCAGTTATAAAAAGGGAAGTCAAATTTGGCAATTCAAGATTTGATTTTTATGTAGAGGATGGCGAAAGAAAAGCCTTTATTGAGGTTAAGGGTGTTACTCTTGAAATTAATGGTGTTGTAAGCTTTCCTGATGCGCCCACAGAGCGTGGTGTCAAGCATCTGAACGAGCTTGCCTTCTGCCTTGAAAACGGCTTTGAAGCCTTTGTTATCTTTGTTGTGCAGATGAAGGGTGTGTATAAATTTCAGCCTAACGCTGAGCATCACAAGGAGTTTGCAGATACTTTGAATATGGTAAGAGCAAAAGGCGTTAAGGTTCTTGTTTTTGACTGCCTCGTAACACCTGATTCTATTGAAATTGACAGTAAAATAGATTATTAAAACCACCTGGGTTTCATTTGGAAATCAGGTGGTTTTCTCTTTAAATAATTGAAATTATGAAGTCATTTTCCTTAAATGCTTTGTCTAAGAAGGGGAGTGCATCGGCTTCCTTTAAGCCCTTGATTCCGATACCACTCTTTTTACAGATCGCTTCCTTTAAGGTGTAGATTTTATAAAATTTTTCGCAAATTTCAGGGGTGTTGTTATCGTCTGAACTGCATTCGCTCAAAGTTTTTCCCAAAACATATTTCTGCTCTTCCTCTGAGAAAAAGCTCTTTAAAACAGAAAGGGAAATGGGCTTGATTTTTTCAATATCTGCGCCGATTTCTTCGTCGGAAAAAGCACATAAAAGAGTGCTCTCGCAATGGGAAATATTAAAATGCACAGGACATTCTCTTACATACGGCTTTCCGTTTTTATCTGTGAGAATAACAAGGTCTTCGGGCTTAACATTCAAAGAAATTCCTATATGCTCCTTAACGAGCTTTTCACCTGCAACAGATGCTCTTTTTCGGTTAATGTCCTTGTATCTGCCGACCTTTTCCTGTTTTTCCTCTGTCATTAAGGAGAACCATTTTTCGTACTCTGTATCAGTAAGAGTATCAATATTATAAATTAAATATTCCATAATCAGTTCCAATAATCAGTTTTATGTGGCAAGCCAATGTCCTTTGCCTTGAAGACAGGAGTTTTACCCTCTTTTCTCTGTTTTTCATAGTCCTTTAAGGCTCTGAAGGCATATTTTCCGAGAATGAGAATAACTGGCATATTGATTAAGGCCATGCCACCCATTGCAACATCGGCAATATTCCAAAGAAAATCTGCACTTAAGCCTGCACCGATGAAAATAACAACTGCTGCAATAATGTGGTAAATATTCTGTACCTTCTTGCTTGGGGTTTTGCCAATGAAGAATACAACGCACTGGTCAACATAGTAAAGGTTGCCCAGAAGAGTTGTGAAGGCAAAGAGAAGCATAGCAACTGTAATGAAAATTGGTCCGAACTGACCGAGAGATTGTGAGAGAGCAGCCTGAACGAAGGGTGCACCTGAAAGCTCCTTTGTAGGCTCAACACCTGAGCCCATACACATAAACGCAGTAGCAGCGCAAACGATAACAGTATCAATGAAAACTGAAAGCACCTGAACAAGACCCTGCTTTACAGGATGAGCAACGTCTGCAGAGGCTGATGCGTTGGGCGCAGAGCCTACGCCTGCTTCATTACTGAAAAGACCACGCTTGATACCGAACATTACACAAGAACCACTGAAGCCACCAAAAATAGCCTGAAAATCAAAAGCCTCAGAGAAAATTGTCTTGAAAATTCCGGGGAGTGATGTAATGTTGAGTCCGACAATAACAAGTGAAACGATAATGTATGCAACACCCATAACAGGAACAAGGAGTGATGTTGTCTTAATAACTCTCTTGCCACCACCTAAAAGGCAATAACCAACAAGCAAGGCAACAATCAAGCCGATTATCCAAGGCGTTGTTTCAGCATTGTAGAAGCTGTAAGCTGAGAAGGTGGACTGAAGATTATAGGATGCTAACATATTGAAGCCGAAGCCGTAAGTAAAAATAAGAAGACCTGCAAAAATCATAGCCAAGGGCTTATTATTTAAGGCGTGCTGAATGTAATAAGCAGGACCACCATAGCAGCCGTCTTCGCCCTTTTTCTTATAAATCTGAGCAAGTGTGCTTTCAACAAATGCAGATGCGCTACCGATTATGGCAATTGCCCACATCCAGAAAACTGAGCCGAAGCCACCAAGGCAAAGTGCAGTTGAAACACCGATGATATTACCCGTTCCAACTCGTGAAGCAGTAGAAACCATCAATGCCTGAAAGGATGAAACACCCTTGCCGTCAGCAGGCTTTTCTGTAACTGCCTTGATTTGCTCTTTAAAAAGTCTGAACTGAGCGAACCTTGTTCTGATGGTGAAATAAAGACCACCGCCAATAAGCAGGATAATAAGAATGTAGCTATAAAGCGCATCGTTGACGGATGCAATTAAATTTTCTAACATAATGTACCCCTTGTGTTTAGTTTATGTTTCGTTGAAAAACTCGTAAAGCTTTTCAATTTCTTCCTCTGTCATATTGTTATCCTTTATTATTTTTTCTAAAGGCTCTTCAATATTGTAAGTGATTTTTTTATCCTTATATACGGAATCTCTCAGATACTCCATATCATTTAAGCTTGTAATAAAGATGCTTTCTTCGTTGGTGCTGTCGAAATCCTGTGCCTCGAAAACGAAAGTTGTATTTGAGTCTTTTATATGGAGTTTAATAGCATATGTAAGGTAATCTCCACCTTTAACTCGGTTGTGTCTATATGTTATATATTCTAACTCTGATATATCACTTAAATAATATCTCTCTTTTTCGGTGTTGAAAACAGAATATTTAACAACTTGTCCGTCATTTGTAAGAGCTGTACGACCCAGAATACTGAAAGGAAAGCATATAAGTCCGATTGCAAAGAGCGTTATCCAAATAATTATATCGGTTTTAAGAAGCTTTTTTCTTTGTGGTGTCATTTTCCTTTTCGGCTTCTCACCCTTGTAGAAAATAGGGTAAAATTGATGATTATGCTTAGTATAATCAACTTCTTTGTTTCCGAAAATCGCTTTTCTTTTTCCATATGTGCTTTCCCATATAGCACCAAAGCTTATGAAAAATACAAATAAAAGTGGAAGAATCCATAAACCGGTTAAACGAGCCTGACAGGCTAAGATATTCGGGTCAGAAAAAAACATATTTGCTTTTAGAATCTCAATCAGTACCAATAATCCGACAAATATTCCCGAAGATAAAGCGGCTAATAAATAATATATTACTTTATCAAGCTTGGAAAGCTGAGGCTTATTTACTTTTTGCTTTTTTTTCTTCTTTTTACTCATTTTGACCTCATTCAATAACAAAAGTAGTAACAGAATTACTCTTTAAAATCACATTAATTTTATTATCAACCACATCAACAGTGCCGGTGTCTGCCCATTTTTCGCCGTCTTCAAGGCTACCACTTGTCCTGATAGTCTGTGCAGATTTATATGCTATATTAAAGCCGTCGAGCGTATAGGCGATGTGCTTTGCCTTGCTTGTGTCATTAACTGCAACAATGGTGATTTTGCCTGTTTCCCTGTTGTATGCAGAAAGTGTGTTTTTGTTACAATGAATAATTGTATCGCCGGGTCTTATGTATCTTGAAAACTGACCCATAGCATAATATTTGTTTGATAAAATAATCTCTTCTTTGTCGTGGTCGGCAACAGCAAGTCCCCAAAAGCCACCCTTGATATTCGGCATACCTGAGTCCTTGTTTCCCATGAAGCCATCCTTACTGATATGGCAGTCAATAACCTGCCAGAGAACCCATGCAGAGGGGGAGAGACCGTTTATATCCTCGATAATCTTTTTGGCAAGCCAAAGACCTCCACGCATATCGCCTGCATTCTTGCCTGCCTCGTTGCTCCAGTCTGTTTCGCTCATCCAAAGATTACGCTTTTCGGCCTTCATCAAAGCACCCAGTTGCTTCATTTTTCGGGTTCCGTAGGTGTGAGTGCTTATTCTGTCTAAAATGGACTTAACCTCGTCAGAATATTTGTTATATGCAGTAATCTGTTTATCGGTTGAGGTTTCGTCGCTTCCCACAAGGTCAATGTGATCTAAGCCACGCTTTTTAATGGATTTATAGGTTTCAAGAAGAATTTTGTTCTGGCTTTCACCTGCATCGAAATGACACCCCTCTTGCTTTTCGCTGAAATAGCTCCAATATTTTGTATTAGGCTCATTCATAGGTGAAATTGAGGAAACCTTGATTTTCAAGGTGTTGTTTATATATTCCGTAACATGAGCAAGGTATTCTGCAAAATCCTCGTAGCACTCGTCCTTGAGGTTGTTTTTGTTGGGGTTTTTGCCACCTGATGAGCAACCACTTTTTGTCATAAAATAGGGTGGAGAGTTGGAGAATACCTCAACAAAAGCATTCTTGCCCGATGCCTTTACACATTCTCTCATAACATTCATTTGATTCTTGTCAGCCTCGTAATTATATGAATAAGAGTCTGACTTCTTATCATAATAAAGCCATCCGGGTATCATAGAATCGGTTCTTTTGATATGCTTGTGTGTGGGATCGTCACCACCACCGATGTTATAGCGCATAATGTTAAGGTTAAGACCATTTTCGCTATAAAAAAGCTCAGCAGATTTATTTGTCAGAGCAGGGGAATAGCCTACTCTGTTTGCCCACCAGCAAAGGCTTGAACCCCACCCCTGAAAGATGCCGTTGTTTGTGGTCGAAGCGTTTTTTGTTGAGATTATAATTTCCTTACTCATAGAATCACCCATAAGCCATTTTTCTAATAATACAATATTTCAATATATATAAGCAAGTAAAAACCAAAAAAATATTGACTATTTGTTCTTAAATGGTAAAATTCAAGTATAACGATTATAGTTAGTCGAAACAGTGTAAAATTACACTGTTTCGATACCAAATTATGATTTGGTATCGAATTTTCTTCGAAAATTCGACTATAATCCTTTCAATGAGTGTAATGCAAAATTGTATTTATAAAAAACAATTTTGCTAAAAGCCGATAAAATCGGCTTTTGCGAAACGCGACTGCATTTCGACAAATTACAATCATTATAATCATTGGT
>JAZQUT010000026.1:0-1956 GCA_045631405.1 Acutalibacteraceae bacterium | reverse complement strand
TACGAAGTTGAGGGCGAATTCCCCAAATACGGTAACGACGATGACCGTGTTGACGGTATTGCTTACGATGTTGTTCACCGTTTTATGGAGCACATCAGAAAGAACCACACATACCGTGACAGTATCCCCACAACATCAATTCTTACAATCACATCAAACGTTGTTTACGGTAAGAATACAGGTGCAACTCCTGACGGCAGAAAGAAGGGTGAGGCATTCGCTCCCGGTGCTAACCCCATGCACAGACGTGACACAAACGGTGCAGTTGCTTCTCTTTCATCAGTTGCAAAGCTTCCCTTCATCGATGCACAGGACGGTATTTCAAACACCTTCTCAATCATTCCCGGTGCACTCGGTAAGGACGATCAGATCTTTGCAGGTGATATCGATGTTGATCTTGACTGTGCAGGCGGCGCTTGCTTCTCACCCACACTCTTCGAAGGTCTTGACGTTGATGACGCTTCAGATAACAGATAAAAAATAAATTCCTAAGGAGGAAACTACTATGGCAGCAACAAACAATCAGATAGATAACCTTGTATCTCTTCTTGACGGTTATGTTCAGAAGGGTGGACATCACCTTAATGTTAATGTTTTCTCCAAGGAAACATTGCTTGATGCTCAGAAGCATCCTGAAAAATATCCTCAGCTTACAGTTCGTGTAAGTGGTTATGCTGTTAACTTTATCAAGCTTACAAAGGAGCAGCAGGACGAGGTTATTTCAAGAACATTCCACGATAAAATATAATGACAGGTTTTATTCATTCAAAGGAAAGCTTTGGCACAGTGGATGGCCCCGGTATTAGATATGTTCTTTTTATGCAGGGCTGTCCTATGCGATGCCTTTATTGCCATAACCCTGACACCTGGAAAACAGGGGAGGGTACTGAAATAACAGTTGATGAAATTATTGAGGAATTCAATAAAAACCGAGCCTTTTATGAAAAGGGTGGTATAACTGTTTCAGGTGGCGAGCCTCTTTTGCAGATGGAGTTTTTAACAGAGCTTTTCGGAAGATGCAAGGAAGAGGGCATCCATACCTGTATTGATACATCGGGAATAACCTTCAAGGAAGAGCAAGAATATCTTGAAAAATTAGATGTTCTTTTAGGTCTTACCGATCTTGTTATGCTTGATATAAAGCATATTGATGCTGAGAGCCATAAGGCGCTCACAGGTCACGGGAACGAAAGCGTTCTTGCCTTTGCCGAGCACCTTGAGGAAAAGGGCATAACTCTTTGGGTGAGACATGTAGTGGTAGAGGGCTACACCGATAAAAAAGAGGATTTAATCCGATTAGGTGAATTTATCGGTCAACTTAAAAACCTCAAAGGCCTTGATGTTTTGCCTTATCACACTATGGGTGTCAATAAATATAGGGAAATGGGAATACCATATAAATTAGATGGTGTCCCTGCTCTTTCTAAATCAGAAGCCCAGAAGGCAAAGGAATATATATTATATGGTATAAAAGAAAGTCGTCAGCAAAGCTGACGGCTTTTTAAATTCGGAATTCGAAATTCGGAATGCGGAATAGGCTTCGCGATGTTTTGGTTGCGTAGATGGGGGATGAAACAGGGTTTCGGAAAAGTTTCGTTAACTTTGTGGTTTTTTATCGTTGAAAACTTACAAAAGACGAGCTCGGGACTTGTGCAAAAGGTCAAAGTTACGAAAAATTCCCGAAAAATACAAAAAAACTATTTACAAAACAGGAAATGAGTGGTAATATCTAGTTGTAAGTTACGGAACCGGTCATCAAGGGTTACGGAAAACTCTCGAAGCTCAGGAAGCCGAGTCCGCAATATACAAAGAAAATTTTGTATTAAAAGGAGTTGTTCGTAAATGTTTAAATTTATGAAGAGCAAAAAGGGTTTCACCCTTGTTGAATTAATGATCGTTGTTGTTATCATGGCTATCCTCGTTGCAGTTGCAGTTCCGATTTTCTCAGCTGTTACA
>JAZQUT010000025.1:0-1258 GCA_045631405.1 Acutalibacteraceae bacterium | reverse complement strand
CACTCTTTTACCTTCGGCCACGGTGCGTACAATCACGCCGAAGTTCTTCGGCTTGATGCTTTGCAGGAGTTGCTTCAGGCGGGCACGTTCTTCGCCCGACTTAATTTTTGAGGATACGGATACCTTGTCGTTGAAGGGGATAAGCACCAGATAACGTCCGGCGAAGGAGAGTTCGCAGGTGAGGCGCGGGCCCTTGGTTGAGATAGGTTCCTTGACGATTTGGACGATGACTTCCTGTCCCTGTTGGAGGGTGTTGGCTATGGTGCCTTCCTTTTCGAGGTCGGGCATCACGGAGGCCTTCGCCATAGGGTAGAGTTTCTTGCGGTCGCTTACGACTTGCTTCAGATACTTCTGATAGGAATTGAATTGGGGACCCAGGTCAAGATAGTGAAGAAAAGCGTCTTTACCGAAACCTACATCCACGAAACAAGCATTCAGGCCGGGCATCATTTTCTTGACCTTGCCTAAATACATATTGCCCACGTTGAAGGAGGCAGCGCGGCCTTCTTTCTGAAATTCCACGAGTGCCTTGTCTTCGAGCAGGGCGATGGAGATTTCCTTGGGCTGTACGTCAATAATAAGTTCGCTTGTCACTTTTTCCTAATTCTTAGTAGGGTTTGTTACTTAAACAAAGAACAAACCGGAAAGTCTAATGTTGCTTTGCCTGGTTTGGTCTTTATTTTTTGTTGTCTCAAGACAGACTACAAATGCTTATTTGCTTTTATGTCTGTTCTTACGCAATCTTTTTTTACGCTTGTGAGTAGACATTTTGTGTCTTTTTTTCTTCTTTCCGCTTGGCATAGCTTCAAAATTTTATAGGGTTAATACTAAAAGTTATTTCTTTACTGAAATGTTGAATGTCTTTGCTGGCTTGAATGCCGGGATATTGTGTTCCGGGATGATGATAGTTGTATTCTTCGAGATGTTGCGAGCTGTCTTCTGTGCTCTCTTCTTCACGATGAAACTACCGAATCCGCGCAAATAAACGTTCTCTTCTTTAGTCAATGATTCCTTGACTGCTTCCATAAATGCCTCGATGGTATTCAGTACATCTTTCTTCTCAATACCGGTCTTCTTAGCAATCTCGGTTACGATCTCTGCCTTAGTCATTTTACCTTTGTTATTTATTGTTTTATATAAGTCCTAAAATTTTGGAGTGCAAATATAGGGAAAATCCCTCGCTTTGAGAAATATATTCAAAATAAATTTCAGAAAAAGTAGGTTTGTGTGCTTTTCTTGCTTTATTTTTGCACAAAAA
>JAZQUT010000024.1:0-3090 GCA_045631405.1 Acutalibacteraceae bacterium | reverse complement strand
GCTTCATCAGCCAAGCATAGATAAGTCCCTGTTTGTCCCAATCTGAAAAATCGTTGAACTGTACTTTCCAAGTGCTTGCGGTTTTCCAATCGAAGTCGGATCGTAGCCATGTCGTTCTGTGAGCCAAGGAGTTGTTATCAGGTCTGTCTTCCTAAGACCGCTTGGCCTCCGACTTGCTTCATCAGCCAAGCATAGATAAGTCCCTGTTTGTCCCAATCTGAAAAATCGTTGAACTGTACTTTCCAAGTGCTTGCGGTTTTCCAATCGTAAACTGTTTCATTTTCCAGATCGTACAAATCTACTTTGCCCGTAATCTTTGAGTTACTTACAGGAACACTGAATTTTTCTTCGGTAAATCCTTCAATTCCCGCACGCTCAAAAATCAAATGTACCGCAGTACCCCAAATCTGCCAAACACAATCCGCAACATCAATTTCAATTTCATCAAAATGTCTGTCTGTAAGAATTGTTTCGCAAGCACCTTTCAGAAGAGTTGTTGCAGAATAGCAACCTTTTTCATTGTGCTTTTCAAGATTTAATGCGTTGATAAATGCCTGTGGCAATCCTAATTCATTTGTAACTTTCATATCGTTACCCCCTAGTCTTAATTTAATATTATCTTAACACTAATTTAATATTATGTCAACACTTTTTGTATTTATACTTTTCAATTCAATCTTCATCAAAAACACATACTTTAAAATCGGGATAAAAAATATTGTACATTATTCCTATTCCTTTATCATATCCACGCAGGAAGGCTTCAACTAAATCCATAAATCTATGTGCGTCTATATCGGGATATTTTTCTAAAATGCGATTTCTGAATTCTTGT
Source organism: Acutalibacteraceae bacterium (assembly GCA_045631405.1). Lineage (GTDB taxonomy): Bacteria > Bacillota > Clostridia > Oscillospirales > Acutalibacteraceae > DTU089. The sequence goes on along the minus strand of JAZQUT010000024.1, from coordinate 2,255 downwards.
TCTAGTAGTTCCCTTGCTTCATCGCATTTTAATATTTTATCTTTTGGATATTTCATATTGCGTTGCCCCCGCTTTTACCACACCAACCATCGCCCGAACCAGTGGCAATACCTTGCCATTCAATAACCCGCTTTAATTTGCCATTACATAGCGGGCAAGTCTGTCTGTTTTTTACTTTGTCATATTCTTTTATGCTGATAGCAACTTCAATCAGTTTTCCGCATTTTTCACACTTAAAATTATAAATCATTATTTCCCCCAAAATATAAAGCTTTCTTTCCGCAGGATTTAAACTCTTTGCATTCATTTAGATAAATACACATAGGAACTAAAAACTGTTTGAATTCTGGATTTGTTTTAATTACTTCTTCCCGAATCATAAGCATTAATTCCTGCATTTCTTTTGTCGCACATCCGCATAATCTTTTATTCATTATCTGCATTAAAGAATCTGCATTTACATCAATAATCATATTTACCAATGCCCCTTGTGGTTTTTTGGCTCTTGGTATTTCTTCTTTGGTCCTGTCGTTTCTTTGGCTTTTGACATACTTTTCTATCCCTTCGTGATGCCTACATAATTCAGTAGATAGCCAATAAGGAACATCCAGAATCAGAAAAGCAAACTGCAATTTTCTAATCGGTGAATGTCTGCATTTAAGCATTTTGATTTTCCAATCTTCCGCAGGTGCTTTTTCTGTTGTCAATCCTACTGTCACTAATGCCCTTTGTTTCGCTTTCAACCAATCTGAATTCATCGGATGTTCTAAAACTATTACTTTCAATTTCTGCCCCTTTTTCTTTTTTGTACATTTCATAAAATGCGTTTATTTCTAATTTCTTTTGTTTTTTCATTTTACCGCCTTTAATGGAACTGCATAACTAACTTTGATTTCATTTCTATTCTTTTCCAATGCTGCATTATACCTTTTTGAAGTTGCACAACATCTAGCACAATTACAGGTTTCGAATTCTTCCCGTTTACAGTTCCAATTCGGATTGCCGTAGTTTTTGCAATAACTCTGATTTTTATGAACACAATCATAACATACAGTTTCGCCCTTGTCCCCGTGCTGATACTGTTTATTATATTTAATAACTTTCATAGGCGGTTGAAACTCTGATTTCTTCACAGACCTTGCACGGCAGTCAAGCCCCTTTTCATAACAGGCAGGACACATCGGCAATGTATAATCATATTCACAACCGCATTCCATACAAACCGACCACAAATATGTTTTCGGGGCTTTATCCATAACTTTTTTGTAAACTTCCGCCATTACGCTTATCTCTGGATAACCGTGTTTGAATTCGTGAACTGTTGTTAATGCTTGATAAAATTTCCCTTTTTGTTCTTCAGACAAACTTTCGATATTGTCATTGATCCACGCTTTTTCGTTCTCGGGTATCTTCCCATAAAACTTTTCTAATCTTTCAACTGCATTAAAATCCATTTTTGCCCCCTTACTCAAATAATGAATTATTTATTTCATTGCCCCATTCAGTGCGGTCTTTCGCTCTGTATGATTCGCCCTTGAATTCAAGGCTTTTGCAATTCTCTCTGAATCGGTCTACTATCGGATTTCCGAGATATTCCCCAAACTCTTTTTTGTCCATATTTGAAATTAAAACTGTCGGATTTTTTATCTCGTATCTTTCGTTTAGAAGTCTGAACATATATTCTTGTTCTTGCGGATTTTTATATCTGCCTACTTCATCAATTACCAACACGGGGATTTTTGCATAATCGTCAATAACTTCTGACGGTGTTTTCTTTGCGTTGAAACTTCGGGCATAATCAAGTTCATCTTTCAGCTTAAAACTTTTGATATATTTTGCACCTGTGTAACGGCAGATAATTGCACCCAGCAAGGTTTTACCCGTTCCCGCTACACCTATAAGCCATAGATTCTTTCCGTTCGGATTTGTGATAAACTGTTTTATTGTTTCAAGAATTGCTTTCTGTTCTGGTGTCGAACAGATAAAAGAATTGATGTTTGCAGAAAGATAGCGTTCTCCAACCCCGCTTTCAATAATGTTTTTTTTCTGCTGATTCTCCCATTCTTTTTTTCGTTCTTCTTTCGCTTCGGGGCTATTATATTCTTCAAGCATTTTTGCTTTGTGAACTTCCCGCAGTTCATCTTTTAATTTATTATAGCGGTCGTTCCATTCGCCTAATTTTTTTTCGTCAAACGATATTTCTTCTTGCCATAAATCATTAATTTCTTTCTTAATTTCTTCTTCCGTTCTCATTT
>JAZQUT010000023.1:0-1294 GCA_045631405.1 Acutalibacteraceae bacterium | reverse complement strand
CTTTTTTCATCTGAAAGGCTTATAAGCTCAATACCTTCAAACTGTTCAAGTCTTTCATATATTCTCAAACCGGTTGTACCGGCTTTACCATCAATAAATACTTTCTTTGCCATTGATAAACTCCGTTACCTGTTCAATCTGCTTTTCTACTGATTTATAGCCTGTTGAGCCTGCTGAAATTCTTTTTGCAATACAAGTTTCAAGAGAGATTTCATTGAATAAATCCTCTTCGAAAAGCTCGCTGTGTGCTTTATACTCTTCCAATGTAAGAGTATCGAGAACCTTGTTCTTTTCAATACACTCTGCAACAGTCTGACCAACAATTTTATATGCTGTTCTGAAGGGCATACCCTTTTTAACAAGGTAATCTGCAAGGTCAGTTGCATTGATGAAGCCCTTCTGTGCAGCAGAATACATGTTGTCCTTAAGAACAGTCATTGTAGCAATCATAGGAGCGAAAATGCTAAGGCATTTTTTAACTGTTTCAATGCTATCAAAAATTGCTTCCTTATCTTCCTGCATATCCTTGTTATAGGCAAGAGGAAGACCCTTAAGAGATGTGAGAAGAGCGAAAAGATCACCGTAAACTCTGCCTGTTTTACCTCTTACAAGCTCTGCCATATCAGGATTCTTTTTCTGAGGCATAATGCTTGAGCCTGTTGTGTATGCATCGTCAAGCTCAACAAACTTGAATTCCCATGAGGACCAGAGAATAACCTCTTCAGAAAATCTTGAAAGGTGCATCATAATAACAGAAAATGCGCTCATAAGCTCAACGCAGAAATCTCTGTCAGAAACACCGTCAATGCTATTCTGCATAATTCCGTAGAAGCCTAATTTCTCTGCTTCAAATTCTCTGTCTGTGTCATAGGTTGTACCAGAAAGAGCACAAGAGCCGAGAGGAGAATAATTCATTCTCTTAACTGCATCCTGAAGTCTTCCACAGTCACGCATAAACATCTGAGCATAAGCAAGCAAATGGTGGGCAAATGTGATAGGCTGAGCTCTCTGAAGATGAGTGTAGCCGGGAAGAATTGCATCCTGATTTTCAGCTGCCTTATCTTTGATTACTTCAATAAGAGCATAGAGCAAATCATTTACTTTTTCTGCTTCATCACGAAGATAAAGTCTGATATCAACTGCAACCTGATCGTTACGGCTTCTTGCAGTATGAAGACGCTTACCAACATCGCCTTTTCTCTGTGTCAGTTCGCTTTCAATAAACATATGTATATCTTCCGCACCACTGTCAAAGGTAAGCTTTCCGCTTTCGATATCTTCAAGAATACCTGTA
>JAZQUT010000022.1:0-41161 GCA_045631405.1 Acutalibacteraceae bacterium | reverse complement strand
AGAACCAACAAGAGTGTTATGAACCTCTTCATTGTAAGAATAAAGGGTAACCTGAACACTATCAAGACCAGCCTTTTTTAATTTATCTACCAAAGCAGGCGTTAAATTTATACCATTTGTGTTAAGACGGGTAACCATTTTCTCTGCATAAGCAACAAGAGTGGCAATATCCTCTCTCATTGTAGGCTCACCACCGGTAAATGTTACCATAGGAACATTTGCTTTATAGACCCTATCAATAACCTTTTTCCAATCGTCTGTTCCCAGTTCTTTAGTCTGGCTTTTGCATTGACCTGCCGCATAGCAAAAGGTGCATTTCTGATTGCATTGCCATTTGCCATCAGCATCAGTCATAGCGCTTACAAGCAAATCCATTCTGTGAGGCGCAGTCATATTTTTACTGTATTGACGAAGAGAAAGCTTTTCTATTTCAATTTCGGGGTCATCCCCTCTTGCAACTGCAAAAAGCACTCGTAAAATAAATTCCAAATCCTCTTCGATATCCTCTTTGCTCATTGATGGGTAAACGGATTTTGTCTTTTTAACAGTGTTTTTGAAAATACGCTCTTCGTCACTTTCGGTTATTGGCTTACCCGCAAAAGCATTTACCTCTTTCATAAACTTTGAAAGCAACAATGCCCAGGAGTAACCCAAAGGTAACATATAATAACCATTAAAAATAACTATGTATGTTCTATCCCCGAACAGCCTGAATTTTGGTGGTACAAGGTGAATTCGCACAACCCCCGGACCTTCAGGATTAAAGGTGCAATGGCTTATGCCATTTTTATTTTCTTTATATTGCGCAATTAAATTTCGTATGCTCATAAAACAACCTCTTTTGTGATTTTTATGTGCCTTCTAATGCATTATACAATTTCCAAAAACAGAACGCAAGAAAAACAAATACACCTTTATTTTTTCTAAATAAAAATGCAAAGCAAAGCCTTGCAAATGCTTGTTACCATTATAAGTTTGCACAAAGTGCAACATCGTTGATGCAAAGCATCACTTCATTGCAAAGCACTTCATTTGCTATATGCAACCTCGTTTTGTGTCTGCTAAAATGAAATTCAAATAAATTTGAAATGAAGTTTGCGCCATAAATGTCTCAAAACGATGTTGTGTCCTGCGGACACAAATAAAAAATCCAAGTCAAAAGACTTGGATTTTTGGTGGGAGCGGGTGGATTCGAACCACCGAAGGCGGTGCCAACAGATTTACAGTCTGCCCCCTTTGGCCACTCGGGAACACTCCCATGTTCACTATTCAAAAAAATGGAGCTGGTGGACGGACTCGAACCCCCGACCTGCTGATTACAAATCAGCTGCTCTACCAACTGAGCTACACCAGCAACTTAATGCTTGACTACTATATCACAAAAGGTTTTGGTTGTCAAGAGAATTTTTCAAAATTTTTAAAAGTTTTTTTGATGTGATTTTTTGGCATAATTTTAACATAGTTTTTACCTTGCATTTATTATACCAATAATATATAATTTTCTTGACATTTTACAGATTGGTGTATAAAAATGAAAATCAATTATCAGAAAATGCTCGATGATGTAATCGAGAAAAACAAAAACCTGAATATCAAGCCCACGCTTTTGCTCCACGCCTGCTGTGCGCCCTGCTCAAGTGCTGTTCTTGAATATTTATACGAGCATTTTAATATCACATTATTTTTTTACAACCCCAATATCTCTCCCGAAAGCGAATTCAACTATCGCCTTGAGGAATTAAAAAGGCTTATTGTTGAAATGCATTTTGAAGGCATTGATATAGTTGTTCCCGATTATGACAATAATGAATTTGAAGACCTTGCAAAAGGACTCGAGGATTTACCCGAGGGCGATAAGCGCTGCAAAAAATGCTATCGCCTGCGACTTTTAAAGACTGCAGAATATGCAAAAGAAAATGGATTTGATTATTTCACCACCACCCTTTCTGTAAGCCCCTATAAAAACGCTCAGGCACTTAACGAAATCGGTGGCGAGCTTGAAAAGGAATACGGAGTAAATTATTTATATTCCGATTTCAAAAAGAAAGAGGGCTACAAGCGCTCCTGTGAGCTTTCAAGGGAATATAATCTTTATAGACAAAATTATTGTGGCTGCATATACTCAAAGCAAATTGCAGAAAAGAACGAGGAGAAAAACAATGACTAATTTAAAACCCGAAAGAGTATTTTATTATTTTAAGCAGATAAGCGATGTGCCTCGTGGCTCAGGTAACTGCAATGGTATGATGCACTTTTGCAAAAACTTTGCGATAAACCACAACTTAAAATATATAAAAGACGAAGCAGATAATGTTGTTATTTTCAAGGATGGTACATCCGGTTATGAAAACAGCGAGCCTGTAATTCTTCAGGGACATACAGATATGGTTTGTCAGAAAACAGACGCTGCTGCAACCGATTTCATCAACAAAGGCATTGAGGTTTTTGTTGACGGTGATTTTCTCAAAGCAAAGGAAACCACTCTCGGTGCAGATAATGGTATTGCAGTTGCAATGATTCTTGCAATTCTTGAAAGCGACACTATTCCTCACCCACCCATTGAAGCAGTTTTCACTTCCGACGAGGAAATCGGTCTTATAGGTGCAGGAGAGCTTGACAAGAGCGTGCTTTCCGCTAAAAAAATGATTAACCTTGACTCAGAAGAGGATGATACTGTTACAGTTTCCTGTGCAGGTGGTTGTCATTTCCTTGCAAAAACTCCTGTGGAATATCAAGAGAAAAACGGCACAAAAATCACTATAACCCTCGAGGGTCTTAAGGGTGGTCATTCAGGTATTGAAATCAATAACAACCGAGTAAACGCTGATACTCTCGCAGGAAGAGTTTTAAATCATCTCAAAAAATCCTGCGATTTTGATATCATCAACATTTTCGGTGGTGATAAGGACAACGCCATCCCCAACAAATGCACAATTGAGCTTTGCGTCGAGGATGCAGATAAATTTATCAAATCTGCAGAAGAATATCTTAATGTAATCAAAGCAGAAATTTCCGATCGTGAAAACGGCTTCAGCTTCAATTTTGAAAAAGGCGAAGCTTCAGCTTATAAGGTATTGAGTGACGAAATAAAAGCCCAGCTTGTTTTTGCTCTTACCTGCGTTCCCAACGGTGTTCTTGAAATGAGCGCTGACATCGAAGGTCTCGTTCAGACATCATTAAATCTTGGCATACTTAACATTGAAGAAAATACACTCTCCTTACGCTTTGGCTTGAGAAGCAATAAAAAATCAGGTCTTACCTTCCTTATTGAAAAGCTTCAGGCATTTTTTGATTCAATTAATTGGGAATGCTCCACCAACGGCCATTATCCCCCTTGGGAATATAAGGAGGATTCCTCTCTTCGCGAGCTTTATAAGGAGATTTATGCAGATTATTTCGGCAAAGCTCCTAAGGTTGAAGCAATCCACGCAGGTCTTGAATGTGGCGTTTTTGCAGATGCAATCGAGGGAATTGACTGCATTTCAATTGGGCCCTCTCTTTTTGATGTTCACACAGTAAATGAAAAATTAAGCATCTCTTCAACAGAAAATGTATTCAACATTCTTTTGAATATATTAGAGAAATTAAAATAATTAATATATTGTAATTATTGACGCTTTATGATAGAATAAGCCGATTATTTTATGTAATGCTATTTATAGCGTTAAAGATTGGAGAAAATATGGACAACAAAACTAACTTCAAGCCCTATGTGCCGGCAGAAAAGGTAACTCCTGAAATTACAGTTACCTCCATTGTTATGGGTATTATTCTGGCGGTTGTATTCGGCGCAGCAAATGCATACCTCGGACTTCGAGTTGGTATGACTGTTTCTGCTTCAATTCCTGCCGCAGTTATTGCTATGGGTGTTATTCGTATTGTTATGCGCAGAAACTCAATCCTTGAAAGCAACGTGGTTCAGACAATCGGTTCTGCAGGTGAATCCCTTGCAGCAGGTGCTATTTTTACTCTTCCTGCTCTTTTCCTTTGGGCAGCAGAGGGCAAAATGGAAAAGCCCGACCTTGTTGAAATCACACTCATCGCTCTTATCGGTGGTCTTTTAGGTGTATTCTTTATGATTCCCCTTCGTAATGCTCTCATCGTTAAGGAGCACGGTGTTCTTCCCTACCCCGAGGGAACTGCTTGCGCAGAGGTTCTTCTCGCAGGCGAAAAGGGTGGCGCAAATGCAGGTACTGTTTTTGCAGGTATGGGCTTTGCAGCACTTTTCAAATTCATCATTGATGGTCTTAAGCTCGTATCAGGTGAAATTTCTTTCAGAGTTAAAGGCTTTGCAGGTGAAATCGGTACTCAGATTTATCCCGCTGTTATGAGCGTTGGTTATATCTGCGGTGCAAGAATCGCTTCCTTTATGTTTGCAGGTGGTATCGTAAGCTGGCTTGTACTTATTCCTATGATTGTGCTTTTCGGTTCAGAGCTTACTCTTTACCCCGGTACTGCTCCCATCGGTGAGCTTTTCGCTGAGGGTGGCGCAAGCGCTATCTGGAGCACATACATCCGTTATATCGGTGCAGGTGCACTCGCAGCAGGTGGTATCATCAGCCTTGTTAAATCTCTTCCCCTTATTGTTAAAACATTTACAGGTGCTTTAAAGAGCATGAAGGGCGCAGGTGCTACTTCATCAGAGCGTACAGCAAGAGATATCAACCTTAAAATAGTTATTGTTGCTGTTCTTGTTCTCACTCTTCTTATCTGGCTCATTCCTGCAATTCCCGTATCACTTCTCGGTGCATTTATTATTGTTATCTTCGGCTTCTTCTTTGCAACCGTTTCTTCAAGAATGGTTGGTCTTGTAGGTAGCAGTAACAACCCTGTTTCAGGTATGGCTATTGCGACACTTCTTATTGCAACTCTTATTCTTAAGGTTACAGGTGCAGACGGTGTTGACGGTATGTGCAGCGCAATTGCTATCGGTTCTATTATCTGTATCGTTTCTGCTATTGCAGGTGACACATCTCAGGACCTTAAAACAGGCTACATCTTAGGTGCAACTCCCAGAAAGCAGCAGACAGGCGAGCTTATCGGTGTTATCGCTTCTGCACTTGCTATCGGTGGTACTCTTTACCTTCTCGACTCTGCTTGGGGCTTCGGCTCAGACGAGCTTGGCGCTCCTCAGGCAACTCTTATGAAGCTTATCGTCGAGGGTGTTATGGGTGGCGACCTTCCCTGGGTTCTCGTATTTATCGGTGTATTTATTGCAATTGCAGTTGAGCTTATCGGCATTCCCGTTCTTCCCTTCGCAATTGGTGTTTACCTTCCTGTTCAGCTTAATGCCTGCATTATGGTTGGTGGTCTTATCAGACTTGCACTTGACAAAATCAAGGGCAAAAAGGCAGAGCACAAGGAAGAAATCGTTAACGATGGTATTCTCTTCTGCTCCGGTATGATTGCAGGTGAAGGTCTTGTTGGTATAGTTCTTGCTCTTCTCGCAGTATTTGGTGTTGACAAGGCTCTCAATCTTTCTGAAAAGCTTGGTATTCCAGCAGCAGTTTCAGACCTTGGTGGCTTACTCCTCTTCGCTTTAATCATTCTTTCGGTTCTTAAATTCACAGTTTGGAAAAAGCGCGATAAAAAGATATGAAAAAGAAAATAAATAACGAAAACTATCTTGAAAGAAAGCCAATCGGTAAGAATGGTCTTAACTGGTCAAGGGATGAAAACGGCAATGTTACCCTTGAAATGGAGAACAAAGGCGTTGCAAACAAAATAATGCAAAAGCTTATTAAAAAACCTAAAATCAGTTACATTCACCTTGATGAAATGGGAAGCTTCATATGGCCTCTCATGGACGGTGAAAAAGATATTCTTGAAATTGGAAAGCTTGTAGAAGAGCATTTCGGTGAAAAAGCTAATCCTCTTTACGAAAGACTTTCACAATATTTCAAGACTTTGGAAAAATACAACTTCATAGAATACAAATAAATAAAAAGTCAGTTAAAAGATTTTCTCTTTTAGCTGACTTTTTTCTTGCATTGATATTATGTTTTTTATATACTTAAGTTATGAAAGAGGTGGCACCTATGAACAATATTGAATTTTTTAAAAATGCAGGCTACGGAATGATGATGCACTTCGGTCTTTATTCTCTTCTTGGGGGAGAATATAAGGGCAAGTTCGGTGACAACTACGCTGAATGGATTGGCTCTCATTTTGCTATTCCTATTAAGGAATATGAAAAATTAGCCTCTGCTTTTAATCCCATATATTTTAACGCAGATGAAATAATCAAGCTTGCAAAGGACTGTGGTATGAAATACTTTGTTGTTACAACAAAGCACCACGATGGCTTTGCTCTTTTTCATTCCAAGGTTGATAAATACAATGTTGTTGATGCTACACCCTACGGTAAGGACATTATCGAGGAGCTTGCCAACGCTTGCGCAAGACACGATGTAAAGCTCGGCTTTTACTATTCTCAGGACCTTGACTGGCACGAAAAACACGGTGGTGGTTATCTTTCAAATCATATGGGCTGCTCAGGTGTAACATGGGATAACAGCTGGGATTTCCCGAATCCCGAGGAGAAAAATTTTGATATCTGCTTTGAAAACAAAATTCTCCCCCAGATTAAAGAGATTATGTCTAACTATGGCGATATTTTCCTTGCATGGTTTGATGTGCCTATGACATTAACTGACAAGCAAAGTAAGATCATTTATGATACCGTTAAATCTTTACAGCCTGACTGCCTTATAAACTCCCGTTTGGGTAATGGTATGTATGACTATGTTTCATTGGGCGATAATGAAATCCCAAAAACTAAAGAGGAATGGGAAAAGCTTTCAAAAATTGACCCCGATAAAGTAAATTATCAGAGCATTGACGGCTTCAAGCCCAGTCCTTACGGATTATATGAATCTGCTTGCACACTTAATAATTCATGGGGGTTCTCATACAGAGACCATAATTGGAAATCTCCCGAGGAGCTTTATAAAAATAAAAAGCATCTTAATGAGTTGGGTATTAACTATCTTGTTAATGTGGGACCCGACCACCTTGGAAGAATACCCGGTCCATCAATTGAAATTTTAAGAAAAGCTGCTGAAATGGAGGGTAAATAATGGCAATTCGTATAAAAAGATTGGTTGCTTTTATAATTGATTGGTATATATCCTTTCTCCCCGGCTTCATATTGTTTATGTTTTCTATGAATCAAGGCGTCGAAAACGAAAATGCTTCTCCGCTGATTATGATACCTTGCTTTATAGGTGTTTTTGGCAGTTTTACTCTTTTTGTTTTGAGAGATTATATTTTTAAAGGTCAGAGCTTGGGTAAGAAAATTTTCCGATTAACTATTTTAGATAAAAACACTTTATCTACACCTAAAAACTGGCAGTTGATTTTAAAGAATATTTTTCTATTCATTTATCCTATTGACGGGGTTATTTTACTTGCTACAGGTGAATCTTTAGGAAATAGAATAACGGATACTGTTGTGGTTTGCAAAGCTCAAAGGAATGATACCAATGCTTAAAGTAATGACCTTCAATATTCAACACGCTCTGGATTATCAGAAGCAGATTATTGACTTTGATTTCTTTATAAATGCAATAAAAAAATATGGCGCAGATGTCTGCGGACTTAACGAGGTTCGAGGTGACGGACCTGTTGAAGATTACACCGACCAGACAAGCGCAATTGCAGAAGGCTTGAACTTTCATTCTTATTTCGGAGAAGCAATAAAGGTTCAGGGAACATGCCCTTATGGAAATGCTGTTGTAAGTAACATCCCTTTTAAATCCACCGAAACTATTGCCATACCCGACCCTAAAAGCAAAAAAGGAAAATACGGTTTTGAATCGCGTTGTATTATTAAAGCAGTAGCTGATGTTGAGGGAAAAGACATTTGCTTCCTCATTTGTCATATGGGACTTAATCCCAGCGAGCAGAAAAACGCCGTCAAAACAATATGCGATTTGCTTGACGAAATAAATACCCCTGTAATTTTAATGGGCGACTTTAACACAACACCTGAGGATAAGGTTTTAAAGCCCTTGCGTAAAAGACTCAGCGATACCGATGATTTTAACCCCTTTAAAAATCACGGAACTTACCCGTCAGATAAGCCCGATATGAAAATAGATTACATATTTTACAGAGATTTAAAGTGTGTAAAAGCTAAAACCATTGAAGAAATATTTTCAGACCATTTACCGATAATTGCAGAATTTGAGATATAAAAAATACTGTGAGGAAAGCTCCTCACAGTATTTTATTTTGTTCTAAGACCCTTAGGGTAATGATTTTTTGCTCTGCCATTTGACACCTTTGCGCCACCTAAAGCGCAGCCGTCAACCATAACAACTGCCCAACCGTTGGGACAATCGGCATCAATCTCTTCACCGTGAAGATATTTTTTAACTTCCTCACTATCTGCAGTAAGCTGAATTTTTCTTTTAAAGCAGTCACCCATAGCCATAAAAAGCTGATGGTGAGGCTGAATATAATTCTTTTTGATTTCACCGATTGTAACACCCACTGAAAATGCCGTAACATTCTTAACATCAAAATCAGGTGTGAAATAAATGGGCGTTCCCTTATGCGTTAAAACATTGTCTTTTTCATATTCAGACAATGTATCATCAAGAAAATCGAAAACCACTTTATCGATTTTATCGTTTTTCTTTTTTTGCTTTTCATGAGCCCCATAATAATCATTTTTATTATGGAGAACTGCCATAAACTGACCCTCACCCTTGTTTTTATGAGGATAAAATCTTCGGGTGTATGAAATATTTTCACATTTACAGCCATCAAAGGAAATACCGTCCTCGGTATTATCTTCAACAATCTTTTTCACTTTTACAAGCTCAAAATCAGGATGGCTTCCCAAAAACCAATCAACCATCATTTCGTTTTCTTCAAGAGAAAATGTGCAGGTGGCATAAACAATATACCCACCGTTTTTAAGGCAGATTGAAGCGTTCTCCAAAATCTCCTTTTGCCTTTCAGCACATTTGAGAACATTTTCGGGGCTCCACTCCTCAATTGCGATATCTTCCTTTCGGAACATACCCTCGCCTGAGCAGGGTGCATCTACCATAATCAAATCGAAAGTATCGGGAAAGATTTTCGCAAGCTTGCCTGTATCTGTACAGGTTGTAACAGTATTTTTAAGACCCAGTCTTTCAACATTTCCTGTAAGGATTTTACATCTCGAGGGAATAATCTCGTTAGAAACAAGAACGCCCTTTTCGCCTAGCTTATTTCTCAGCTGACTGCTTTTACCACCGGGAGCAGAGCACATATCAAGAACCGTCCACTCAGGGTCGATTTCAACACATTCAGCAGGCGCCATAGCTCCTGGCTCCTGAACATAAATCATACCTGCATGGTGGTAGGGATGGTTTCCTATTTTATCGTAATCAAAATAGAAACCGTTTTCTACATAGGGAATTTTTTCTTTTGGAAATGTATTAACTTTCTCAAAATCCTCAATACTTATTTTATCTGTATTAACACGAAAGGCTCTGACAGGCGTATCATTTACTGCGTTTTCGTAAGCTTCAAATTCCTCGCCTAAAAGCTTTTTCATTCTTTCGGAAAATGGAATGGGTAATTTTTTCATCATTCGTCACCCAATTCTGTTTCTGCATAAAGCATACACATACCAACAGAGGTAATTGCAGCAGTTTCTGTACGGAGAATTCTCTTGCCGAGAGAAATTGTTTTACCACCAATCTCAGCAGCTGACTCAATTTCCTTTTCGTCAAAGCCACCCTCGGGGCCTATGAATATACCAACACTCATACCACTTTTAATCTGAGAAAGTGCTTCCTTTGTTGCTTTCATTCCATCCTTATTCTCATAAGGAACAAGAACAACATCAAGCTCCTCTGCCATTTTCAATGCGTTTTTATATGAAACAACATCCTTGATTTCAGGAATAATTGTTCTCTTGCTCTGCTTTGCAGCACTTTCAGAAATAGCCTGCCAACGAGAAATCTTGCTTTTCTTTTTCTTTTCTTCAATTTTAACAACACATCTGCTCATTTCAACGGGGACAATACTATCAACGCCCAATTCAACACATTTCTGAATTATAAGCTCCATTTTATCGCTTTTGGGAAGACCCTGAAAAAGAACAATTTTTATGGGCAGATTTGTGTCCTGATAATTTTCCTTAATTATCTTTGCAACAACGCTATTGCTATTAATCGCTTCAATAAAGCAAAGGTTGCTGACACCATCCTCGCTTACAAGAAAGCTGTCGCCCTTCTGCATACGAAGCACATTTGTGATATGGTTATAATCAGTATCTGTTATATAATAGCAGTCGCCCACTCTTTTTTCTTTATCAACAAAAAAATTAAACATTTTATCACCCTTGAAACTTAAGTTGGCGAAAATATTTTATCAAAAGAAAAGGCTTTTTTCAACTGTTAGCGCATAATCATTTTTCCATCGCATATTTATTTAGAAAAACTGTGGTAAAATATGGAGGAATTTACAAAAAAGTCTTGATTTGTTCACAAATAAGAGGTATTATATATTTAGCACTCAACAGCGTAGAGTGCTAAAAAGAATTTAAATCACTTTATATATAGGAGGCAATACTATGACACTCAAACCCTTAGGCGACAGAGTTGTTCTCAAATTCTGCGAAGCAGAGGAAACCACAAAAGGTGGCATCATCCTCGCTGCTGCATCTCAGGAAAAACCTCAGACTGCAGAAATTCTTGCAGTTGGTCCCGGTGGAATCGTTGACGGCAAGGAAATCAAAATGGAGGTTAAGGTCGGCGACAAGGTAATTCTCAGCAAATATTCAGGCACAGAAGTAAAAATCGACGGCGAAAACCTTATCATTGTTCGTCAGAACGAAATTCTTGCTATTGTAGAATAATCGGAGGTACTAATATGGCTAAACAGATCATTTACGGCGAAGAAGCTCGCAGAGCTCTTCAGGCAGGTATCGACAAGCTTTGCGATACTGTTAAAATCACACTCGGCCCCAAGGGCAGAAATGTTGTTCTTGACAAGAAATACGGTGCACCCCTCATCACAAATGACGGTGTTACAATTGCTAAGGAAATCGAGCTTGATGATCCCTTTGAAAATATGGGTGCTCAGCTTGTAAAAGAGGTTTCCACAAAAACAAACGATGTTGCAGGTGACGGTACAACAACTGCTACTCTTCTTGCACAGGCTCTTGTTCGCGAGGGTATGAAGAATGTTGTTGCAGGCGCAAACCCCATGGTTCTCAAAAGAGGTATCAAGCTTGCAGTTGACAATGTTGTTGAAACAATCAAGGCTAACTCAAAGCCCGTTGAAAGCACAGACGATATCGCAAGAATCGCAACTGTTTCTTCTGCAGATGAAAACATCGGCGCTCTTATTGCAGAGGCTATGGAAAAGGTTACTGCAGACGGCGTTATCACAGTTGAAGAAAGCAAAACTGCAGAAACAAGCTGTGATGTTGTTGAAGGTATGCAGTTTGACCGTGGTTACATCTCTCCCTATATGGTAACTGACACTGACAAAATGGAAGCAGTTATTGACGATCCCTTTATTCTTATTACAGACAAAAAGATTTCTAACATTCAGGAAATTCTTCCCCTTCTCGAGCAGATTGTTCAGGCTGGTAAAAAGCTTGTTATCATCGCTGAAGACATCGAGGGCGAAGCTCTTGCAACTCTTCTTGTAAACAAGCTCCGCGGCACATTCACCTGCGTTGGTGTTAAGGCTCCCGGATTCGGTGACAGAAGAAAAGAAATGCTCCGTGACATCGCTATCCTTACAGGTGGTGAGGTTATCACAGAGGAGCTCGGCCTTGATCTCAAGGATGCAGCTGTTGCTCAGCTTGGTAGAGCTCGTCAGATTAAGATTTCTAAAGAAAACACAATCATTGTTGACGGTGCAGGCGACAACAACGAAATCGCTGCAAGAGTTCAGCAGATCAAATCTCAGATTGAAACAACAACATCTGATTTCGACAGAGAAAAGCTTCAGGAAAGACTCGCAAAGCTTTCAGGTGGTGTTGCTGTTATTCGCGTTGGTGCAGCAACAGAAACAGAAATGAAGGAAATGAAGCTTCGTATCGAGGATGCTCTCGCAGCAACAAAGGCAGCTGTTGAGGAAGGCTATGTTGCAGGTGGTGGCGTTGCTCTTCTTAACGCAATTCCTGCTCTCGACGCTTTCATCTCTTCTCTTGATGACGCAGATGTTAAGACAGGTGCAAAAATCGTTCGTAAGGCTATTGAAGAGCCCGTTCGCCAGATTGCAGCTAATGCAGGTCTCGAGGGTTCAGTTATTATCGACGGTATTCTCCGTTCAGAAAAGCTTGGCTACGGCTTCAACTTTGCAAACGAGGAATACACAGATATGGCTAAAGCAGGTATTCTTGATCCTACTAAGGTTACTCGCTCAGCTCTTCAGAATGCTTCAAGTGTTGCAGCAATGGTTCTTACAACAGAGAGCCTTGTTACAGATAAACCTGATCCTGCGGCAGATGCAGCTCAGGCAGCAGCAATGGCAGCAGCTCAGGGCGGCGGAATGTACTAAGATTCAAAAACCTCTTGCTCTTCTGAGCAAGAGGTTTTTTAGCTTTCAGAATTGGTTTGAATTTATATCTTTGGTGTTCTCATTAGATAATATATTCAAAAATCGCTTGTTCTTTTCTTACATAAATACAATTGAAAACCGTTGGTGTTATCTGTTACAATACATTTATAAAATAAATTTCTTTTGGGAGTGTTATTATGAGCAACGAAACAAAAAGAACATATATCCCCTTCAACGAATGGAATGAGCCTTCAAAGCAGACTGAATATACAGAAAGAACTCCTCTTCTTTCTCCTGAAGGCAAGCTTCTTGTTAAGGGTTGGGCAAGACATAATGTATTTGATTACGAGCGCTCTTTCTCCAAGCCCAACAAAAGAAAAAAAGAATGGGATTTCTATCAGTTAGGTAATAAGGATTATTCTGTTCAGATTAGCTTTGCTAATATTTCTATCGGTGGCTATGCTGCCGCAAAGCTTATTGACATCAAAAACGGAAAGGTTCTTGCAGATGCTTTTGCACTTTTCCTTGGTGGCGATAATAAATATATTCTCCCCAAGAGAGGCGACGCTCCCAACCGTTTCAAAGCAAAGGTTGGCAAGGCTGAGCTTGATTTTGACACAAAAGAGAATTCAAGAACTCTTTATTTCAAAATGCCCGTTAAGGGAAAAATGGTTGAATGTAATTTCCAGATGGATATTATGCCCGGTCTTGAAAACATCACAACAGTTCTCCCCTTTGAAAATGCACCAACTAAATACTTTATGACAACAAAGCAGAACTGTATGCCCTGCGAGGGTACATTCAAATTTGGTGACGAGGTTTGGGAATTCTCAAAGGAAAACACCTTCTGCGCTCTTGACTGGGGTCGAGTTAACACACCCTATCAGATGGTATGGTATTGGGGTAACGGCTCAACCTATTTAACAGATGCCGAAGGCAAAAAGCATATTTTCGGCTTTGAAATCACTTGGGCAATCGGTGACGAAAGCAACGCAACCGAAACCTGTATCTTCTATGACGGCAAGGCTCATAAATTCGGTGCAGTTGACGTTGAAACCTTCCCCAAGCCCGATAAATATATGAATGACTGGAAATTCATTTCCGAGGACGGCAGATTCAATCTTACAATGAAGCCCTTCTTCGATCAGCACTCCGACATGAACTTAGGCGTTGCAAGAATGCACACCCATCAGGTTCATGGTCTCTGGAGTGGTGATGTTACTCTTGACGACGGAACAAAGCTTGAAATCAAGGATATGTACGCCTTCTGCGAGTATGTAGAAAATAAGTGGTAATATAAAAATCAGGTGGTTGAAATTCAACCACCTGATAATTTTTTATTTATTCTGCTTTTGCTGCAGCAGCTTTGCGCTCTGCTTTTTTCTTACGGGTTTTATATGTGTTAAGCTCCTGAACACACTCGTCGGGTAAATCGCAGTCACCAACGGAAACTACCATTTTATTGTAAAGACCCTTGAAGTTTGAACCACCTGTTGTAAGGATTTTGTTCTTCTTTGCGTATTTGATAAATTCTTCTTTTTCTTCATCAGAAAGCTCAGGAGAATAAACCTCAACACCGTCAAGACCTGCTTTAACAAGCTCGTCCAGAAGATTTTTGTTCTTGCAACGCTGTGGGTTAGCAAGAATAGCTATGCCACCTGCCTCGTGAATCTGTTTAAGAACATCAAAAACATCTTCATATTCGGGAACATTATTGATGTTACCCTCAACAGCTGAGTTGAAAAGCTTTTTATAAAGGTCACCGTAAATTCTATCAGTATAGCCTGCTTCCATGAGAGCCTGCATAATGTGAACCTTGAATATATTTGTTGAGCCTGATGCACATTTAACAACAAATTCAGTAGTTATGGGATAACGCTGAGCTGCCTTGAGCATCATAATATGAGAGGATTTTTTTCTGATAAGGGAGCTGCGACGGCAAAGACCTTCAAGTCTGTCAGGGAAATCAGGCTTATAGCAAAGCATATGTATTTCCTGACCTGTTGTCTTATCTGTACCGGAAAGCTCAACACCGGGAATAACTGTAACGCCGTGTCTTTCACCGATAACCTTACCTCTGACTGTTCCTGCGAGGCAGTCATGATCTGTAATTGCAATGGTTGTAACGCCACGTTTTTTCGCGAGTACAATTAAATCCTCGATACCAAGAGTGCCGTTTGATAATCGAGTATGGCAATGCAAATCCGCTGACAAAAAAATCCATCCTTTCGTACTTCCGCATGTGCGAAATTCTTTCCACATTTACCTAAGAGTTATGAGAATATATAGTTTTTTGCTATAAACCCCTGTTTTTTCTGCAAAATAGCCTATATACCCCGAATATATCAATGACATTATTTTACACCAAAAATCAAAAAAAAGCAAGGGGGTTTTCTTTTTCTTTTTTAGAAAAAAGAAATATTTTTTGCTAATAATATAAACATATGGTTTGATTTTTTTACATGCGTATGTTATTATTTTTAAAGAATGTTTAATCAGGAGAAAAATATGGCTGAAACGGTTTTTGTAGCTATAAGTGGTGGCGTTGATTCTGCTGCTGCTGCGATACTTTTAAAAGAGCGCGGATTCAATGTCCGTGGCGTTACCCTGCGCCTTAAGCCTGATAACCTTGCAGACAAGGATATCGAGGATGCTCAAGCCGTTGCAGACACTCTTAACATTCCTCTTGATGTTCTCGATATGAGAGAGGAATTCAAAAAGGTTACTGATTATTTCTGTAATGAATACCTTGAGGGCAGAACCCCCAACCCCTGCGTTATGTGTAATCCCAATGTCAAATTGGGAAAGCTTCTTGAATACACTCTGGCTCAGGGTGGCGACCTTTTAGCAACAGGTCATTACGCAAATATCATCAAGGATGAAGATGGCGTTTACTATATAAGGAGAAACCTCTCAAGCAAGGACCAGAGCTATTTTTTATGTGGCCTTAATCAGCACATTCTTTCCCATGTCATTTTCCCGATTGCAGATTTATCAAAGCCTGAAATCCGTCAATTAGCATCGGACAATAACATTCCCGTTGCCGAAAAGAAGGATAGTCAGGAGGTTTGCTTCATTCCCGATAATGACTATATTTCCTTTATTGAAAGAGAGTTCAACCCTAAAGCAACACCGGGTGATTTTCTTTCCTCAAGTGGTGAAAAACTAGGCACTCATTCAGGAATTTATAAATACACCATAGGTCAGAGAAAGGGTCTTGGCGCTTTTGGTAAGCCTATGTATGTTCTTTCTATTGATGCTCAGAATAATGCCGTAATAATCGGCGACAACAACGAGCTTTTCAAAAACGAAATTTATGTAAATGATATTCATTTCTTATCGGGTAAGGCCCCTGATAATGAATTTCAATGCGAGGTTAAAATCCGTTGCGCAGCAAAACCAGCCAAGGCAACGCTCACGCTTTTGGGTGATTCTGGGAAAATCGTTTTCGAAGAGCCTCAAAGAGCAGCTGCACCCGGACAGACTGCAGCAATTTATATTGACGATATTCTCATTGGTGGAGGTACAATATGCAATCCTTAAAAATGCTTTATAAAATAGGTCACGGACCCTCAAGCTCACATACAATGGGGCCTCAGTATGCTGCAGAATATATTAACGAAAAATATCCTGACGCTGCATTCGTAAAGGTAATTCTTTATGGCTCTCTTGCTCTCACAGGTGAGGGTCACGGTACAGACAAGGTTCTGAAGGAAACAATTTCAGCTCCAAACGAGCTTGTTCTTGATATTGAAACCAAAGATTTACCACATCCTAACACTCTCGATTTTATCGTTTATGACAATAATAAAAACGAAATTGCTAAAGTTCGTGCTATGAGTATTGGTGGTGGCGAAATTCGTATTGAGGGTGTGCCTGCAATTACTGCTCCCGAGGTTTACCCTCAGAAAAATTTCGATGAAATAAAAGAATATTGCCTTATGCATCATCTTCGTTTAAGCGACTATGTTGCAAAATACGAGGGCGAGGGTATTTTTGTTTTCCTTAAATCCGTTTGGGAACAAATGAAAATGACTGTACGCGAGGGCCTCTCTGTTGAGGGTATTCTCCCCGGAGGACTTGAGGTTGAAAGAAAAGCCAAATATCTTTATGCTCAGCGCCATATGGATGAAACCCCTGAAACCCGTGAAAACAGACTTGTCTGCGCTTACGCTTACGCAGCAAGCGAACAGAATGCAGGTGGTGGAACCATCACAACTGCTCCTACCTGTGGTGCATCAGGTGTCCTTCCTGCTGTCCTCTTCTATATGCAGGAGAAAAAGGGTTTTACTGATTTTGAAATAGCAAAGGCTCTTGCTGCAGCAGGTATTGTAGGAAATGTTGTTAAGCAAAACGCATCTATAAGTGGTGCAGAGGCTGGATGTCAGGCAGAAATCGGAACAGCTTGTTCAATGGCTGCAGCAGCTCTTGCAGAGCTTCACTTTATGGATCTTGATCAGATAGAATATGCTGCAGAAAATGCTATGGAGCATTATCTCGGCCTTACCTGTGACCCTGTTTGTGGTCTCGTTCAGATTCCCTGCATTGAAAGAAATGCCGTTGCAGCGATGAGAGCAATAAATGCTCTTTCTCTTGCAAACTTCCTTACATCAACAAGAAAGGTTAAATTTGATACTGTTGTTGAAACAATGTATCAGACCGGTAAGGATCTTAAGCACCACTATCGCGAAACAAGCGAAGGTGGTCTTGCAGTGAATTATCAGGCTTTAGATTAAAGGAGTTGAAATTATGGCAACAGAAACCGTAAAAACCGAGCATCCTAATAAAATAGGTATTCGCGAAGGAATAGGCTATATGTTAGGCGACGGAGGAAACCTCTTCCTGCTCACCTATATTTCCTCATACCTTAAGGTTTTCTATACAGACGTTTTGAAAATACCGACCTCAAAGGTTGCGAATCTTTTCCTTTTCACTCGTCTCTGGGACGCAATCAATGACCCTATGTGGGGTGCACTCGTAGCAAAAAAGAAGCCAACAAAGGACGGCAAATACAGACCCTATCTCAAGTGGCTTGCAATTCCTCTTGCTATTTCTCAGATTTTGTGTTTTATTGATGTTTCATCTTACACATCCAACCCCTTGTTGCTTCTCGTTTTCGCATATATTACATACATCGCATTCGGTATGCTTTACACAGGTATGAATGTGCCCTTTGGCTCACTCGCTTCTGTTATTACCGATGACCCTGACGGAAGAACTCTTCTTTCTACCTTCCGTACAATCGGTAGTGGTGTGGGTGGTGCTGCTCCTGCTCTTCTTGCACCCTTCCTTATTTACACAACAGTTACTGCTGCAGACGGCTCAACCTATGACGTCGCTGACGGTCCCGGTATGTTTAAATTCGCTCTTGTAATGGGTGTTCTTTCTATTATCTTCTACTTTGCTTGCTTCGGTATGACAAAGGAAAGAGTTCCATCAGAA
This sequence comes from Acutalibacteraceae bacterium, assembly GCA_045631405.1. Classification (GTDB taxonomy): domain Bacteria; phylum Bacillota; class Clostridia; order Oscillospirales; family Acutalibacteraceae; genus DTU089. Next base: position 23,200 of record JAZQUT010000022.1, on the reverse strand, counting down.
GCAGAGCCTAAGGTAAATATGAAGCAAATCTACGGTGGTATGCTCAAGAGCAAGCCTTTCGTGGTTCTCGCTGTTACAGGTATTCTTATCAGTGGTCAGCTTCAGTTCAACTCTCTTAATCAGTACCTTTACAAAAACTATTTCTGCGATACCTCTCTTTCAGTTATGGGAACAATCGCGCAGTACGCTCCCCTTGTTCTTATGCTTCCCTTCTCAGGAAAAATCGTTAAGAAATTCGGTAAAAAAGAAATCTGTGGCATTACCTCTTTTGTTGCAGCAGCGGCAGCAGTTGCCACATTCTTCATCAAGCCTGCTCCTGATCAGGCATGGCTCTTCCTTGCTATGCAGTTTGTTATAGGCTTCGGTTATTCCTTCGTTTCTATCACAAACTGGGCAATTGTTGCAGATGTTATTGACTATCAGCTTTACAAAACCGGCATCAAAAATGAAAGCGCCGTTTATGCAGTATATACCTTCTGCAGAAAGCTCGGTCAGACTGCAGCAGACTACGGCGGACTTATTCTTCTCGGCAAGGTTGGCTATGAAGCAGAAACAATGGCAAATGCCGGCTTCGTTGACGGCATAAGCGAGGGTATTTTGACCGTTTGTACTCTCATTCCTGCCGTTACATATACACTCGTATTTATTCTTTACAAATTCTTCTACCCACTTACAAAGGAAAAGCTCGAGCCTGTATATGAATATGTAAGACAGAACAATGAAAATTTAGGTGCGTAAATAAAATCCCTATTGCATTTTTGCAATAGGGATTTTTTATAATTCTAAATTATCTTTGTCCATTAACCAAATAAGGTTCCTTGTTCCTGCAGTTGCATCCTTTGGTGGCTTCTCCTGCTGCTTTTTAGAGTTTTCTGCATTTACTATTTTCACACCGTTTATTTTTACAATTCTGCGATGATTTTTCTGTCTTTCCTTTTCCATAATATCAACTCCATTTTCAAGTATATTATTTCATTTTCTTTTTCTATTATACTTGTTTTAAGAAAACAACTCTGTTATACTGTATTATGTATATTTGTATACTAATTTAACAAATAATTTCTCGGATGTGTAATATGAAATTCAGACGATTTTTATCTTGTATTTTAGCAATTTGTTGCTTGCCCTCAACTCTCGTATTTTCAGGCTGCTCTCTGATAGACAAGGGCGCTGCTATGGAAATAAATGGTGTTGAAATAAGCGACGATGTTTTCACCTATTATCTTGACCTTGCAGTTGTAGATTTGGGGGTAGATGTGCCGTTAAAGTCCCTCAAAGAAAAAGCGACATCCTATGCTGAAACATATTTCAAAATAAATTCACTGGCTCATTCTCAAGGCGTAACTCTTACAACTGCTGAAAAAGCAAAAATTTCTGAAAGAGTAAATTCCTATTGGAGAATCTACGGAGAATATTATTCAAAAATCGGTGTAACCAAAGAAACTCTCACAAAGGTTTTCACTGCTGATGCTTTCCGTGAAGCTTTGCTTGTTCATTACTATGGTACAGGTGGCGAGGAAGAAATTCCTTTAACTCGTCTTTATGCTCAGTTCAAAACTAACTATATTGTTTTCCAAGCAATTACAGGTTATTTAACTCAAACAAACCTTAATGGTCAGACAGTAAAAATCAACGAAACAGAAAAAGAGGCTCTTGTTCTTAAATTCCAGAATATGTCTGCTATGGTAAACGCAGGCGAACAAAACATGGAACAGGCAGCAGACTTCCTTGCAGAATCAGGATATCAGGGCTCAGTCCAGACTGTTGTTCTTCACAAGGATGACACAAGCTATCCTGCCGGATTTTTTGAAAAGGTTAAAAGCACCGAATCTCGCCGTGCAACAGTAATCGGTACTGAAGAGTTTATCTTCCTTGTGCTTCGTGGCGATGCAGACACAAACAGCACATATTTCAATGAAAAAAGAACCGAAATGATTGAAATCATTGTAGGTAATGAAATTGACAAAAAGATAGACACATCTTTAATGGTTGAAACCAAAATAGATAATTCTCTAGCTAAAAGCTATTTCTCACTTATAACCAAGGAAAAGGGTGATAAATAATGAATCCTGTAATCGAAAATATAATGTCTCGCCAGACAATCCGTGAATATACAGACCAACAGGTTCCTGACGAGCTTCTTCAGGTAGTGCTTGATGCAGCGATCCGTGCCCCCAGTGGAAGAAATTCTCAGCCCTGTCATTTGCGAGTTTTAACCAATCGTGAAAGACTCGAAGAAATGAACAAGGATTTTAAAGATATTGTAGGATGGGACACACCCGCCTATACAGGTTGGAATCTTCGTCCCGTTTACCATAACGCTCCTGTTTTCATTTTTATAGTTGCTCCCTCAAATGATAGTATGTCGGGAGGACTTATGGCAGAGAATATTGCTCTTGCGGCTCATTCTTTAGGCCTTGGTTCTTGTATGATAGGTTCTTTAGGCGCACTTTTTGATGATGAAAACGGTGCTAAGAAATGGAAAGAAATTCTCGAAATTCCTCAGGACTGGCATTTTATTTTAGGTATGACTTTAGGTTATCCCAATGAAAAACCGCCTTTTAAAGAAAGAGAAGACGGACATATTAAATTTATTAAGTAAGGCGAAAAAATTCTATGAAATATTTTGCAGGAAATTATGATGTTGCGGTTATCGGCGCAGGACACGCAGGTATTGAGGCTGCCCTTGCATCTGCAAGGCTTGGTGCAAATACTGTTATCTTTACCGTTAACCTTGACTGGATTGGCAATATGGCTTGTAACCCATCCATTGGCGGAACATCAAAGGGACATCTTGTCCGTGAAATTGATGCTCTCGGTGGCGAGATGGGCAAGGCTGCAGATAAGACCTTGATTCAGAGCCGTATTCTTAACTTAGGAAAGGGCCCTGCAGTTCACTCCTTGAGAGCCCAGATCGATCGCCGTGATTACACGGATTATATGAAGCGTTGCCTTGAAAATCAGAAAAACCTTGATTTAAAGCAGGGCGAAATCGTTTCCCTTTCAAAAAACGAGGATGGCCTTTGGGTTTTCTCCACAAGGCTTGAAGCAGAATATACTGCAAAATGCGTTATCATCGCAACAGGCACATTCCTCAAGGGTATGGTTTATGTGGGCGATGTTTCCTACGAAAGTGGTCCTGACGGAATGTTCCCCTCAAACGAGCTTTCCGAATCACTTTCAAGCCTCGACTTGCCATTAAGACGCTTCAAAACAGGTACACCCCCAAGAGTTAACAGGAACAGCGTTAATTTTGAGGGCCTTGAGGAGCAGGTTGGTGACGAGAAAATCACTCCCTTCTCCTTTGAAACTCCCGAGGGTGTTTTAGAAAATAAGGCTATCTGCCACATTACATATACAAATGTTGATACAAAGCAGGTAATTCTTGATAACCTTCATCGCTCCCCCCTTTATTCAAATAAAATTGAGGGCGTGGGTCCGAGATACTGCCCCAGCATTGAAGATAAAATTGTCCGTTTTGCAGAAAAGGGCAGACATCAGGTGTTCATTGAGCCCTGTGGCCTTCGAACAGAGGAGCTTTATCTTCAGGGCCTTTCATCCTCTCTTCCTGAGGATGTTCAGCTGAAAATTCTCAAGAGCATAAAGGGTCTTGAGAACGTTAAGGTTATGAGAACTGCTTATGCTATTGAATATGACTGCGTTGACCCTCTTGCACTTAAATCCACTCTCGAATTCACAGACCATCCCGGTCTTTACGGAGCAGGTCAGTTCAACGGCTCATCAGGCTATGAGGAGGCTGCCGCGCAAGGACTTATTGCAGGTATCAATGCTACCCGTAAGGTTCAGGGCAAGGAGCCCTTTACCCTTGACAGAAGCACATCCTATATCGGCACTCTTATTGATGACCTTGTTACAAAGGGCTGCCGTGACCCATACAGAATGATGACCTCAAGAAGCGAATACCGACTTATTCTCCGAGAGGATAATGCAGATTTACGACTTACTGAAATGGGCTATGAAATCGGCCTTATCAGTCAGGAAAGATATGATAAGCTTCAGGAGAAGAAACGACTTATTGAAGAAGAAACCGAAAGAGTTTCAAAAATTACTATCCCTCCATCAGAAGAGCTTTCAAAGGTGCTTGAAGAAGCAGGAACTGCTCCCACTGTTACAGGCTGCAGACTTTCCGAGCTTATAAAAAGACCTCAGCTCTCTTATAAATTGCTTGCACCCTTTGACAAAAGACGTCCTGATTTGCCGAGAGATGTTTTTGAACAGGTTGAAATCAATCTTAAATATGCAGGCTATATCAAGCGTCAGTTAGCTCAGGTTGAAGAGCAAAAACGACTTGAGGTTAAAAAAATTCCTGAAAGCATTGACTATGATGATGTTCAGAATCTTCGCCTTGAGGCAAGAGAAAAATTAAAGAAAATCAAACCCGAAACCATCGGTCAGGCATCCCGTATAAGTGGTGTTTCCCCTGCTGATATTGCAGTGTTATTAATCTATTTGAAAAAGTAAGGAGAATTTTTATGATACCAAGAAATGAACATCCAAATCCGAATTTTAAAAGAAATGATTATATAATCCTCAATGGTCAGTGGGATTTTGAATTTGACTTCGGCGACAGTGGCAAGGAAAGAAATATGTTTGCTGTTGACGCCCCATTTTCAAAGAAAATTAATGTTCCCTTCTGCCCTGAAAGTGAGCTTTCAGGCATCGGCTATAAGGACTTTATGGCTGCAGTATGGTACAAAAGAACAGTTGAAATCACTGAGGAGCAGTTAAATGGCAAGGCCTTCATCGTTTTCGGTGCAGTTGATTTCCATGCAAGCGTTTATGTAAACGGTCAGCTTGCAGGCGAGCATTTCGGTGGCTACACCTCCTTTAGAATTGATGCAACAAAATTCCTTAAGGCAGGCGAAAACACAATTACAGTTTGCGCTCAGGACGATACCCGTTCACCTCTTCAGGCACGTGGTAAGCAGAGTGAGCTTGTTTATTCCCACGACTGCGACTACACAAGAACAACCGGTATCTGGCAGACTGTTTATATGGAATTCTGCCCCGAAAACTATATTAAATCAGTAAAATACTTCCCCAATATCACAGACGGCACTCTCACAATTCACGCAGAGCTTGTTGGTAACGGCACATTCTCTGCAAAGGCTTTCTGGGATGGTAAAGAGGTTGGCGAGGCTTCAACTGAGGCTCTCGGTCAGACTGCAACACTCACTCTTAATCTTTCCGAAAAGCACCTCTGGGAGGTTGGCAAGGGTGGACTTTACTCCCTCAATCTCTCCTTTGGTGGCGATGAGGTTTCAAGCTACTTCGGTCTTCGCGAGGTTAAGCTCACAGATAAAGCAATCAATATCAACGGCAAGCCCGTTTTCCAGAGACTTGTTCTTGACCAGGGCTTCTACCCTGACGGAATTTATACTGCACCCTCTGCAGAAGCTCTTAAAAATGACATCCTTCTTTCTATGGAGGTTGGCTTCAATGGTGCAAGACTTCATCAGAAGATTTTTGAGCCTCTTTTCTTACACTATTGTGACGAATTAGGCTACATTGTATGGGGTGAGCATGGCAACTGGGGTGCAGACCACACTAATTTTGAATCTCTCCGTTATTTCCTTCTTGAAATTGAAGAGGAAATTGAAAGAGACTTCAACCACCCTGCTCTTATCGGTTGGTGTCCCTACAACGAGACATGGGATGTTAACGGCAGAAAGCAGGACGATGATGTTATCAGAATCGTTTACAGAACAGTTAAAAACCTTGATAAAACCCGTCCCTGCATTGATACAAGTGGTAACTTCCACGTTGAAACAGATATTTTTGACGTTCACGACTATGATCAGGACTGTGACCTTTTCAGAGGTCACTATGAAGACCTTACAAACAAAAACATTCTTTTTGATCATCAGGGTCACCGTCAGCCTTGGACAGGCGAGCCTGTGTTCATGAGTGAATACGGTGGAATCCGAGTTGAGCTTAAGGAGTTTGAAGAAAACGACAGAGAAAAGGCGTGGGGCTACGGCAACGCCGCAACAAGCCTTGACGAGTTCTACGCTCGCTATGACGGTCTTACAACAGCTTTAATTGACTGTCCCAAAATGATCGGCTTCTGCTACACTCAGCTTACTGATGTTGAGCAGGAATTGAATGGTATTTTCAAATATGACAGAACAAAGAAATTCGATTCTGAAATTCTTTACAAAATCAATACAAAGAAAGCAGCTATCGAAGAATAAAAGGTTGTGGTTTTATGAAAACCCTTAAGAAAATACTTTGTGTTGTTATTCCTTTAATAATCGTCGGTCTTTCGGTTTTCGGTGTTATCGCTTCCGGTGTTTTTAATAAATACACCTTTACTGTTGATACCACCAAAACCACCAACACATTACATAATGTTGTAAATAACATCAATATATGGTCAATTGAAGGTAACCCCTTTGTTAATGCAACAGTGAACGAGAAAAACAATATCTTTGAATTTGTTGAGTATGTTCAGTTTATGCAATGCTCAGGTGGTACCGAAACAAGAGATTTATTCAAGAATCCTCTTGATAAAACCGTTCTTGATGACTACGATTTCACAGTTCTCATTGAAAACTGCAGAGGTGTTCTGGAGTTAGGTGGTAAGCCTATGCTGAAATTAGGTAGCGTTCCTCTCAAATATTCCGAAAAGGCTTCTACTGACGAGGGCTTCGGTATGAACCGCTACCCACCCGACGATTATGATGTCTATTACAATTATATAAAGGCGATTGTAAAGGCTCTCGTTAAGGAATTCGGCAAAGACGAGGTTCTCACCTGGCGCTTCGGCGTTATGACCGAATACGAAAACTATGACTGGTTTGTAGGCTCTGACAGTGAGGACGACGAAATCCTCGCAAAGGAAAGCGCTGAGGCTTATTGCAGGCTTTATGACTACACCGCTCAGGCAATTGTTGATGTTTTAGGCGAGAATGCTTTTATCGGTGCTCATTCAATGAGCGTAACAGAGGGTCTTTGGGATGAAGCAATTTTCATTGAGCATTGTGCAAAGGGTAAGAATTACAAAACAGGCAAAACAGGCTCACCCTTAAAATACCTTTCTGCATCCTTCTACGATTCAACTCCCGGCGATTATACCGACGGCTACACCCTTCCCGAAACAATTGCTTATATCCGAGGTGTTGCTGAGAAAAACGGCTTAACCGATCTTATTTATGGTATTGATGAGGGCAGAATCCTCTGCGGTGTTAACAGCGGTGCAAACAACGACGAATTGCTTACAAGAACCTGCGGTTATACCTATCAGGCTTCTTATGATGCCCGTCTTATTGCGCAGATGTTCAATAATGATATTGCTTATTTCTCTGCTTGGTCCTATCTTTCAAACGGCTTTTTGCAGGGCAATCCTACAGTCAGCTACCATGTTGCCAAAAATGCCGCTAAAATGGCAGGCTCAAAGCTGACCCAAACAACAAAATCAAAAAGTGGTCTTGTTTTGGGTGGAGATATTGACGCTGTTTCTGCGTTTAATGAAGAGAGCAACACCCTTTATGTAATGGCATATAATTTCAAAAACGACCTTGATTACAAAACAAGTGCAGAGCTGAGCTTTGAAATAAATGCACCTCAATTTGATGGTAAAAAAGTAAAAATCACCACCTATACAATAGATGATGATTGCAACTATTTTGACGAATGGATTGAGGACAGAAAATCATATAACATCGGCGACGACTGCTTCAACTGGTCTCCCGATGACCCTGAAATAGATAACCCCACAACTCTTGAAAACCAAGAGGCAAGAGATATTTATTTCAATGAATTATACAGTAAATATACTGATTGTTCAAAGCTTGTTCCCACAGAAAAAACCGTAAAGGTTGAAAACGGAAAAATCACACTCAGCACAACTCTCGACCCACATGCAGTTGTGTTCTATGAGATAACTGAACAATAAAAAATTAAAGCTTCCGAGTTTATCGGAAGCTTTTTGTTTTTTATTTTCCGGCTTTTTTAGAATACTTTAATTTGTATATGATTCTCATAATATTGGAATCAAGAGGGCTTAAGGGCTTAACATCTGCATAAAGCTCTGCGCCAACTGCTGTTTTTGCTGCCTTTTCCATAACCAATTCAACTGCTTCTGCATCGTACTGGTTACCTGCAACGCAAACTGCACCGTTATCCTTAACGAGAACTGCGTTTTTGTTGCCAAGAGCCTTTGCAACCTTTTTGCTTGTTTTAAGAGTGCTTGCAGGGTTAAATACTGCGCATTTTACAACAGGACCACAAAGCTGAGCAAAGTCATCAAGAAGAGGCTTCATTGTTTTTCCCTTTCTGGACATAGCAACAACGAAATCATTCTTTGTATGACGGATGAAATTAACATCCTCTCTCTTTTTATAAATTGCCCAGTGCATATCTGCGCTGTCGGGGATTTCTCCGCCGCCTACCCAAGCACCACTTTTTGTGTCAATAATAGCAGCCTGCTTACCTTCTTCACCAACAAAGAAGCAGTTGCCCTTTCTTTCGCTATCACAGGGAGCAAATTCCTTTGCTGCTTTGTATTTACTACCTGATTTGAAAACATCAGTAACATAATCAACAACACCACTGAAGGTATCAATAGCCTTGCCTGAAACCTCTGCACAACGAGCAGCAATAAACTTCTCACAAACTCTTTCAAGAGCATTTGCAACTGCGAAAGCATCCTCATAGCTTTCACCAAGGCAAACTGCACCGTGGTGCTTCATAATAGCTGCCTTTGAGGTTGAACGCTCAAGAGCACCGATAACACCCTGACGAAGCTTAGGCTGACCGGGAAGACCATATGATGCACAGGGTACATCTGTACCGAGAATTTCTGCATCCTCGCCTTCAATGTTGTTGATATCAAGACCAAGAGTGCTTACAACAGAAGCATTCTTCTGATGAGTGTGAATAACAAAATTGATGTCGGGGCGAAGCTCGTAGCAGGATGCATGAATACCCTTTTCTGAAGAGGGCTTAATATCGCCTTCATAAGAAAGGTCTGCAATATTAACGAGAACAATATCATCGGGGGTAAGAACATCGTAAGCCATACCACTGGGAGTGATAACAAACTGCTTGTCATTGACTCTGCAGCTGATGTTACCCCATGTTCTTACAATAAGACCTGCTGCTAAAAGCTCATGTCCTGCCTTAATGACTAATTCTTTTGCTTCTAAAATATCCATAAATATCTCCTTTCAAAGATATTTGTTTAAGAAAGCCACGGAAAAACCGTGGCTCTTCTTTTTTAGTATAATTATTCTTTAACTGCAACGTTTGCGAATACTCTGTCAAATCTTCTGAGAGCTTCGTCGATAAGCTCAGGTGTGTACTGAGCATTTGTGTAAAGACGGCTACCTGCAAGAGTAACAAGACCCTCTGCCATGTAAGCTGCGCCCATGTGCTGCATTTCTTTCTTTCTTTCGCTTGTTGCTGAAAGAACGCCGGGGATTTCCCAAGGCTTAGACCAGTTGATTGAGTAGTGCATTGTACCTACTGTATCAATGTGGCAAACCGAACCCTGGTTGAATGCAACGAAGGGAAGATTGTATTTCTTAATGAGCTCCTGAAGACCCTTTGTAAGTCTGTCACCCATTTCGCCAGCCTTCTGACAAGCATTCTGTTTGTCGATTTCTTCAAGTGTGTAGTAACCTGCAACACAAGAAAGAGGAGTAGCAGCCATTGTACCACCCATGAATGCCTTCTTAACCTTTTCACCACTTGCGTCAAGACCTGCACCGAGGTATTTCATGTATTCCTTCTTACCACCGATACCACCTGCACCGGGATAACCACCAGCGATAACCTTACCAAAGATAGTGAGGTCAGGAGATACACCGTAGTAGCCCTGAGCACCTGCCATACCGATACGGAAGCCTGTAACAACCTCATCAAAGATAAGGAGTGCGCCATATTTACGGCAAAGTCTTTCAACGCCCTTGTTGAAGTCTTTATCAAGAGGTCTTGTACCACTTTCAGGACCGATAGGCTCCATAAATACAGCAGCTGTACCGCCACGGAACTGGTTAAGACGAAGAACTCTTTCAAGAGAATCAAGGTCATTGGGGAAGAATTCCTGTGTATGCTTAAAGAGGTAGAGCGGAACGCCGTGTGCCTGAGTGAACTTTGAACCGGGAACACGGATACTGTAACCAAGCTGGTCAGACCAACCGTGGTATGCACCACCCATTTTTACGATGTTTTTGTTTTTAGTAGCAAGTCTTGCAACACGAACAGCTGCCATACAAGCCTCTGTACCTGAACCGAGCATACGGAACATATCACATGTTTCAACGCTGTCGCAGATTTTCTTTGCAAGCTTATATTCAAACTCGTGGAAAAGACCTGTTGAAGGGCCACATGTATTAAGAAGATCGATAACCTGATCTCTTACTACCTTGGGATTTGAACCAAGAACTGTGGGACCACCTGCCTGAAGGAAGTCGAAATATTCGTTTCCGTCAATATCATAAAGCATCATACCGTCTGCTTTTGTGAAAACAAGGGGGAAGGGATAGTTGAAAGCAAGGTTGTGCTGAACACCACCGGGAATAACCTGTTTTGCTTCTTCAATCATTTCTTTACTCTTAGCGCACTTTTTATTGAAGTATTCCTCTTCATAATTTTTAAGCACGTCGGGCTTGATAGTATAGATTGGTTTTTTGATGAGCTCGTCAAGCTGTCTTGTAACTTCAGCTGCGTCATGATACTCATTAATAGCGAATCTTGTGTCCATAAAAGTACCTCCTGAAATAGAGTTTAATCACAAAAGTGAATTTGCGTTCACTTTTATTATACATTATTATAAATAATTGTCAAGGACACGGTGAATTCAAATTCAACAAAATAAAAGTGAGGTTTTTATGAACTTTTTATAAGAAATCCGTGCTTTTTGCACTTTTTTTCCCTTACAGAAAAAACACAGGCCTTTTTGTGTGATTTTTTACTATAATAGACTTTAAATATTTTTTAGTATTTGTTGACTTTGCCCGAATGCTCTGTTAAAATATAATGGACTGAATTCTATTTTAAAAAAGGAGGCAATCGCTTTGCAAAATTTAATGGATTCAAAAACTCTTGCCTACATAAATATGTATGCGGTTCTTGGTACTTTGGAAAACCTTTGCGAAATCGTTCCCGAAGCATCAGAACTTCTGCAGGGAAAAAAGCCCATCTCTATAGGCTTAGAGGTTAAGGATGGCCCTGCGGCTACTCTGTATTTCAAAAACGGTAAATGCCGTATGGAGCAGGGCTGCTCTAACTGTGACGTTAAGCTCCCCTTCTCAAGCTGTGAAAAATTCAACGGTCTTATTGATGGTACAGTAACACCTATTCCTTCAAAGGGCTTCCTTCACATCAAATTCCTTCTTAATGAATTTACTGCTCTTACAGATATTCTCACTAAATATATGAGAGCAAGTGAAGAAGATCTCAAGGACCCTGTTTTCTTTGAGAGAAGCACAACTCTTATGCTTTATACAATTGCTGTTGCAATTGCTCAGATCGGTAACAACGATCAGGTTGGTAAATTCAGCGCTAAATATATTGCTGACGGCAGCGTATATATGGGTATCAAAAACGGCCCTGGTGCTGAGCTTGTTTGCAAAGACCATCGTCTTGTAACTCTCAAAAAGGCACCCGAAAAATATCGTGCAGCTATGATTTTCGATTCTATCGAAACTGCTCGCGCTCTTTTCGACGGTCAGGTTAACGCTCTTACCTGCATCGGTACAGGAAAAATCGAAATGCACGGTCTTGTTAGTATGCTTGACAATGTCAATCGTATTCTTGACAGAGTTGCATTATATCTTGCATAAGGAGGTAGCAAAATGAGTGAAAAATTCCCATTATATAAAACAACTAAATCAGATGAATGGTATGCTCGTGCTGCCCAGGTAATCCCCTCAGGCGTTTACGGACATCTTGGTCCTGCTGAAGGTCAGTTCATCCCCGTTAACAGATGGCCCCGTTTTTCCGAGAAGGCAAAGGGCACATATTTCTGGGATGTTGACGGCAACCAGTATATCGACTATATGTGTGCATACGGCCCCAACATTCTTGGCTACGGCGACGAAGATGTTGACGCTGCTGCTATTGAACAGATTAAGAAGGGTAACTGCGTTACTTCTCCTGACAAGATTATGGTAGAATGCGCAGAGCTTCTTGTTGATACAGTTAATACTGCTGATTGGGCATTCTTTGCAAAGAACGGTAACGATGCTACTCAGGGTGCTATCCTTACTGCTCGTGCATATACCCACAGAAAGAAGCTTATTTTCTTCAACGGCTTCTATCACGGTGTTTCTCCCATGGTTCAGAAGCTTGACTACCCCGGTGTTACACCCGAGGATGTTGCAAACAACCTTTACACTCCCTGGGACGACATTGAAGCCTTCAAAAAGCTTCTTGAAGAAAACGAAGGCGAAATCGCTGCAGTAATTGCACAGCCCTATAACCACGGCAACTTCAATGACAATGCATTCCCCATTGACGGCTTCTGGAAGGATGTTCGCGAGCTTTGTACAAAGAATGACATCGTCCTTATTGTTGACGACGTTCGTTGTGGTTTCCGTCTTGACCTTGCAGGTAGTGACCATTTCTTTGGCTTTGAGGCTGATATCATCTGCTTCTGTAAGGCTCTTGCAAACGGCTACAATATGTCTGCTTTCTGTGGTAAGGAATTCCTCAGAAACGCTGCATCAAGCCTTTCATACACAGGCTCTTATTGGATGAGTGCTGTTCCCTTCGCTGCTTGTATTGCAACAATCAACAAATTAAAACAGATTGATGCACCCAAGCTCTTCGATGCTATGGGTAGAGAGCTTACAACAGGCTTCCAGAAGGCTGGTGCTGAGCACGGCTTTGACCTTGTTGTTTCAGGTGCTCCTGCGCTCTTCTATTTAAGAATCGCAAACGATGATTCTCTTCTTCTCCATCAGGATTGGGTTGCAGAATGCGTTAACAGAGGTATGTTCATCACATCTCACCATAACCATTTCATCAACGCAGCTCTTACTAAGGAAGATATTAACCGTTCAATTGAAATTGCAGAGGATGCATTCAAAGCAGTTAAGAAAAATCATCCCGAATTAGGCTAATTTCAGGAATCAGACCGAGTTTTCGGTTAATCAAATAAATCTTAGGAGGCTTTTATTATGGCTCTTTCAAAACAGGAGTGGCTTGCTCTTGAAAAGAAAGCTCACGAGCTCCGTAACCTCTGCCTTGATACAACATACTGGGCAGGCTCAGGTCATATCGGTGGCGGTATGAGCGTTATGGACATTATGACAGTGTGCTATCACAAATATATGCACATCAAGGTTGAAGATCCCAACTGGGAGGATCGTGACAGATTCATTCTCAGTAAGGGTCACGCAGGTATTGCTTATGCACCTGTTCTTTGTGACATCGGCTTCAACGACAAGGAAATGCTTAAAACCTTTAACCTTTCCGGTTCAAAAATGGGTATGCACCTTGACTCAAACAAGGTTGTAGGCGTTGACGCTTCAACAGGTTCACTTGGTCATGGTCTTTCCATCGGTGTTGGTACTGCTCTTGCAGCAAGACTCCTCAAAAAAGATTTCAAGACATTCGTTGTTCTCGGTGACGGTGAGCTTGACGAAGGCTCTAACTGGGAAGCAGCAATGAGCGCTGCTCACTTTAAGCTTACAAACCTCATCACTCTTGTTGACCGTAACCACAATATGATCGACGGTAACACAGAGGATGTTATGGCTCTTGAGCCCCTTGCAGACAAATGGGAAGCATTCGGCTTTATCGTTAAAAAGGTTGACGGTAACAACATCAAGGAGCTTTGCGAGGCTATTGACTTTGCTTACGAAAACGAAACAGACAAACCCGTTCTTATCCTTTGCGATACAGTTAAGGGTTGTGGTATCGACTTCATTGAAGGCGACTTCAGATGGCACTATGGTGCATTTGACGATGAAAAATATGCAAAAGGTAAAGCAGCACTTGAAGCAACATATGCAAAACGCGTTGCTCGTGCAGAAAAGGAGGCTGAATAATTATGGCAGGCGGATTAAGTTACACAGCTGAACAATCAACATCTCTCTCCACAGCCGAAATTTACGGTCAGGCTCTCGTTGAGTTGGCAGAAGCACATCCCGAGGTTGTTGCTCTTACTGCTGACCTTGCAAAATCAACAAAAATCGGTGATTTCCAGAAGAAATTCCCCGATCGTTTCTTTAACGTAGGTATCGCAGAACAGAATATGTTCGGTGTTGCTGCGGGTATGGCAAAGGCAGGTCTTGTTCCCTTCCTTTCAACGTTCTCTCAGTTCGCATCCTTCCGTTCTGCTGACCAGCTTCATACAGACCTTTGCTATCAGAATATCAATGCTAAGGTTATCGCTACTCACTCAGGTACATCCTTCGGTCAGGCAGGTTCAACTCACCACGCTATCTGTGACCTTGCTTTGACTCGTTCAATTCCCAACCTTACAGTTATCTGCCCTGCAGATGGTTATGAAACATACAATGCAGTTATGGCAGCTTATAACACACCCGGTCCTTTCTATATCAGAATTAACCGTGGCTTCGACCGTGTTCTTTACAAGGATGCTAACTATGGCTTTGAAGTAGGTAAAGCAGTTGAAGTTCACGAAGGTTCAGACATCACAATTATCGCTTGTGGTTCTTGCGTATTCCAGGCTTTCCAGGCTGCAGAATTCCTTGAGAAAGCAGACGGACTTAAGGTTCGCGTTCTTGATATGCACACAATCAAGCCTCTTGACAAAGAAGCTGTTCTTAAGGCTGTTATGGATACTCGCCGTATTATCACAGTTGAGGACCATACAGTTATCGGTGGTCTTGGCAGCGCAGTTGCTGAGGTTGTTGTTGAATCCGGTAAGGGCTGCGCATTCAAGAAGCTCGGCGTTCAGGATACATTCGCACCTATCGGTCTTCACGAAGACATTATGAGCTACCTCGGTATCGACTCTAACGGTATTATCGAAGCAGTTCGTGAGGTTATGAAGGCTGACTTCGAGGAAGACAATGACTGGGATGATGAGTTCTAAGGAGGAAATCGAAAATGGCTAACACACAGGAAGCTTTATTTACTAATAAAATATTCCTTTGCGGTGCTTTGCCCCTCTTGAAAACTATCGTTGCAGATGTTCCCTCTCTTCAGAAGAAATTCGAGAAGGTTCACTGCGTTTATCAGGTTAGTTGTCTTGATCCGGATGCTCCCGAAGGAAAGTGGGCAACACACTTTGTTGTGAACGGCGACGAATGGCTCGTTCACGCAAACAAAGTTGCATACAGAGTTAAAGACCAGAAATTTGTTGAACTCCAGTTCAAGAATGTTGAATCCATGAATGCTTTCTTCAAAGGCAAAATCGGACCTGCAACACTCCCCAAAATGATTGGTCTTACAAACGCTTATGAATTCGGCGTATTTATGATGGCTCTTCTTAAGATGTCAAGTCTTTTGACTGCTACAAAGCCGCCGGAAAAGGAAGAAGACAAGCGTCTTACAGTAAAATGCTATTTCTATCTTCTCTCATCAGGTATCAGCACACTTAACAAAATGGGCCACGAAGCAATCCATGACTGGACTTCAAAGAGCCCTGACCGTGTTTATGCCTGGAAGGTTGACGGTGAAGATTCTGTTTCTGCTTATATCAGAATTAAAGCTGGTAAGAGCAAAGCAGGTAGAGGCGAATACAAACGCGCTCTCCCCTTCTTCACAATGCGCTTTAACAACCTTGACAGCGCACTCGGTATTCTTATGTCTATCGATGATATGATTGAATCCGTTCAGCAAGGCAAGCTCATCATGGAGGGTGCACCTGAATTTGGTGCCCAGATTGGTGGATTTATGATGGAAATCGGCGATATGGCTAAATAATTTTTAATCGGAACTGTTGCAAATTGCAATAGTTCCGATTTTTTACACTTTTTTAACATTTCCCTCTTGACACTTTACGGTTGACATAGTATAATGCTATTCGTATATTGATATTTATACCTTTGTTGGTTACAGCGGAGGGAGGGAACTATAAATGAGTCAGGTAAAAGTTAAAGAAAACGAATCTTTAGATAGCGCACTTCGTAGATTTAAGAGACAGACTTCAAGAGACGGTGTTATTCAGGAAGTTCGTAAAAGAGAACACTATGAAAAACCCTCTGTAAAGAGAAAAAAGAAATCCGAAGCAGCTCGTAAGAGAAAGTATTAAGAAAATGAGATATGAAGCCTTATTTTTAAGCTTCATATCTTTTCTTTTTTGTTTTTTTGTGATATTATTTATAATGTAATAATTTGGCTTTAAAGCAACTGACACCGAGGCGTTTAAAATGAAAGATTTAAGAAGAGATACTACAATTAAATATATGTTCCGTACATTTCACGATATAACACCCGAGGTTGTTCGTGAATTGGGTCTCGAGGGTATCCTTTTTGATTTGGATAACACAACCGTTAAGGATGCAACTCTTTCAACAATTCCCGGTGCTATTGCTTGGATTAAATCCTTAAAGGATGCAGGCATTCAGGTTGCAATGGTTACAAATACGCCTCATATAAGAGCCCTTTGGTTTTCAAGAACCTTCGGAGTACGCTTTCATGCTTACGCTAAAAAGCCCTTACCATTAGGTCTTTTAAGAATGTCAAGAAAATTGAAGGTGGATATTGAAAAAATAGGTATGGTCGGAGATCAGGTTTTCACAGATGTTGCAGCCGCTAACCGTTGCGGTGCAGTTCCCCTTCTTGTTGACCCTGTTGAAAACAAATGGTTCTGGAAAAATCATTACAAGAAAAACAGAATCAAGGAAGCACCTCTCAGAGAAGCATTTTTAAAGGAGCACGGCTACTATGGAGAAAATAAATAAGCTTCAGGAATTTCTCAAAAATTCTCACGAAGCAATTCTTATTCACTCCCACGAAAACAGAAGATATTTCACAGATTTTTCTTCAAGTGACGGTTATCTTGTTGTTACAAAGGATGATGCTGTTCTTTTCACCGATAGCCGATATATAGAGGCTGCGCAGAAATCTGCTTCCTGCAAAGCGCAATTAGTAACAAAAGCTACATTAGAAATCAAAAATTATCTGAAAGAAAAAAACATTCTCAAGGCATATACCGAAAGAGAAAGACTCACAGTAAGCTTGGCAGATTTTTTCAAAACTGCTTTTCTCCCCTGTAGAGTAACACCTTCAAAAAGATTAGAAAACAAAATCAATGAGCTTCGTATGGTAAAAACCTCCGAAGAAATTGAATGTATAAAAAAAGCGCAAAGCATAGCCGAAGAAGCCTTTGACCATATTCTCAGCTTCATAAGACCCAGTGTAACAGAAAAAAGAATTGCTCTTGAGCTTGATTTTTATATGCTCTCTCACGGAGCAGAGGCACTTTCCTTTGAAACTATTGCCGTAACAGGTAAAAAAACCTCTATGCCCCATGGTGTACCGGATGATACGGTTGTTGAAATCGGCGATTTTATAACAATGGATTTCGGCGCAGTTTATAAGGGCTATCATAGCGATATGACCCGTACCGTTGCAGTAGGTGAGGTTTCTGCAGAACAAAGGAAAGTTTATGAGATAGTTCTTTCAGCACAAAAGGCTTCCTTGGAAATTCTCAGAAAAGGTCTTTCCTGTAAGGATGCAGATGCTGCTGCGAGAGATATTATTAAAAATGCAGGCTATGGCGAATATTTCGGCCACGGAACAGGTCACGGTGTAGGAATTGAAATTCACGAATCACCTAACCTTTCACCCCGAAGCGACGCTATCCTTCAGGTGGGTAATGTTGTTACGGTTGAGCCCGGTATATATATCCCCAACAAATTCGGTGTAAGAATTGAAGATATGGCACTTATAACCGAAAACGGCTTTGAAAACCTTACGAGCACTTCCAAGGAGTTGATAATCCTTTGAAATACGAAAGCTTTGAACAATTAAAAGAGGAATGTTCAAAATGTATGAGCTGCCCTCTTGGTTCTACAAGAACCAACCTTGTTTTTGGTGTGGGCAACGAAAATGCAGACATTCTTTTTGTTGGTGAGGGCCCCGGAGAAAACGAGGATTTACAGGGCGAGCCCTTTGTAGGCAAGGCAGGTCAGCTATTGGATAAATACCTGAATGTAATCGCCCTTGACCGTAAAAAGAACATTTATATTGCTAACATTGTTAAATGCAGACCACCTCAGAATCGTGACCCGAAGCCCGAGGAGCAGGAAATCTGCATTGAATGGCTGAGAAATCAGACAAGGCTTATTAAGCCTAAAATTATTGTGTGCTTAGGCAGAATTGCAGCACAGAAATTGATTTCTGAAGATTTTAAGGTTACAAAGCAGCACGGCGAATTCATTCAGAAAGGGAATATGCTTTTTATGGGCACCTTCCACCCTGCTGCACTACTCAGAAACCCTCTCAACAAGCCTGATGCCCTTTCGGATTTTCAGAAGCTGAGAGATAAAATCAAGGAATTAAATATTGAAATATAAACTCTTAAAGGAGATATAAATATGGACAAAAAACAATTAATTCTCGACGGTAAAGCAATACTCGGTATTGAATTCGGTTCAACAAGAATCAAAGGCGTTCTTATTGACGACTGTGGCGAGGTTCTTGCAACCGGTGCTTTTGACTGGGAAAACAGTCTTGTTGACGGAATCTGGACTTATGCAGAGGAGGAATTCTTTGCAGGTCTTAAGGGATGTTATGGTTCACTTAAAAATGATGTTAAAGAAAAATATGATATTACTCTTACAAGCTTCAAATCAATCGGTATCAGTGGTATGATGCACGGCTACCTCCCCTTCAACGCAGAGGGTAAATTGATTTGTCCCTTCCGTACATGGAGAAACACTCTTGCAGGTGAAGCTGCAAGCAAATTAACAGAGGTTTTTGATTTCAACATCCCTGACCGTTGGAGTATCGCTCATCTTTATCAGGCTATTCTCAATGGCGAAGAGCATGTTAAGGATATTGCATATTTCACAACTCTCGCAGGCTACATTCACTCTCTTCTTACAGGCGAAAAGGTCCTTGGTATCGGTGAAGCATCAGGTATGTTCCCCATGGAGGGCAACAACTACAGCGAAAAAATGCTTGATAGCTTTGATGCACTTGTTGAAGAAAAGGGATTCCCTTGGAAAATCAGAGATATTCTTCCCAAGGTCCTCGTTGCAGGTGAAAATGCAGGCGTTCTTACAGAAGCAGGCGCAAAGCTTCTTGACGAGGATGGCGACCTTAAAGCAGGTATTCCTATGTGTCCTCCCGAGGGTGATGCAGGCACAGGTATGGTTGCAACAAACTCCGTAAGAGTTAAAACAGGTAATGTTTCAGCAGGCACATCTGTATTTGCTATGATCGTTCTCGAAAAGCTTCTTTCAAAGCTTTATCGTGAAATTGATATGGTAACAACTCCCGATGGCGCACCTGTTGCTATGGTTCACTGCAACAACTGCACATCCGATATCAACGCCTGGACATATCTCTTCAAAGAGGTTCTCGACCTTATGGGGGCAGAGTGTTCAATGGGCGATTTGTTTACTGCTCTTTTCAAAAAATCTGCTGAGGCAGACAAGGATTGTGGTAATCTTCTTTCCTATAACTATTTCTCAGGCGAATTCCTTACAGGCTTCGAAACAGGTAAACCCCTTTTCGTAAGAGAGCCCGACAGCAAATTCAGCCTTGCAAACTTTATGAGAGTTCAGACCTTTACTGCCTTCGGTGGTATCAAAATCGGTATGGAAATTCTTGATAAAGAAAATGTTGCAATTGATAAAATTCTTGGCCACGGTGGCTTCTTCAAAACTCCCGTTATCGGTCAGAGCGTTTTAGCTGCTTGTATGAATGCACCCGTTTCCGTTATGGAAACTGCAGGCGAAGGTGGTGCCTGGGGTATCGCTGTTCTTGCTGCATACGCTGTAAACAAGGAAGAAAATGAGCTCTTCCCTGACTACCTTGACAATAAGATTTTTGCAACACAGAAAATGACAACAATTGAACCCGATGCTGACATTGTTGACTCCTTCAACTTATTTATGGAAAGCTATAAAAAAGGTCTTTCCGTTGAAAGAGCTGCAGTAGAGATGTAAAAAAAGGCTTTACAAATGTAAAACCTTGTGATATAATATCAAAGCCTTATGACTCGGGGTATGGAGCAAGCCTATTTTTAAGGGCGTTCACCTACCGTATTTCTGGGTTATTTGGGAATAATTTAATGAGGTGAAAACAAATGACACAGGCAGAAAAACAGGCAATCATGAAAGAGTATGCTACTCACGAAGGCGACACAGGTTCTCCTGAGGTTCAGATCGCAGTTCTTACAAAAAGAATCAACGACCTTAACGCTCATCTTAAGAACAACATGAAGGATCACCACTCTCGTCGTGGTCTTCTTAAAATGGTTGGTCACAGAAGAAACCTTCTTGCTTACCTTCAGAAGACAGATATCGAACGTTACCGTTCAATCATCGCTCGTCTTGGTCTTCGTAAATAATTGCTTAAAACAATGGGACAAACGGAAAACCGTTTGTCCCGTTAGCCGTTTTTTTAGGCGTGAATTATGTGCTTAAAAAGGCTTTAATTTTCACAAAAAATGTGATATAATAGTATGCAATCCGTGGATTTAGGTTTTAGCGATAAAGAAAAGGACAAGCTTTTTGTGTTTTTCTTTGTTGCTAATCCATTGAAGCGGAAATAAATAAAAAGAGGTAAAAAATATGTTTTTCAAAGACTTCAGAACTTTCGAAACAGAAGTTGCCGGTAGAAAATTAGTTATCGAAACCGGTAAAATGGCTGGTCTTGCAAACGGTGCTTGTCTTGTTCGCTACGGCGAAACAGAGGTTCTCTGTACAGCAACAATGGCTGACAAACCCCGTGAAGGCGTAGACTTCTTCCCCCTTTCCGTTGATTTTGAGGAAAAGCTTTATGCAGTTGGTAGAATCCCTGGCTCCTTCCAGCGCCGTGAGGGTAAGGCATCAGAAAAGGCTGTTCTTACATCTCGTGTTATCGACAGACCTATCCGTCCCCTTTTCCCCAAGGATATGAGAAACGATGTTTCTGTTGTTGCAACAGTTATGTCCGTTGACCCTGACTGCTCACCTGAAATTGCAGCTCTCTGGGGTGTTTCCACAGCTATCGCTATTTCAAACATTCCGTGGGATGGTCCCGTATCAAGCGTTTCTCTCGGTCTTGTTGATGGCAAATATGTTATCAACCCCACTCTTGAAGAGAGAGCAAAAACAGAAATGACAGTTACAGTTGCTTCTACTGATAGCCTTGTTGCTATGATCGAAGCAGGCGCAAACGAAATCTCCAACGAGGTTATGTTTGACGGTATTATGTACGCTCACGAAGAGAATAAGAAAATCGTTGAATTCATCAAATCTATCGTTGCTGAAATCGGCAGAGAAAAGATTCCCTTTGAATCAAACGATCCTTCCGAAGAGCTTTTCGAAGCAATCAAGGCATTCGCTATTGACGACGTTAAGTTCGCTCTTGACACAGACGACAAGAGAATCCGTGACGAAAGACTTCTCCCTGTTTATGACAAGGTTCATGCAGAATTTGACGAGAAATATCCTGAAGAAGCAGACAAAATTGATGACTGCATGTACAAGCTTCAGAAATTTGTTGTTCGCCGTTGGCTCCTTGACGAAGGCAAGCGTGTAGATGGTCGTGGCATTGACGAAATCCGTCCTCTTAACGCTCAGGTTGACCTTCTTTCAAGAGTACACGGTTCAGGTATGTTCACTCGTGGTCAGACTCAGGTTCTTTCAATTGCAACTCTCGGTACTGCTCGCGATGCACAGATGCTTGACGGTATTGACGAGGATGTAGAAAAGAGATACATCCACCACTACAACTTCCCCTCATACTCTGTTGGCGAAACAAAGCCCTCAAGAGGTCCTGGCAGACGTGAAATCGGTCACGGTGCACTTGCAGAAAGAGCTCTTCTTCCTGTTATCCCCTCAATGGCTGAATTCCCCTACACAATCCGTGTTGTATCTGAGGTTCTTTCTTCAAACGGTTCAACATCTCAGGGTTCAGTTTGTGGTTCAACTCTTGCTCTTATGGCAGCAGGTGTTCCCATCAAAGCTCCCGTTGCAGGTATCTCCTGTGGTCTTATTTCTGAAGGCGACCGTTTCATGACAATGGTTGACATTCAGGGTCTTGAAGACTTCTTCGGCGATATGGACTTCAAGGTTGCAGGTACAAAGAACGGTATCACAGCAATTCAGATGGACCTTAAGGTTCACGGTCTTACTCCCGAAATCATCAAGGAAGCATTCCAGAAAACTCACGATGCACGTATGTACATCCTTGATGAAATTATGCTTCCCTGTATTGCAGAGCCCAGAGCAGAGCTTTCCAAATATGCTCCCAAGCTTCTCACAACAAAGATTGATGTTGAGAAAATCGGTGACGTTATCGGTAAGCAGGGTAAGGTTATTCAGAAAATCTGCGCAGAATGCAACTGTAAGGTTGACGTTGAAGAGGATGGTACAATCTTCGTTACAGCAGTTGACATTGACGATGCAAACCGCGCTCTTGATATCATCAACACAATCGCAAACGACCCCGAGGTTGGCGCAATCTACAAGGGTGTTGTTACAAGACTTATGTCTTTCGGCGCATTCGTAGAAATCGCTCCCGGTAAAGAAGGCATGGTTCACATCAGCCAGCTTGACGTAAAGAGAACAGAAAAAGTTGAAGATGTTGTTAACGTAGGCGACGAAATCATCGTTAAGGTTCTTCCCGTTGACGATCAGGGCAGACTTAACCTCTCAAGAAGAGAAGCTCTTATCGAGGTTGAAGGCCTTGTTCCCGAAAACGAGCCTGCTCAGGAAAGAAAGCCCCGTAAGGACTTCAAGGGCGGCAGAAGAAACGGCAACAGACACCACAATTAATTAAATAAATTATTCGGCATATCTCACAGGAGATATGCCGTTTTTTTGGCTATATATACAAAAAAATATTTTTTTCTTTTTTTGTGTTACATTTTTTGTGTTTCATAATTATATATAGTATAACAAAAATTGATCTGAAATACATTATATTTAAGTTTGTGGTATTGATATGAAGAATGAAGGTGAGTCCAATGGGTTATATTTCATTTATCTGATTAATATGTTGTTTAAATTTAATTTTTAGGATGGTTGATTATGAAAAAATTTATTTCGGTATTATTAGTAATGCTTTTTATGAGTTTTTCTATTTTTGAAGCTTT
>JAZQUT010000021.1:0-1152 GCA_045631405.1 Acutalibacteraceae bacterium | reverse complement strand
CTGAAGCGTCTCGATTGTGTCATTTGTTCTTTTTACATTCATCATAATTCTAATTTTTGTGTTGCCTATTAAGATAGGCTTCTAGTTAATTCCTAAAAACTTTTGTTCTCTCTTTTACCGCTGCAAATATAATATGATTTTTTTTAAAGCATGTTGTTTAGCATGTTTTAAGGCGCTAAATTAAGGAAAGGAAACAGTTTTATAGTGGATTTTAATATATTTTTAGAAGTTGAACGGTGTATAAAGGAATTTTAAAATAGATGTTTTATTATCTTCGTTAGGATATATTTTAGAATTGTGGGAAAGTTTTTCTATTTTTGTTCTAGTTAAAATGAAAATGAATATGAAAAGCTTTTTTGTTGGATTGGCTGCTACCTTGATAGGGGTGCAGTTGGGTGCATGTTCAGGGGAGAAAGAACCTGTACAAGCGATTGAAAGAGAATATGTAATTGTTGTTCATGGTGGCGCTGGGGCAATAGCAGGATTGGAAAACGACTCGGTAAAGGCTGCGCAATATTATGCGGCGTTGGACTCGGCATTGGTTATCGGTGATGCTATTTTGGCTGAAGGAGGCGAGGGTACCGAGGCGGTTAAAGCTGTTATCCGTTATTTCGAAGGTAATCCTTTGTTTAATGCAGGGGTAGGAGCCACTTGTACCATTGATGGTGCTTTTGAACTGGATGCTGCTATTATGGAAGGAAAGGATTTGTCGGCGGGTTCCGTGGCTGGAGTAAAGTATATCAAGCATCCGATTGATGCGGCTTATGCGGTGAAGACACAAACAGAACATGTAATGTTGGCTGGTGAAGGGGCCGATCAGTTTGCAAAGGCTCATGGTCTTGAAATGGTGGAAGACAATCAGTATTTTGCTACTCCTAAAACCATGAAGTGGATTGAACAGTTAAAGAAGGAAAGCAAGAAGAATGGTACGGTAGGTTGTGTGGTTCTCGATAAGCATGGAAACTTGACAGCTGGAACAAGTACGGGTGGCCGTTTCAAGAAGCAATGGGGACGTGTAGGAGATGCTCCGATTATTGGTGCTGGTACGTATGCGGATAATGAAGGTTGTGCTGTGTCGTGTACTGGTCATGGAGAATATTATATCCGCCATGTCGTAGCCTATAATCTTTCTACACGAGTGAAAATGTTGAA
>JAZQUT010000020.1:0-14807 GCA_045631405.1 Acutalibacteraceae bacterium | reverse complement strand
CGCCGATTAAAGTGGTACGCGAGCTGGGTTCAGAACGTCGTGAGACAGTTCGGTCCCTATCTGCTGTGGGCGTAGGAAATTTGAGGAGCGCTGTCCCTAGTACGAGAGGACCGGGATGGACGCACCGCTGGTGCATCGGTTGTTCCGCCAGGAGCACGGCCGAGCAGCTATGTGCGGATTGGATAAACGCTGAAAGCATCTAAGCGTGAAGCCATCTCCAAGATTAGATTTCCCATAACTTAAGTTAGTAAGACCCCTCAAGGACTATGAGGTTGATAGGCTGCGTGTGTAAGCATGGTGACATGTTCAGCTAAGCAGTACTAATAGGTCGAGGGCTTGACCATTTCGTTTGTTTCTTTCGCTTTATCTTTATTCAGTTTTCAGGGTATATAAACCAAAGTCGAAGTTCAGCTTCGACTTTTTTGTTTTTTATAAATGATTATGAAATTTTAATTTAATAAAAGCATTGACAAACCTTTTTATCGGTGCTAGTATTAAAAAAACGAAAGGAAAAACGGTTATGAAACAGTTTATTGCAGCTACATACTATTATTACTATTACTTTGTTAAATAAGTAATAGTGATTTGTGCTGCTGTTTTTTATCGTTTATTTTCCCTTGCAGTATAATCACTGCAAGGGATTTTTGTTTTTTATTATGATTTTTATTTTCAGGAGGAATATTTATGAATATCGGTGTTGTTGGTCTTGGTCTTATTGGTGGCTCTATTGCAAAATCAGCCAAGAAAAATACAAGCTTCAAAGTGTATGGTTACGATATTAATGTAAAAACTGTAAAAAACGCTATTTCAGAAAAAAGCATTGATGGTGAATTAACTGAGAAAAGAATATCAAGCTGTGATTACATATTTATTCCACTTTATCCCGAAGCTGTAATTGAATTTGTTGAGAAAAATGCCTCCAATTTCAAGGAGGGCGCAGTTGTAATTGACTGTGCAGGTGTTAAGCGTTCTGTTTGTGACAGATGCTTTGAGATTGCTGCTAATAACAATTTTTCTTTTGTTGGTGGTCATCCTATGGCAGGTACACAGTTTTCAGGCTTTGAAAACTCAAAGGATACAATGTTTTATAACGCACCCTTTGTTTTAACTCCCAAGGAAAATGAAGATATTTTAACACTTGCTAATGCAAGAGAGGTAATTATGCAGTTGGGCTTCGGTCGAGTTTCTGTTATGACACCTCAGAAGCACGATAAGCTTATTGCTTTTACTTCTCAGCTAGCCCATGTTGTTTCGAATGCCTTTGTTAAAAGCCCGTCAGCGATTGAAAGAAAAGGTATTTCTGCAGGTAGCTACAAGGATTTGACCCGTGTTGCATACCTTAATGAAAATATGTGGACTGAGCTATTCCTTGATAACAAGGATAACCTTATATTCGAGCTTGATAATATTATTTTAGAGCTTCAGAAATACAGCGATGCAATGAAAAATGATGATGCAGAAACCTTGAAGCAACTCCTTAAAGACGGCAAGGAAGCAAAAATGAAAGCTGATTAAAATGAAAGTAGATGGAAATTAAATTCCATCTACTTTTTTAATATGTTTCATCTAATATTTCAATTGCATGGGCTATGCAACCGTCGTTGTTGGATCTTGTTATATATTTTGCTACTGAAAGAGCCTCTTTTGAGCCGTTTTCGGGAACAAATCCACCATTTGAAGCAACAAGCATTTCTACATCATTGTAGCCGTCGCCTGCAGCATAGGTGTCCTTTTGCTTACAGCCTAAGGCTTTTGCCAATTTTAAAAGTCCTGTTCCTTTATCAACACCTTTTTTGAGAATCTCAACATAATTTCCTGTTGTTTTCAGGTAATTTATTTCGGGATGCTTTTCGAGAATTTCCTGAACCTCTTGTGAATAGCCGTGAGCAGCAACCATAACCTTGGTCCAGGGGAGTGGGGCTTCCTCAGGTGTATTAACTATTTCAAAATTTATGCCCTGACTTGTGAAATGCTGTTCTGAATGTGTATTTAAATTTATTGCACATACCTTATTGAAATTATAAAACTCAATTGAAATGTCGGGGAAGGCTTTTAAGACATCATTAATGGCAGGGAGAGCCTCCTCACCAATAGCATCGTTAAAAACAATTTCACCCTTTTCATAATCGTAAGCCATAGCTCCGTTTCCCAAAAGAACAGGGGCGTTGATATATTCAGGGCTGTAAAGGTGAAAGCCCTGATGAATTCTGCCGGTGCAGACAGTGAAATAACCACCGTTATCAATAAAATATTGTATTTTTTCTATTACATCAGGCGTGATGATGCCTTCGTCATTTTTCAATGTTCCGTCAAAATCACTTGCAATAAGTATATTTTTAAATTTCATTTTATCACCAAGAATATATTATCAAAAATAAGCAAAATACACAATAGTTTTAGTGGTTGTTTGTTGATTTTCTATGCCTATGAATACAAAAAAACTTGATAAAACGGGATGTGGGTGGTATAATCTTATAGTTATAATTCAAGTTATTTGAAGGTGAAAAAGGTGCAGAAAAGAGAAGATATCAGAAATATAGCAATTATTGCTCACGTTGACCATGGTAAAACAACTCTTGTAGACCAGCTTCTTCATCAGAGTGGTATTTTCCGTTCTAATGAGCAGGTTGATGAAAGAGTTATGGACTCAAACGACCTTGAAAAAGAAAGAGGAATTACAATTCTTTCAAAGAATACAGGTATTCATTACAATGGTGTAAAAATCAACATTGTTGATACTCCCGGTCACGCAGACTTCGGTGGCGAGGTTGAGCGTATTATGATGATGGTTGACGGCGTTCTTTTGCTTGTTGATGCATTTGAGGGCTGTATGCCTCAGACTCGTTTTGTTCTTAAAAAGGCGCTTGCTCTCGGTAAGAAAGCAATTGTTGTTATAAATAAGGTTGACCGTCCCGGTGCAAGACCTACAGAGGTTATAGACGAGGTTCTTGATTTATTTATTGAGCTTGGCGCAAATGACGATCAGATTGAATTCCCTGTTGTTTTTGCTTCAGGTCGTGATGGTTACGCTTCTCTTGATGCTGATGTAAGAGAAGGGGATATGAGACCTCTTCTTGACTCTATTCTTGAAAATATTGATGCTCCCGAGGGCGATATTGACGGCCCCTTACAGCTTCTTTTCTCCAGCCTTGATTACGATGATTACCTTGGCAGAATCGGTGTTGGCCGAGTTGAAAGAGGCTCTGTTAAGGTAGGTCAGCAGGTTGTTCTTTGTAATAAGGATGGCATTCAGACAAATGCCAAAATTGTTAAGCTTTATACATTTGAAGGTCTTGCAAGAGTTGAATGTCAGGAAGCAAAAATGGGCGATCTTGTTGCAGTTTCAGGTATCAATGAGCTTAATATCGGTGAAACAGCTTGTGATAAGGAGCACCCCGAGGCGCTTCCCTTTGTTGAAATTGATGAGCCTACAATTTCAATGAACTTTATGGTTAATGATAGCCCCTTTGCAGGTCAGGAGGGTAAATTCGTTACATCCCGTAACATCAGAGCCCGTCTTTTCAAAGAGGTTGAAACAAATGTTAGTATGAGAGTTGAGGAAACCGATACAACTGACTCCTTTAAGGTCAGTGGTCGTGGTGAATTGCACCTTTCAATTCTTATTGAAACAATGCGCCGTCAGGGCTACGAATTCCAGGTTTCCCGTCCTCAGGTTATTTATAAAAAGGGTCCCAACGGTGAGATTTTAGAGCCAATGGAGCTTCTTATTGTTGAAGTGCCCGAAAATTATGTTGGTGCTGTCATGGAAAAAATCGGTTCACGTAAGGGTGAGCTTGAAAATATGGATATGCGCGACGGTGGCTCAACTCACATTGAGTTCAAAATTCCTGCTCGTGGTCTTATCGGTTATCGTTCAGAGTTTATGACTGATACAAACGGTAACGGTATTATGAATAACCTTTTCGCAGGATATGAGGAATACAAGGGCGATATTCAGATGCGCGAGCGTGGCTCAATCGTTGTTCACGAAACCGGTGAAACAACAGGCTATGGTCTTTTCAATACTCAGGACAGAGGGCGCCTTTTCGTTGGTCCCGGTGTTCCTGTTTATGAGGGTATGATTGTTGGCGAATGTGCAAAGAATGAGGATATTGTTTGCAACGTTTGTAAGAAAAAGCAGATGACAAATACCCGTGCTTCAGGTAGCGACGATGCGCTCCGTCTTGTTCCTCACACAGTTCTTTCCCTTGAACAGTCAATGGAATTTATAGGCGACGATGAGCTTCTTGAAGTAACACCCGAAAGCATCCGTCTCAGAAAAAGAATTCTTTCAAAAGAGCAGAGAATGAAAAGACAGTTTGGCCATAAATAAAAAAACAAAACCCGTAGCATATTTGCTACGGGTTAACTTTTTGAATTGGAAACGTGACTCGAACACGCGACCTATGGTTGTAGTTAAGTGTGGGTTGACTCTTACCAAAATATTTTATTTTGAAAAAGAGCACGACGAATATCGGAAGCTGATTTATGTAAAAGTATCTCGTTACATAGCTTTTTAGAAACGGGAAAAAATTTAATGAGTTCATTGTTGTTTTTCAGCATATCTAATTTATTGTTTCTGTCATTTGGTATTGGTTTAGTGGAGAAATATACATATATTCTTCCTGTTCTATATAAATCTGCCACATCACTATGATATGATTCAATACCACAAAATTTGCAATCATCCCAGGCTATAAAAGCTTTTTTCTTGAACAAGCATCTGTACTCAATACCATCATCAGTTATTATAAGCTTACCAAATGTCATCGGAATGAGTGTGGGGATAATATAGCCTTTTAATAAATATAAGGATGCACCTATAAAGCCCAAACCAAAAGGTATATACCACCAGACTTTTTCTGTAATAGCCAATATCAACAGCCAAACACAAATAGGTAAAAATGACATAAAAAGAGGGAAGCCTAATTTGAACATAATTTGAAAAAGCAAAGGCAGGCGAAAAACTTTTTTAGATTTCATTTTTATTCTCCGTGAAAGATTAAGCATCGTAAGTGATTATTATTTAAAAACCAATTTGTTTAATATAACTTTACCATTTATGAAAAAGAATTTCAATAGTAAACCTTATTTACTAACTTTTATATACTCATCACCCCAACAAACTTGTAGTATATATGCACGCATTGGTATTTTTCACCGTCTATGATTTCTTTTTCAGATACCACAATTTTTTCAATAAGCTCGTTCAGGATTCTTGCGTTGAGTTATTGTAAGACGGAAAAATCACGGCATCGCCGTCTGTTGTGAGCCGTCCGAGCGTCCTAAAAGACGTACGGACTTATTCCTGCTATAAAATCGGACGGAAATTATTGTTGTTTTGAGTGCGTTTTATACGTGGAATATATTTTTTCTCTTTGTTATTTATTATCATAAGGATTGACACCAAACTATTGCTATTGCATTTTACTGGGAAATTAGTATAATAAAAGAAAAAATGTGCTTTAGTGTTAAGTGGAAAGCCTTCTCACAGCTAAACTTCAACTTAAAAATAACCTAATTTCAAAAAAGAGGTGCGTTATGAATAATAAGAAACGATTTGATATTTCAAGTGTTTTATCACTTGTTATTATGAGCATTCTTCCTGTAATAATAATTGTTGTAGGCTTTGTTAAGATAGCGGATGGTATATTGGTAACCGGAAGCATTGTTTTCACCTATTTTATTTTACCGATTATTGCTGTTTTGTTGCTTGCACTTACTATCTTTAAAGCCAAAAAATTATGGGTGAAAGTTACACTTGGTATAGTAATTCCGATTACTTTTTTGCTTTTTTTACTTTTTCTTGGTGCTTTTCAATCGTATGAGTTTCTCAATCATTATGAAAACGACGATGTACAGATGCATTATGCAGAAAATATCAATGAGCTTATGCCCCGATTAAGTGAGCTTTCAAACCCTCAAAAAGTTGACTATTATCATTATGAGGGTGAGGGTTTTATTTTCTTCTGGCAATCAGATTTCTTAATATGTAAATACTCAGACGAAGAATATTTAAAGCAAAAGACATCATTAGAAAAACAATATGTTTTTCAAACAGATGCTATAAAGTGGGATGAACACATTTGTGAACCAACTATAGAGATAGACGGATATTCTTTTCGTATGTTATCAAGAAACGAATACGAAATGGATTATCCCAAGGATGTTGTTTTCATCGCAACCAATGATGAAACAAGAGAAATTGTGTACATTTGCTATAATGATCAGGATAGGGATTATATAGAGTCGGTGGAAGAGTTTATACTTGATGAATGCGGATGGAAACACATTCGGTGAAGTTGTTTGTTAAAGCGAAATGCAATAGTTAATAGCAAATAAGTAAAAACCTCGTTCGCAAGAACGAGGTTTTTTTGGAGCTGGTGACGGGAATCGAACCTGCAACCTATGGTTGTAGTTAAGGGTAAATGTAAGTTGTTGAATTTCGATTGAATAATGCAGGTGATTATTTAAAATTTGTGATATAATAAAAAATATAAATTCTTTGTAATAAAAATCGATTTTATGTTTCTAATAGATGAAAGTACAAAACGAAAGGGGTGACGGCTTTGGATGATTTAGAAAAATTATGTAATCTGCATTATAAGTATGTGAAAAGCTATTCTTTGTCTTTGTGCCTTAATGAAGCTTTAGCAGAAGATATAACTCAGGAAACCTTTTATAATGCAATTAAAAAGATTGATACTTTTAAAAATGATTGCAAAATTGAAACCTGGCTTTGTAGTATCGCAAGAAATATTTATCTGAATTCTAAAAGGCGAAAGCAGACGGAAAATATTTCAGATTACCCCAATCTGGTAGCAGACAGTAATTTAGAAGATAATGTAATAAAAGACGAAAATATAAAAAGAATTTTAGCGGAAGCCGTTAAATTGGAAACACCCTATAAAGAGGTTTTTTATATGAAAACCTTGGGCGATATGCCGTATTCAACTATAGCGGATGTTTTTGAAAAAACAGAAAACTGGGCGAGAGTTACATATTTCAGAGCAAAAAAACAAATTGAAGAAAGGGTGAGTGATGATGAATAAGGAAAAGTGCTTTTTAATTAAAGATTTATTACCTCTTTATATTGATGAGCTTTGCAGTAATGAATCAACAGAAATTATAAAAAATCATTTAGAGATTTGCCCATCCTGCAGGAAGGAATATCAGCAATTAGCCAAACAACCCGAAATTAAAGTTGTAAATAATGATTCAACGGAATTGATTAAAGGAGTTGGTAATATGTTTGAAAGGGATAAGAAAAAAGCTGTTATTAAAACCGTATCAATATTTTTAGTGGTTCTTGTTTTGTTAGGTGTTTTTGCATTTCTGAAAGTACCGTTGATGTTATATAAAATTGAATTCGATAAAGGGCGTTATAGCGGTGTAACAGAAACCTGTGAGGTTTTTGAAAGCGGAGATAATTCAAAGCGCAACTACAATAACGAATACTTTGATTTGTATATTGATGCAGGTATTGGCGAATACAAGGAAAAAAAGACAGAAAAAACATATATTCTTGATTTCGGTAAAGGTAAAAATATTGTTATTTATGATGAAAATCAGGGTGTGCCGCTTCCTTCGCTGGAAGAACACAAAAAGTATTTTAGTCAGTCCTTAAAATATCCGATTCTTTACTCATTTGCCAAAAAAGGTATAGAAAATTATGGGTATAGCACAGATGTTGCAGTACCATATAATTATGAAATGATGAATAATTTCCTTTCAAGCGACCCACCGGAAGCAAAGCTATTTTGCTCGTTTGAGGAATATACAAAAGCCTGCGCTTACTATTCAGCTATGGCTATGACTGTACTGCCAATGGGTAACGGTAATTCTCATTACATTGTTTCCGAAAATGACAGGGCAGTAGCGCAAGGTCACTATATTAAAGCAGAAGATAATTCTGAAACCTATCTTTTGTATTTTCAGTCTAAGGAAGATTTAAGCAAAATTTATGCCATTAAGCTTGCAGGCTTTACAAAAGAAGAAGCACAAGAGATTTTTAAATTTGCAGTGATTAAATAAAATAAAACCACTCCGTTTAGCAGAAAATCTGTTAATCGGAGTGGTTTTGTACATAATTAATACATAATATCTGCTCGCAAATGAACAGTGGACTCACCTTCGTAATAAGATAACCAATAGTTCACACCTACTGTGTTAAACATATCATATTCATTCGTTTTTGTTTTTATTTCTACAACATTATCTGCTTCTTCAATTGGTATTTCGTTACCGTTATCATCTATAATAGTAGTTTTTATTACACCATTTTTGTTAGTAGAACTGTATGAGGCAGTATTTCCATCTGTAAATTCATAATCTGTTTCGGTTTGAGTACCTTCAAATTTAAAATTAGGCTCATTTTCATATAAATTCATCATCTTTTTATGACATTCGTCAAAGTATTTGTTTGCCTCTTCGGGGGTTTCGCAGTCTATTATGAAAGAGTATCGATGGAATTCATTGTTAATAACTCTACCGTTATCAGCTAATACAGTAACATCCTTGTCATCATATTTAATATTAAAATTAAACTCACGGCTACCGTCTATATCGCTAACTTCACCAATGCTTTCAGGTAAACCGTATTTAAGTATAAAATCACTCGGCTTGCTGTCCCAGGTTAAATCAGATGTTAAGAAAGAAACAGGCACATTTCTGTATCTGAATGGTACTAAATTTATACCGTTCACAAAAATGCTTGCCACCATAAGAACTATTGCAACAATTATAATTATTTTAATAGCTTTCTTTGATTTTGTGCTTGCCATAAAAATACCTCGTTTTGGTTGTTTATAAGATTATTATAACATTGATGTAAACTTAATACAATAAGTTGAAAAAATCTTAAGAAAGTTTTAATTTTTAGTGAAGAGTGAAAAGTGAATAGTGAATAAGTAAAAAACCTCGTTCGCAAGAACGAGGTTTTTTGGAGCTGGAAACGTGACTCGAACACGCGACCTGCTCATTACGAATGAGCTGCTCTACCAACTGAGCTATTCCAGCAAAAATTTATTAAAAATACAATTAGTATTATATATAAAGCCCTTGTTATTTTCAAGGGTTTTAATTTATTTTAACAATTTTCATTTTAGGAAAAAATATTGGTGTTTTACTATTGACTTTAGCACTTTAGTGTGCTACCATATGAACACGTTTTTAAAATAGGAAATTTCAGAAAGGAATGGCATTTCATTTTTGAAAGCCGTAGGTCAAAAGCTATGACACCTTTAAAAAATGCAGATGTTACAGAGCTTTATAAAGCTATTTTAAGCCTTGAAAACGAAGAGGAATGTGCTTTGTTTTTTGAGGATTTGTGTACCATCAATGAAATCGTTTCTCTCTCTCAGCGTCTTAGCGTTGCAAAGAAGCTTGATGAGGGCAAAACCTTTTCTACTATCACTACCGAAACAGGAGCCAGCTCTGCAACAATCGGCAGAGTTAACCGTTGCCTCTCCTATGGTAACGGCGGCTATAAAAATATAATAGAAAAGCTTAAAGGGGGAGAGGGCAAATGAGCTTTGATTTTTCTGTTCTCAATCCTACCGAAAGGATTATATTCGAGCTTCGCTCTCTTTATTCAAAATATGGCTATAAGCCCTTTAAAATGAGCAAATTTGAGGAATATGATTTATACGGCTCTAACAAGGATTTCCTTGTAAGTGGTAATTGCATTACCTTTACCGATACTGACGGCAGACTTCTTGCTCTTAAGCCCGACGTAACCTTTTCAATAATCAAAAACCTTGACGATACTGTTAAAGGCGTTCAAAAGGTTTATTATAATGAAAACGTTTACCGTGAGTCTAAAAAAGCAGGTGGCTTCAGCGAGATTATGCAGACTGGTATCGAGTGTATGGGCGACATTACAGAGGATGATGTTTGCGATGTTATCATTCTTGCAGCCCGTAGCCTTTATGCAATCAGCGAAAACTATGTGCTTGATATTTCTCACCTTGGTCTTTTAAGTGGTATTTTCAGCGCTATGGAGCTTAATGAAAGCAACAAGACAGAGCTTCTTCTTGCTATTGCTGAAAAGAATGCAGGCGCTATTAAGGCTCTTTGTCAGAGCTTTGGTGTTGGTGAAGCACTTGTTAATATGCTTCTTGAAATTATGAATGCCTGTGGTAAGCCCTCTGAGGTTCTTAAAAAAATCGGTGCAGTTGCAGTTAATTCAGAAATGCAGAATGCATTCAACGAGCTTTCAAAGGTTTGCGAAAAGCTTATCGAAAAGGGCTACGAAAAGAACATCAACATTGACTGCTCACTTGTTAACGATATGAACTATTACAACGGCATTACCTTCAAGGGCTTTGTTCACGGTGTGCCTGCAAGTGTTCTTTCAGGTGGCAGATACGACAAGCTTATGGAGCGTGTTAACAAAAAAGCAGGTGCTATCGGCTTTGCTGTTTATCTTGACGAGGTTGATAGACTTCTTGAGAATAAAGAGGAAGCAGAAGACACTGCAGACGACGGCTGGCTTAATGTGGCTCTTCCTAAGGGCAGATTAGGTGAAAAGGTTTACGCTATGTTTGAAAGCGCAGGCTTTGAGTGTCCTCAGATTCACGAGAAAAACAGAAGACTCATCTTTGAAAATGCAGAAAAGAAGGTTCGCTATTTCTGGGTTAAGCCCTCTGATGTTGCGATTTATGTTGAACGAGGCGCAGCTGATATCGGCGTTGCAGGTAAGGACATTCTTCTTGAATATGCGCCCGATGTTTATGAGCTTCTTGATTTGGATATGGGTAAATGCAGAATGTGTGTTGCAGGTAAAAAGGAATTTACTGATAACGGCACAAGCACTCTGAGAGTTGCAACAAAGTTTACCAATATTGCAAAAAGCTATTATGCAGATAAATGCCGTGATATTGATATAATCAAGCTTAACGGCTCAATTGAAATTGCACCTATTTTAGGTCTTTCTGATGTTATTGTTGATATTGTTGAAACAGGTGCAACACTTCTTGAAAATGGTCTTGAGCCCAAGGAAACAATTGTTGGTATCAGCGCAAGACTTATTTCAAATAAAGCAAGCTATAAGTTTAAATCTGAAATTATAGACAGACTTAAATTATCTTTAGATAAAATCGTGAGGGAAAAACAGTGATTAAGATATACAAGCGTAGCGAAATCTCAACAGAGGAAATCCTCGAAAGAAGCGAGCAGACAATTGATGTTGAGGGTATAGTTACTGATATTATAAAAAATGTCCGTGAAAACGGCGATAAAGCACTTGTTGAATACAGCAAAAAATTTGACGGTGCAGTTGACGATGTGCTTGAGGTAACTCAAGCAGAGATTGACGAAGCATTAACTCAGGTTGATGCTGAGCTTATTGAAATCTTAAAGCAGGCAAAGGAGAATATTACTGCTTTCCATTCAAGGCAGGTTCGCAACTCCTTTGTTATTAATGATAACGCAGGAGTTATAATCGGTCAGAAGGTATTGCCTATTGAAAAGGTTGGTCTTTATGTCCCAGGTGGCACAGCCTCTTACCCCTCATCAGTTCTTATGAACTGTGTTCCTGCTAAAATTGCAGGCTGCTCTGAAATTGTTATGGTAACACCTGCAAAGGAAGGCAAAATCAAGCCCGTTATTCTTGCTGCTGCAAGCATCGCAGGAGTTGACAGAATCTTTAAAATCGGTGGTGCTCAGGCAGTTGCTGCCCTTGCTTACGGAACAGAAAGTGTGCCCAAGGTTGACAAGATTGTGGGCCCCGGTAATGCTTTCGTTGCAGAGGCTAAAAAGCAGGTTTTCGGCACAGTTGATATTGATATGATTGCAGGCCCCAGCGAAATTCTTGTTGTGGCTGACGGTACAAATAACCCTGCTCACATTGCTGCAGATTTACTTTCTCAGGCAGAGCACGATAAAATGGCAACAGCTGTCCTTATTACAGACAGCGAGGAGCTTGCAAATAAGGTAAGCGAGCAGCTTGAAATTCAGATTCCTCAGCTTCCCAGAGCAGAAATCGCTCGTTGCTCAATTGATACAAACGGCAAAATCATTGTTACAGATTCACTTGTTGAGGCTATGGAAACATCAAATATTCTTGCGCCTGAGCATCTTGAAATTTGTGTTGATAATCCCTTTGAATATCTTGGTTATGTTAAAAATGCAGGCTCTGTGTTCCTTGGGAAAAACTGTCCCGAAGCTCTCGGCGACTATTTTGCAGGTCCTAACCACACCTTACCTACAAGCGGTACAGCAAGATTTTCAAGCCCTCTTTCAGTTGATGATTTCGTTAAGAAAACTCAGTTCTCATATTTCAGCAGAGAGGCTCTCAAAGAGGTTTCAGATAAGGTTGTGCGCTTTGCAACAGAAGAAGGCTTGCACGCTCATGCAAAGAGTGTATCCATAAGAGGGGAAGAGTAATCCAATGAGTAAATTCCTTGACAAAAGATATGATTCCCTTGCAGCGTATGTTCCTGGTGAACAGCCACAGGATAAAAAATATATAAAGCTCAACACCAATGAGTCACCTTATCCACCAAGTCCAGAAACTCTCGAGATGGCGAATAAGAGTCAGGCAGAGCTTTTGAGACTTTACCCCGATCCCGACGGTAAGGTTCTTACAAAAAAGCTTGCCGACCTTTATGGCGTTGAAGCTGAAAATGTTTTCCTTGCAAATGGCTCAGATGATATTCTGAACTTTGCATTTATGGCATATTGTGCCAACGGCAGAAAATCATATTTTGCCGACATAACCTATGGATTTTACAGCGTTTTTGCAAATCTTCATGGCTCTGATTATACTGAGATTCCCTTGGAAGAGGATTTTTCAATTGATTATAAAAAATTCTGTGGTGTTGATGGTGGCGTGTTTATTGCGAATCCCAATGCACCTACAGGTCTTGCATTGACTCTTTCACAGGTTGAAGAGGTTATCAGCTCCAACCCTGACAATGTTGTTGTAATTGACGAGGCTTATGTTGATTTCGGAGCAGAAAGCGCCGTGAAGCTTGTTGAAAAATATGACAACCTTTTAGTTGTTCAGACCTTTTCAAAATCTCGCTCGATGGCAGGTGCCCGTTTGGGCTTTGCTATCGGTAGCAAGGATATTATCAACGATTTGCACAAGCTTCGTTATTCAACTAATCCATATAACATAAACCGTCTCACTCTTTCATTGGGTGCAGCGGCAATAGATAGCCAGAGCTATTACACAGATAATTGCAAAAAAATTATTGATACAAGAGCTTATACAACAAATGAGCTTGAGGCTATGGGTTTTGAGGTTTTACCCTCAAAGGCAAACTTCGTTTTTGCAAAGTCCACAAAAATTGATGGCGAAGAGCTTTATCTTAAGCTTAAGGATAAAGGTGTCCTTGTTCGCCATTTTACAAAAGAGCGAATTAAGGATTTCAACCGTATTACCATTGGTACACAGGAAGAAATGCAGACTCTTATTGAAAAAATCAAAGAAATTATTACGGAGGCAGTTTAAATGCGCGTAGCAGAAATTAAAAGAACAACTGCAGAAACTGATATATATGTAAAGCTTAATCTTGACGGAACAGGTGAGTGTGATATTGATTCAGGTATCGGCTTTTTTGACCATATGCTTATCCTTTTTGCCAAGCATTCAAGATTTGATTTAACTGTTAAATGCAATGGTGATATCTGGGTTGACGGTCACCATACAACAGAGGATATCGGCATCGCTCTCGGTCAGGCATTTAAAGAAGCAATCGGCGATAAAAGAGGTATTCACCGTTACGGAAGTACAATTCTTCCAATGGATGAAGCGCTCATTCTTTCAGCTGTTGATATTTCAGGTAGAGCCTATCTTCAGTATTATATGAACATTCCTGCACCAATGGTGGGCGATTTTGATACTGAGCTTTTAAGAGAATTTTTTGTGGCATTTGCATTTAACAGTGCAATTACTCTTCACATTAAGCAGCTTGACGGAGTTAACTCTCATCATCTTATTGAGGGCGCTTTCAAATCCGTTGCACGTACTCTCAAAAAGGCTGTTGCTATTGATGAAAAAATGAAAAACGAGATACCCTCATCCAAAGGAGTTTTATAATGGTTGCAATAATTGACTATGGCGTAGGCAACTTGTTTTCGCTTCAATGCTCATTAAAGAAAATTGGTGTTGAAGCAGTTGTGACAAGTGATGCTGATGTAATAAAAAATGCCGACAGAATAATTCTTCCTGGTGTTGGTGCGTTCGGTGATGCTGCCAAAAAGCTTCGCTCATCAGGACTTGTTGAGCTTATTACCGAGGAGGCAAAAAACGGCAAGCCGTTTTTAGGAATCTGCCTTGGTATGCAGCTGCTTTTTGAAAAGGGCTTTGAATATGGCGAGCATGAGGGTTTAGGCTTCCTTAAGGGTAATGTGGTGCCCTTGGAAAACAAAATTCCTGCAAATCTTAATATTCCCCATATGGGTTGGAATGCACTTGATTTCGTAGGAGAGAAGAGTCCGATTTTCAAATATATAAACAATGGCGACTTTGTTTATTTCGTTCATTCCTTCTATGCAACCGATTGCGATGATTCTATTATCGCAACATCTGAATATGGTATTCCTGTTACTGCAGCAGTTGGTAAGGGCAATATCTTCGGTTGTCAGTTTCATCCGGAGAAGAGTGGCGATGTAGGACTTAATATATTAAAAGCATTTTGTGAAATCTGAGGTAATACAATGAAAATTTTTCCCGCAATAGATTTATATGAGGGTAAGGCTGTCAGACTTTTAAAGGGTAACTATAACGATTTAACAGTTTATTCTGAAAATCCTATTGAAATTGCAAAGGATTTTGAAAGTCAGGGCGCAACCGAGCT
>JAZQUT010000019.1:0-20917 GCA_045631405.1 Acutalibacteraceae bacterium | reverse complement strand
GAATTTTCTACGAAAATTCGACTATAATCCTTTCAATGAGTGTAATGCAAAATTGTATTTATAAAAAACAATTTTGCTAAAAGCCGATAAAATCGGCTTTTGCGAAACGCGACTGCGTTTCGACAAATTACAATCATTATAAGACTATTTCCATACCTATTTTTTGTGGAACGAGACCACATTTTTCATAAAATCGCATAGCAGAAGGATTGCAGCTCCACACATTAAGGGTCAGGTTGTAGCAGCCCATTTCCTTTGCAAGCTCTACTGCAGCTTCATATAATTCCTTACCGATATGCATACCTCGAAGAGTCTCGTCAACGCAAAGGTCGTCGATATACAAGGTCTTGATATCTGTAAGAACAGAATCGTTTATATGCTGCTGTAAAATGCAGAAGCAGTAGCCCTGAACCTCATCATTTTCATTTACTGAAACGAGAATAGGTCGCTTTTCATCCTTTAAAAGCTCCACAAGCTCATCCTCGGAATACTTTCTTCCGATTTTGAAAATGTCAGGTCTGCCGTTATGATGAACCAGGTCAACCTGCGAAAGCAAGTCGCTGATTTTTGGAATATCCTTTTCTAATGCTGCTCTTATCATATCTCTTAAAGCTTGCTGATATCAGCTTCTGTTATAAGGTGGAAGCCTGCATTTTCAAGAACACTCTCTGCTCTGTCGTTGTCTTCAACTCGGATAACAACATAAGCGTGCTTTTCTGTACGAGCCATAAAAGCATAGAGATATTCTATATTGATTTCGTTTTCATTAAGAACCTTTAATGCTGCAGTAAGCTTACCGGGTGCATCACCGATTTTAACACCAACTACATCAGTAATCTTAATAAGATAGCCTTCTTCTGCGAGAATTTTTTCTGCAGCAGCTTCATCATTAACAATAAGACGAAGAATACCAAAATCCTGTGTTTCTGCAATTGAAAGTGCTCTGAGGTTGATATTGTTTTTGGAAAGTGTATCAGTTAAGCTAACAACTGTACCCTGCTTATTTTCGATAAATACTGTTAACTGCTTGATTGCCATAACAAAAAACTCCTCTCTGTCTTATATAAGCTTTCTTTTATCAATAACACGAACTGCCTTACCCTCACTACGAGCAATAGACTTAGGGGCAACAAGGTGAACCTTGGGATTGATACCAAGCATAATCTTCATTGCATCTGCAAGACTCTTTTCCATAGCAAGAATATCGCTGACCTTATCGGTGAATTTTTCAGGTGTCATTTCAACATTAACATCGAAAACATCATTATTGTTTACACGGTCAACAATAATCTGATAGTTAGGCTCATAGCCCTCCTTAAGAAGAACTGTTTCAATCTGGCTGGGGAATACATTAACGCCACGGATGATGAGCATATCATCCGTTCTGCCCATGGGCTTTGCCATTTTAACAAGAGTACGGCCACAAGAGCATTTTTCGCGTGAAAGAACACAGATATCACGGGTACGGTAACGGAGCAAGGGGAAAGCTTCCTTATCAAGAGATGTGAATACAAGCTCACCCTTAGAGCCCTCGGGAAGAACCTCTCCTGTGTCGGGATCGATAATTTCTGCATAGAAATGGTCCTCGTTTATATGCATACCTGTCTGCTCAGAGCATTCGAATGCAACACCGGGTCCTGTTGTTTCTGTGAGACCATAAATATCATAAGCCTTGATTCCAAGTGTATTCTGAATATTTTGTCTCATTTCCTCTGTCCATGGCTCTGCACCGAAAATACCTGCCTTCAACGGAATATCCTCAGGCTTGTAGCCCTGCTCCTTAAGGCTTTCACCGATGTATGCTGCATAAGAGGGTGTGCAGCAGAGAATTGTTGCCTGAAGATCTGTCATGAACTGAACCTGACGCTCAGTATTACCTGATGACATAGGAAGTGTAAGGCAACCAACCTTGTGTGAGCCACCGTTAAGACCAAAGCCACCTGTAAAAAGACCATAGCCATATGCAACCTGACAAACATCCTTTTTAGAGCCACCTGCTGCAACAATTGCACGCGCACAGCAATCCTCCCACAAATCAACATCCTTCTGAGTGTAGAAAGCAACTACACGGCGACCTGTTGTACCGGATGTGGAGTGAATACGAACACAGTTTTCAAGAGGAGTTGCAAGAAGACCATAGGGATAAGCTTCTCTTAAATCTGATTTTGCAAGGAAGGGAAGCTTGTGAAGATCATCAATTCCATTTATATCTTCGGGCTTAACACCCTTTTCATCCATAAGATTACGGTAGTAAGGAACGTTTTCATAAACGTGCTTAACCTGTTTAACCAGCTTTTCTGATTGAAGCTTTTTCATTTCCTCAATCGGCAAGGTTTCGATTTCTTTCTGATAGTAATTTTGTGCCATTTC
This sequence comes from Acutalibacteraceae bacterium, assembly GCA_045631405.1. Lineage (GTDB taxonomy): Bacteria > Bacillota > Clostridia > Oscillospirales > Acutalibacteraceae > DTU089. Next base: position 18,547 of record JAZQUT010000019.1, on the reverse strand, counting down.
TGACCACCCTTTCTGAATTTCTTTTGGGGCTCGGAATCTGAAAGGTAAATAAAAAACGCCCTCAGTATTCCGATAAAGAATACAGAGGACGAGAAAATTAATCCCGTGGTACCACCTCAGTTCGTTGCTATCTCACGGTAGCAACCTTTTCAGGTACTATCATACCTTAGTTCTGTGACGGGAACTCCCGTTGCGTCCTACTAAAGACCAGCTTATTCAGCGCACTGCTAACAGAATGAATTCGTGAAGGACGCCCCCATTGCCTTGCACCGACCGGCAACTCTCTCTTGGTTCTTTCCAACCTACTACTTTCTGATCATCGCATTTAATGTTTTGACTATAGCACTATAAGCCACGATTGTCAACACTTTTTTAAAATTCTTTCCCCTTGATACATCAGTATTTTAAAATCTCATCGGGTTCAGTGTTATTTCATTGAAATGCTTGAAACTCGCTCAGAGAAATGCTAATATAAGGCTAGAGTGGGTAAAGTATATCCGAACCAGCCTTAAACGGCGATGTTTCGGTACTTTTGCCCGATTTGCCTTTGAAAGGCGACAGCCTATCTGCAGTCAAATGCGACCAAATTTCCTCGAAACCTCATCCGTTTAAGGTCGAAGAATTTTGTGATTAAGTATTTTTCACTCAGATGAGGCAAAAACACAGCCAATCCTGACGGATTGGCGAGTATTTTAACGAAATATGAGTGGAAAAGACTATCCCAAAATCTGGTACGGATACGCTTTACCCACTCTAAAAACAAACGCAACAGCACATTCAAGCTGTTGCGTTTTTATTTTTATTCTTCGGATGTATTTGCTTTTGCAAAGTGGTCTCGGGTAAGCTTTACAACTGTTCCTGAGAGGCCGATAAGTGCTATAAGGTTTGGTAATGCCATAAGGGCATTGAAGCAGTCTGCAATTAACCACACGGTATTGATTTCTGCGATTGCGCCAACGAAAACAAATACAACATAGATTAATCTGTAAATTGTGATAGCTCTCTTGGGGTTCTTTTTGAAAAGGTAGCCAACGCTTACCTCGCCGTAGTACGCCCAGCCGAGTATTGTTGAAAGGGAGAAGAATACTGTTGAAATTGCGATTCCGATTCCACCAATGTGGGGGATTGCTTCCTCAAAGGCTGCGCTGCTGAGGGCTGCGCCACTTACTGCAGGGGCAACGCCTGAAGCGAATGCATCGGAATAAATTCCGGAGGTGATAACAACCAATGCAGACATTGTGCAGATGATAATGGTTGTAATGAAAACCTCGAACACACCCCAGAGACCCTGCTTAACTGGGTCCTCTGTGCTTGAAGCAGAGTGGGCAATGGGTGCGCTACCAAGACCTGATTCGTTTGAGAAAATACCTCTGCCAACACCGTAGCGCATAGCTGTGAGTATGCCGTAGCCTGCAGCACCACCGAAGGCAGACTTGAAATTGAATGCTTCCTTGAAGATGAGGGCGAATGCCTGTGGGATTTTTTCTGCGTTGAAAACAAGAGCAAGGATTGAGGCGAGAATAAAGAAAACAGCCATAACGGGAACTAATTTCTCGTTTACGGTTGCAATTCTTTTTACGCCACCGATAATGATTACGCCAACGAGAATAGTAAGGACAACACCTGTTATCCAAGGAGCAACATTAAAATTAAGGTCAAGAACACCTGAAATTGAATTTGACTGAGTAGCATTTCCGGTACCGATACAAGCAATCATTGCGAAAACAGCAAACACAGCTGCAAGCCATTTAACGCCCAAGCCATTTTTGATATAGTACATGGGGCCACCGATGTTTGCGCCAGCTTCAGTTTTTTCTCTATATCTGACAGCCAAAACAATTTCGGAATATTTTGTTGCCATACCGAGCAGAGCACTTACCCACATCCAGAAAACAGCACCGGGTCCACCAAGCACCAATGCAGTTGCAACACCTGCGATGCTGCCTGTGCCGATAGTTCCTGCGAGTGCAGTAGTAACTGCCTGAAAGGGACTTACGCTTTTTTCGTCTCTGTGATGAAGCTTTTTGTTAAAAAGCAAGCCTACGGTGTTTTTTAATACATAGCCGAATTTGGTGAATTGAAAAAATCGGTTTTTTATTGATAAGAACGCACCGGCAGAGATTATCAGGATTATCATAGCGATGCTTAAAATATTGTCATAAGCAAAGCTGAAAATGTTGTTTAAGGTGTTAATTACTTGCTCCATAAATACACTCGCTCTATATAAAAAATACTAGGCTATTCTAACGCGAACGAAGGGTTTTGTCAATAAGAATCTGAAACAGTTTTTTGAAGGCTTATCAAAAGAAAACGCAAAGGAAAATTTGTGTTTTCCTCTGCGCTTTTTGTATAGCTTTTTTAGTCCTGATAGGTTACGGCTCTGTCTGTGACGGCTTCTATAATTCTGCCGTAGATTTCAGTTGCAAATCCTTGAATTTTACCCTTTACGGCAAATTCAAGGGCTATCATACGGGTTGAGGTATCGCCATTCTTTATTTCTTCCCTTACGGTGCTGAAATCGAAATTATCAAAGATTCTTTCCACTCGGGTTTCGTAGGTCGAGGTGTCGTTTTCGTCAACCTCAATTACACGGTAGCCACACTGAGTTGAGTGGAAAAGGCTTATATAACGGGTGCTGAGAGAATTGACAATGTCGATGCCCTTATATTTTACCCCGAAGGCATTGGTGTGGTCGTGACCTGTGAACATTGCAAGCACATCGCCCTGCTCCACCATAGCATCAAACTGTCCGTAATTTTCATATCCGGGGCAAGGGGTTTCTCTTATTGTGCCGTAGTTTTCATTTTGGGGGTTGAACATATAATATTCATCGTTATACAGATGCTTGTAGGAATAAGATTTCCATTTGTCTGACTTTGTCAGAGCATCATAGATTTCACCGACGATTATATGCTGAAATACAAGGGAGCTTACTGCCTCACCGTTGTTTTCTGATTTGAGCTTGTTGGAGGTGCTTTTATACCATTCAATCTGATCGGGCTTGACACAGCTATATCTGCCGTTTTCGTCATAGTCGCCTGAATCGAAAACCCAAAGGTTGAATTTTACCTCTTCACCCTTTGAGGAAAGGACGGGGATGTTATATGTACCACAGCCTGAAAGCTGGTCACCGTCATCAACAGAAAGGGAGCAGGAGAAGGTGTTATAATATGCCATAAGCTCCTCTCGGGACATAGCGCCCTGCTCTGAATCGTGGTTGCCGAAGGTTACTGCAACGGGAATGTCCCTTGAATCAAAAACATTCATCAGGGCATTAATCATTTTCTTTGTGTCCTCTGCGTTTTCGCAGTTCACCACAATATCGCCCGTCAGCATAACAATATCAGGCTTTTCGGTGTCGCAGGCCTTTTCAACCAGCCATATGGTCGGGTCGAAATTATAACGGTGCTCAAGGTTAAGATGGGTGTCGGTAATATGAAGAATTTTTAACTTGCCATCTGAATTGAAGCGTATTTCTTTGTCGGTTTTATTCTGAGCATCTGCAGAATTCAGATTTACCTTGCTATATTCCGGTCTTAACAAGGGTAAAATAATCCCAAGAGCCGTAACAGCCACAAGCAGTAACGAGATACAGAGTATAATCCGTTTTTTCATTTTCTCATCCCCTGAATAGTATTGGAATAATTATACCATTCCTGATGAGCAAAAGCAATAATTGTGGAAATATGAAGTGGTGTGTGCTATAATAGGCTTAATTTATCTACTCAGGGTTGATTTTTCCCCGACTCAACCAATGGTATGTGTATTTTTATGTGCTGTTAAGTATAATTTAATCAGAAGGTGGGTTGCTTATGAATCAGATTAAAATCGGAAAATTTATTGCTGAGCGCAGAAAAAGTGTGAATCTGACTCAGATGCAATTAGCAGAAATGCTGAGCATCACCGACAGAGCAGTTTCAAAATGGGAAAGAGGAAAATCCTTGCCTGATTCTGCAATTATGCTTGAGCTTTGCAGTATTCTTGGGATTACAGTTAATGATTTATTGAGTGGGGAGGTTGTTACAATGGATAATTACAACAAGGAATTAGAAAACAAGTTAATTGAAATGATAAAAGAAAAGGAAGAAAGCGACAAACGCTTGCTGACTCTTGAATGGGTTATCGGTATTCTTTCTGTTATAATTATAACGGCTCCTACCTTTGCTGCAGCATATTTACCTCTTGAAGAATGGCAAAGGACTGCACTTGCTTTTTCAGGCTTTGTTCCCGGGTTAATCGGTGTAGGCTTTACTGTGAAAATCGAGCAGGTTGCAGGCTATTATCACTGCAAGGAATGTGGTCATAAATATGTTCCTACCTTCAAGCAGGTGTTATGGTCACAGCATATGGGCAGAACAAGAAAAATGAAATGCCCCAATTGTGGCAAAAAATCATGGCAGAAGAAGGTTGTCAGCAAGGATTAATGATGTAGTTTAATTAAATAAAAGGGAGCAGATTCAAAAATCTGCTCCTTGTTTTTTATGGGATTATTTCATTGAAAAATATGTTATTATATGGTATTATATGTCTAATATTATTTTTACATATAAGAAATATAATATCGGGTCAAGGGGGATTATTGTGCGCTTGCAGTTTTCAAAGGAAATGTATGAAAAGGAAGCAATTATCAAGGCTTCATATTTTTTTACAGACAGTTACTATATGGAATTGGACGCCGATGACAAATATTATTATATTGATATGTCTGCAAAGGACGGTCAGTCCGAAGCTAATGCTGAGAAGGAATTTATGAACGAGGTTCTTGTTCAGACAACACGATTATCCATCTCCAAGCAGACAAAGAACATTCGTGAAATGATTATAGGACGAGCTCTTGCTTCAACAATAATTGACAACAGAGATACAGGCTTTATTGATGACGAGAGTATAAATTCAGAGGATATTTTAAATAACTGGTTTGATGTTAATGAATAATTTAATGGCGCTGACAGAGGCTGTGATGTTGGCAACTCTGTTTGTTACATGCGCTTACGTTACGGTAACTGACCTGAAAAATGCAATTATTCAGAATAATGTGATTTTTTCATCAGCGATTATTGCAGTTGTGCTCAATGCGATATATTTCATTTTCTTTGCAGAAGAGCTTTTTATCGCTTACTGCATTAATGTTGGTGTAATGTCATTTATTTCTATTGCGTTTTATGCTCTGCATATATGGGCTGCAGGGGACAGTAAGCTTCTTATTCTTACGATAATGCTGATTCCCACAAGGCTGTATTATGAGGGGAATATTGTTTCTGCAACAGTTGTAATCATAATTATGATTTTTTCCTTTGCCTATTTATACACTATCGGAGAATCCGTGTATATCGGAATAAAGGAAAAGAATTTGTTTAAAATTCAACGATTCAAGGCAGACATTAAAGCGATGGCGAAGCAATATATCAAATGTACCTGTCTTGTAATGATTTTTGATTATGCCTTTATGCTGATTTTACCTGAGTTTTATTCAATGAATACAGAGCTTATTCTGATTCTTAATATGATTATAGTTTTCCTTAGCTATAGCATAAAAATATTCGACCGTTGGCTATGGCTTTGTGTGCTTGCTGTGCCAACTCTTGTGCTTTATTTTGTAGTCAACGGATTTTCAGCGAATTTTGATTTCAGAATTTATATATTGGTAGCCATAGTTCTGGTTTTGCGTATTTTTTCTGAAAAATACAATTATATGACCATACCCACAAGCACAGTGAAAAAAGGAATGGTTCTTGCATATACCACAATTATGTGCTTTGCACCCTCTCGCATTCAGGGGCTTCCTACCACCACAACGGAGGACATCCGTTCAAGAATAAGCGAGGATGAGGCCCAGAGCATCCGACGCTGGGAGAAATCTAAATATGGTCAGGAGGAAATCACCATTGTGAGAAAAATTCCCTTTGCCATATTTATTTCATTCGGAACAATTGTATATGTTGTTATGAGGTTGATTTTGATATGAACAGACATATAAACGGCTATAACGATGATTATTATATTTTCAAGGTGTGCTTCAATAACGATGAGCATATCCGTTTTATGCAAACGGGGATGAACCATATCTTTAAGCTTGGTGATGAAATCAGGCTATATACATATGACGGCTATATTATAATGCCTGAGGACGCTGAGATTATATTTCAAGAGTTTAATGAGGACGATGTTTTATGCATTGACGAAAAGGGGATTATATTCAACCTTTTTCGCTCTGAGTCAGAGGATAATGCTATTGTTTTTACAATGCAGTGCAATTCAAACTGTGTGATGTGTCCCTGCAGTGAGGCTTCAAGAAGGAATGCCTTCTTAAGCTCTGCTGAAAGCATAAAGGAGCTTCTCCGATATATTCCTGAGCATGTGCCGTACCTTACCCTGACAGGTGGCGAGCCCACCTTGTTAAAGGATGATTTCTTTGAGGTTATGGAATACATCAGAGACACAAGAGCAAAAACTCATTTTCAGCTTCTGACAAACGGAAGAGCCTTCGGCGATTATTCCTTTACACAGAGATTTATAGAATGTCTGCCTGACGATATTGAACTGGGCATACCTCTTTATGGCTACAATGAGGCTACCCATGACGCTATAACTCAGTCACGGGGAAGCTTTAAGCAGACCGTTATCGGTATTCACAACCTTCTTCATTACAATGTTGATGTTGAGCTCAGAATAGTTTTAACAAGGCTTAACATTGATTATATTGAAAAGGTTGCAGCATATATAATCAAATACCTTGGTGGCGTAAGCTGCGTTAATTTTATGGGGCTTGAGCTGATGGGTAATGCTGCCAAAAATATGGACAAGGTGTGGCTGCCCTACGAGGTTATGGCTGAGAAGGCTGAAAAGGCCATAAGAATGTTGATTGAGCACGGTATGGATGTAAAGCTTTACAATTTCCCTCTGTGCGCTGTGAAGAAGGAATACTGGGTTCTTTGCACAAAGAGTATTTCGGATTATAAAATTGAATATGACGAGGTATGCTCGCAGTGTAAGGTCAAGGAAATTTGTGGTGGTATTTTTGACAGCACAAAGAGAATGGCAAAAATCACGGGCAGGCCTATTACAGAAAATTTAACAGAAAGTGATGTGACAAATGCTTGATAAATTATTTTAATTTTAAACCCTTCAAGGACAAGGTTTTAATAACAAATGATATGGGTAAATATCATTTTGTGTCACAGGAAACACTTTCTGCTTTGGTTAATAACGGCCATATTGAACAGGATACGCTTATTCAGCTGAAGGACAAGCTTTTTGTTTATGACGGATATGACGAGATTCTTGCAGAAAAGGCTAAATATCATATCAGAGACAGCAAAAGCTACCTTTTTTCAAGCACAGCTCTTCATATTTTTGTTCTTACAAATATCTGCAATATGAGTTGTATTTACTGTCAGGCAAAGGATGACACTAATATAGTTCATCACGCGATGTCAGTTGAAACTGCTGAAAAATGCGTTGATGTGGCTCTGCAGTCTCCTTCAAGGTTTTTGTGCTTTGAGTTTCAGGGTGGTGAGCCCTTGGCTAATTTTGAAATATTAAAGCATATTGTTTTATATACAGAGGAGAAAAAGGGGAGTAAATGCATTTCCTTCAATGTGGTCAGCAACCTTACTCTTCTTACAGACGAAATGCTTGAATTTCTTGTTGAGCATCAGGTGGGCATTTCAACCTCTCTTGACGGTGATAGGGAATTGCACGATAAAAACAGAAGCACCTCTGGTGGCTGTGGTACCTATGATATTGTTGTTGGTAAGATGAAGCAGATTAAGGGAACAGGCTTGTCAATCGGCGCAATTCAGACCACAACAAGATACAGTCTTGCTAAGCACAAGGAGATTATAGACGAGTACATAAGCAACGGACAGGAAAGCATATTCATAAGACCTCTGACCTGTCTTGGTACAGCAGCTCGTGTATGGGATGAAATCGGCTATACTGCCGAAGAATTTATAGAATTCTATAAAAAATCATTGTTATACATACTTGAGTTGAATAAGCAGGGTGTGAAAATCTGCGAAAACCACGCAGTGATTTTCCTTAAAAAGATTCTGCTCGGAGTTTCAGAAAACTATATGGAGCTCCGTTCTCCATGTGGTGCTGCTATCGGTCAGATTGCATATTTCTATGACGGTAATGTTTTCACCTGTGACGAGGGTCGTATGCTTTATGAAATGGGCGACGAGGCCTTCAAGCTGGGAAATGTTTACGAAAACAATTATGACCAATTGATGCAGTCGCCGATCTGCAAATCTGTTTGCGTTTCCTCTTGTCTTGAAAGTCAGTTGAATTGCTGTGACTGTGTGTATCAGCCATATTGTGGGACATGTCCAGTAGTTAATCTTGCACAGGAAAAGGATTTATTCTTCAAAAATCAGAATGCATTCAGATGCAAAATATATGGTGGAATGCTTGATACTATTTTTGAAATATTGTATAATGGCGATGTGGAAAATATCAGAATATTTAACCAATGGATAGGGGTAGATAATTATGAGTAAGGCGAAAAAAATATTTTTGAATATATTTTTAGGTTTTATGGGCTTTGTATTGCTGGTAGGCATACTCTTCTTTGCAATTGCGCCCGGTATTCCCACTGAGGAAATCAATGAAGCAGGTGAACTGACACAGTATCTTAATTTGCCCAATGGTAAATATACAGGTGATTCTAAATTAATATTTTTGTCAGGTGAAGGCACCTTCGAGTTTGATACCGGAGAGGTTTACGAGGGCTCCTGGAAAAATAACAAAATGAATGGCGAAGGCGTGCTTGAGGGCTCTTTAGGCAGCTATGAGGGTGGCTTCAGAAAATCACAGAGAAGTGGCAAGGGTACATTCATCTGGGCTGACGGTTCAAAGTATGAGGGTCAGTGGTCTGATGATATGATGAACGGCGAGGGTGTTGTTACAACAACCGACGGCTTTACATACAAGGGCTCTTTTACCAATAACATTTTTACCTCGGGTACCATCAGCTTCAAGAATGAGGCTTACGAGTATAAAATCAATGTCAAGGAGGATATTACTCCCAAGGATATTGAGATTGAATTTGCTGACGGCATTAAGTACAAGGGCGAATTTGACGGCGAGAAAATTTCAGGTAAGGGCAAAATGACCTTCGCTGATAAGAGCGTTTATGACGGTAATTTTGTTGACGGCAAAAGAGATGGCGCAGGTACATTCACCTGGAAGGACGGCGCAAGCTACGAGGGTCAATGGGATGATGATATGATTGACGGCTACGGAACCTATACCTTCAAAAACGGCACATCCTTAAAGGGTACCTTTGTGGATGGCAAATTGGACGGAACATATACCTATACCAACAAAAAGGGCACCTTTACAACAATCTGGGACGAGGGTAAATGCACTAAGGTTTATTAAGGTGTAAGGTAAGGAGATTTTAGATATGAGTGAAAAATTAGTACCAAAAATTAAAAAATCTATTGAAGATTTCCTCTATGAAGAAGAGGGTAATATAACAAGAAATAAAATTCTGAGCGTTGGTTCAATGATGCTTATTATGGGTGTTTTATTGGCAACTGAGGCTTTTGCGGCACATAGCTCTCACAGATCTCACAGCTCCCACAGCTCCCATAAGTCCCACAGCTCCCACAGCTCTCATAGCTCTCATAGCTCAGGCTATTACCATAGCTCTCACAGCTCTCATAGCTCCCATAGTAATACTCACAGCTCTCATAGCTCTCATAGTAATACTACAATAGCTACTACAAAGCCTGCGACAGAGCTTCCTTCAATGAAGAATATAAAAATTAAAACTCCTCCCGCTACTGCAGAATTCAGCATGGGCGAGGCATACAACACAAGCTTTATTCTTCCTGATACACCTAAGATTAAATAAAGAGGCTGCAAAAATGAACGATATTGATTTCAATAAATTAAGAAAAGATTTAACCGATTATTACGGTACCGCTGCATTTTCGGGCTTCCCTGCAGCGATGATGGATGCTTCAAGAATGAGCTCTGCGTCAAGTCAGGATTTAATGCGGGAAGCGTCAAAAAATGGTATTGATTTGAATAAATACAGAAAATAATTAGTGTTGTTTTAAGGAATTACAGTATTATGAATCTTGATTATACCAAAAAGGTCTATGAGGCTGTTGAAAGGGCAGAGCGCTCGGTTCGTTCTGCAGAGTCTCGCTTTGAAAGTGCTAAAAGTCGTATAGAAATCGAAACACGATATACAACAATTGATATTTCCAATTTGAGCAAGGCTGTGGCAATTGTTGCTGACATCAAAAGAACAACTGACGATTTATATACAAGCTATGAAACCATTATCCGTACTCTTGATATGGAATGCAGACCGTATCTTGATTATGGGATAAGTGGTGATGCAATTAAGGCTGTTGCAGATCTGATGAAGGAAATAAATTCTGAATCATCAGGCCTGAGCAGTAATGTAACAGGCACCTTCAACTACTCATCAATGGGTGACCTCAGAAGCGAGCATTATTTTGCAAGCCTTGAGGCAAAGACTATTGAAAAATTCTGGGCATCTAAATATGAGATGACTCCCGAGGCTGCTGAGGAGCGCAAGAGAAGAGAGGCTGCTGCAGCGGAGCGTCGCAGAAAGCAGGCTGAAAGAGCAAGGCTTGAAGAAGAACGCAGAAAAAAAGAGGAAGAAGAAAAGAAGCGCAAGGCTGAGCTTAAGGCAGCAGAAGAAAAAAGAGTTGCGAAGCTTAATGAGGCAGCTAAAAAGCATATGCTTGAAATAGAAAAGCAGTGCAACAAAAAGAAGAATGAATACAAAAAGGTGCTGGATGAATTCATCGAAGAGAAGAGAAAACAATTCGAGAGAGAAATTCAGCAGAAAATTGAAGAAATAAGAAAAACAATTGAGGATTTAAAGGAGCAGGAGGCAAAGCTGAAATTCTTTAAAATCTCTGAGAAAAGCAGAATAAACGACGAAATTCAAAAATTAGAGTCAAGAGCTCAGAAGTTTGAAACAACTGATATTGTTAATGTGGAAATCAGCGCTATGCGAGACAGAATTCCCGAGATATTGGACAAATATCAGAATGAGCTTGATTCATATATGGAAAAGCGTTTTTCTGATTATAACACTTCAACAAAGAAAAAGAAGAAAACAGACCTTTTATATGTTGAGAAGCCTGAAATGGCAGATAAGCCAATTCCGGATGCAGTAAAGCCCGAGAATGCCTTTGAGTGATTAAGGGCTTTAGCGTGAAAATGGAGGATAGATTATGGAAAATTCAATTATAGATAAGGTTGAAGCCGAAATCGTTGTGGAGGAAGCCAAGGTTGAAAAGAAAAAGAAGATAATAAGCGGATTGAAATATGCTTTGGTTATTCTTGTTCTTGTTGCCGAAGCCGTATCACTCGGTGTTTTGGTTTACAACAGATTTATTCCCAAAATGCAGTATGAGGATGCCATTGCCGCTTATGAGGAGGGTAATTACAAGGATGCCTTGCTTACATTTGAAAAGCTTGGTGATTATCAGAGCAGCGAATATTATTACAACACAATTTGCAACGATAATCCGACCTACAGATTCGACCATTGTAAAAAGGGCGATGAGATAACCTTCGGCAAATATATGTACGAGGATATTGAGTGGGTTGTTATTAATGTTGAGGATGATGAAATTACCTTGCTCACAAAATATATTATCGATGCAGGCGCCTTCCCTGAGGTTGAAGAAACCTGGGCAAGAGGCTTTGTAAACAGTAGTTTTTTTGGCTCTGAAAAGGCTCTTGTTGAAAAGGCTTTCTTTTTGACAGATGATCAGGCAAGCAGCTATGTTAAAAATCAGTCCTACGGCAAAGGAAAGCCAACCGATTACGCCTTGTCAAAGGAGGGCTACACAAAATCTGCAGAGAATGGCTATGAATGGTGGCTTGGCTCAACAGGCATTTATTCAAGCGAGCATGATGTAGCAAACGGAAAGGGCGATATAGGCTATCAGGATGCCAGTGACAGCACTATCCTTGGCTACAGACCTGCAATTACAATTAACCTCAATTCCTCAGAGAGTACATCGGTTGAGGCTGCAGCTGAGACTTCATATTAATATTAAGAATAGCATTCAGGGTCGGGCAGTATATAAGCTGCCCGATCTTTTTTTGTATATGTTTTCCTTGCAATTATTTTCCTGCGGTGATACAATTAAATTACTAAATTATTTCGGGAGTGATTCTGATGTTTAAAATTAATAATTTTACAAACAATGACGACATTACCATTATTGCTGAAAAGGGACCCTTTCAGGTTGCTCAGTATAAGAGAGATCTTAGTGTTTCTCCCGCAACAGCGATGATGGCATATTTTTGTGATGAAATGAATATCAGAAAAAGACAGGTTGTCTGCGACCTTTCAAAAGCCAGCGGTATTATTTGTCAGGCAGGTGCAATGCAATGGACTGTTGGTAATGTTAACGCTACAACAGGCGTTAAGGGTGCAGGGGACTTTTTGGGCAAGCTTGTTAAAGGTAAGGTTACAGGCGAAAGTGCAATAAAGCCCGAATATGTTGGTGATGGCGTTCTGGTGCTTGAGCCTACTTACAGACACATCGTTTTGTTGGATACAAGCGAATGGAACGGTAAGGTTGTTCTTGATGACGGTCTTTTCCTTGCTTGTGATGCTTCAATCAAGCAGAAGCTGGTTGCTCGTACCAACGTTTCCTCTGCAGTGCTTGGCGGTGAGGGCTTGTTTAACCTTGCTCTTGACGGTAACGGCGTTGCAGTTCTTGAAAGCCGTTGTCCTCAGGAGGAGCTTATTGAGGTTGAGCTTGTAAACGATGTTCTTAAGGTTGACGGCAGCTTTGCTATTGCATGGAGTGATACCTTAAGCTTTACAGTTGAGCGTTCAGGAAAAACACTTGTCGGCTCTGCTGCATCAGGAGAGGGCTTCGTTAATGTATATCGCGGTACAGGTAAGGTTCTTCTTGCTCCCGTTGACAGAACAATCGGAACAAATCCCATTCCTGCAGCATCACATTCCGCACCTGCTTCCGCAGGCAGCAAAACTGCAGGAGCACTCGGCTCACTTTTAGGTGGCATTGTGGATGCGCTTGATTGATAAAAATACATAATAATAAAAACGAGGAGCAGATTCTTTGGGGAATCTGCTCCTTTTTGATGTTATTTACATTTTACAATGGCTTCGGTTATGCTTGTCAACACAAGCTCGCCCTTCTGATTACGGGCTTCTATTGATACCTCAACGATGCCGTTTTTCTCGCTTCGGGGAGTGAGATTTGTTATAGCTGCTTTGCCTGTTAAAGCATCATCGGCATAAACGGGCTTCAGCCACTCAATTTTAGTGGACTTGCCTGCAAGCAATTCCTTGCCGAAGAAATCTACCTCAAGATATTTTGCCCAAACGGACATAAAGGACATTACACCGGGGGCGATAAGACTGCCGAAGATAGTTGTTCTTGCGTATTCCTCGTCAGTATGAAGAGGAATGTTATCGTAATCACGGGCGAATGCCAGCATTTTTTCTTTTTCAATAAGGGCAGGGGGGATTTCCACCGTCATACCGATTTTAAGGTCGTCAAAATACATCGCTTACACCATTAGTATTCAATAACATAGTCCTTCTCAAAGGTTAAGCCTACCTTAGCATTGTGTGTGCCGAGAAGGTTTACTGTAACATCAAGGGTGAGGGGAGTTGTGTAGTTAGCCCACACCATACGGCCCGAGGCTTTGTCAAATTTTGCTTTTACAACACAGCTATAGTAGCTTGTGGTGAAATTCTGTACCATTTTATTGCCCGCAACATCGCCTGTTTCGATAACATCACAAACTGAGCCGACGCCTGTGCCTGATACAGGGTTTTCCTCGTCCTTAAGGAAAATATTAATTTCAAATTCGTTGCCCACATCCTTGATAGTGATGTCGGTGATGTCCTTTGTTGTAAGACGGCTTACATAATCCTGCTTAGGAACGATGAAGTTCTCACGGATGTCAGCCTGAGTTGAGTAAACAATGGGAGTTGTATCGTCAGACAAATATTGACGAACCACAGAATCTGCAGTTGACTGAAGCGCCTGAGGAACAACAAGCTCGCCGATAGTACGCTTTTCATAATTCTTTGTTACGCTGACTGCCTCGGTTTTAACCTTGTTTGCGCCTGTGTTGAAATATTCAACTATTTCAGCCTTTGTAGAGGGCATTTTATATACAGGTGCTGCAGTTGTGGGGGCTTCTGTCTGAGGTGCCTGTGTTACGGGTGCCTGGGTCTGCTGTTCAACATTTTGTGCAACAGTTTCAGCAGCTGTGCTTTCAACAGCAGGGGCGCTGTCTGTTGCAGTATCAGTATTTACAGGAGCATCAGTAATGGGCTCCCGATAGTTGTATGAGCTTGTAGTTTCTGTTGTCGGGGTGTTGTCTGTGCTATTGCCACAAGCAGAAAAAATTAAAACAATTGCAATAATAAGCGAAAGCGCTTTTGCTGTCTTTTTCATATTTACCACCCTTTATTTTTATAAGCTTATAATTCAGCAGAATTTAGCCTTTGCTTCGGTAATCATTTCGTTTACCTTTGCAGCGAGGGGCTTGCTTTCCTCCTTGAGCTGAGCGAGGGGCTTTCTTGCATCGCCGATGTCAATGCCCTGAAGACGAAGAACCTCTTTTGCAGCTGCATACATATTACATTTACAAGCGCACATCGCATAAATGATTTCATTTACTGCATACTGAATTTCTCTTGCTTCGTCAAGCTTACCTTCCTTGATAAGCTCGTCCATTTTAATGAAAAGCTCGGGCATAACGGCATAGGTACCACCGATGCCACCCTGAGCACCGATTGCACGGCCTGCAACAAACTGCTCGTCAGGACCGTTGAAAACAACGAAATCCTTGCCACCCTCAGCCTTGAACATCTGAATGTCCTGAGTGGGCATTGAGGAGTTCTTAACGCCGATTACATTGGGGTTTTTGAGCATTTCCTTGAAGAGAGGCATTGTAAGAGCAACGCCTGCAAGCTGAGGAATATTATAAATAACGAAATCTGTGTTGGGAGCAGCAGAGGAAATATCGTTCCAATACTGAGCGATGGATTCCTCGGGAAGCTTGAAGTAAATGGGGGGGATTGATGCGATTGCATCAACGCCGAGGCTTTCTGCATGAGCAGCAAGCTCCATTGAATCTGCAGTATTGTTACAAGCAACATGAGCGATAATTGTCATTTTGCCCTTAACAGCCTCCATAACTGCTTCAAGAATAAGCTTTCTTTCTTCCTTGCTCTGATAGATACATTCGCCTGAAGAACCACACATATAAAGTCCTTTAACGCCTTTTTCCAAAAGGAATTTTGCAAATGCCTTTGTTCTTTCAAGGGAGACATTTCCCTCGTCATCATAGCAAGCGTAAAAAGCAGGGATTATACCGTGGTATTTTGTAAAGTCTTTCATAATTGTGGCATCCTTTCGTATGTAAGGTATTAGTATTAAATGCAAAATGCAAAATGCAAAATGCAGAATGTCGGGTGCTGCGCACGGCAATTATAAAAATGCTTGCGAAGCTTCCCATTCATTCCGAATTTCGAATTTAAAAGAAATCATCTTCCAACAGAATAGTAACATATATTTCTTTATCTGTCTATTATGATTTTTTATTATTCTTCGGGCTGTCGCTTTCCTCAAGCTTGATTTTTGCTTCTTCACGGGCGCTTGTTTTTCCGTGGGGTGTGATATCGCCTGCTTTTGTAAGGGCAACCTTTGTGAAATAGGGTCCGAAAAGCTCATAAATGAGAACGGAGAAAAGGGTGATGCTCTGAACGAGAGTACCGATTTCATCACCTAAGGTAAGTGCCTGGCTTGCCATACCCAAGGCAACACCTGCCTGAGGGAAAAGGGTAATGCCAAGGTATTTAACGATATTATCGTCGCATTTTGAGATTTTGGCACTTGTGCGAGCACCGAAATATTTACCGATGCAACGGAACACGATATAAGCGAGACCGATTACAATATAAACCCAGTTTTTGAAAACTGAAAGGTCAAGCTCTGCGCCACTTATTACGAAGAAGAGAACCAGAAGGGGCACTGTCCAACGGTCTGCTCTGTCCATAAGCTCTTCAGAAAAATCACAGATATTGCAGAAGACTGTACCAAGCATCATACAGGAGAGAAGGCTTGAAAATGCAATATGTACGCTGCCGATTTCAAATTTCAGAGAGGAGATGGCAACGGTGAGCATAACGAAGGTAACGGAAATTGCCATACGCTTTGAACGGGAGTGGAAGAACCTTTCGCAGAAGGTGAAAAGGAAGCCCATAAGCCCACCGAGAGCGATTGAAAGAACAACCTCTAAAATGGGGTTTACTATCATTGAAACGGCATCAATTGCGCCTGTGTCAATGGCACCTGCTACACCGAAGGAGATTGCGAAAACCACAAGACCTACTGCGTCATCAAGAGCAACAACGGGAAGAAGAATATCAGTAACGGGACCCTTTGCCTTATACTGACGCACAACCATAAGTGTTGCTGCAGGGGCTGTTGCAGTTGCAACGGCGCCGAGAATAATTGCTGCAGGAAGGGGAAGGTAGCCCTCGGGAAGAATGAATGAAAGGGAAATAAGGGCGATATCAACAACTACTGTTGTTACAAGCGCTTGTCCTATACCGATTATTGTTGCCTGCTTGCCGATTTTCTTAAGCTGAGCAAGACGGAATTCATTACCGATGGCAAAGGCGATAAAGCCAAGGGCTAAATCGCAGAGGATTGAATAATGCTCAGGGGAATTTTCAACTGCTGAAAAGCCGAAGCCGAATCTGCCTAAGCAGAAGGGCCCGATTATAACACCTGCTACAAGATAAGCAGTTACAGCAGGAAGCCCCATTTTTTTAGCAAGTCGTGAAAGCAGAAGACCTGATAAAAGAGCAATAGAAAGGGTTAAAAGTATTTCTGGTGTGGTTTGCATAGTATTACTTCTTTCTTTATAATAGTGTATATATTAACTTATTAACCGTTGTTTATTTTATCACGATGAAAACTGTTGTCAAGATATAATTTAATTTGGAGTTCGGAATGAAGGGGAAGCTTCATAAGGGGAAAAGATAATGAAAAAATAAAAATTATCGCGAAGCCTATCCCTCTTGCTCGCTTGCGAGGAGGAGGGGGGACCACACTTGAATAAAAGTAATTTTAAAGTATGTGGATTTCGTGAGAAATGTTTTTTGTATTGATGAGTTGCATCGGTGTGGTGGGTGGTACATGGAAAAAATAAAAATAGTACCACCCACCGTTCCGCCCGAACTATGTTTATTAAGAAACACTATCATCCGAAATTTACGAATATAAATATTTTACAAGCAGAAGAACGGTCCCCCCTCCTTTTTGCTTCACAAAAAAGAGGGATAGCTTCGCGTTGCTTTTTGCTACTTGCCACTACGCTGGCGACTGGCAACCGGCGACCGGTGGCTTAATGATGGTGGTGAGAATGACTATGATTATGATTATGCTCAGTATGGTTCGGGTGGCAGCTTAAATCCTCACACTCTTCCTCGGGTGTTTCGATTTCTACCGTTGTGTGAGCAATACCGTGCTTAAGTAATTCTTCCTTAACTGCTTTTTTTACTGTTGCAGAGTCAGACTCTGTTACAATATGAAGGGTTGCAATATGATTGAAGCCGTCAATAGTTCTCAAATGAAAATGGTGAACATCGAGAACCCCGTCAATTTCCTTTAAATGATGCTTTAATTCTGAAACATCAATGCCGTCAGGTGCTTTTTCAAAGAATATGTCAAGAATTTTCTTTATGCCTTTAAAAGCATTGATGAGCAAGAAAACGGAAACTCCTATGGACATTATAGGGTCAATATAGGTGATATCGGTGAATTTCATTACAATTGCGCCAATAAGCACAACTACCCAGCCTAAAACATCCTCAAGCATATGAAGATTTACTGCCTTTTGGTTAAGTGATTCGCCCTTATGTGTTGAAATGGCAGCAATAAGGTTAACGACAATACCTACAACTGCGAAAATCAGCATACCATTGTAGTTTATGGGAACAGGCTTTATAAGGCGCTCAATTGCATTTATGATAACAAAAATTGAACCAACAATGAGAATAATTGTCATTATTAAGCTACCGAGAACAGAGTATTTCAAATACCCGTAGGTATATTTATCGTCGGGCTCTTTTTTGCTTATCTTTTCAAGAAAATAGGAAATACCGATACTGATGCTGTCGCCTAAATCGTGAACAGAATCGGAAATAATCGCAACGCTACCTGTTAACGCTCCACCGATAAATTCAAAAACTGCAAATGTAAGATTTAAAATGAAGGCAATTAAAATTCGTTTTTGTGATTTCATATGTTACTCCTTGAAAAAGTGGGAAAAAGTTATATAATTATTTTACTACTTTTTTTTATAAAATTGCAAGATGTTATTTGTTAGCTGGTTTTGTACCACCCACCACCTTCGGTGGTCAACCGGTTGCAATATGGTCGTCTTGCTCGCTATTCGCGTCGCAATACTTCCTATTGCGCCCAGAGCTTTTTGTTCGCTGTACCGTCCACCGGACGCGCTCACAAACGCTCACCCC
>JAZQUT010000018.1:0-28441 GCA_045631405.1 Acutalibacteraceae bacterium | reverse complement strand
CGGCTTTCACCGGGGTCACCCTGACGGCCGGCACGGCCACGAAGCTGATTATCAATTCGTCTTGATTCATGGCGCTCTGTACCAATAATGCAAAGACCACCTGCCTCACGAACCTTTTCAGCCTCTTTAGAGGTTTCCTCTTTGAATTTTGCTTCAAGCTCACGGAAGGTTTTTCTCGCATTGAGAATGTCCTCGTTATCTGTTTCAGCAAAGCCTGTTGCTTCTGCAATAAGCTCATCATCGAATTCCATTTTCTTCATCTGAGCCTTTGCCATAAATTCAGGGTTACCACCTAAGATAATGTCGGTACCACGACCTGCCATATTAGTAGCAATTGTAACTGCGCCGAATTTACCTGCCTGAGCAACGATTTCTGCTTCTTTTTCGTGGAATTTAGCGTTGAGAACCTCGTGCTTGATGCCCTGTCTCTTAAGGAAGCGAGAAAGCTTTTCGCTCTTTTCGATATTAACAGTACCAACAAGAACGGGCTGTCCCTTTTCGTGGCACTCAATTATTTTTTCAACAATAGCATTGAATTTTGCTTCCTCTGTTTTATAGAGAACATCATCGTTATCTTTTCTTGCAAGAGGCTTGTTTGTGGGAATTTCAACAACGTCAAGGCTATAGATTTCCTGGAATTCTGCGCTTTCGGTCATAGCAGTACCTGTCATACCTGAAAGCTTTTTATAAAGACGGAAATAGTTCTGGAAGGTGATTGTAGCAAGAGTTTTGCTTTCGTGCTCAACCTTAACGCCTTCTTTAGCTTCAATAGCCTGATGAAGACCCTCGCTATAGCGTCTGCCCATCATAATACGGCCGGTGAATTCGTCAACAATAAGCACCTGACCATCTTTAACAACATAGTCAACATCGCGAATCATTGTACCGTGAGCCTTAAGGGCCTGATTGATATGGTGCTGAAGAGTGAGGTTTTCAGCATCCATAAGGTTTTCGATATTGAAGGCTGCCTCTGCCTTTGCAATACCTGATTTTGTAAGTGTTGCAGACTTTGCCTTTTCGTCAACAAGGTAGTCGCCACCCTCTTGGGCAACAACAACCTCGGCATCAAGCTTTGAGTCAAGCTCCTTAACCTTAACCATTTTAAGACGGCGAACGAAATCGTTAGTCATTCTGTAAAGGTCTGTTGAAGCTTCACCAACACCCGAAATAATAAGGGGAGTTCTTGCTTCGTCAACAAGAATTGAGTCAACCTCGTCCACAATAGCAAAGTTATGACCTCTCTGAACTCTCTGCTCAGCATACAT
The DNA here is from genome assembly GCA_045631405.1 of Acutalibacteraceae bacterium. Classification (GTDB taxonomy): domain Bacteria; phylum Bacillota; class Clostridia; order Oscillospirales; family Acutalibacteraceae; genus DTU089. The sequence goes on along the minus strand of JAZQUT010000018.1, from coordinate 27,176 downwards.
AACCATATTATCACGAAGATAGTCAAAGCCCATTTCATTATTTGTACCGAAAGTAATATCGGCATTGTAAGCAGCTTTTCTTTCCTCGTTGGTTTTCTCGTGAATAATAAGACCAACCTCAAGACCCATAAAGCGATAGATTTTACCCATCCATTCAGAGTCACGCTTTGCAAGGTAATCGTTAACTGTAACAATATGAACGCCATCACCTGAAAGAGCGTTAAGATAAGCAGGTAGAGTAGCAACAAGAGTTTTACCTTCACCTGTTTTCATTTCAGCAATTCTGCCCTGATGAAGAATGATACCACCTAAAATCTGAACGGGGTAATGCTTCATACCAAGAACACGCCATGCTGCCTCGCGACAAGCTGCGAATGCCTCGGGGAGAATGTTATCAAGAGTTTCGCCGTTTGCAAGACGCTCCTTGAATTCAGGTGTTTTTGCCTGAAGCTGTTCATCTGAAAGAGCACCAAATTCAGCTTCAAGAGCAAGAACCTTGTCCTTGAGACCACCGATTCTCTTAATCTCTTTTGAAGAATAATCTCCGAAAAGTTTTTTGAATAAACCCATTTTAAAAATCTACCTTTCGTAGTTGAAAATACTATATAAAAATACAAATTACATTGTAACACAAGTTGCAGTTTAATGCAAATAATTTCCAAGATTTTATAATTTTGTTTACATTTCTCTTCAAAATTGCTACCATTGAGATATAAATAGAAAATTTTTTGAAAAATCTGAAACAATTTCAAGATTTTGACAGTCTTTATATATGAGAGCGAAGGTTCTGCGCAGAAAAGAAAACGGGGTGAAAAAATGAGTATTGATAACACCGTATTAATTGAACGTTCAAAGCAAGGGGATTGCTCTGCCTTTTCAGAGCTTGTTTCCTTATATACTACAGAGTTATATAGATTTTCTCTTTATATGACAGGAAACAAGGAGGATGCCGAGGACGCCGTTCAGGAAGCCTTGCTTTCTGCATGGAAGGGCATACATACTCTTAAGGACAATTCACTTTTTAAAGCATGGCTTTTTAAAATTCTGACAAATAATTGCAAAACTCTTTTAATGAAAAGAAATAAAATGCCCGATACCTTACCCGTTGAGGAATATGAATTCCTTGTGGATTATGAAGGTGAGGACAGCTTTATTATTTCTGCAGAATTAAAGGATGCGCTCTCAACTCTTACACCACCTGACGGACAAATCATTCTTTTGTCCATAATAGGGGGCTTCACAAGCTATGAGCTTGGTGTCATTTACAGTATGACACCGGGTGCCGTTCGCACAAGGCAGAAGCGAGCACTTGAAAAGCTCAAGACAATTCTTATGTGAAAGGAGAATAAATATGAACGACGACATTAATTTTGAATTTTTTACCGATGAAGAGCTTGAAGCATTAGATAAAAATTTAAAGAAGACCGAAAAAATAGAAATACCCGAGGGTCTTTCCGTTGAAAGCATCGAAAACCTTATAAAAGACGTTCCTCAGGATGAAATTCTCGAAGAACCCAAACGCAAAAAGAGAAGCAAGAAAAAAATTATTCTCAGCTCCATTTCTGCAGCTGCAGCAGTTTTTATTGCAGTATCATCAGTTGCAATTATCAGACCTTGGGAAAATAAAACTCCTGAATTTGTGGCTCAGAATAGCGTTATAGGAAATCCACCCAAGGAAACTCAGGATTATGCAGAAATTGAAGAAATGTTTGCAAAATATGCAAAAAAATATAGGACCTACAAATACACATATTTTTATACCGATGACCTTAAGGGCTTTGGAAATGTGTCCTCTGATACAGCCATAATGGAAGAGTCAGTTGATATGAGTACAAATACACCTATGGCAGATGCAGAATCCGGCTCAGCGGGTGTTACAAACAAAGCTCCTGCAAACAGTAGCAATACAAGTGTTAAGGATGATTCAGAAGAAAGCACCCAGCACGGCGAAACCAACGAGCAGGTAGTGGGTGTAAGTGAAGCAGATATTATCAAAAATGACGGCAAATATCTTTATATCGTGAACCCTGAAAATGCAGATTGGGACAAATATTACAGTCAGATGGAAAGCTATGTTTTATATAAAGAAGGGCTTGAAGCGACAACATCTGATGCAAAGACCACCCCGGGTTACAATCCCGAGGTGAACTCCACACCTCCTGTGGTAGTTGCTACAGAAAAAGAGACAGAGCCTCTTGAGGAAGAGGTAGTCACAGAGCTTCCTGAATTGGATTACACCTGCGAAATTTCTATTGTAGAGCCCAACAAAAAGGGTGAGCTCAAAAATTTAAATAAAATAGAAATTACAAAGCCCGAAAATGATGATATTTATTATATGGCTGTTAAGGAAATTTATGTTGAGGGAAATCGCCTCGTTGCCGTTATTGAGTGCCGTAAGAATGCAGAGAAAGAGGATTTGTATGAAAAATATATGTACTCCTATTACGGCAGAAAAGAAAAAGGCGTAACTATGGCAGTTGCCTTTGATATTTCCGATAAAAATAATATCAAGGAGGAGTGGCGCGTTTTTCAGGATGGCTATTATATCTCTTCCCGTCTTATAGGCGATGAGCTTGTGCTTCTTTCCAATTATTATGTTGATATCAGTGAGGATGCAGATGTTGTAAAGGCGACCTGCGTGCCTGAAAACAGTTGCGACGGAAAAACCTTTTCAAGAATTGCAGTTGACGATATCTGCATTATGGAAGAAATTTGCGACACAAGCTACCTTGTTGCTTCTGTTTTAGATACAGATGATGAAAATACCTTGAAAACCGAAGCAGTTTTAGGTGCAGGTCAGAATGTTTATTGCACAACAGATACTCTTTATGCTATAAGCACCGACTATAATTACAATAATGCTCGTATGGCAGAGGTTTTTGATTATTCAGAAACAGTAAAAACACAGATTTATAAATTTGACATAAGCGATTATGACATTAAATATCTCAAAAATGCTTCTGTTGACGGAAGCACTCTGAATCAGTTCAGTATGGATGAATATAACGGATACCTGAGAATTGCTACAACAAGTGGAGATTGGGGCGACAGCCTTGTTAATCAGGTTTATGTTCTGGACGAAAACCTTGAAACTGTTGGGCTTTTGAAGAATATTGCTAAAGGAGAAAGAATAAAATCCGTTCGCTTTACAGGGAACACAGCGTATGTTGTCACCTTTGTTCAGACTGACCCGTTATTCGTAATTGATTTAAGTGATGTTACTGCACCAAAGGTTTTAGGAGAGCTTAAAATACCCGGTTATTCTGCATATCTTCACCCTGTTGGAGATGGACTTGTAATGGGTGTTGGTGTTGATGGTACAGAAGCAGGCACAAACGGTGGAATGAAGGTATCTCTTTTTGATGTCAGCGACCCAAAAAATCCTGTTGAATGTGGAAAATTTACAATGTCGGGTTACGAAAGCGATGAAAGACAGGTTTATGTTGATTCTGAGGCTTACTATGACCACAAGGCTCTTTGCTGGGATGCACAGAACAAAATAATGTATATTCCATATAGCAAAAATGTTCATGTATGGGCATATACAGACGGCAAAAATTACAGTAAAACTGATGCAGGAATAGTTGCTCTCAAGGTAAACGAAGCTGAAAAATCACTTGAAGCAGTAAGTGATTATGTTGCTGATGCAACTGATTACGCTCAGCCCTATGAATTTTCCAGAGCAACATATATTAATAGTGTGATTTTCGGTTATTCAACCGAAACAGGCTTGCTTTGCTCATTTGATAAGGGCACACAAAAGCAGCTTGATACCCTTAATGTAAGCCGATAAGGAGATGATAATATGAAGAAATTTTTAAGAGCGTTAGTTATTACAATTTCTTCTGCAGTTCTTCTTTATGGGGTGTTTGTTGGTATTGATTGCGTAAGATTATATAAGGTAGGCGAAAGCGATAAGCCTTTGATTACATTAAATGAAATTCGTGGAGAAGATTATTGGAAGTATGAGGGTTTAGGCTATACCGTAACATACAAATTTGACTCCGAAAAAGTAGCTGATTCTGAGGAAGAGGGGGAAGGAAACGCTTATCCCGGGTCTCATGTTTATAGCGCAGAATTCATGCTTTTTGATAAAATTCTTCTGTGGGCTTGGATTGAATAAAAATATAATTGACAGAGCTTCGGCTCTGTCAATTTTTTCTTGCTTTTTCTTTATATAAATAGTATTATTATAGTGTATAACTATGTGTAGAGAGGGTGAAGTGTATCCGAATCAGCCTTAAACGGTGTGGTTTCGGTACTTTTGCCCGATTTGCCTTTGAAAGGCGACAGCCTATCTGCAGTCAAATGCGACCAGAATTCCTCAAAACCTCATACGTTTAAGGTTGGAGAATTTTGTGATTAAGTATTTTTCACTCAGATGAGGCAAAAACGCAGCTAATCCTAACGGATTGGCGAGTATTTTAACGAAATATGAGTGGAAAAGACTATCCCAAAATCTGATTCGGATACGCTTTACCCACTCTCGAGGTGAGTTTATGTATCTTTGCCCCCAGCCTAAAATTCTCGAGCTTAAAAAAGGAATGTTAAATTTCCCTGTGGGTGAAATGCCCGAGGTGGAAAAGAAAAAAATCCCTCAGCTTTCAGAAAAGGAAAGCTATCGTATTACTATTGACGAAAACGGAGTTTTAATTGAGGGCGCAGATGATGCAGGGCTTTATTACGGTGAGCTTACCCTCAAGCAGTTGATGCTTAACTATCGTGGATGTCTTCCGTATCTCTACATATATGACGAGCCCGAATTTGCTTATCGTGGCTTTATGATAGACTCCTGCCGTCATTTTTTCACAGTTGACGAAATCAAAAAAATGATTGACGGTGCAGCTCTTTTTAAATTCAATAAATTCCATTTCCATCTTTCTGAAGACCAAGGCTTCAGAGTTGAGATGGAGTCATATCCCTTACTTACAAGCGTGGGCTCTGTCAGAGCCTCCTCTAATTTCGGCAGAGGTGAAAATGACAATACACCTTATGGTGGTTACTATACCAAGGAAGAGCTTAAGGACATAGTTAAATATTGCGAGGAAAGATATATCGAGGTTATTCCCGAGTTTGATTTCCCCGGCCATACAACTGCTGTTATTGCTGCTTACCCTGAGCTTTCCTGCACAGGTGAAAAAATCGAGCTTAAAACCACGGGTGGAGTTTTTAAGGATATTCTTTGCGTTGGCAACCCCGACACCTTGAAAATGATTTATGCAGTTGTTGATGAATTCTGCGAGATTTTCCCGTCAAAATATTTCCATATCGGTGGCGACGAAGCGCCCAAAACCCGTTGGCTCAATTGTCCTAAATGCAAAGCAAAGTTAGCAGAAGAAGGCCTTCATACAATGGATGAGCTTCAGGGCTGGCTTGTTAATGAGGTTGCAGGATACCTTAAGAAAAAGGGCAGAAAAGCAATCTGCTGGAATGAGTCATTGAACGGCAATAACCTTGATAAGGATAATATTACCGTTGCTCAGTGGACAAACAAAATGGATAAGGGTATTGAATGGGCGAATGGTGGAAATCCTCTCATTATGGAAAGATTTACACCCTATTATGCAGATTACCCCTACGGTATGCATTCATTAAAGGATGTTTATATGTTCAATCCCCGAAAGGTGAGAGGGCTTACCTCATTGGGTGCAGCATCTATAAAGGGCATAGAGTCACCTATCTGGACAGAGCATGTAAGAGATTTCCCGAAAATGAGCTATATGTGCTTCCCTCGTTGGCTTGCAGTTGCAGAAACTGCTTGGAATGGTGCAAATCCCAAGGGCTATCAGAGCTTTTTGAAATCTGCTGAATTCTATTCTGATATATTAAAGGGTATGGGTCATACACCTGCGCCGAAAAGCGATTGGAATGTAGCACCTCATACAAGAGTTAACGAAACTGTGGGCTTCTTTACAAACTTTGTAACTCCCACACTTATTAAAGATTTTTTCAAGAAAGATAAATAATTATGCTTAAATATTCCGTTATCGGCACATCATGGATTACAAAATCATTTATAGACGGCGCAAATTTATATGAGGATTTGTGCCTTGATGGTGTGTATTCCCGTTCATTTGAAAAGGGCTCTGCTTTTGCAAAGGAAACAGGCGCTAAAAGAGTTTTCACAGATTTCAATGACCTTGTGTCTTCTGATACAGATTTAGTGTATGTGGCAAGTCCTAATGTCTGCCACTATGAGCAATGCAAGGCGCTTCTTATGAATGGTAAGCATATAATCTGTGAAAAGCCGATTACCATTACTGTAGAAGAATTCAGAGAGCTTTGTGACCTTGCAAATGAAAAAAATCTCGTGTATTTTGAAGCGATAATGTATATGCATACTCCCTTAAGACAGGTTCTGAAGGATGCAGTTGGTAAAATCGGTAATATAAGGAGTGCGACAATTGATTTTTCTCAGCTTTCTTCAAAATATCAGGCGCTTAAAAAAGGTGAGCTTCCAAACATTTTCAATCCCGAAATGAAAACGGGCGCACTTAATGATCTGGGTATTTACTGTGTTTACCCTGTAATTGATTTATTCGGTATGCCTGAAAACATCATACCTGCTCAGCATTTTCTTGACACAGGTGCAGACGGTAGTGGTAGTGCTGCATTTGAATATAAGGATAAGCTTGTGACAATTACCTATTCAAAGGTAGGACAGAGTCGTTCTGCTTCGCAGTTTATGGGCGATGAGGGCACGGTTACAGTTGAAAGCATATCAAAGCTTGATAATATAAGACTTTATAACAACAATGGAGAAGAAACGCTTCTGAATGGTGAAACTGATAAAAAATATCTTATGGGTAACGAAGCCAAGAGTGCCATTGATTTTATTCTCAGAAGAGAAGAAACTGACAATTTCCTCAAGGAATGTCAGTCAATGAACGAAAAGGTTCTTTTATGTATGGAAAAAATGAGGGTAGAAAATGCTTGAACAGGAGCTTAAAGAATTTTTACTTAATAAGGGTGTAACGGATGTTGGCTTCGCTGAAATTGACAATGCCGATACAGGTGATCTGAAATATGCAGTCAGTATTGTTGTTAAGCTTTCAGATGCAATTATTGATGAAATTGATGGCGCACCTACACCTACATATTTCAATCATTACAGAACAGTAAATGCTTTTATTGACCGTTGCCTTTTAGAAGCAGGCTTGTTTTTGCAGAGCAAGGGCTATAAATACATAACTGTTGCTGCTTCTCAGAGTATGCCGACAACACCATATAACGGCAGATATTCTCATAAAGAGGCTGCACACAAGGCAGGTCTCGGCAACATCGGTAAAAATGATTTGTTTTTACATAAGGAATATGGCGCAAGAGTTCGTCTTGGAACACTTTTCACAGATTGTCAGTTGAAGGGTGAGGGGATTTTAAAGGAAAACCCCTGTACCAATTGTGATAAATGTGTTAAGGCTTGCCCCAGTGGAGCAATTCTTGGTGTCAGCTATTATGACGGCATAAAGCGCGAGGAAATGTTCAGTCCGTCAGTTTGCAGCGAGTACATGAAAAAAGCATATCAGAAAATCGGCAGAGGCGCAGTCTGTGGAATATGTATGCAGGTATGCCCTGTTTATAATAAGAAATAAGCGTGGTGAAAAGCTATGGCAAAAATTTTAATAGCTGACGATGAACAGCTTATAAGAAAGCTTATAGGAGATTGTCTTAAAAAAGAAGGTCACGAGGTTTTAGAGGCAGAAAACGGTGAAATTGCGTTGCACCTTTTTGAAACCAACAAGGATTTAGAATTGGCTCTGCTTGATATAATGATGCCTGAGGTTGACGGCTGGGAGGTTTGCCGTAGAATTCGCGAAAAAAGTGATATGCCGGTTATTCTCGTTTCAGCTCGTTCTCAGGACTTTGATCAGATAATGGGCTTTGAATCAGGTGCAGATGACTATGTAACAAAGCCGTTTTCTCTTGCAGTTCTTTCAAGGCGCGTTGAAACGCTTTTAAAAAGAGGCACAAATCTTAAAAGAAAAGACAAAAATTCAGATGATATTGTCATAGAGAACCTTACTATCCGTCCTGCCTCACACGAGGTAACAATTGACGGAGAAAAAATTGAGTTAACTCTTAAAGAGTTTAAAATTCTTACAAAGCTTTGTAAAACTCCCGGTAGGGTTTACACAAGAGATGCTCTTCTGGATGAGCTTTGGGGAATTGATTATATGGGTGACACAAGAACTGTTGACTCCCATGTTGCAAGGCTTCGCACCAAATTGGGCGAATGGGGTCTCAGAAATATTATAACTGTTTACGGAACTGGCTATAAAATTAACGAGAAATGAAGATAGTAAAGGAGGTAACCATATGAAACGCAAGGGCTTAGGTCTTAGAGTAAAGGTTTTTTTGGAAATAGGCGCGATAATTGCAGTTTGTCTTGTGGGTATCTCTGTTGCAAATTCTCAGGTTATTGAAAGTGTGTATAGGTGGAATGTTGAACGCTCCTTAGCAACTATGGCTCAGAATGCAGAACAGGCAGAGGAAGATTATTATGAGCTTCTTTCAGAGTATGAAAACAAGCAAGGCGTAAGCATTGACCTTTATGACCAGCAAGATAATTATCTTTATGAGGGTACAGGTAAATTCATTTCTTCTAATAAGCTGAATATTATCAGCAGAACCCAGAATGAAGATGGCAGCTATTTCAATGTTGTTGCAGAAGAGGGTGGAACAACCCAATATATTGTCTTTGGTAAGGATTTTGAAAACGGCTACCATATTGAGATTACTGCCCAGAAGGATCCCATTCAGGAAAATGCAACCCTTGCTACAAGGGTTACAACGACTATAACTGTTCTCGCACTTGTTCTGGCTCTTGTGTTTATTTCGGCTTATTCAAAGCATTTCACGAAGCCATTGATTCAGATGAGTGAGGTTGCAAATAAGATTGCTAACCTTGATTTTTCTGCAAAATGTGAGGTTACACGAGGCGATGAAATCGGTGCTCTTGCAGAAAATATAAATGTTGTTTCTGATTCTCTTAATACAGCTCTTTCAGAGCTCAGGGAGAAGAATGAACAGCTTATGGAGGATATTGAAAAAGAGCGAAGAATTGAGCAAATGAGAGCAGATTTTATTTCTGCTGCATCTCACGAATTGAAGACCCCGATAGCGATTATAAGAGGCTATGCCGAGGGATTGAAAATGAATGTGGGCGAAGAAAACGAGGGCGCTTCAGAATACTGCGATATTATTATGCGTGAATCCGACAGAATGAATGTGCTTGTTCTTAATATGCTTGAGCAGTCATTGTATTCGTCCGGAGTTAAAAAGCCTGATATGATAGAATTTGATGTAGGCTTGTTTATAGAAGATTTGCTTAAAACAGTAACTCCCATATTCGAAGAAAAGGGCGTTACTGCGAGATATATTAAGTCTGAGGCCGTAACTGCTTTTGCAGATAAGACTCAGATGACAACGGTGCTTTCCAATATTGTTCTCAATGCCTGTAGTCACGCAAGTGGCGAGAAGCTTATTGAGATTACTACAGAGAAGGCAGATAATAAAATTAAGATCAATGTTTTCAATACAGGAAGTCGTGTTGAAGACAAAGACAAGGACGGCATTTTCACCTCGTTCTATAGGGCAGACAAAGCCCATTCAAGATCAGAGGGCAGATTCGGTTTAGGTCTTGCAATTGTAAAATCAATTACAGAAAATCATAACTGTGAGTGTGGTTTTGAAAATAAAGAAAACGGTGTAACATTCTGGTTTACAATGCCTGAATGTGATGCTACGGAAAGGAATACCCAATGAAAATCAATTTTGTAATACCTTGTCTTTTAGGTGTTGAAGGTATAATTGCTGACGAGCTTCGCTTTTTAGGCGCAGAGAATGTTCAGGCAGAAAATGGTAGAGTGCTTTTTTCAGGCGATGAAAATATGCTTGCAAGAGTTAATATCTGCTCACATTTTGCAGAAAGAGTTCAGATTAATATGGGCTCATTTACTGCAAAAACCTTTGAGGAGCTTTTCCAGGGCGTAAAGGCTCTTCCGTGGGAAGAATGGATTGGACGAGAGGATGCGTTCCCTGTAAAAGGTTATTCTCTTAAATCTACCCTTTTCAGTGTAAGTGACTGTCAGGCAATTATCAAAAAGGCTGTTGTTGAAAGACTTAAATCAAAATACGGTATTTCATGGTTTAATGAAAGTGGTCCTGTTCATCAGATTCAGTTTTCTATTATGAATGATACTGTTACAATGCTTATTGATACAACCGGTGCAGGACTTCATAAGCGTGGCTACAGACTTAATCAGAATGGCGCACCAATTAAAGAAACCTTGGCGGCATCACTTTGCGCTCTTGCAAAGCTTCGCCATTATCATACTCTTTATGACCCAATGTGTGGTAGTGGTACTCTTCTTATTGAGGGTGCCTTATATGCTCATAACATCGCACCGGGTCTTAATCGTCATTTTGCGGCAGAAAGATTTGACGTGTTACCTAAAAATATATGGAAGGAGGAAAAGGAAAGAGCAATCAGTCTTGAAAAGGTTGATACTGATTTCGTGGGCTACGGCTCCGATATTGATGCAGAGGCAATAAAAATTGCTATGGCAAACGCATCAAGGCTTCCCATTGGCAAAAAGCTCAACTTTGAAAAACGCGACTTGAAGGATTTCAAGAAATTAAGCGAACGCGGAACAGTTATCTGCAACCCACCTTACGGCGAAAGACTTCTTGATTTGCAGGAAGCGCAGCGTCTTTATAAGGAAATGGGCAGAGTGTTTGACAAAGCTCACGGTTGGAGTTATTATATAATCACTCCCGACGAGGAGTTCGAGCAATGCTTCGGCAGAAAAGCTGATAAGAGCAGAAAGCTTTACAATGGTATGATTAAATGTAGATTGCATATGTATTTTAAATAAATAATACAAAAAATTACCCACTCTAAAGGAGAATGAATATGAAACATTTATTTATTGTTAACCCCGTATGTGGTAAGGGTATTTCTATTGAAAGATGCACCAACGGAATTGTTGAAACAATGACCGAAATGGGCATAGAAAATTACGAAATATATACAACAAAAGCACCTCGCGACGGCTATGAATATGCTAAAAAAGAGGTTGAAAAGGGCGAGCATATCCGTGTTTATGCTTGTGGTGGTGACGGTACTCTTTATGAGGTTGTTAACGCTTGCGCTTGCCACGAAAACGCAGAGGTTGCAGCCTTCCCCTTGGGTAGCGGTAATGACTTTATCCGTATTTTTGGTGACAAAAAGGATTTAAGAAATGTTGCAGACCATGTAAATGGTACTGTTATGGACTTTGACCTTATTAAATGTGGCGACCAGTATGCGATTAATCAGTGCTCAATGGGCGTTGATGCAGAGGTTTGCGCAAAGCAGGCAGATTTCAAAAAGCTTCCTCTTCTTTCGGGTGAGGCAGCATACACTGCAGCCCTTCTTTACTGCTTTATCGGCAGAATGAAGAGTAGATTTACAATTCAGATTGATGACGAAGAGCCATTTACAAGTGATGTGCTTTTCTGCGTTGCAGGTAATTCCCGTTGGTACGGTGGTGGCTATATGGCAGCACCAAAGGCTCTTACATACGATGGACTTCTTGACTTTATTATTGTTAAAAAGGACTGCTTGAGAGTTAAGCTTCTTACTCTTATTGACCCCTATAAAAAGGGACAGCATCTCGGTTGGGACAGAACGATTTTCAAAAGAGGCAAAAAGATTAAGATTACAAGCGAAAAGCCCGCAGCAATGAATGTTGACGGCGAAACAGATTATGTAACTGAATGTACCTTTGAAATTATTGAAAAGGGTATTAAATTCGTTGTTCCCGCTTGCTCTGATTTTATGGAGAGAGTAAAGAACGGAACAGTATAAAACAAAGACCCCGTTAGAAAGCCGGTGGGCTTTTTAACGGGGTGAATTATTTCTCGAAATATTTTTTCTCTATAACCAATTATAACACAAAATACTGAAAATTACAATACTTGCATATAGAAGAGAAATATAGTATGATTAACTTTTGCAGGCACTATATTTTAAGCTGCAGACTTAAGTTTTGGAGGTAGTATTTTGCTCGGTAAGGATATGAAAATCGAAGAACAGAATGCTCAATATGTTCAGGAATTTTTAGATAATGAAATTATCAGATTAGGTGAGCTTATTGAAGAATACAAGGCTAATGTCAAGGTTATGGGTGAGGATTTCAATATGGATAACCCCAATGGTGGTATGTATTCGGGTATGGAGCTTACAGAAATTCATCACGAAATGGAAAAGCAGTTTCTTTATTCCGAAGAGGCTTCAAGAGATATTTATTTCTTTAAAAAGCTTCGTAATGCGCCATATTTTGCAAGAGTGGATTTCAAAAGCGAAAGAGCTACCAAAGAAAAAACAATATATATCGGATTAAGAACACTTCAGAAGCACGATACCTTTGAAATGCTTGTTTGCGACTGGCGTGCGCCTATTGCATCACTTTTTTACGAGGATTTTGAGGACAAGGCATTTTTCAAGGCACCCTCAGGTGAAATCCGTGGTGATTTGCTTCTTAAAAGACAGTTCAAGTTTGAAAACGGTAAGCTTAAATATTATGTTGACAGTGACCTTAAAATTGATGATGATATTTTAAGAGATGTGCTTTCATCATCATCGGGCGAGCATCTTAAGGTTATTGTAAACAGTATTCAGAGAGAGCAGAATAAGGTTATCCGTTATTCAGACAACGAAAATCTTCTGGTTATCGGTCCTGCAGGTAGTGGTAAGACATCTGTTGGCTTCCATAGACTTGCATATCTTCTTTATCAGAACAGAACCGAGCTTTCCTCTGCTGAAATTATAATGTTCTCAAATAATGATATTTTTTCAAGCTATGTTGCAGATATCATTCCCGAGCTTGGCGAAATGCCTATTAACTATTCATCCTTTTATAATATTTTTGCAGCAGAAATTCCTACAGTAACAACAGGGGACTATTATTCTCTTGCAGAAAGCATTATAAACGGTGATAGCCGTCGCAGTAAAAGTGCAGGAATCAAGCTCAGCAAGGCATTTGTTGATTTTCTTGAAACAGACACAGATGTATGCGAGCCTGAATTTAGCGATATCACTCTTTATGGCGATGTTGTTTTCTCTAAAGAGGCGCTTTTAGAAAGATTCTTAAGCGACACAGAAAACTCACAAAAGGCAAGGGGCGAACGCCTTGCGGCATATATTCAGGGTGTTGTTGACGAATATTTTATCAATCACAGAGAAGAAATTTATCTTCATATTGATGCGGACAGCGAAATCGACGAGGATACTGCAAAGCTTTTCAAGGCAAAGCGCAGAGAGGTTAAGCAGTATGCCACAGAAATGATAAAAGCCGCAATTCTCGTTGACCCTATAGCAGTTTATTTCAAGCTTTTAGAAAAATATGCAGAAGAAATAAATTGCCCAGAGCTTCTTGATACAAGAGCAACTCTCGATAAGGGATATCTGGAATTTGAAGATGCTCTTGGTGTTGTGTATGTAAAATCAGTTTTAGGTATGTCTGCAGTGCTTTCAGGCGTTAAGCATATTCTTATAGATGAAGCACAGGATCTTTCATATATTCAGCACAAGCTGATTTTGAAAATGTTCCCAAGAGCAAGAGTGACCCTGCTTGGTGACACAAATCAGGCAATTATTTCTCAGCTTAATACAACAAGCAAGGAAGAGCTTGCAAAAATTTATAACGCAAAAACGCTTAACCTTAACAAGAGCTATCGTTCAACAAAGGAAATCAATGCCTATGCCCTGAAGCTTCTTCCTGAGGAAAAAAGATATGAAATCTTTGAGCGTTCAGGCGAAGAGGTCAAGGAGCTTTGTGGTAATATTGAAGAATTTAAAAATGCAGTAACAGATATGGCGCGAAGCAGCCCATCAACCTGCATAATCACCCGTAATCTTAAAGAAGCTGTTGAGATTTATAACGAGCTTAAGCCCACAATTAATGGCTTGAGAATCTGCGATAATAAATCCTTTGAGCTTTCTCACAACCCCATTGTTATGCCCCTGGCTCTTACAAAGGGTCTTGAATTTGACAATGTAATTGTGTACGATAAGGATGATACATTCAGTGGAGAGGAAAACAAAAAATATCTCTATATGGCATCAACAAGAGCGTTGCATAAGCTTATTGTTTTTAATTTCAGATAAAAATAAATACCGCTACATCTTTCAGGAGATGTAGCGGTATTTTTATAGTCCGGTTACTATATAAAAGCACTCTCAGGCATTAATGCTTAAGAGTGCTTTTTGTTTTTTATTTAGAATGCGATTTTTTCTTCAATGTAAGCCTCGAGCTCATCAATAGAAATACGAACCTGTTCCATTGTATCTCTGTCACGAACTGTTACGCAGCCGTCTTCAATACTGTCAAAGTCATAGGTAATGCAGAAGGGTGTACCGATTTCGTCCTGACGGCGATATCTTTTACCGATAGAGCCTGCATCATCAAAGTCAACATTGAATTTCTTTGAAAGCTTTGTGAAGATTTCTGTTGCCTGTTCATTAAGCTTCTTTGAAAGGGGAAGGATTGCACACTTGAAGGGTGCAAGGGTGGGATGAAGACGAAGAACAACTCTTGTATCGTTCTTTTCTGCATCAACAACCTCTTCATCATAAGCCTCTGTAAGAATTGTAAGGAAGAGTCTTTCAACACCGAGAGAGGGCTCGATAACATAGGGAATGTATCTTTCGTTTGTTTCGGGGTCGAAATAGTCAAGACTCTTGCCTGATGTGTTGATATGCTGAGTAAGGTCATAGTCAGTTCTGTCTGCAACGCCCCAAAGCTCGCCCCAACCGAAGGGGAAGAGGTATTCAAAGTCAGTTGTAGCTTTTGAATAGAAGCAAAGCTCCTCGGGGTCATGGTCACGAAGACGAAGGTTTTCTTCCTTAATGCCGAGAGAGTAGAGCCAATCACGACAGAAGCCACGCCAGTATTCGAACCATTCAAGGTCAGTACCGGGCTTGCAGAAGAATTCAAGCTCCATCTGCTCAAATTCACGAACTCGGAAAATAAAGTTACCTGGAGTGATTTCGTTACGGAAGGATTTACCGATCTGAGCAACGCCGAAGGGAACCTTCTTTCTTGTTGTTCTCTGAATATTTGCGAAGTTTACGAAAATACCCTGTGCAGTTTCAGGACGAAGATAAAGCTCGTTTTTGCTGTCTTCTGTAACGCCCTGGAAGGTTTTGAACATAAGGTTAAACTGACGGATGTCTGTGAAATTGTGTTTGCCACAAGAGGGACAAGCAATTGCCTTTTCCTTGATGTAGTCCATCATTTGTTCATTTGACCAGCCTGCAACATTAGTGCCGTCAAAATCTTCAATAAGGTTGTCTGCTCTGTGACGTGTTTTACATTCACGGCAGTCCATAAGAGGATCAGAGAAGCCACCAAGATGACCTGATGCAACCCAAGTCTGAGGATTCATAAGAATTGCACTGTCAAGACCAACGTTGTAGGGGTTTTCCTGAATGAATTTTTTACGCCAAGCGTTTTTGATATTGGTTTTAAGCTCAACACCAAGGGGGCCGTAGTCCCAAGTGTTTGCAAGACCACCGTAGATTTCACTACCTGCGTAAACGAAGCCTCTGCCTTTGCAAAGGGCAACGAGTTTTTCCATAGATTTTTCTGTGTTTTTCATATATAAATCTGTCCTTTCAGATAATTAACTATTAATAATCTGTATCAAGCTTTTTATCGGAAACCTTACCACCGAACTGGCTGTAATACATATCTGCATAAAGCCCACCTTTTTCGAGGAGCTCCTTATGGGTTCCTCGCTCTTTAACAGTACCATTATCGATAAAGAGGATTTCGTCAGCCTTCTTGATAGTAGAAAGTCTGTGAGCAATAACAAAATTTGTTCTGCCCTTCATAATTTCGCTCATTGCTGCCTGTAAAAGAAGCTCGGTTCTTGTGTCAACGGAGCTTGTTGCTTCGTCGAGAATAAGAATTTTCGGGTCCTTCAGAAGAGCGCGTGCAATTGTAAGAAGCTGTCTCTGACCTTGTGAAAGGTTTTCACCGTTCTCTTCAAGGATTGTGTCGTAGCCCTCAGAAAGCTCAGAAATAAACTCGTCTGCGTGGGCAGCCTTAGCAGCAGCGATAACCTCATCATCGGAAGCATTGAGCTTGCCGTAACGGATGTTATCCTTAATTGTGCCGTTAAACAACCAAGTGTCCTGAAGCACCATTCCATAGAGGGAGCGCAAATCATCACGAGGAATATCGCGTATGTCTGTTCCGTCAATGGTAATCTTGCCCTCGTTCACATCGTAAAAGCGCATAAGAAGATTAACGAAGGTTGTTTTGCCTGCACCTGTGGGACCAACGAGAGCCACAAGACCACCACATTTAACGGAAATATTAAGATTTTCCATTAAGGGCTTGTCAGGTGTATAAGAGAAAGAAACATTTTCGAATTTAAGAGCATTCTTGAACTCGATTTTCTTTCCGTTGTTATCGGGAGCAACCTCTTTTTCGTCAAGAATTGCAAAAACTCGCTCGGAGGAAGCCATACTTGACTGAAGGTTATTAACAATCTGTGCAAGCTGAGAAATGGGAGATGTGAAAAGCTTTGAATAGGTGATAAATGTAAGAATACCACCGATAGTGAAGCTTCCACCCATATCATAAAGAACTGTACCGTTAATAGCAAAAACGCCATCGTTTACTATAAGATAACCACCGACAATGGCGATAAGAATGTAGCCGAAGTTATCAATAAGGTTAATAAAGGGAGCGATTGTACCTGAAATGAACTGAGCCTTTCTGCTGACATCAGTTAATTCGTCATTGATATCGTTGAATTCATCAACCGCCAACTGCTCCTGACCGAAAAGACGAACGATTTTATGGCCGGTGTACATTTCTTCAACATGGCCGTTGAGCTCTCCTGTTCTGTCCCATTGAGCCTTGAAGAGCTTTTTTGAAACCTTCATAATGCTCAGCGCGATTGCTGCAGCAGGGGGAACAATAACGATAATAATAAGAGTTAAGAACCAGTTTGTTATAAGCATCATCACAAAAACACCTACAATGGTGATAATGGATGATACAACAGAAACTAAGTTGTGTTGAAGAGTATTGCTGATATTGTCAATGTCATTAATAAGACGAGAAAGAATATCGCCCTTGGCATTGGAGTCAAAGAATTTAAGAGGTAGCTTGGAAAGCTTAGAGTTTAAATCCTCTCTGAGTCTTCTGACAACTCTGGCAGTTAAGCCTGCCATTGTGAACTGCTGAATGAAGGAGAAGACTGCCATTCCACCATATACTGCAAGAAGCATAAGGATATAGGGGATGAGCTTTTCAGCTGAGATTTCGAAGCCCTCAATTTTAAGAGCAACCTGTTCATTAAGAACATCAAGAGCATCACCTATGTAGGTGGGTCCGATAACATTACAGATTGTACTTAAAATGCAGGTTATAAAAACAATTATGCAGCCACTCTTGTGTTCAAGAAGATATTTTAAAAGGCGCTTCAGGGTTGCGCTGAAATTGTTAGCCTTTTCTTCACCCTTCTGAACCGAGCGATATGAAGAATATCGCATTTTTCGGGTGTTGCGACGCATTTCGAGAAGCTTTTGACGATTTTCGTCAAGTTGTCGGGGTTTTCTTGTCATTCTGTTGCCTCCTCTTCACTAAGCTGGGATGCAACAATGTCCTTATAAACATCGCAGGAGGAAAGAAGCTCTTCGTGAGTACCTGTACCAACAACCTGACCCTTATCAAGAACAATTATTTTATCTGCATCAATTATTGTACCTACTCGCTGAGCCACAATAAGAATGGACGAATTTTTGAGGTTTTCCTTTAATGCTCTACGAAGACGAGCATCAGTTGCAAAGTCGAGAGCAGAGAAGCTATCATCAAACATATAGAAGAGAGCTTCCTTTACAATTGCTCGTGCGATACAAAGCCTTTGCTTCTGACCACCCGAAAGGTTTGTTCCGTTCTGGGAAATCATACTGTAAAGTCCGTCGGGGAGCTTTTCAACAAAGTCCTTCGCCTGGGCAATTTCAAGAGCACGCCATAATTCAGCATCGGTTGCGTTTTCTTTACCGTAGCGAAGATTATCTGCAATTGTTCCACTGAACAGAAATGCCTGCTGAGGAATATAACCGATTTTTGAATAAATAGAAGAGAAATCCATCTGACGAACATCATAGCCGTCAAGGAAAACTGTGCCGTCTGCTACATCATAGAAACGGGGAATAAGATTAAGAATTGTTGATTTACCTGAGCCTGTTCCACCGATGATAGCAGTAACCTTACCGGGATTTGCAGTGAAGCTGACATTTTCAAGGACATAAGTATATTCACCGTCGGGATTTTTATATTTAAAGCTTACATTTCGGAATTCGATAACGCCCTTTTCTGAATTGCCTTCTTCCTTTGGAAGAATTTCCATTTCGGGTTGCATTTCAAGAACATCGTTGATACGGTTTGCAGAAATCTTTGCTCTTGGGAGCATAATGAACATAGCAGCAGCGCTTGAAACAGCAACAATAACAAATACAAGATAAATAATGAATGCCTGTAAATCGCCTATGGTATTCTGAATTTCAACAGGGTCTGTAAGGCGATTAATCTGAACATAGCCGATAGCCACAAGAAGAATAATGAGAAGGAATGCAAGAAGAGTAACAATAGGAATAAGAGAAGCAAAAATTCTCTGAACAGTAACCACCATTCCTGTTAAATCGTCATTAGCATCCTTAAAGCGCTTATCCTCATGCTGAGTTCGGTTAAATGCGCGAATAACTCTTATACCACTGATTTTTTCGCGAATGATAAGATTGAGCTTGTCAACTCGTTTCTGAATTTTATCAAAGTAGGGTAAAATTTTCTTTGCAACAAGAAGAGCTATAATAGCAATTACAGGAAGAACAATAAGAAGAACGAGGGAAAGTCCCGGGTCCATAATAACTGCCATAATTGTTCCACCGATAAGCATAATCGGAACGGAAATAATGGTACGAAGGCTCATAAGTATGAAATCCTGAACCTGACGGATATCGTTAATTGTTCTTGTGATAAGAGAGGGAATACCGATTTTATCAATATCGCCCTGAGAGAAGGACTCAACCTTGTTGAAGATATCAGCACGAAGCTCACCGGCAAAGCTTGTTGAAACCTTGCTGGAGCAATAGCTGTTTGCAATAGAAACAAGCATCGCTATAAAACAGCACACAAGCATAAGTATACCGTCAGACTTGATGGATTCAAGGTCGCCCTTGTTAATACCCTCATTGATGATTTCAGAAAGCAATAAGGGGAAGCCAAGAGTAAGCACATTGTTTATAGCAGCAAGAAACAATGTAAATAAAGCGAAATTCTTGTGTGGCTTTAAGTAACGCAACAGCTTAAACATGCTTAATCCTCCTGACAAAAAATAATACATAAAAATACACAATAAATATACCAAAAAATAGCAAAGTTATCAACTGTTTTTTATCTTTTTTTAAGGGATTTTAAGAGAAAATCGGGTTTTATTATCAACAATTCGGAAATCGGGTTTATCTTGCTTGACATAATTTGTTATATATAGTAAAATAACAAACTGTACAATTATGTAATTTCAACGAAATGAGTGTGATTTCAATGCATTGGTCAGAAATTATTGCAGACCGTATCATCAAGCGCAATCCTGATAAGGAAGAATATGTTTGTGCTGCAGGTATCAGCCCTTCAGGTTCAATTCATATCGGTAACTTCCGTGATATTGCAACAAGCTACTTTGTTGTTCGCGCACTTATTAAGAAAGGCAAAAAGGCAAAGCTTCTTTTCTCTTGGGACGAGTTTGATCGTATGAGAAAGGTTCCTGTTAACGTTGCGGCTATTGACAGCGATATGGAAAAATACATCGGCTGTCCCTATGTTGATGTTAAGAACCCCTTTGATACAGAAGAGAAAACCTATGCTGAATATTTTGAACATGAATTTGAGCGTTCAATCGTAAAATTCGGTATCAATATGGACTATCGCCATCAGGCAGAGATGTATAGAAGTGGTAAATACACAGAGCATATTCTTCATTCTCTTAAGAAGAGAGGAGAAATCTTTGATATTCTTGCTTCTCACCGTACTCAGCCCGTTCAGGAGGGTGAGCGCGAAGGCTATTACCCCGTTAGCATTTACTGTTCCGAATGTGGCAAGGACACAACAAAAATTGTTTCCTTAAGTGACGATTGCACACAGGCTGAGTATACCTGTGCTTGTGGTCACAAGGGTTCATTCGATTTCACAAAGGACTTCAACTGCAAGCTCGCTTGGAAGATTGACTGGCCTATGCGTTGGATGTACGAGGGCGTTGACTTCGAGCCCGGTGGAAAGGACCACGCAAGCCCCCACGGTAGCTACGATACAAGTAAGGATATCGCAAAGAAAATCTTTGGCTATGAGCCCCCTCTTTTCCAGGGCTATGAGTTCATCGGTATCAAGGGTACAACAGGTAAAATGTCCGGTTCATCAGGTCTTAACCTTACACCCGAAACACTTCTTAAAATTTATGAGCCCGAGGTTATTTTGTGGCTTTATTCAAAAACTGAGCCTCTCAAGGCATTCGATTTCTGCTTTGATGATGGTATTTTAAGACAGTATTTTGAGTTCGATAAAATGTACACAGCTGTTAAGGATGGTACAGCAAACGATGCTCAGAAGGAGATTATGTACAATACAACTGTTGGCGACAGAGAGCTTGAAACAGTTCCCATGGGTCTCCTTGTTCAGCTTGGTAGCGTTGTTGACTTCAATGTTCCCATGCTTGAAACTGTTTTTGAAAAAATCGGCACTCCCTATAAGAGCGAGCAGTTCAGCGAAAGACTTGATAAAGCTAAATATTGGCTTGAAAACTGCGCTCCCGATCAGGTTAACCGTTTAAGAGCAGGTCGTAACTGGGAGGTTTATGAAACTCTCAACGAAACACAGAAGGCAGAAATCAAAGCTCTCTTTGAGTATATTTCTGCAGGTGGCTATGACCTTGAAGACCTTAACAAGAAGCTTTATGCTATTCCGAAGGAAATCAACGGTGAAGAGCTTGACGAAAAGGCTCTCAAGGGAATTCAGGGTGCATTCTTCAAGAATGTTTACAAGCTTCTCATAGACAAGGAAAAGGGTCCTCGTCTTTATCTCTTCCTTTTCGCAATTGATCCTCAGAGATATGTTGGTCTTCTTGATTTCTCTTACCCCAAAACCGAGGAAGAGGTTAAATTAGAGGAAGCAGCAAAGGCTGAAGAGGTTGTTGAATCAGAGGATAAGCATGTTTACGGCGAAGCAGATGCTTTTGTTCCCTTCAAGGAAGACAAGATTTCTATTGATGTTTTCGAAAAGCTTGATCTTCGCGTTTGCGAAATTCTTAAGGCTCAGGAAATCAGAAAATCTCACAGCTGCTTAAAGCTCACTCTTGACGATGGCAGTGGCGAAAACAGAGTTATCGTTTCTTCAATCAAGAGCGAATATACCTGCGAACAGCTTATCGGTAAAAAGATTATTGTTGTTGCTAACCTTGAGCCCGCAAGATTTGCAGGCGTTCAGAGCAACGGTATGCTTCTTGCAGCAACAAACGGCGCTTGTGGTTGTCAGGTAGTATTTGTTCCCGACTGCGTTCCTGCAGGTACTCAGATTAAGTAATATGAAATTAATACCGATTACCGAAGAGCGATTCGATTTGGTTTTCAGTAAAATGATCGCGGCGTTTCCATTTGAGGAGCGCCGCGATATTTCAGACCAGAAAGAGTGCTTGAACAATAAATTTTTTAATTTCTTTGAGATTTTTGATAATGAAGCAGATGTTGGCTTTATAACCATTTGGGAATTTCCTGAGTTTGTTTTCATTGAGCATCTTGCTATTGATGAAGAAGTGAGATCAGGTGGCTATGGTTCAAAAACAATTGAGCTTGTAAAAGAAACCTATAAAAAGCCAATAATCCTTGAAGCAGAAGCACCGGAGACAGAGCAGCAAATTAAAAGAATAAGGTTTTATGACCGAGCAGGCTTTAAAATGAATTCCTATGATTATGAGCAACCCTCCTACCATGGCGATGAAGGTGTGTCCTTAAAAATCCTTTCATTCCCCGAAGCTTTAAATCAAGATGAATTTGATTTGTTTATAAAGAGGACAAGAGAAAATCCATATAGAAATAGCCTTTCGTAAGAAGGGCTATTTTTGATAAATTATTGCAAAATATAAAATATGTGATATACTACAATAATGTAAATATATAGAATAAATAAAGGAAGTTGTTATGATTACTCCCGAAAAGATTGAAAGAATAAATTTTCTTGCTCGTAAATCTCGTGAGCAGGGATTAACAGAGGAAGAAAAAATTGAACAGAAGGCTCTTCGCGCAGAATATGTTGCTGCTTTCAGAGAGTCACTTGTAAGCACTCTTGATAACACAGTTATTCAGCGTCCCGACGGAACAAGAGAGCATGTTAAGAAAAGAAAGAAATCTTCAGGAGATGTGCAATAATGGCAACTATCAGAAGAATGAGAGCAGACGATATCAAGGATGTTGAATATGTCTGCCGAATGACTGCAGGCGAAAAAAGCATTAACGATGAAGAGGTAGGAAGACTTATGTCAAGCATGTTTTCCACCTATTATGCAAGAGAATGTTATGATTCCTGCTTTGTGCTTGTGGATGATTCCGATAAGGTTGTGGGCTATCTTCTTTGTGAGCCTGATTATCGTCGCTTCAGTAAGATTTTCAGAAAAGTTGATGTGCCTCAGATTTATAAGCTGGAGAAAAAGGCAGGCATCAGATGCTGGTTTTTCCCTGTACCATATTCTTTAATGGGCTGGAAATACCCTGCTCATCTGCATATTGATTTACTTCCCGAGTATCAGAGCGGTGGCTATGGTTCCAAAATGATGCAGATTCTTTTAGAGGATTTGAGAGCTAAAAATGTAAAGGGCTTAATGCTTATTGCAGGCGCGTGGAATACAGGCGCGATCCGTTTTTATAAGAGAAACGGCTTTAAAATGATTTTCAACAGATTAGGCGAAGCCGTAATGGCTATCGATTTGACAAAATAAAGTTTAAAATTTTTCTCACAGGTGTGATTTTTTATGGCAAACAAACCCGTAACAGCAATAATAGTAGGAGCAGGGCATAGGTCTATGGCTTATGCCGATTTCTCTTTAAGGCATCCCGAAAAGCTTAAAATTGTAGGCGTTGCCGACCCTGACAAATTCCGTCAGAAAATGGTAAGCGAGAAATTTGGCTTCGGTTCAGAATATTGCTTCGATTCTGCAGAGGAGCTTGCAAAGGTACCTAAATTTGCAGATGCAGTTATAAACGGAACAATGGATGAGCAGCATGTTGAAACAGCTATTCCTCTTTTAGAGGTGGGCTACGATATGCTTCTCGAAAAGCCCTTTGCAGTGAATGACGAGGAAATGGAGCGCTTGATAGAGGTTGTTAAGCGCAATAACAATAAGGTTATGATTTGCCATGTGCTTCGTTACACACCCTTTTATTCTGAAATTAAAAAGAGAATTTTAAGTGGCGAAATCGGTAAGGTTGTTAATATTCAGACTATTGAAAATGTAAGCTATCACCATCTTTCAACATCCTTTGTAAGAGGTAAATGGGCTAACTCTGAAAAATGCCATACATCAATGCTTCTTGCGAAATGCTGTCACGACCTTGACATTATGATGTGGTTAATGGGGGAGGACAAGCCTGTCAGCGTTTCTTCCGTTGGCGCAAAAATGCAGTTTACTCCTGAAAACGCTCCTGAGGAATCAGGTACTCGTTGTCTTGTGGATTGCCCCAGAGTTGATTTCTGCGATTTCAGCGCAAAAAGACTTTATCTTGACCATCCCAATGAATGGACAGTTTATGTGTGGCGCGATATTGAAGATATCGAAAATCCTACAGATGAGCAGAGGAGAGAGCTTCTTACTCGTAGCGAATACGGCAGATGCATTTTCAAATGCGACAACGATGTTGTTGATCATCAGAGCGTTCTTGTTAATTTCAAGAGTGGTGCAACAGGAACTCATAATATGGTTGGTGGCTCACCCGAGCCCTTGAGAACAATCCGTGTAATTGGTACAAAGGGCGAGATTTACGGCGAGTTTGAGCATGCCTTCATTGAGGTAAGAACTCAAAATCCTGCAAGAGCAAATTATTTCGATAAAGAAACTATTGATATGAGCCATATTTCAGGCGAGGGTCATAGTGGTGGCGATGAAAGACTTACAGAGGATTTCATCAATTTCCAGAGAGGCGAAAGCCATTCTATTTCCTGCACATCAATTTACGATTCTGTTCCCGGTCACAAGGTTATTTTCCTTGCTGACAAATCAAGAGAGCAGGGTGGAGAGCTGGTACATATTAACTTATAATCTTGTGAAAGGACGGCACTATGAATAATAAAATAAAGCGTGCCGTTGGTATCGGCATAAGAGCAGCGCTTGTGCTTGCGATTCTTTTTGTCATAATTTTTAAATATAACGACCTTGTGAATATAGATGTCCGTGCTCTTGTTGAAAAAACAAACACCATTTTTGAAGCAGGTGCTGCAGTTGTGGGTGTTTATTCGCTTAAAGCCATAGTTTTCGTAATTCCTGCATCGGTGTTATATATGGCTGTAGGAATGGCGTTTGATTTTGTTCCCGGACTTATAGTAAATGCAATCGGTCTTTTCGCTGAGCTTAATATAACCTATTTTATCGGTAAGTTTTTAGGTGGCGAAAGGGTCGAGAAAAAGCTCAGACAGTCCAAAAAGGGCGAGAAAATCATAGAGCTTCGTGATAAGAAAACACCATATCTTTATGTTGCAAGGCTCTTGCCAGTTTTTCCCATTGACTTTGTTAGCCTGTTCTTCGGTGCAAGTAATATGGGATATCTTAGATATATTCTCATATCCTTCTTTGGTGTTATGCCGAGAATTCTTCTTATAACACTTCTTGGGGACAAGATTTATGATGTAATTCCTATTAAATTTATGATGACGGTAGTGGTTTTTGCATTACTCGGAGCGTCAATATTTGCATTGATAAAATACATCAAAAAGAAATCCAATTAATTTTTTGGAAAGGAAGAGAATATTGAAAATTTCTTCTCTTTTTAATAGTGACAGAACGGTTTTGTCTTTTGAGGTTTTTCCTCCTAAAAAAACAGGCTCTGTTGAAACCGTTTATAATACAATTGCAGAGCTTCAGAATTTAAGACCTGACTATATAAGCGTAACTTATGGCGCAGGAGGCTCTTCTGCAAATAATTACACCTGCGATATAGCTTCTCTTATTAAGAATAAATACGGCATTGAGGCTATGGCGCATCTTACCTGCGTTAACTCAACAAAAGAGGATGTTGACAGAGTTTTAAATGAACTCAAGGAGCATAATATTGAAAATATTCTTGCTCTTCGTGGTGATAAAAACCCTGACTTTGAGCCTAAAACTGATTTTATGTATGCTAATGAATTGGTTTCATATATTCACTCAAAGGGCGATTTTGGTGTTTCCGTTGCAGGCTACCCTGAAACTCATTTTGAAGCACCCAACGGCAAGGTTGATATAGCTAACCTTAAAAACAAGGTTGACTGTGGTGCTCAGAGCATTGTAACTCAGCTTTTCTTTAATAATTCATATTTCTATCGCTTCCGTAACAGGTGCGATATTGCAGGAATAAACGTTCCTATTTCTGCAGGTATTATGCCAGTTACAAATAAAAATCAGATTGAACGTATGGTATCAATGTGTGGTGCAAGTCTTCCGAGAAAATTTGTTAAAATGATTCAGAAGTATGAGGACAGACCTGAAGCCCTTGTGGATGCAGGTATTGCATTTGCAATTGACCAGATTGTTGATTTGGTTTCCAATGGCGTTGACGGAATTCATATTTATACAATGAATAACCCATATATTGCAAAGAAAATAACCGAAAGCATAAAAGGTCTTTTATAAATCGAATATAAAAAATATCCCTCGCAACTTAACTGTTGCGAGGGATTTGTTTGTTTAAGAATTAGTCTCTTTTGTCGCGTTTGTGGAAATTGTTGCGGCGAGGACGTCTTTCTCTTTCGGGTTCGTCATCGTTTTCAGGAACAAGACCTTCAACCTCAATAAGAGCATCTCTTCTTGAAAGGTTAATTCTGCCCTGGTCATCAATTTCAGTAACCTTAACGATTACTTCATCGCCAATGTTTACGCAGTCTTCAACCTTTTCTGTTCTCTTAACATCAAGCTTGGAAATGTGAACAAGGCCTTCCTTACCGGGAGCGATTTCAACGAATGCGCCGAAGGACATAAGTCTTGTAACAACACCTTTGTAAATTGCGCCAACTTCGGGGTCATTTGCAATTGTGTTGATGATATCAAGAGCGCGGTTAGCATCTTCAATGTCAACTGCTGTAACGAAGATTGTACCATCTTCTTCAACATCAACCTTACAGTTGCATTCTGCACAGATTTTCTGAATAACTTTACCCTGTTTACCGATAACATCACCGATTTTCTCAACATCAATTTTTGTTGTGAGAAGCTTGGGAGCATATTTGGAAAGCTCTGCTCTGGGTTCTGCGATGCAGGGAAGCATAATTTCATCAAGGATATACATACGAGCATCGTGTGTTTTCTGGAATGCTTCTTTGATGATTTCGGGAGTAAGACCATGAACCTTAAGGTCCATCTGAATTGCAGTGATACCGTTCTTTGTACCTGCAACCTTGAAGTCCATATCACCGAAGAAGTCTTCAAGACCCTGAATATCAACCATTGTCATGAAACGGTCGCCTTCGGAAATAAGACCGCAGGAGATACCTGCAACGGGAGCTTTAATGGGAACACCTGCTGCCATAAGAGCAAGAGTTGAACCGCAAACTGAACCCTGAGATGTTGAACCGTTTGAAGAAAGAACTTCGGAAACAACACGGATTGTGTAGGGGAATTCTTCCATGGAAGGAATAACGGGGAGAAGAGCTCTTTCGGCAAGTGCACCGTGACCGATTTCGCGTCTGCCGGGACCTCTTGAGGGCTTGGTTTCACCAACTGAGTATGAAGGGAAGTTGTAGTGGTGGATGTATCTCTTTTCTACATCTTCATCAATACCATCGAGCATCTGTGCATCGCGAGCAGTACCAAGTGTTGCAATTGAAAGAACCTGAGTCTGACCACGAGTGAACATACCTGAACCGTGAACTCTTGAAAGAAGGTCA